>NZ_PDCP01000057.1 GCF_002553505.1 Mycolicibacterium agri | reverse complement strand
ACCCCCACCCACACCACGAACACTCACCCTCAGCCACATCGCCACCCACATCACCATCAACCTCAACCACTACAAAGCCGCATAACAGCGCGGGAGATGTCGAGAGAGATACCGAGATGCGACCAGCGAGAACGGCGGGCTATGCGCCTCCGCCCCACCTCTCGCCGGGCTTCATCGTGGGTCCCTCGGTCGGCGCGAAGCGCCAGTTGTCGGGATTCTTCTGCGAATAGACGACCGGGAAAAGCTGACCCATGGTCGGCCAGTCGTTGACGTCGGCCTCGAGGCGTTGGTACACGACGTGTTCGTTGACGGTGGGGCCGTTGATGACGCCGGTGACGGTCACGTACTGCGGACCCGTCACACCCTCAGGGCGCGGGCTGACGCCGGTGACCAGCAGTGTGCCCTCCAATGCGCCCCCGGAGATGCCGCGCCGCCGCATGATCCAAGGCCCGGCGACCACGACGATCGCCCCGATCAGCAGAAGCAGCAGCGCGAATTCCCACACACGGCCCATGGTAGGACTGCTGCCATGACACCGTCCGGGGTATGCCGGTGCTGGACATGAGTCTTACGATCAGTGTTCGTAATGGTCGATGAGGGCGACTTTTTCGGCCGACGCGCTGCGTACGTCGAATTCGTAGGCCAACCATTCCTTGGCCAATCTGCGCGCCAGTTCAAGTCCTATCACCCGCTGGCCGAAGCACAGAACCTGCGCATTATTGGAAAGCACTGACCGCTCGACAGAAAAGCTATCGTGTGCGGTTACGGCGCGGACTCCGGGCACCTTGTTGGCGCTGATCGCAACGCCGAGACCGGTGCCGCACACGAGAAGCGCGCGGTCAGCCCTGCCCTCGACGATCATCCGAGCGGCCGCGACGGCGATGTGCGGATAAGCCCTACATTCGTCCGCGCCGACCCCGACATCAGTGACCTCAGCGACGCGCCTATCCTCGCGGAGGTCACCTTTAAGCGCTTCCTTGTATTGGTACCCGGCTTCGTCCGAGCCGACCACAATTCGTAAAGCCATGTCAACAATCCCGCTTCGGGGTGAGAACGAAGCAGTCTGCGACAACTCGCGCACACATAGCCAGCGACGTGGCCCCAGGATCCGGCGTTCCGACGCTGCGCTCGGCAAGCGGGCGGGCGCGCCCTATCTTGGGCCGCAGATCCGCGGTCGCCTTTGCAGCTTCCCCGGCGACCCCGGCAGCAGCGGTCCACGCTTGAGACCACGGTTGACCGTCATCGACCAGACGCTGCAATTCCTCGACGAACGGAAGCATTGCGTCGAGCATCGTCTTGTCGCCGGGCGCGGCACCCCCGAGGTGTTTCACCGCGTCGTAGCCAGCGCGCATCGCCGCCGCGATGGTTGCCGAATCGGGAATCCCTATGTCGCCCAGACGTTCCCCGATAGCCGATAGCATCGAGCCCCACAGCACACCCGACGTTCCGCCCGCCTCTGCTGCCCAGCGGGCTCCAGCCGCGATCAGAACCGAACCCTGGCCCGCTCCGGCTTCGACGGCCATGTTTGCCGCCTCTCGGGCGGCCGACGAGCCCTTCACCATGCCGCGGCCGTGGTCGCCATCACCAGCTACGGCGTCGATGCGACCCAATTCATCCTCGGCATCGGCAAGCATCTTCGCCACCGCATCAAGCGCCTGTGCTACGTACTGACCTCCGAGGCGCCCAGCGTCGTCAGACAACTGGGACAGCTGCCGGGCGGGTGCTGCCGCCTCGTACTGGACGGCGCTACGCACAGCACCATCGTCTGTCATAGCTGCACCCTTACGGTAGGCGGGCGTGTCGGCCGGTGCGCACCAATACTTTTCGAGTTCGTCGTTCAGCCACATGACTGTCAACGAACAACCTGCCATGTCCAGGCTCGTAACCAGCTCCCCGACCTCCGGTTCGACGACCTCGTAGCCGCGAACCCGCAGAAGCCGCGCCACCGCGCCCCAGACAACAAACAGTTCTTCGTATTTGGTCCGACCCAGTCCATTTAGAATCACCGCTATTCGCTTAGTGCCGCCGCGTGGCGCGTCGCCTAACACTCCGTCGACCAGCGCCTCAGCCAAACCCTCGGCGCCAGGTAGCGGTTCCTCTGAGATGCCCGGCTCACCGTGGATCCCGAGGCCCACGCCCATCTTCCCCTGCGGAACGGTGAACAACGGGGAGTCTGCACCGGGCAAGGTGCACCCTCCAAAGGCCACTCCGAGCGTGCGAGTCGCCGCGTTCGCATCGGCTGCCACGCGGATGACATTGCGCAAGTCAAGGCCGGCTTCCGCAGCCGCACATGCACATTTGAATACGGTGAAGTCACCGGCGATGCCGCGCCTTTGCGCCTCCTCGCCCTCTGGCGCACTGGCGATGTCGTCAGTCACGACGAGGTAGTGCGCGTCGATTCCTTCGCGGCGGAGCTGGTCGACAGCAAGGCTGAAATTCATGACGTCGCCGGCGTAGTTGCCGGTGATCAGCAGCACGCCCGAATCCCCATGGCAGGCACGGGCCACTGAGCTCGCATCTTCAGACGAAGGCGAGGTGAAGATGTTGCCGACGACCGCACCGTCGGCGAAACCGGGACCAACGGTTCCACAGAACGCCGGATAGTGGCCCGATCCGCCACCGATCACCACCGCCACCTTTCCCGGTCTGGTCTTACGCGTCCGTACCACTCCCCCTGGGACCGCGACGACGTAACGGGCGTGCGCATCAAGGAATCCGACCAGCATGTCGTCGGTGAATCGGGCCGGGTCGTTGAACAGGTGTGTCATCGCGCTGACCTCTCGATTCGCGGCATATCCATTGACAAGGTTTTAGTTGTCTGACATCTTACATCTATGAGTCAAGGGTTCGGCATGCGCCGTGAGCAGCGGCAATTGCTCTCCGAAGAGGTGCGGCAGCAACTCGCCACCGAGATAAACAACGGCACATACGCGCCGAACGAGAAGCTGCCCGCCGAACCAGAATTCGCGAGGCGTTACGGCATCAGCCGGCCGACGCTGCGGGAGATTCTCAGCGGCCTCGAGCGTGACGGATTGATCCGTCGCGTGCATGGCGTCGGGACCTTTGTAACGCCCAAGCGAACGCGCGTGCACAGTGTCCTCGATCTCGATATCGGAGTCACCGAGGCCGTCACGGCCGCCAAAGCCAATTTGAACGTCGAAGTCATCGAGGCGAAGGTCGGGCGGATCAGCCCGTGGATCATCGCCGCACTCGAACTTCCCCACGACGCTGAGGCGTTTAGGGTGGAGCGAATCATCCGAGTCGACGGAGTGCCTGCGACGCACGGCTTCGACGTGATCCCGCTCGACATTCTTGAGGCAGCCAGCTCACCCGTCTATGACGGCGGGTCGATCTATCAGTTTTTGGAACGCCAATGTGGCGTCCATCTTGTTGGCGGCGTCGCCGAGATTACGCCGGTTCTCGCCAGCGTCCGCCTGGCCAAAATGCTGGATTGCCCGCGCAACAGCCCGCTTCTGCGGCTCGAGCAGACTGAACGGTCGGCATCCGGTGTTCCGGTCCTGCTTTCGCAAGAGCACTACGCCCCAGGCGTCTTCAGCCTCACCGTGCACCGACTGCGCCGCGACCGTACCGATGTGACCGGTCCGCGCAAGTCACCGGACGGGTTCTGACACACACAGAAAGAAACCTGCACTCTCCAACACCACCTTGTTGCCGAAGAGGAAGTGAGTCCTTCATGACCGACGACCAAATGTCCAGACCAAGGGAAGCAGTGACACCTGCATCCGACGAAGAAGAATTACGAGCGTTCGGTTACGAGCCGCAGCTGGAACGGTCGATGGGCGCCTGGAGTTCCTTTTCGATCTCCATCTCTTGTATGTGTGTCACTGCCGGAGTTTTCACCACCTTCGCCTACTCGCTGGGGATGGTTGGGCCTGTCTTTGTATGGACGTGGCTCATCGTGTCCATCGGCCAACTTCTCGTCGCCTTGGTACTGGCCGAGTTAGCGGGCCGCATGCCGATCAGCGGCTATGCGTATCAGTGGACTAGTCGACTGATCAACTCTCACTACGGATGGTTCGTCGGCTGGGCAGGATTGATGGCGTTCATCCCAGGCTTTACAGGACTCAACTTCGGTTTGGCGCCCGTCCTTTTGAACAGGTTGGGTATCGAGATCACCACCACGTCCACGGTCGTCGTCGTGTTGATTGTCCTAGTCTCCCAGCTAGCCATTAACCTGGCCGGTGTACGCATAGCATCGCGGATCAACAACGCAGTAGCTTTCGCTGTCGAAATCGGTCTCTCGATCATCTTGACCACGATCCTGCTCGTCGTCGGGTTCGTAACAAACCCGGTTCAGAACGTCAGCTTCTTAACCACCACCACTGTCGGAGATAGCGGCTTCGCCACGGCCATACTGCTTTCCGGTCTTCTTGCAATGTGGGTACTGACCGGCTTCGAGGGTGCCGCCGACCTCGCCGAAGAGACCAAGATGGCCACCCGCCATGTACCCAAGGCCGTGATCCGTGCACTCCTGTTCGCAATCATCGTCGGATTTCTCATGATTGTCGGACTCACCATCAACATCGACAATCTGGTCGATACGAACGCGTCTGATGTGCCAGTCTCGCACATCCTCAACACGGCGCTCGGGTCCACGGGTGCGGCGATTTTCGAATCCGTGGCGATCATTGCACTCTATGCCGGTGGTCTCGCCAATATGGCGGCTGCGAGCCGATTGATGTTCTCGCTCTCGCGCGACAACATGCTGCCAGCCTCTTCGGCATTGAAGAAGGTCTCTCCCACAACGAAATCGCCCAGCACCGCGTTGCTGGTCGTCGCTAGTTTCAGTCTGGCTTTGGTGCTCCTTGGCAGCTACGGGTCGTCAGAGGCCATGGCACTCATCGTCGGCATGGCAGCACTGGGTTACTACACCGTTTACGGCCTGACGGTGATCGCCGTCCTCATCGCGTCGCGTAACGGATCACTGCCGAAGCGAACGAATTTTGACCTTGGACGATATGCGGAAGTCGTTCGCGTCGCCGCCCTGCTGTGGACGATCTTCGTCGTCGGATGCCTGACTGTGCCTGCACTGAACCATCAAACGGCACTGACAGCCGGAGTGTTCTTCGTTCTGGCCGGCATCTGGTACATGACGATCCTCCGAAACCGAATCAATCGAGAACAAGCGGGCGTACCCCAGGGAGGCGCAATCCGGTGAGTCAGACAGTCGACCGCTTCGTCAAGACGACATTTCGCAACGCTGCACCGTACAACGCTGAACATCACGATTTCGCCTGGCAGCATCGCCAGCTCGCGAGAATGATGTCTAACGAGTGTCCGATACCGCCGTCCGAGGGAGTCCGGGCGGCGGTGCGGGAAGCATTCGACGTGGGACACCTCTACCCATATTCAGGCAAGGACCTGGTGGCCGCGCTGGCGGAGTACAACTCCGTGCCGCCGGAATCGATCGTCCTCGGCAATGGCTCCACTGAGGTACTCGATGTCCTGGTGCGGTTGCTGGTCGGCCCTGGCGACGAGACGATCATCGCCACACCCACCTATGCGTTCTTCGAAAGCCAGACGCGCATCTATGGCGGCGCACCAAAGGCCGTGCCGTTGACATCGTCGTGGGATCTGGACGTCGAAGCCATGCTTTCTGCCATCACGGAGCGAACGAAAGCCATCTTCCTTTGTAGTCCCAACAATCCGACCGGAAAAGGTTGGCGTAGAGACCAGTTGGTTCGCCTGCTCGACACTGGTATCCCCGTCGTGGTCGACCAGGCGTACCTGGAGTGCGGCTACGCCGAATCATTCGCTCCCCTTGTCTCATGCCATCCAAACCTCGTCATCGCGCGGACCATGTCGAAAGGATTCGGGCTGGCGGCACTGCGCGTCGGCTATTTGATCGGTGATCCGGAGCTGATCGACATCGTCCAGCGAGTCCGAATTCCATTCAGTATCAGCCTGATGGCGATCTGGGGCTGCCTACAGGCACTTGCCGAGCCGGAAGAGCTAAGGCGGCGGCGCGAGTTCATCAGCTCGGAAGCTGATCGACTGCACGCGGCGATGCAGCAGATGGAGGGTGTGAAGTCGTACCCGTCCGACGGCAACTTCGTACTGGCTGATATCTCCGCGTCCGGTCGGTCGGTGTCCGATGTGGTCGACGCGCTCCTCGCCGAGGACATATTGATCAGGGCCATGGGCGCCCACGGCCTCAAAGGATCGCACGTGCGGGTGACGGTCGGAACCACCGAGCAGAATGACAGGTTCCTCAAGCTGTTCGAAGAACTCTTGCTGCCGCCGGCCATGCCTCGGTTGAGCCACCGGGGCGAAGGGAGGCTTACTTGAGCCCGCATTTCTTGGCGTTCGACATCGGCACCAGCGGTGTGAAGGCCGTGGTTGTTGATGCCGACGGCGCACTGCTGGACAGCGCCTACCGCGGCTACGGCATTCAGACAGTCAATGATGCCGTCGACCAGGATCTTGACCTGATTATCTCGTCGGCGCTAGACGCCGCCGAGGAGTTGCTGGGCCGGGTGCGAAGTAACCACGGCGCCTCCGTTTCTATTGAGGGAATCAGCGTCACTGCCCAAATGTTCAATCTCGTGGCTGTCGACGAATCAGGTAAACCGCTGCTTCCGATGATCAGCTGGCTGGACCAACGAGCGGAGGGTGCTGCGCGGGCGCTTGCCGAAATTGTGCCGCCCAGTACACAGTTCAAGCGCTTCTCCGCGGTGCTATCCGCCAAGGACATCCTCCCCAAGATCCTCTGGCTGCGAAACAACCGACCCGAGGTGTATGCCAGCACGGCAAAGCTGTTGGACTGCAAGGAAGCTGTCGTACTGTATCTGACGGGCGAGGCGGTAACCGATCATGCTGGGGCCTCGGCGTACCGGCTGTACGCCCACCACAGCCGCGGCTGGGACCGCGGGGCGTGTGAAGCTGCGGGTATAGACCCGGACAAGCTTCCCGCTGTTCGCAATGCCACCGATGTGGCCGGTCCACTGGTGCCCGATGTCGCTCGTCGGCTGGGCTTGCCCGCCGACACACCCGTTTACGTCGGCGTGGGTGACGTTCCTGCGAGCCAGTTAGGTTCTGGCGCAGTTGATCCCGGCGATCTACATGTCAGCCTGGGCACGGCGGTGTACTTCGGCCTGATGATGTCCGAGCGCCGCGTCGATCCACGTCACCGGCTAGGACCGCTCGCGCACGCCGACGCCCAGCGGTGGATCCTCTGGCTCGAAATCGCCACGGGGGGAGCCGCGCTCACCTGGGCACTGCGCATGCTCGGACTCGGCGAACCCGGGTCGGTGGACTACACACGGGTGGAACGCATGGTGGAGGACAGTGCGGACGACATGGACGGTCTGTTGTTCGCCCCCTGGCTCAGCGGGGAACGTGTCCCCGTATTCGACGACGCAGCCCGTGCCTCGTTCATCGGCCTCGGCTTGCACCACACACCGGGCCATATCTTGCGCGCTGTCATGGAGGGCGTCGCCTTTCAGATGCGATGGGCATTGCAATACGGCCTTGAATACGGAGAGGACGTGAAGAGGATCCGCGCAGTGGGCGGCGGATCGATGGGGTCGGTCTGGATGCAGATCATTGCGGACGTCCTGGAGCGTCCGCTGGAAGTCATCGCCGAACCCCAGGATGCCGGCGCGATCGGCGCAGCGGCTTGTGCCATCGTCGGACGTGGTGCCAAGCCCAACTATTCGTTCCTCGCCGGTCGCGCGACTGTCACCCGAAGGTATCTGCCTCATCCGGACCGTTCGCTCGAATACTGCGCCCGCTATGCCCAGTACCAACGGCTCTACGACGCGCTCTATCCGATCTACCACCAAACAGGAAATGAGGCTCGACTGTGACCGACCGTCGCTGCGTGGTGTTCGATCTCGACGGGGTACTGGTTATGTCCGAGCACTTGTGGGAGCAAGGCTGGAAAGCTATGTCGGCCGACCACGGCTACACCTGGCTGGCAGAGGACACCAAAGCTTGTCAGGGCAAGAGCGTCCCCGAATGGGCACACTACCTCAGCGAACGCACCGGCATGGACGAGCATGCCGCAGCGGACGGTGTCATCGAGATGGTTGGCGAAGCCTATGACCGCGGCGAGGTTTCGCTGATCGACGGCGCCCTGGAACTGGTGCAGGCTGCAGCGACGCGAGTGCCGATAGCGCTCGCCTCGTCGGCGCCCCGCACAATCATCGACCGGGTGATGGCGACGACGCCGGTCGGCGAGTACTTCCGCGCGACGGTATCCAGCGCCGAGGTAGCCGCGGGCAAGCCAGCGCCCGACGTCTACCAGGAGGCGGTTGCCAGGTTGGGGGCAATTAGCGAAGGCAGCTACGCAGTGGAGGATTCGAGCAACGGCATCCGCGCCGCCGCAGCGGCGGGACTCACGGTTCTGGGAATCGAACATCCCCTGTATCCGGTGGACCGCGACGCTTCAGACCGCGCCGCCGGCGTCTTTCACAGCCTCGAAGATGTCACCGCCGTGCTGATGAGTTTTCTCGACGAGCGCTAGCTTCGCCTTCGGTAGATCCAGCGAACCAAGAGTTGACCAAAATAGGCCTTCGATCCGTTGCTGCTGTTATGCCCTGAAATCTGTCGTAAGCGGGCGTGGTAGTACTGCTGCCATGACCTCGGACGGAAATGACATTTCGCTCGCCCTGGAACTTGCCGACGCCGCCGACGCATTGACGATGGACAGATTCGGCGCACTCGACCTTCACATAGACACCAAACCGGATCTGACGCCGGTGACCGACGCAGACAGATCTGCCGAGCAGATGCTGCGTTCTTCGCTGGTGACGCGCCGACCCGACGACTCGGTCTTCGGCGAAGAATTCGGGGGGGCGCCAAGCTTCACGGGCAGGCAGTGGGTGCTCGATCCGATCGACGGGACGAAGAACTTCGTCCGCGGCGTCCCGGTGTGGTGCACGCTGATCGCTTTATTAATAGACGGCTCACCCGTCGCCGGTGTCATTAGCGCGCCTGCCTTACGGCGACGGTGGTGGGCAAGTCTGGGTCAAGGAGCGTTTACGTCGTTTGGCGAGAAGACGCGGCGCATTTCAGTCTCCGGCGTCGACGATATCGGCTCGGCAAGCCTGTCATTCTCCGACCTTACCGGGTGGGGTGAGCGCCGATCGCGTTTCCTCGACCTCACCGACGATGTCTGGCGGGTCCGCGCCTACGGCGACTTCTGGTCGCACTGCCTAGTCGCCGAGGGCGCTGTCGATATCGCGGTCGAACCCGAGCTCAATCCGTGGGACCTCGCGCCGATCGACATCCTGATCCGCGAGGCGGGCGGCAGGTTCACCAATTTCGCCGGCCAGCCCGGCCCCCATGGCGGCAGCGCGGTGGCCACCAACGGACTGCTGCACGACGAGGTTCTCCGCAGGCTCGACGGGCCGTAGCCCGCCGAAGCCGCCATCATTTTCGTTCGAAATTATTTGGTCAAAACCGGACCTTTGCCGCAATCGGCGCTCATGCTGTCGCACATCGGCAAAGGCAGGTTGACATGAACACATCGACTCGAACCCACGCCATCGGCAGCAGAGCGCCCAAGCTCCTCTCCGCGGGTCTGTCTTCGGCGGCAGTCGCCTTCGGCTTCACGGCTTTCGTGGCGTCGGCCGCACCTCTGGTATGGGACATCGAAGCGTACGACGAATGCATGGGTAAGACCGTTCGCGACGCTAACCAGTGCTGCGTCGACTCCGGCGGTGTCCCGACCGACGAACCGCTCGAGGACGGGAAGGGTCAGAAGTGTTCGTCGCCTCCCGCCGAGCTTTCCGTCGGCGACCCCCAACCGGTACCCGGTCCGAAGCTGCCCCCGGGCGTGGTGCTGGCGCCGGGGAGCCTTCCAACGGCGGTAGGTACCGGCTAACTATGTGAGTCACCTAACAGGTGATTTCTATCTTACTCTGGAGTAAGATACGGTCATCGGCACTCCTACAAAACGAGGCTGCACACGATGACCAACACAATCGACCGCAAGTCTGACGGCGCCCCGAAGCGCAACGGCCGGGCCCCGAAGCGCAATGGCCAGGAGAGCGCCGTCGGACTGCACAAGTTCAAGCGCACTCCCACCGATATCGGGTTGGCGTTGATCACGCCCCTTGTCGGGCAGGAGTTCCTGGACAAGTACAAACTCCGCGATCCGCTGAACCGCGGGCTCAAGTACGGCGTCAAGCAGGTGTTCTCGGCCGCGGGCGCCACCAACCGTCAGTTCAAGAAGATCACCGGATCGAAGAGCGGCCCGACCCGCCTGAAGACCACCGGCTCGGACTACTTCGACCTGACGCCCGATGACGAGCAGAAGATGATCGTCGACACCGTCAGCGAATTCGCCAAGGAGATGCTGCGGCCGGCCGCTCGCGAAGCCGACGACAACGCGAGCTACCCACCCGATCTCGTCGCCAAGGCCAACGAGCTGGGTATTACCGCGATCAACATCCCCGAGGATTTCGACGGCATCGCCGAACACCGCGCAGCGGTGACCAATTCGTTGGTCGCAGAGGCACTCTCCTATGGCGACATGGGACTGGCGTTACCGATCCTGGCGCCCGCCGGGGTCGCGTCGGCCCTCACGCGTTGGGGCAGCGCCGACCAGCAGGCCACTTATCTCAAGGAGTTCGCGGGCGACAACGTGCCCCAGGCCTGCGTTGCGATCGCCGAGCCGCAGCCGCTGTTTGACCCGACGTCGCTGAAGACCACCGCCGTCCGGAGCCCGAGCGGATACCGCCTCGATGGCACCAAGTCCTTGGTGGTGGCTGCCAAGGACGCCGAATTGTTCATCGTGGCAGCGCAATTGAACGGCAAGCCGGCGTTGTTCATCGTCGAGTCGTCGACGAAGGGGCTGAGCGTCAAGCCCGACCCGAGCATGGGCATCCGGGCCGCCGCGCTCGGTCGGGTCGAACTCGACAGCGTCACCGTGCCGCTGTCGGCCCGCCTCGGCGAGGACGGCGCGACCGATCAAGACTACTCCGACGCTCTGGCGCTGGCGCGGCTCGGCTGGGCCTCGCTCGCAGTCGGCACCGCCCACGCGGTGCTCGACCACGTCGTGCCCTACGTCAAGGAGCGCCACGCCTTCGGCGAGCCGATCGCCCACCGCCAGTCCGTCGCATTCATGTGCGCCAACATCGCGATCGAACTCGACGGCCTGCGGCTGATCACCTGGCGTGGCGCATCGCGCGCCGACCAGGGTCTGTCGTTCGCGCGTGAGGCCGCGCTTGCCAAGCGGATGGGCACCGACAGGGGCATGCAGATCGGCTCCGACGGCGTGCAGCTGCTGGGCGGCCACGGCTACACAAAGGAACACCCGGTCGAACGCTGGTACCGCGACTTACGCGCGATCGGCGTCGCCGAGGGCGTCGTGGTCATCTAGGGAACGGAAAAGACTGTCATGACAATCAATCTGGAGCTCCCCCGCAAGCTGAATGCGGTGATCGAGAAGGCCCATCAGGGCGCCGCCGAGATGCTACGACCGATCTCGCGCAAGTGGGATCTGCGCGAGCACGAATATCCTGTCGAGCTCGACACCCTGGCCACCCTGTTCGAGGGCATCTCGGAGGCGAAGACCATCCCGTTCGCCGGCGCCGAGGCGTTCCGCGACGGCGAGGAGGCCAAGGAGACCAATCACAACGGCGCCAACATGTCGGCCGTGCTCAACGTGATGGAAATCAGTTGGGGCGACGTGGCATTGATGCTGTCAGTGCCGCGGCAGGGACTCGGTAACGCCGCCATCAACAGCGTCGCCACCCCCGAGCAGCTCGAGCGTCTCGGCAAGGACGTGTGGGCCGCGATGGCCATCACCGAGCCGGGCTTCGGGTCCGACTCGGCAGCCGTGTCCACCACCGCCAAACTCGACGGCGACGAATACGTCATCAACGGCGAGAAGATCTTCGTCACCGCCGGATCGCGCGCCACCCACATCGTCGTGTGGGCGACACTGGACAAGTCGAAGGGCCGGGCGGCGATCAAGTCGTTCATCGTGCCGCGTGACCATCCCGGTGTGACGGTCGAGCGGCTCGAGGATAAGCTCGGCATCAAGGCCTCCGACACCGCCGTCATCCGCTTCGACAACGTGCGGATCCCGAAGGAGAACCTCCTCGGCAGCCCGGAGATCGACGTCGAAAAGGGCTTCGGCGGGGTCATGGAGACCTTCGACAACACCCGCCCCGTCGTCGCCGCGATGGCCGTCGGCATCGCCCGCGCCGCCCTCGAGGAACTGCGCAAGATCCTCGAGAACGCCGGCGTGGAGATCTCCTACGACAAGCCGGCGCACGCCCAGAGCGCCCCGGCCGCGGAGTTCCTGCGGATGGAGGCTGACTGGGAGGCCGGCTATCTGCTGATGGTGCGTTCGGCGTGGCAGGCCGACAACGACATCCCGAACTCCAAGGAAGCGTCGATGGGCAAGGCCAAGGCGGCGCGGGTGGCCACCGATATCACCCTCAAGGCCGTCGAATTGGCCGGTACCACAGGCTATTCGGAGGAGACCCTGCTGGAGAAGTGGGCCAGGGACTCGAAGATCCTCGACATCTTCGAGGGCACCCAGCAGATCCAGCAGCTCGTCGTCGCTCGCAGGCTGCTGGGCCTGTCGTCGGCAGAACTGAAGTAGCGCCAACGGCCGCGACGTAATGTCGGGGCATGGATAGCTTTCAGGCACTGGTCGCCCGCCAGAACGACGACCGCATCGACTGCACGGTCGAGACTCTGCAAGAAGCTGACCTCCCGCCCGGTGAGGTGACGGTCCGCGTCGCCTATTCCAGCGTCAACTACAAGGACGCGCTGGCGGTGACGCCCCACGGCGGTGTGGTACGCAACTATCCGGTCGTGCCCGGCATCGACCTCACCGGCGAAGTGGTGGCCTCGGAGTCCCCGGACTTCGCCGTCGGCGACGCAGTCCTCGCCCACGGCTACGAGATCGGCACCGGGCGCCACGGCGGCTACGCCGAATACGCGCGGCTGCCCGCGGACTGGGTCGTCGCGCTCGGCTCGTTGAGCCCCTACGACGGCGCCACCATCGGCACCGCGGGCTTCACCGCCGCGATGAGCGTGCAGGCGCTGATCGACTGGGGCATCAAGCCCGACGACGGCCCGATCGTCGTGACCGGCGCGACCGGCGGCGTCGGCTCCGTCGCCGTCGACCTGCTCGCCGCGGCCGGCTACGAGGTGGTCGCGTCCACCGGCAAGGCTGAGGCGGCCGACCGGCTCAAGGCGCTGGGCGCCGCCGACGTCATCGGCCGACTGCCCGAAGACCCCGACGCCAAGCCTCGCCCGCTGGGCAAGACCCGTTGGGCAGGGGCGGTGGACTGCGTCGGCGGCAAGACCTTGGCCGACGTGCTGAGCACGGTGAAATACGGCGGCGCAGTGGCCGCGAGCGGTCTGACCGGTGGCGCGAGCCTGAACACCACCGTGATGCCGTTCATCCTGCGCGGCGTGTCGCTGCTTGGCATGGACTCGGTGCAGATGCCGATCGAGCCACGCCGCCGGCTCTGGGCGAAGCTGGGCGGCGAGCTTCGCCCGCAACATCTTTCAGACATCTCCAATGACGTCGACATCAAGGACGTGGTCGGGGTGCTCGACGAGATCCGCGCAGGCCGCTACTCGGGTCGTGCGGTGGTCAGGGTGACAGGAGGATTCTGATGCGCCGCGCGGTCCTCGTCGGCGTGTGTGGCATGTGCGCCGTCGCGATCGCCGCCGCGCCGACGACGGCGGCCGACCCCGACAGCGGCAACACCGGTTACGAGCCATACGGCAAAGGGGTGCCGACCGTCATCTCCGGCGGCCCGGCGCCGACCATGAACGGCATCCCCTGTGTCGCAGGCCATCTCGGCACCTGCATTTCGATGGCGCAAAACCAATCCCCGCCGAGGAAACCCTCGACGGGGATCGGTCACAGTCCCACTGTCAGGCGATGACTACCCGAGGTACTTCTCCAGATCGGGCTTCATCTGCTGCAGCTGCTGACCCCAGTAGCCCCAGCTGTGCGTGCCGTAGGCCGGGAAGTTGAACACCGCATTCTTGCCGCCCGCGGCGATGTAGTTGTCGCGGAAGGTCTCGTTGGTGCGGATGGTCAGCCCCTCGAGGAAGGTCGCAGGCAGGTCAGCGCCACCCAGCTCGTTCGGGGTGCCGTTGCCGCAGTAGACCCACAGCCGCGTGTTGTTCTCCACCAACCGCGGAATCTGGACCATCGGGTCGTTGCGCTTCCACGCCGGGTCGGTCTCCGCCGGGCCCCACATCGGGCCGGTCGAGTAGCCGCCCGCGTCGCCCATCGCCATGTTGATCAGGAACGGCCACTGCCCCTCGGAGGGGTTCAGGAACGCCGACAGCGAACCGGCGTAGACGTACATCTGCGGGTGGTAAGCCGCCAGGATCATCGCGGAGTTACCCGACATCGACAGGCCGACGGCGGCGTTGCCATTCGTCGACACGCCCTTCTCAGAGGCCAGCCACTGTGGCAGTTCCTGGGTCAGGAATGTCTCCCACTTGTAGGTCTGGCAGCCGTTCTTGCCGCACGCGGGCTGATACCAGTCGGTGTAGAAGCTCGACTGGCCGCCCACCGGCATCACGATCGAAAGCGGGCTCTGGTAGTACCACTCGAACGCCTGGGTCTCCATGTCCCAGCCGTTGTAGTCGTCGCGTGCGCGCAGACCGTCAAGCAGGTACACCGCATGCGACCCGGTCCCCTTCTGGAACTGGACCTTGATGTCGCGGCCCATCGACGGGGACGGGACCATCAGATACTCAACGGGCAACCCAGGACGGGAAAACGCACCCGCGGTCGCCGATCCTCCCGCGAAACCAATGATTCCCGGCAGCAGGAGCGCCGCCAATGCGGCGACGGTCAGTCTGCGGGCCCACCGGCCCCGGATCTTGTCAACGAACGTCATAACTGCAGTCCATCCATCCTTCGGATCGCGAAACGCCTACACCACGCGAGCGAATACCGCTCCGGCACCGCAGCTGGGTAATTCACTGCGCTACCGCGCCCGCTCTAACGAGTCTGGTCGGCGTAGAGCGGACCGAGTGATTTCAGTTGTGCGTTGTTGAGTAAAACATGTGGCCAGGGCAGGACAAAGCCGGGCCGCCACCATGTTCCAATTTCGTAAGCGAAATTCCTGGTGACGGCGCCGTAAAATCTTGCGGTGTTCGCCGCCTCGCTGGACCGACCGAACCACCGTAGGGTAAGCCGTGATGGCCAGTGCTCGTGGGGCTGCTACAACCAGCCGGTTAACTGTCGACGATTGGGTCCAGGCGGGTTTCGCGCTCCTGGCTGAAGAGGGCCTCACAGCGCTGAAGGTCGACCGGCTCTGCAACCGCCTCGACGTCACAAAGGGCAGTTTCTACTGGCATTTCGCCGATATTGCCCGATATCGCACGACGCTGATCCAAGCCTGGAGTGAATTGCGCGACGACGACCGCAGCCATTTCGCCGAGCTCGCGGCATTGCCACCCAGAGAGCGGCTCTCGCAAATGATGTCGTCATTGTTGAGCACCCGGCATTGGACGCTGGAGCGGGCCATGCGCGAATGGGCTCGCAGCGACGAGGCCGTCGCCGCGAGCGTCCGTGCCGCCGACCAACGCGTGCTGGACGCGGTCCTGCAGGCGTTTCTCGATCACGGCCTGGACCCCGCCGACGCCGATCTGCGGGCCAATGCGACATTCGCCGCCGGCATCGGCTTCCTTCATCTGTCCGGCAAGATGCCGAACGCCCGCGGGGTAGCCCATGGCGAGCGCTTCCTGGACCTGATGCTGACCCGCTGAGATCGGATTTCCATACTAAAAAGTATGGTACGTTCCCGAGCATGACCGCTGCTTCGGCCACCACGCCGAGCGTCAGCCCCGAGTTCGTCGCCAACCTCGCCGAGCGCGCGCAGGAAGCCGAGGAACTGCGCAGGCTGCCCGATGCCACCCTCGACGACTACGTCGCGTCCGGCCTTCCCGAACTGTTGGTTCCCGCCCGTTACGGCGGCCTGCAGGCGCCGTGGCCGGCCATCCTCGACCCGGTCCGCCGGATGGCGCACGGCTGCCCGTCGAGCGCATGGACGCTGGGCTTTTACACCCTGCACAACTGGATGATGGCGCTGTTCAGCGCCGAAGCACAGGAGGAGGCCTTCGCCAGTCGACCGTTCCTGGCGCCCGCACCCCTCGCCCCGACCGGCCACGGGGTCGCCGTCGACGGCGGCATCCGGTTGTCGGGGCGATGGTCGTGGGCCACCGGCGTCATGCACGGCAACTGGATCATCGTCGGCGCATTGTGCGACTCCGCAGAGGATCCGGGCGGCATCTATCCCGCGTTGGCGCTGCTGCCGATCAGCGAGGTGCACATCGAGGACGTGTGGCACACCGACGGCATGTGTGCCACCGGATCCAACGACGTCGTCATCACCGACGCCTTCGTGCCCGCCCACCGACTCGTCAGGGTCACCGACATCTACAAGGGCACCGCTCCCGGCGCCGCGCTGCACGACGCCGACACCTACCGCTGGCCGATGGTGCCCGCCCTGGCGCTGTTGGCCGCGATGCCTGCGCTCGGCAGCGCCGAACGCGTCGCCGAGGTCTACGCCGAGCGGCTGTCGCAACGCGTGCTGGCCTACGAAGGCGTCGCGCAGAAGGACAAGCCCATCGCGCAGGCCCACCTCAGTGAGGCGCGGGTGCGGCTGCGGGCGTTGCGCGGACTTCTCGACGACACCGTCGGTCAGCTCGAAACCCTCGTCGCCACAGGAGATCCCGTTCCCCGACCCGTGCGCGGCGAGGCACGCCTTGCGGCCGCTCACATTGTCCGCGAGTCGCGGGCGGTCATCGGTCTGCTGCTGGCGGCCTCCGGCGCCAGCGCCCACTTCCTCGACAACCCGCTGCAGCGGATGAAGCGCGACGTCGACGTGCTGGCAGGCCATGTGGTGTTCGACTACGACACCAGCCGGGAACTCGCCGGCGCGCTCACACTGGGAATGGACATTCCACGCACCGCAATGATCTGAAATGGGGTGAGCATGGCTGGGGACCTTCGGGACCGGGTGACGAAGCTGTTCCAGAAGAACGTCGCGAATCGGTTGACGCGGGCGCTGCCCTTCCAAACCCTGCTGGAGACGACCGGACGCAAGTCGGGTCAGCCGCGCCGTACGCCGATCGGCGGCCGCAAGATCGGCAACGAATTCTGGTTCGTCTCGGAGTTCGGCGAGAACTCGCAGTACGTGAAGAACATCGAGGCCGACCCGAACGTCCGGGTCCGGTTGAACGGGCGCTGGCACAAGGGCGTCGCCCATCTGCTGCCCGACGACGACCCGCACGAACGGCTGCGCTCGCTGCCGCAGTTCAACAGCTTCGGGGTGCGCACGTTCGGCACCAAGCTGCTCACGATCCGCGTCGACCTGACCGACTGAGGGCGTTGACGCTGCGCCGGAGCAAAAAGTAAAGTCGGATTTACTTTTCTAGCCGCGCCCTGCCGTCGACGTCATTGGATTGGACCATGGAATCGTTTGTTCACCTGCGCAAAGGCGCCACCCCGAAGCGGCTGCACGCCGACCTGAATGGGCTCAAGGACGACGAGCTGGGCCGCGGCGGGTTCACCGGCCGGACGGCCAACATGTATCGCCGCAACGACCCGACCGCCTTCCGTAGCTCCGGTCCGCTGCGCCCCGTCGACGTGCTCGCCGGTGAGCTCAAACCCGGTGACGCGACCGACGCCGCAGGCGCTCCGATGCTGCTGTTCCACAACGCCGACTGCCAGATCCTGCTGTCGCGGCGCGCCGAGCCGATGCCGTTCTTCGCGCGCTACATCGACGGGGATCTGCTGTGCTTCGTGCACAAGGGCGCGGGGTTGTTCGAGACCGAGTTCGGCCCGCTGCGCTACCGCGAAGGCGACTGGATCTACCTGCCCAAGGCGTGCACGTTCCGCCAGGTGCCCGACAGCGGCGACGAGGGCGCGTCCACGCTGCTTTTGATCCAGACCACCGACGAGTTGCGGGTCCCTCCGCCGGGCACCCTCGGCAGGCACTTCCCGTTCGACCCGTCGCAGGCCGTCATCCCCGATCCCGAGCCGATGGACGCGCCGCCGCCGTCCGGCGGCGACACCTACGAGGTGCGGCTGATCCACTCCCCCGTCGACGGCGTGGCGACGACTTCGCTGTTCTACGAGCATCATCCGCTCGACGTGGAGGGGTGGCGCGGCGACAACTTCGCGTTCACGTTCAACATCGCCGACTACAACGTGGTGACCTCCGACAGCGTGCACCTGCCACCGACCGTGCACCTGTTCATGCAGGCGACCGGCGTCTACGTGATGAACTTCCTGCCCAAGCCCGCTGAAAGCGTTCCCGGCACCGAACGCACACCGTGGTATCACCGCAACGTCGACTACGACGAGATCGCGTTCTTCCACGGCGGATCGCTCTACGGCATCCCGATGCCACCCGGCCTGATTTCCCATGCGCCGCAAGGGGTTCACCACGGCGCGCCCGAGAAGGCTCGCGAACGCGCCCGGCGTAAGTTCGACGAATACGACCGTGTCGACTGGACGGTTATCGCCGTCGACACCCGTCGACGACTGGTACCGTCGGCGGACGTTTTGGCCAACGACCTGGGGCAACACTGATGACCGTCGAAGCGCCGGTGAGATACGAATACGACCGCCTCCCGTATCTCGTTGCCTACCAGAACAACTCGACTGTGCGCGACGTCTATGGCGGGGTTGCCGAACTGGTCGTGCTGGAAAGCTATCTGCTGCGGCCGAAAACGAAGCCGTCCGACACCGTTCTGGTGTTCATGCATCCGATCGGTGGCGGCGCCTACCTGCCGATGATCAACGCGCTGGCCCGCGCAGGCCACCATGTCATCTACTGCAACAGCCGTTTCCGCGGTACCGACTCCGCGCTGCTGATGGAGAAGGTGGTCGAAGACCTCGGCGAGGCCGTCAAGGACGCGAAGAACCGGTTGGGTTATTCGAAGGTGGTGCTGGCGGGTTGGAGCGGCGGTGGTTCACTGTCGGTGTTCTACCAGCAGCAGGCGCAGCATCCGACGATCACCGCCAGCCCGTCGGGCGACGGCCCCGATCTGACCAAGCTGGGCCTCATTCCCGCCGACGGCCTGATGCTGCTGGCCGCGCATGTGAGCAGGCACGGCACCTTGACCGAATGGCTGGATGCGTCGATCCTCGACGAGTCCGATCCGTCGAAACGCGATCCCGAGTTGGACCTCTACAACCCGGACAATCCCAACCAACCGCCCTACACCGAGGAGTTTCTGGCTCGCTACCGCGCCGCGCAGATCGCCCGCAATCGGCGAATCACCAAGTGGGTCAAGGACAAACTCGCAGAGCTCAAGGCGGCCGGGCGGCCCGATGACGAATTCGGCTTCGTCGTGCACGGCACCATGGCCGACCCCCGCTGGCTCGACCCCGCCGTCGATCCGAATGAACGCAAGCCGGGGACGTGCTACCTGGGCGACCCTCAGGTCGTGAACAACAGTCCCGTCGGGCTCGCTCGGTTCTGCACGCTGCGCAGCTGGCTGTCGCAGTGGAGCTACGACGACGCCAACGGCGACGCCGTCAAGTGCGGACCCGACATCGCGGTGCCGACGCTCGTGATCGGCAATCTGGCCGACGACGCATGCACACCCAGCCATACCCGCCGACTGTTCGAGGCGATCGGGCATCCTGATAAGGAGATGTACGAGATCCCCGGCGCCAACCATTACTACTCCGGACCCGAACAGCGCGGAACGCTGCGCCAGGCCGTCGGGCTGTGCACCGACTGGCTGCATCGACACGGGTTTTCGCTATGACGAGCACAGGTCCGCTCGACGGCATCCGCGTCATCGAGGTCGGCACGCTCATCTCCGGCCCCTTTGCGGGTCGGCTGCTGGGCGACATGGGCGCCGAGGTCATCAAGATCGAGCCGCCCGGGGCGCCCGACCCGCTGCGCACCTGGGGACAAGCCGAACTCGACGGCCACCACTTCTTCTGGACCGTGCACGCCCGCAACAAGAAGGCCGTCACGCTGAACCTGCGCGAGACCGCGGGCCGCGACCTGTTCCTCGACCTCGTCGAACGCTCCGACATCATCGTCGAGAACTTCCGGCCCGGCACGCTCGAGAAGTGGGGCCTTGACTACAACACGCTCAAGGGCCGCAACAAGGGCATCATCCTGGTGCGGGTCTCCGGCTACGGCCAGACCGGGCCGGACGCGCACAAAGCCGGCTACGCGTCGGTCGCCGAGGCCGTCAGCGGCCTGCGGCACATGAACGGCTTTCCCGGCGGGCCGCCGCCACGGCTCGCGCTGTCGCTCGGTGACAGCCTGGCGGGCATGTTCGCCGCACAAGGCGCGATGGCGGCGCTGTATCGACGCACCATCACCGGTGAGGGCCAGATCGTCGACGCCGCGTTGACGGAATCCTGTCTGGCCGTGCAGGAATCGACGATCCCCGACTCCGACGTCGGCGGAGTGGTGCGGGGCCCGTCCGGCACCCGGCTGGAAGGCATCGCGCCGTCGAACATCTACCGCAGCGCCGATGGCAGCTGGGTCGTCATCGCCGCGAATCAGGACACCGTGTTCCGGCGGCTGTGCGCGGCAATGGGCAAACCCGAGCTCGCCACCGACGACAGGTTCGCCAATCACAATGCCCGCGGCCGCAATCAAGACGAGCTGGACAAGATCATCGGCGACTGGGCGGCCGAACGCAGCCCCGACGAAATCATCTCGACGCTGTCGGAGGCCGGCGTGATCAGTGGCCCGATCAACACAGTGGCCGAGGTCGTCGAGGATCCGCAGCTGCGGGCCCGCGGGATGATCGCCGACCACTGGGACGAACGCGTCGAGCGCAACGTCAAGGGACCGGGTGTGGTTCCGGTGCTTTCGGACACACCGGGCACCATCCGCAACGCCGGGCCTGCGCGACCCGGCCAGCACAACGACGAGGTCTACCGGGGGCTGCTCGGCAAGACCGACGCCGAGTTGGAAAGGCTGCGAACGGAAGGCATCATATGACCGAGCTACCGGCACACGTCGACATCCGCGAGGTCGCGATGCGCGACGGACTGCAGATCGAAGCGCCGGTCCCGCTTTCGGCCAAGATGAAGATGCTCGAGGCCATCGTCGCGACGGGCGTCAAGGAGGTCGAGGCCACCGCGTTCGTGTCGCCATCCAAGGTGCCCGCACTCGCCGACGCCGCGGAATTGGCCACAGAACTGGCCAATTTCGACGGTGTGGAGTTCTGTGCGTTGGTCGCCAGCCCCAACGGTGCCAAGCGCGCGATCGCCGCAGGACTGCACTCCATCGAGTACGTGGTCTCGGCGGCCGCCGGGCACAGCCGCGCCAACGTCGGCCGGTCCACCGCCGAAGCCGTCGCGCAGATCCCCGAGATCACCGCGATCGCACACGACAGCGGGGCCACCGTCGAGGTGATCGTCGCAACCGCATGGGACTGCCCGTTCGACGGCCCGACGCCGCAGCACCGGGTGCTCGACGTCGTGAAGGCCGCCTGCGACAACGACGTTGACCGGTTGGCGATCGCCGACACCATCGGCACCACGACACCGCGGCGGGTCAGCGACCTCGTCGCCGCCGTCCGGCCGCTGATCGGCGACATCCCGCTCGGTGCGCATTTCCACAACACCCGCGGCGCGGGACTGGCAAGTGCGTACGCCGCCGTCTGCTCGGGCATCACCCGCCTCGACGCCTCGGTCGGCGGCCTCGGTGGCTGCCCGTTCGCACCCGGCGCCAGCGGCAACATCGCGACCGAAGATCTGGTGTATCTGCTGCGCGACAGCGGAGTTCACGTCGATGTCGATCTGCAGGCCGCGATCGAGGCGGCCAAAGTTGCCCAGACGGCCGTCGGCCACGGGCTGCCCAGTGCGTTGCTCCGGGCCGGCGACCGCCCCTCCGGCGAGTAGCTCGTGGTCGCGCAGGCGCTGACACCCAAGGGCCGTCAGACCCGCCAGGCGATCGAGCAGGCGGCCAGGAAGTTGTTCGCGGAGCGCGGGTTTCACGGAACGACGCTGGCCGACATCACCTCGGCCGCGGGTAAGTCGCCTGCCGTGTTCTACCGCTACTACTCCGACAAGGAGGACCTGCTCGCCGCGCTGGCGGAGTCCTTCCTGCGCGACATCGTGACCCCGTCGGGTTTGGCACTGCGCCTGCCCGACTCGCCCGACGACAGCGCGTTCTTCACCACGGTGGTCACCGGCTACTGGAACATGTTCAAGCAGAACATCGGGATCATGATCGCCGTGGCGCAATTGGCCGCCACGCAACGACGTTTCGCCGATGTGCAGAACCAGTTCCGCCGGTTCGGAATGGACATCGTCGCCGCATCCGTGCGGCAGGCGCAGCAGCAGGGATACGGCACCGACCTCAACCCCGACCACACGGCCGCAGCCATCGCGCTGCTGTTCGAGAACTTCACCAGCGTGTTCGTCGGCCGCTCCGGACTCGGGTTGGAGATCAGCGACCAGGACGCCATCGCGACGCTGTCGACGATCTGGAAGAAGACGCTGTACGGCTACTGACCACTGAGCACGATGCCGCCCTGGCACTACAGAAGGAGACCATTGTGGATTTCGCTCTGCCCGATCATCTTCCGGGCCTGCTCGCCGAGATGGACGCGTTCATCGAGGCCGAGATCAAGCCGTTGGAGCGCGAGCACATCCAGTACTTCGACCAGCGGCGCGAGCACGCCCGCACCGACTGGGACAACGGCGGCATCCCGCGGCGGGAATGGGAGGATCTGCTCGGCGAGATGCGCAGACGCGCCGACAAGGCGGGCTGGCTGCGCTACGGCCTGCCCTCGCGCTTCGGGGGCCGTGACGGCACCAACCTCGACATGGCGGTGATCCGCGAGCATCTGGCGCACAAAGGCCTTGGGCTGCACAACGACCTGCAGGACGAGTCGTCGATCGTCGGCAACTTTCCGCAGGTCATCATGATGGACCGGTTCGGCACCGACGCGCAGAAGCAGGAGTGGATCGAGGCACTGATCACCGGTGAGCGGTCGATGGCGTTCGGGTTGACCGAACCCAACCACGGCTCCGACGCCACCTGGCTGGAGACCCGTGCGGTGTCCGACGGCGATGTCTGGATCATAAACGGCGCCAAGCGATTCAACACCGGAGTGCACCGCGCGACGCACGATCTGGTGTTCGCGCGCACGTCGGGAGAGCCCGGCCAGGCCCGCGGCATCACCGCGTTTCTCGTCCCGACGGATGCGCCGGGTTTCACGGTGCCCTACTACTGGTGGACCTTCAACATGCCCACCGACCACGGCGAGGTCGAACTCAAGGATGTCCGCGTGCCCGGCGATGCCGTGCTCGGCGAGGTCGAGCGCGGCCTCGAGGTCGGTCAGACCTTCCTGCACGAGAACAGGATTCGGCAGGCGGCCAGTAGCCTCGGCGCCGCACAGTACTGCATCGACCGTGCCGTCGAATACGCGGGCCAGCGTCAGGTCTTCGGCAAGCCGCTGGCGGTGAACCAGGCCGTGCAGTGGCCGCTGGTGGAGTTGCACACCGAAGCCCAGATGGTGCGCCTGCTGGTGCGCTACGCGGCGACAGAATTGGACCGCAACCACCACATGGAGGTGTCCGACAAGGTGTCGATGGCCAACTACCGCGCCAACCGACTGGTGTGCGAGGCCGCCGACCGGGCGATGCAGGTGTTCGGCGGCGTCGGATACAGCCGCCACCAACCGTTCGAACACATCTATCGTCACCACCGCCGATACCGAATCACCGAAGGCGCCGAGGAGATTCAGATCCGCCGGGTGGCGCAGCGCCTGTTCGGTTTCGGCCGCAAGTGAAAGACGCTCTGGCGGAGGTCCTTCGACCGGTCATCGGCGACGTCACCGTCGAGAACCTGTCCGCGTTGACCGGCGGCGCCAGCCGCACGACGTGGGCGTTCGACGCCGTCGGTTCCGATGGCAGTCGCCACGAGTTGATCCTGCGCACAGGACCGCCCGACGACGTGCACGCCGGCATGGAACTCGAGGCCGCGGTGCAGCAGCGCGCCGCGGCGGCAGGAGCCCCCGTCCCGCACATCATCACCGCCTCCAACTGTCCTGCGGCGCTGGGTAATCCGTATCTGATCTGCAACCGGATCCCCGGCGAGACGATCGTCAGGAGGATTGCGCGCGCCCTCGACGACGACGGTCGCCAGCGGCTGCTCCGGCAGTGCGCTCAGACGCTCGCCGCGATTCACCGTGCCGACCCGTCCGGCATCGGCCTGGCCCCCGCCGATCAGCTCAGCGAATGGCGCGACCGTCTCGACGAGATGGGCGACACCACAGCGACCTTCGAGTGGGCGTTTCGCTGGCTGGCCGCCAACCGTCCGCCCGCCACGGCGCCGCGGCTGGTGCACGGCGACTTCCGCATGGGCAATCTGATCGTCGACGACACCGGCTTGGCCGCCGTCCTCGACTGGGAACTCGTCCACATCGGCGAGATCTACGAGGACCTCGCCTGGTTCTGCATCCGCGCTTGGCGATTCGGCGCGCCCGTAGCGCTGGGCGCAGGCGGTCTCGGCAGCATCGAAAGCTTCTTGTCGGCCTATGAAGAGGCCGCGGGCACCGCCGTCGACCGCGACGTGTTCCGCTGGTGGCTGACGGTGGCCACCCTGCGCTGGGGTGTGATCTGCCGATTCCAGGCCGAACGGCACCTGTCCGGGCAGACGCCGTCGGTCGAATTGGCCGCGATCGGGCGGCGCGTCAGCGAAACCGAATGGGACGTGCTCGACCTGCTGGAAGGAGGTCCGATATGAGCGGGCTGTACGGGCGGCCCACCGCGGCCGAACTCGTCGCGGCGGTCGCCGACTTCCTCGACAACGACGTGCGCTCGGCGCTGCGGCCCGACGGACACCCCGCCGACGCGGCCCAGACCGCGTTTCACGCCCGCGTCGCGGTGAACGTTCTGCGCACCGTCGAGCGGGAACTGCGCGACGACCGACCGGCGCCGGACCTACTGGGCCATCCGGACGAGAGCCAGCTTGCGGCAGCGATCCGCGCCGGTGACCTCGACGACAGGGCCGACGAGTTGCTGGCCTGCCTAAAGAACCTGGTGCGGTACCGCCTCGCTGTCAACCACCCCGGCTACGACGAGGCCACGTGACCCCGACGTTCCAGCAGTTCGACATCGACGACGGAGCCCCCTACGGGATCACGGCCACCGACGACGGGGCGGTCTGGGTGACGCTCATCCATACCGGTGAGGTCGCGGTGCTGACCCCCGATCATGGGTTCCGCCGCTATGCCGTCGGTCCACCCACGTGCAGGCCATCAGTCGTCGCGCGTGGCGCAGACGGCTCAATGTGGTTCACCAGAAGCGGGGACGGCCGTCTCGGCCGCATCACCGCCGAAGGGGCCGTGACGGACTTCGAACTCAAAACGCACAGCGCGCCCTTCGGGCTGTGCGAAGGGCCCGACGCCGCAATGTGGTTCACCGAAATGGGCACGAACCGTGTCGGGCGCATCAGCGCGACGGGTGAGATCACCAGATTCTCGATGCCCTGCGCCGACGCCTATCCGTCGTTCATCGCCAACGGCCCCGATGGCGCGCTGTGGCTGACGCTCAACCGCGCCAACGCGCTGGCTCGAATGACGACCAGCGGCACGATTTCGGTGCACCCGCTGCCGACCAGCGACGCCATGCCCGTCGGCATCACCGGCACTCGTGATGCAATCTGGTTCGTCGAGATCGGATCCGGCCAGATCGGCCGCATGGCCGGCGACGGTGCGATCTCGGAGTTCCCACTGCCGGACCGCGCGGCGAAACCGCACGCCATCGCGTCGACGTCGACCGGCGTCTGTTGGTTCACGGAGTGGGCGACCAACCGCGTCGGCCGAATCACTCCGTCCGGCGAAATCACCGAATTCGACCTGCCAGCCTCAGTCGCAGAACCACACGGCATCGCGGTCGACGACGCGGGGGCGGTATGGGTTGCGATGGAGAGCGGCTCGGTGATTCGGCTGTTGCCCGACGAATCGGCCTGACGTCACAGCCGCCTGACCCGAGCCAGCCACGCCGGCTCGTCGACCCGGGTGCCGACCGGCTCCTCGAGCTGCTCGGCGTGCAGTTCGGTGACCACACCGCGGTAGGTCGTGGTGTCCAGCGCCTCCAGCCGCCAGCCGTCGCCGAAGGCCCCGCGGATGGTCTCCTCGCTGACCTCGGGCCCGAGTCCGCGGCCGGCCGTGGACAGCGCGAGCACGTACACGACGCCGCCGGGCCGGCACGCATTGTGCAGGCTGGCGACGTATCTGGGCCGGTCGGTGTCGTCGAAGATGTGGAACAACGCGCTGTCGACGATGGTGTCGTATTGCGGGTTGTCGCCCAGGTTCGTCGCGTCGGCGACCGCGAAGCGCGCCTGCACGCCCTTGGCCTCGGCGTTGCGGCGGGCCTGCTCAACGGCCTCCGGCGCGAAGTCGACGCCCAGCACGTCGTAGCCGAGACGGCTGAGCAGGATCGTGTGCTCCCCGGTCCCGCATCCGACATCGAGGACCCTGCCGGAGATCAGGCCGTCGCGCTCCAACTGGATGATCGCGGGCTGGGGCTCGCCGATGACCCACGGCGGGGTGCTGGTGCGGTAGAGCTCTTCGAAGCGGTCGATCGCGGGTGTCGTATCCATGAAATCCAGTGTTGTACCTCAACTGAAGTTGAGGTCAACTAGGTGGGACGAGAGGAAGCCATGGCCCAAGTTGCGCCCGACGTCGTCGCCGGCGTCGCCGAGCGGCTGTTTGCCGCGATCGAGGACGGCGACGGAGCCACCGTCGCTTCGCTCTGGGACGACAGCGTCACCGTGTGGAAGTCCGCCGAACCGGAAGACCAGGACAAGCAACGCGCGCTGCAGGTCATCAACTGGTTCATGAGGACCACGACCGAACGCCGCTACGAAATCCTCGACCGGCAGATCTTCGACGGCGGCTTTGTCCAACAACACCTCCTGCACGCCACCAGCCGCAAGGGCGGATCGATCTCGATGCGCGTCTGCCTCGTGATCAAGGTGGCCGAAAACGGGCTGATCAATCGGATCGACGAATACTTCAATCCCGCAGAATTGGAGCCACTGCTATGACGACACTTCAAGAACTCCTTTCCGACAGCGCATCGACCGGAACCTGGACGCTGGCGCCAGAGCGATCAACCATCGCGTTCACCGCCAAGTCGCTGTGGGGACTCATGCCGGTGAAGGGCCGATTCAAGGAGTTCAGCGGTAGCGGCGAAATCACCTCTGCAGGAACGATTTCCGGGCGGCTCGACATCAAGGTCGCGTCGCTGGACACGAAAATCGGCAAGCGGGACAACCATCTTCGTTCGGCCGACTTCTTCGACGTCGACAAGTATCCCGATATCACCGTCGTCGTCACCGGCGCCGAACCCACGGGCGGCGACACCGTCGAACTGCGAGCCGATCTCACCGTCAAAGACACCACGGCAACGGTGCCCCTGGTCGCAACGGTGACCGCTCTCGACGACGGCGGCGTGCAGATCACCACCCGCGCCGACGTCAACCGAAGCGACTTCGGCGTCGGCGGAACCATGGCCGGCATGATCCGCGACCAGACCGCGGTGACGGCCGACGTGGTGTTCCGACGCACCGGCGCCTAGGGCGTTGGTTTAGCATCGCCCCATGCCCGAATCATCTCGGCCACTGCGGATCCTCGTCTACAGCGACAACCCGCGGACTCGCGAACAGGTCCAGCTGGCATTGGGCAAGCGCGTGCACCCGGATTTGCCGGAGCTGACCTACGTGGAGGTCGCCACCGCTCCGATGGTGCTCGAGTTGATGGCTGAAGGCGGATTCGATTTGGCCATCCTCGACGGCGAGGCCACCCCCTTCGGCGGCATGGGTATCGCCAAACAGCTCAAGGACGAGATCGACGACTGCCCACCGATTCTGGTGCTCACCGGGCGCCCGGACGACGCCTGGCTGGCCAACTGGTCGCGCGCCGAGGCGGCGGTCCCGCACCCGATCGATCCGATCCGTTTGGGCGAGGCCGTTGTGTCGCTGCTGCGCGCGCCCGTGCAGTAGCAGCGCGCCCCAATTCCGCTGTAGCCGTTGCTTCTTCGCGGCAGCCGCAACTAAGCGGTTCGCAACCTGAACTGATATTAACCCCTTGTGTGGCGCGCATTTGCGAGACCGCTAGGCTGTGGGTCAGCTCACATCGGAAAGCCCACGAGGGAGCGGTCACACCTGCATGAACCTGTATCTACCCATCCTGGTACTAGGCGCGATCGCCGCGGGATTTGCCGTGTTCTCGGTCGGCGCTGCACTGCTGGGCGGGCCGAGGCGCTTCAACCGGGCCAAGCTCGAGGCCTACGAATGCGGCATCGAGCCCCTGCCCGAGCTGGCTAATCCCCAGGCCACCGGCCAACGGTTCCCGATGAAGTACTACCTGACGGCGATGATGTTCATCGTCTTCGACATCGAGATCGTGTTCCTCTACCCATGGGCCGTGGCGTTTGACAGCCTGGGGGTGTTTGCACTGGTCGAAATGTTGTTGTTCATGGCCACGGTGTTCGTGGCCTACGCCTACGTGTGGCGTCGGGGAGGCCTGAATTGGGACTAGAGGAAAAGCTACCCAGCGGAATCTTGCTGAGCACGGTTGAGAAACTGGCCGGCTACGTGCGCAAAGGCTCGCTGTGGCCGGCGACGTTCGGCCTGGCCTGCTGCGCGATCGAGATGATGGCCACCGCCGGACCCCGGTTCGACATATCCCGGTTCGGCATGGAGCGGTTCTCGGCCACCCCCCGGCAGGCCGATCTGATGATCGTGGCCGGGCGGGTCAGCCAGAAGATGGCACCGGTGTTGCGCCAGGTCTACGACCAGATGGCCGAGCCCAAGTGGGTGCTCTCGATGGGGGTCTGCGCCTCCTCGGGCGGGATGTTCAACAACTACGCCATCGTCCAGGGCGTCGACCATGTCGTGCCGGTGGACATCTACCTGCCCGGATGCCCGCCGCGGCCGGAAATGCTACTGCACGCGATCCTGAAGTTGCACGACAAGATCGCCGAGATGCCGCTGGGCGTCAACCGCGAGGAAGCCATCCGCGAAGCGGAGAAGGCGGCACTCTCGGTCCAGCCGACCATCGAGCTCAAGGGGCTATTGCGGTGACAGGACCTACTGGACCTAACGGACCTGCTGGGCCTGGCGGGCCTGCTCAGTCCAACGGGCACGCCCGCGGCACCGGCGACAAGGAAGTCGTCGCGGTGCGCCGGGGGATGTTCGGCAACACCGACACCGGCGACACGTCCGGCTACGGCCGACTGGTGCGCGAGGTGGCGCTGCCCGGCGGCTCGCCGCGCCCGTACGGCGGATATTTCGACGAGGTCGTCGACACGTTGGAAGCCGCGCTGGGTGAGGAGAGCTTCAACGCGGCGATCGAGCGGGTGGTGGTCTACCGCGATCAGTTGACCCTCGATGTCGCCCGCGAGCATCTGCCCACGGTGATGCAGACGCTGCGCGACGATCCCGGGCTGCGTTTCGAACTCTGCCTTGGCGTGTCGGGCGTGCACTACCCCGAGGAAACCGGCCGCGAACTGCACGCGGTGTATCCGCTGATGTCGATCACGCACAACCGTCGCATCCAGGTGGAAGTGGCCGCGCCGGACGCCGATCCGCACATCCCGTCGCTGTTCGGCGTGTATCCCACCACCGACTGGCACGAACGCGAAACCTACGACTTCTTCGGCATCATCTTCGACGGTCATCCGGCGCTGACCCGCATCGAGATGCCCGACGACTGGGTCGGACATCCGCAACGCAAGGACTACCCGTTGGGCGGAATCCCGGTGCAATACCACGGCGCCGAGATACCGCCGCCCGACCAACGGAGGGCCTACAACTGATGAGCACAGCCACGACCCCGCCGGAGGGCGGGGATACCGTCATCATGGTCGGCGGCCAGGACTGGGATGAGGTCGTCGCCGCCGCTGCCGAAGCCTCAGCGGGCGAACGGATCGTCGTCAACATGGGCCCGCAGCACCCCTCGACGCACGGTGTGTTGCGGCTGATCCTGGAAATCGAGGGCGAGACCGTCACCGAGGCGCGCTGCGGTATCGGCTACCTGCACACCGGAATCGAGAAGAATCTCGAGTTCCGCACCTGGACCCAGGGCGTCACGTTCGTGACCCGTATGGACTACCTCTCCCCGCTGTTCAACGAGACCGTCTACTGCCTGGCGGTCGAGAAGCTGCTCGGCGTCAGCGACGATATCCCGGAGCGGGCCAACATCATTCGCGTCATGATGATGGAACTCAACCGCATCTCAAGCCATCTCGTGGCGCTGGCCACCGGCGGCATGGAACTCGGCGCGATGTCGGCGATGTTCTACGGGTTCCGCGAACGCGAAGTGATCCTGTCGCTGTTCGAGACAATCACCGGGCTGCGGATGAACCACGCCTACATCCGGCCCGGCGGACTGGCCGCCGACCTGCCTGAGGACGCCATTCCGCAGCTGCGCGAGGCGCTGGACCTGCTGCCCGAACGGCTGGCCGACCTGTCGAACCTGCTCAACGAGAACTACATCTGGAAAGCCCGTACCCAGAACATCGGCTACCTCGACCTGGCCGGGTGCATGGCGTTGGGCATCACCGGTCCGGTGCTGCGCTCCACGGGGCTGCCGCACGACTTGCGCAGGGCACAACCCTATTGCGGGTACGAGACCTACGACTTCGACGTCATCACCGACGACGGCTGCGACGCCTACGGCCGCTACCTGATCCGCGTCAAAGAGATGCACGAGTCCCTCAAGATCGTCCGGCAATGCGTTGAGCGGCTGGAGAAAACACCCGGGCCGGTGATGCTCGAGGACAAGAAGCTGGCCTGGCCCGCCGATCTGCAGCTGGGCCCGGACGGGCTGGGCAACTCGCCGCAACACATCGCCAAGATCATGGGCCACTCCATGGAAGGGTTGATCCACCACTTCAAACTCGTCACCGAAGGAATCCGCGTGCCGCCCGGTCAGGTGTACGTCGCAATCGAATCGCCGCGCGGCGAACTCGGCGTCCACATGGTTTCCGACGGCGGCACCCGCCCGTACCGAGTGCACTACCGCGACCCCTCCTTCACCAATCTGCAGGCCGTCGCCGCCATGTGTGAAGGAGGCATGGTCGCCGACGCGATCTCGGCGGTGGCGTCGCTTGACCCGGTCATGGGAGGAGTCGACCGATGAGCGCTTGCGCGAAGAGGCGACAACGCGAGATGAGCGCTTGCGCGAAGAGGCGACAACGCGAGATGAGCGCTTGCGCGAAGAGGCAGGGGTACGAATGGCGTTGACGCCTAACGGGTCACCGATCTTCATCCAGCTGGGCCAGCGCCCCGACGAGGCGGGCCCGCCGATCAGCGGTGAATCCACCTACCCCGATGACGTGGCAGCCCGGCTGGCGGAGAGCGCCAAGGAGATCATCGCGCGCTACCCGCAGCCGCGTTCGGCGCTTCTGCCGCTGCTTCACCTGGTGCAGTCCGAGGACGGCTACCTGACCAAGGCTGGAATCGCTTTCTGCGCGAACCAACTGGGTCTCACCGACGCTGAAGTGACCGCGGTGGCGACGTTCTATTCGATGTACCGGCGCGAACCGACGGGCGACTACCTGGTCGGTGTGTGCACGAACACGCTGTGCGCGATCATGGGCGGCGACGCCATCCTCGAAGCACTGCAGGACCATCTCGGCATCCACGCGGGCGAGACCACCGACGACGGACGCGTCACCCTCGAGCACGTCGAGTGCAACGCCGCATGCGACTACGCCCCGGTGGTGATGGTCAACTGGGAGTTCTTCGACAACCAAACACCGTCCTCGGCACGGGATCTGGTCGACTCGCTGCGGACGGGGGAACCGGTCGTCCCGACCCGCGGCGCGCCACTGTGCACCTTCCGCCAGACCGCGCGTGTTCTGGCGGGTCTGCCCGACGACCGCCCGGTCACCGTTCCCGGACAGGAACCGGCTGCGACGCTGGCCGGCTTGCGGGTGGCTCGCCGACTCGGCATGGAGGCTCCATCGCCGGATCAAGGTACGCCCGTGCCGGCACCCACACTCGACGGAACCGAGCCCGCCGCCGTCGAAACCACCAAGGACGAACCCGCACCTGGACCGTCGGCCACGGTGCCGCCGAAACCCGGCACCACCGAAACCGACCCGAGCACAACGGATTCACGCGACTGACATGGCACCTGCTACTCCTCTGACACCCGTCTTCAGCCGGTATTGGGACGAGCCCGAACCGTGGTCGCTGGACACCTACCGCCGTCACGACGGATACCGCGCACTGGACAAGGCGCTCGCGATGGATCCCGACGAGGTGATCGCGCTTGTCAAGAACGCCGGATTGCGCGGCCGCGGCGGCGCCGGCTTCCCGACGGGGACGAAGTGGTCGTTCATCCCGCAGGATGACACCGGCGCCGGCGCCAAGCCGCACTACCTCGTCATCAACGCCGACGAGTCCGAACCCGGTACGTGCAAAGACATCCCGCTGATGCTGACGACGCCGCACTTCCTGGTGGAGGGCGCGATCATCGCCGCATATGCGATCCGGGCGCACCACGCTTTCATCTACGTCCGCGGTGAGGTGGTTCCCGTGCTGCGGCGATTGCGGGCCGCGGTCGCCGAGGCCTACGAAGCCGGCTACCTGGGCACCAACATCAAGGGCTCCGGTTTCGACCTGGAATTGATCGTGCACGCCGGAGCAGGCGCCTACATCTGCGGTGAAGAGACCGCGCTATTGGACTCGTTGGAAGGCAGGCGCGGACAACCTCGGCTCAGGCCACCGTTTCCCGCGGTGGCCGGTTTGTATGCCTGCCCGACTGTGGTCAACAACGTCGAATCGATCGCCAGTGTGCCGCCGATCATGCTCAACGGCATCGACTGGTTCCGGTCGATGGGTTCAGAGAAATCGCCGGGTTTCACGTTGTATTCGCTGTCGGGGCATGTGACCAACCCGGGCCAGTACGAGGCGCCGCTCGGCATCACGCTGCGCGAACTGCTCGACTACGCGGGCGGGGTGCGCGCGGGCCACGAATTGAAGTTCTGGACGCCGGGTGGGTCCTCGACCCCGTTGCTGACCGCCGAACACCTGGACGTGCCACTGGATTACGAGGGCATGGCCGGGGTCGGCTCCATGCTGGGCACCAAGGCGCTGCAGATCTTCGACGACACGACATGCGTGGTGCGCGCAGTGCGCCGCTGGACCGAGTTCTACGCCCACGAATCCTGCGGCAAGTGCACGCCGTGTCGCGAAGGCACCTACTGGCTGGTGCAGATCTATGAGCGGCTGGAAACGGGTCGCGGTACCGAAGAGGACATTGACAAGTTGCTCGACATCTCCGACAACATCAACGGGAAGTCGTTCTGCGCGTTGGGTGATGGTGCGGCCAGCCCGATTCTGTCGTCGATCAAGTTCTTCCGCGACGAATACCTCGCCCACCTCGACGGTGGGTGCCCGTTCGATCCGCACGCCTCGACTCTGATGGCCACCGAGGGGGTGGGAGCATGACGGTCACCGAGCCGACCCAGGACACGCCGCCGGTGGAGATGGTCAATCTGACCATCGACGGCGTGCCGGTGAGCGTGCCCAAGGGCACGTTGGTGATTCGCGCGGCCGAACTCGTCGGCATCCAGATCCCCCGGTTCTGCGACCATCCGCTGCTCGACCCCGTCGGCGCCTGCCGCCAATGCCTGGTCGAAGTCGAAGGCCAACGCAAACCGATGGCCTCATGCACCATCACCTGCACGCCGGACATGGTCGTGCGCACGCAGTTCACCTCGGAGGCGGCCGACAAGGCGCAGCAGGGCGTGATGGAGCTGTTGCTGATCAATCATCCGCTGGATTGCCCGATCTGCGACAAGGGTGGCGAGTGCCCGCTGCAGAACCAGGCGATGTCCAACGGCCGCGCCGAGACGCGGTTCACCGACGTCAAACGCACGTTCCCCAAGCCGATTCCGATTTCGGCGGAAGTGCTGTTGGACCGCGAACGCTGTGTGTTGTGCGCACGCTGCACTCGGTTCTCCCAACAGATCGCCGGCGACCCCTTCATCGAACTGCTCGAGCGCGGCGCGCTGCAGCAGGTCGGTATTGCGCCCGGGGAACCGTTCTCGTCGTATTTCTCGGGTAACACGGTTCAGATTTGTCCGGTGGGGGCGTTGACCAACACCGCCTACCGGTTCCGGGCCCGCCCGTTTGATCTGGTGTCCAGCCCCAGTGTGTGTGAGCACTGCGCCTCGGGCTGTGCGCAGCGCACCGACCACCGCCGCGGGACCGTGCTACGCCGCTTGGCCGGTGATGATCCCGAGGTCAACGAGGAGTGGAACTGCGACAAAGGCCGCTGGGCCTTCACCTACCCCCGCGTCGGGGACCGGATCACCACCCCGCTGCTGCGCGACGATGACGGCAAACTGCGCCCGGCGTCCTGGTCAGAGGCGATCGGGGTGGCCGCGACGGGGTTGGCCAAGGCTGCCGGGCGCGCCGGGGTGCTCGTCGGCGGCCGCGCCACTGTCGAAGACGCCTACGCCTATGCCAAGTTCGCGCGAATGGTGCTGGACACCAACGACATCGACTTCCGCATCCGCCCGCACAGCGCCGAAGAAGCCGACTTCCTAGCCGCCCACATCGCCGGACAACCCCTGACGGTCACCTACTCCGATCTGGAGAAGGCCCCGGCGGTGCTGCTGGCCGGCTTCGAACCGGAAGAGGAATCACCGATCGTGTTCCTGCGGCTGCGCAAAGCCGCCCGCAAACACGGCCTCAAAGTGCTCTCGATCGCGCCGTTCGCCACCCGCGGCCTGGCCAAGCTTTCCGGCGAGCTCATCCGCACCGCACCCGGGCGGGAAGCCGCGGCCCTGGATGCGTTGGCCGATCATGGCTTGCTGACCCAGCCGGGTGCGATCATCCTCGTCGGCGAGCGTTTGCCCACCACCCCTGGCGCACTGTCGGCGGCCAGCCGCCTGGCCGCCGCCACCGGCGCCCGCCTCGCCTGGATCCCCCGCCGCGCCGGCGAACGCGGCGCACTCGAAGCAGGCGCCCTCCCCAACCTGCTCCCCGCCGGCCGCCCCGTCGCCGACGATGCGGCGCGCGCGCAGACGGCGAAGGACTGGAACGTCACCGACCTGCCACCCGCGCCGGGCCGCGACACGGCGGGAATTCTCGCCGCAGCGGCTGCCGGTGAACTGAGTGCGCTGCTGATCGGCGGTGTGGAGCCCGCCGATCTGCCCGACCCCGACGCGGCGCTGGCGGCGATCGAGGCGACGCCGTTCGTCGTCAGCCTCGAGCTACGCGAGAGCGCGGTCACCGATCTCGCCGACGTCGTGTTCCCGGTCGCTCCGGTCGTCGAAAAGGCAGGCTCGTTCGTCAACTGGGAGGGCAGGATTCGGCCGTTCCAACCGTCCCTGCAGAGCAACGCGACACCGGACCTGCGGGTCCTGTACACACTCGCCGACGAACTCGGCGTCGACCTCGGCACGAGGAGCGCGGCGGCGGCAAGCGAGGATCTCGCCAGCCTGGGCTGGTGGAGCGGTGCCCGGCCGGGCGCACCGTCGGTGAAGGCGGGTCTGGCGGCCGAACCCGGAAAGGGCGAAGCCGTGCTGGCCAGTTGGCGGATGCTGTTGGACAAGGGGCGGCTGCAAGACGGCGAACCCTACCTGGCAGGCACCGCCCGGCCGTCCGTGGTTCGCTTGGCAGCCGCCACCGCCGCAGAAATCGGTGCGGCCGAGGGTGATTCGGTCACCGTATCGACGGCGCGCGGTGATGTCACACTGCCGTTGGAGATCACCGACATGGACGACCGCGTGGTGTGGCTGCCGCTGAACTCGCCGGGATCTTCAGTGCATCAACAACTCGGGGTGACCGCGGGCTCCGTGGTCTCGATCGGACGGGCTGAACTATGACGGATCTCTCGGCATTCGGGCATGACCCGTTATGGCTGATCCTGATCAAGGCGGTCGGCATCTTCGTCTTCCTGCTGCTGACCGTGCTGGCGGCCATTCTCATCGAGCGCAAGCTGTTGGGCCGCATGCAGATGCGCTTCGGCCCCAACCGGGTTGGGCCGAAAGGCTTGCTGCAGTCGCTTGTCGACGGCCTCAAGCTGGGGTTGAAGGAAGGCCTCATCCCCGCGGGCGTGGACAAGCCGATCTACCTACTGGCGCCCATCATCTCCACCGTCCCGGCGTTCATGGCCTTCGCCGTCATCCCGATGGGGCCGGTCGTTTCGATATTCGGCCACCAAACCCCGCTGCAGCTCACCGATCTGGCGGTCGCGGTTCTCTACATCCTCGCCGTCACATCGATCGGGGTGTACGGGATCGTGCTGGCCGGTTGGGCCTCCGGCTCGACCTATCCCCTGCTCGGCGGGTTGCGGTCGTCGGCGCAGGTGATCTCCTACGAGATCGCGATGGCGTTGTCGTTCGCCACCGTGTTCCTCTATGCGGGCACCATGTCGACATCCGGCATCGTCGCCGCCCAAGACGGCACCTGGTTCATCTTCCTGCTGCTGCCGTCGTTCCTGGTCTACGTCACCTCGATGGTCGGCGAAACCAACCGTGCCCCATTCGATCTGCCCGAGGCCGAAGGCGAGCTGGTCGGCGGCTTCCACACCGAGTACTCGTCGCTGAAATTCGCGATGTTCATGCTGGCCGAGTACGTCAACATGACCACGGTTTCGGCGCTGGCCACCACGATGTTCCTCGGCGGCTGGCATGCACCGTGGCCGATCAACATGTGGGACGGCGCCAACACCGGCTGGTGGCCGCTGCTGTGGTTCACCGGCAAGGTCTGGGCTTTCTTGTTCCTGTACTTCTGGTTGCGCGCGACGCTGCCGCGGCTGCGCTACGACCAGTTCATGGCGCTGGGCTGGAAGCTGCTGATCCCGGTTTCGCTGGTGTGGATCGCGATCGTGGCCACCGCGCGCAGCCTGCGCAACGCGGGTCAGCCTGCATTGGGCACAGGCCTGATCATCGTCGGCATGCTGGTTGCGCTTGTGCTGGCCGCCGCACTGTTACGGACGGTGCGCCCCAAGGCCGTTCGCGAAGTCCCGGTGCAGTTGAACGAACCCACCTCGTTCCCCGTGCCGCCGCTGCCCACAACCAAGGCCAAGGAGATTCTCAATGACGTTGTCAAGCGGCCGCAGCAGTAGTTGTGGGCTGGTAGACGGCGTGGTCGCGGAGCATTGCCC
>NZ_PDCP01000056.1 GCF_002553505.1 Mycolicibacterium agri | reverse complement strand
ACCCGGGCGGAAAAGTAGGACACCGCCGAACACACACACAAGAAATGCCCCCCAACACCCTGGGGGGCATTTCTATTGGTGAATCGAATTGCACTAAACGGACGTTGATTCTTGCGTACACGGTAGTAAATCTCGCCGAACCACAACCCCAACCGCAAAAACCACACCAACGGCCCGTCCACAACCCCGTCACGCCCACACCACCACCCCAGTCGACTCAGCGTCGTGCTCAGGTCTCAGGCGTCAGGTCGTCCGACACGATTTGTCGGTGGGTGCTGTCAGGATGGGGCCATGTCGATGACCGCACCTTCAGACGTCGGGGTGATGAACCCCAATGATCGTCTGGATGTGCTGTGTGCCGAGCTGGAAGAACTCTCGGGACAGCGCAACGCGATCGACGGCCGCATCGTGCAGATCGTCGCCGAACTCAATTCCGCCGAGCTGTGGGGGTTGACTGGGGCACGGTCGTTAAAAGCTTTCGTGGCTTGGAAATTGGGCATGGCCGAGTCGACAGCCCAGACGGTCACCGCGATCGTCGACCGGTTTGAGGAGTTTCCTCGCTGCAATGCCGATATGCGTGAGGGCCGATTGTCGCTGGATCAAGTCGGGGTCATTGCCAAACGCGCCGGCGCAGAATCCGATGAGCACTATGCGCAGCTGGCCTCGGTGGCCACGGTCAACCAATTGAACACTGCGATAAAACTGGAACCGCGTCCCGAGGCGGAGAAACCCGAGCCGAAGCGCTCGTTCTCCAAACACACACGCGATGGGTTCACGACCTATCGCATTACCGTGCCCACTATCGAGGCCGCCAAGGTCGATGCCTCCCTGAAGTCCCACCACGAGGCGCTGATCAACGAGTACAAGCGCGACAACCCGGAGTCTGCGGCGCGCGACGCAGGGCAGGAAGCGCGCGACGGGCAAGCGAAGGAAACGCATGACGCTCAAGACGACACGTCGGGTCGACGGCCGTTCCCGAACCTGACCGATGCCTTCATGCGGATGGTCGAAACCGCTTGGGACGCTGAGGCTACGCGCCGTCCGCATGGTCAACACACGACGGTGATCGTGCATCTGGATGCCGACAAACTCGCCGCGTGGCTGCACGGCGGCCCTTATCTGTCGGATGCGGATCGGCAGTACCTGTTGTGTGACACCAGCTGCGAAGTGTGGCTGGAGCGGCGCGGGCAAGTCATCGGTGCCGGGCGTAACACGCGCGTGATCAACCGCCGGCTGCGTCGGGCGCTGGAGTACCGCGACCCGGTGTGCGCCGTGCCCGGCTGCGGCGCCACCCGCGGCTTGCACGCTCACCACATCCGGCACTGGGAAGATGGCGGACTCACCGAACTCGACAACCTGGTATTGGTCTGCCCGCATCATCACCGGTTGCATCACCGTGGCCTGATTTCCATCAGCGGAACCGCCGACAAACTCATCGTCACCGACGCCGCAGGGCGGCGGCTCCAGCCCGGATCACTCGCTCGACCGCCCACACGGCCGCCGCCGGCAGTCCCACCGTGGCAGGGTCCGCTGGGTGAACGTGCCGACTGGTGGTGGTATGACCCGTACGAACCGCCACCGGTTAACAACAATTGACGTGTTGGCTGGCAACTCAATGAGGTTGGCAGATCACAACATTCGGTTGGGCTGGCTCCTGCCTTGAAATTGAAGATGCGGCTGAGCCGGCGAACGAATTCAGTCGAACAACGTCAACGCAGGCGATACGCGGCTCTTCTCCATGTCGAGCAGCATCCGCTTCCTGTCCAGCCCACCGCCGTAGCCGGTGAGGCTGCCGTTCGCCCCGATCACCCGGTGGCATGGCACGATAATGCCAATGGGGTTGTGCCCGTTGGCCAATCCCACCGCGCGAAACGCGCCCGGCGCCCCGATCTGCCGCGCGATCTCGCCATACGAACGCGTCTCGCCGTAGGGAATCGTCAACAGCGCCGCCCACACTCGCCGTTGGAACTCCGTGCCGACCATGTCGAGCTCAAGGTCGAAGTCGGTGAGCTCACCGGCGAAGTACGCCTCGAGCTGGTCTACGGCCTCGGGAAACGCCCGGTCGTCGCGTATCCAACCGTCACGGCTGGGCTCGTACGTCTGATCCTCCATCCGCAAGTGCATCAATCGGCCGTCCCTACCGGCCAAGGTCAGCATGCCGACCGGGCTGTCCATTGTGCGAAATTGCAACGCCGACATCACTTCTCCTTCGGCGGCCAATCGTTGACCGCATGATCGAGGGTGGTCCACAAATGTTGAGTGGCATACGACCGCCACGGCCGCCACCGAGTGCTGTACTCGGTCAGCGTGCGCGGATCCGAGGGAAGGCCGAGTTGCTCGGCCGCCAACCTGACGCCGAGGTCGGTCACCGGGAAGGCATCCGGATCGCCGAGTCCGCGCATCGCGATCAGCTCGGCTGTCCACGGCCCGATTCCCGGCAGCGCCAGTAACTGCTCGCGGGCCGTATCCCAATCGCAGCCGGCATCAAGGACGACATCGCCGTCAGCCAACGCGCGGATCAGCGTCGTCAATGAACGCTGCCGAGCCTTCGGGAATGCCAGGTGAGCCGGATCGATCTCGGCAAGGTGCTCGATCGCCGGAAACACATGCGTGAGGCCTCCGTCAACGTCGGTCACGGGGTGGCCGTAGGCGGTCGCCAGGCGCCCGGCATGTGTGCGGGCCGCTTTCACCGAAACTTGTTGTCCCAGAACCACTCGCACCGCCAATTCGTGCTCGTCCACGGTGCGTGGAATGCGCTGGCCGGGTGCCTTGGCTACAACCGCGGAGAGGTCAGAATCGGTGCAGAGTGCGTCGACGACGGCCTCCGGATCGGCGTCCAGATCGAGCAGTCGGCGGCATCGCGCGATCGCGGTGGTCAGATCGCGGAAGTCGTCAAGCATGACCGAACACCGCACATGGTCAGCCGCCGGTGTCAGACTGACGATCCCGTAGCCGTTCGGCAATCGCAGAGTGCGCCGATACGCGTCGTCGCGAACCTCCTCGACGCCGGGCACCATGCTCGCCGCGAGGTGACCGAACAACCCCTCGTAGGCAAACGGTGTGCGCACCGGCAGCCGCAGCGACAAAGCTCCCGCGTTGCCCTCGCCGTCGCTGCCGATCCTCGTTCGCGCGCGCTGCCGCAATGCCGTCGGCGTCATGTCGCACACCGCTCGTATCGTGTCGTTGAACTGGCGAATGCTCGAGAAGCCCGCCGCGAATGCGACGTCGCTGAACGGCAATTCGGTGGTCTCGATGAGCACTCGCGCCGTCTGCGACCGCTGCGCTCGCGCGAGAGCCAACGGATTGGCGCCGACCTCGGCCTGTAACAGCCGTTCGAGTTGTCGGGTCGTGTATCCGAGCCGCGCGGCCAGACCCGTGACACCCTCACGGTCGACGGTGCCGTCAGCGATCAGACGCATCGCCCGTGCCACCACATCGCCGCGCATATTCCATTCCGGCGACCCCGGTGACGCGTCGGGTCGGCAGCGCTTGCACGCCCGGAAACCTGCCTTCTGCGCGGCGGCGGCCGTCGGATAGAAACGCATGTTCTGCGCGTGCGGCGGGCGGACCGGGCAACTCGGCCTGCAGTAGATGCCCGTTGTCAGCACGGCGGTGACGAACCAGCCGTCGAACCGGGCGTCCTTGGCCTGCACCGCCCGGAAGCAGCGGTCGAAATCGTCGTGCATCCTCACACGATTACACGAGGACACCGACAAGACTGGCGGAAAAACGACATGGTCGTCCGGGCCATCGACCGAATTGCTGCGCGGCGTGATAGTCAATCACGTGGGGGGTTTGCAATGAGACGTATGGTGTTCCCGGCCGCGACGTTAGTGTCCCTGATTCTGGTCATTTGTGTCGGTGTCTACATCGTCATGAACGCGCGGACCTTCCAGCTGGCCGGACGGCTCGTCGCGCGCGTGCCCACCGACGAGAAGGTGGTTGCCTTGACCCTCGACGACGGGCCATCCGAGCACACGCCCGAGGTATTGCAAAGCCTGGCCCGTCTGAAGGTTCCCGCAACGTTCTATCTCAACGGCAAAGATCTGCAGCGCTTCCCGCAGCACGGGGCTGCGATAGCCGCGGCGGGGCATGAGATCGGCAACCACACGTTCTCGCATCGCAGACTGGTGCTCAAATCATCCGAGACGGTCGCAGACGAAGTCGAGAAGACCGATTCGGAGATCCGCGCGACCGGCTATACCGGAGACATCACGTTCCGACCTCCCTACGGGAAGAAGCTGTGGGCGCTGCCCGCCTATCTTGATCGGCACAACGTGACGACCGTCATGTGGGATGTCGAGCCGGATTCGTCGGATCAGCCCGACACCGCGGCGATCGTCCAGAACACCCTGGACGCGACGCAACCGGGTTCGATCATCCTGTTGCACGTCATGTTCGACGGCCGAGAGGCGTCTCGTGCAGCGCTGCCCGGCATCGTCTCCGGCCTGCGCGACCGCGGCTATGAGTTCGTCACGGTCTCCGAACTACTCCGACACCAGACCTGAACCGGTCAACGGGCACGAGCGGCCGGTGTTCGGCTGGAAATGGCATTTGAGAGACTGCTTGCGTGGCACAGATAACCCTGCGTGGAAACCCGATCAATACCGTTGGCGACCTGCCCGCCGTCGGCTCAACCGCACCCGGCTTCACCCTGACCGGAACCGACCTGGGCACGGTGAGCGACGAGCAGTTTCGAGGAAAGCCGTTTCTGCTGAACATCTTCCCGTCCGTCGACACCCCGGTGTGTGCGACGAGCGTGCGCACCTTCAACGAGCGAGCGGCCTCAAGCGGTGTTGCCGTGCTCTGCGTTTCGAAAGATCTGCCGTTTGCGCAGAAGCGGTTCTGCGGCGCCGAGGGAATCGAGAACGTGACAACCGCCTCGGCATTCCGCGACGGCTTCGGTGAGGCCTACGGCGTGACGATCGCCGACGGCCCGATGGCGGGGCTGCTCGCGCGGGCCGTCGTGGCGGTTGGCGCCAACGGTGAGGTTGTCTACACCGAGCTGGTCCCCGAAATCGGGCAGGAGCCCGACTACGACGCGGCGCTCAAGGCGATATAGCCGACCTGGCACGTAGTCCCGGCCCTCAGTCGCCGAACACCACGGCCAGTGCCGCGGCCCGAGACTGCTGCGTCCTCTCGCGCTCGTCGCCCATCCCGACGATGGTGTCGACGGCGAGCGGCCCGAGAATCTGGGTCAACCCGTGGCCTTCCTGGCCGAAGAAGCCCGCCATCTCGAGCAGAACCGCCCCGTGGTTGATGCTCCACAGCCGGCCCGCCATCGCGGCGACCCCGTCGTCGCGGATGCGGCCCGCCGCGATCATCCGGCGCACGGCCTCGAGGAGCGCTTCGAAGGACACCGCCCATTCCTCGCGGGCGCTGGCGCTGCCGGTGACCGTCAGGTCGGAGTGAAAGCGGTTCAGCGACTGCGCCGAGGTGCCGAACATCATCTGGTAGCGCTGCGGATTGGCCAGCGCGAACTCGCGATAGCGCAGGCCCATCACGAAGAAGTCCGCGACCGGATCGTCGGTCTGCTCGATGTCAGTCAGCGCCCTGGTGAACCGCGCGAATGCTTCGCTGGCGATGGCGTCGATGAGTCCCGTCATGCCGCCGAAGTGGGTGTAGACCGCCATCGTCGACGTGCCGGTCTCCGCAGCGAGTTTGCGCGCGGACAGCGCGGGTAGGCCGTCGCGCTCCAGAATCCGAATACCGGCCTCGACCAGTTGTTCGCGGGGGCGATCGCTCACCCTTGCCATCGTGCCATAACGGTGTTATACAGAGGCAGTCATAACACCGTTATCAGGGGCTGGTCATGACGAATCGTTACCTCGAAGGCGCGTTCGCAGCCATCACCGAGGAATTCACGCTCACCGACCTCGAGGTAAGCGGGACCATCCCCGACTATCTCGACGGACGTTACCTGCGCAACGGGCCCAACCCCGTCGGCGAACTGGACCCCGACCTGTATCACTGGTTCGTCGGCGACGGCATGGTGCACGGCATCCGGATCCGCGACGGGAAGGCCGAGTGGTACCGCAATCGCTGGGTCCGTGGCCCGCAGACCGCGCGAGCGCTGGGCGAAGAGCCACCCAAAGGCGACTTTCCGGTCTCGGGGATCGGCGCCAACACCAACGTCATCGGGCATGCGGGCAAGACGCTGGCACTGGTCGAGTCAGGCGTCACCAACATGGAATTGACCGACGAATTGGAGACCGTCGGGCCCTGTAACTTCGACGGAACCTTGACCGGCGGCTACACCGCGCATCCCAAGCGCGATCCGGAAACCGGTGAACTGCACGCTGTTTCGTACAACGTGTACGGCGGCAACAGGGTGCAGTACTCGGTGATCGGCGTCGACGGCCGGGCGCGGCGCATCGTCGACGTCGAGGTGGCGGGTGCTCCGATGATGCACGACTTCTCGCTGACGGAGAACCACGTCGTCTTCTACGACCTACCGGTCACGCTGGACGCGCGCCAAATGGTCGAGATGGGCGTCCCGCGCGGCTTACGCTGGCCTGCCCGACTCATGTTGTCCGCCTTGATCGGTCGGGTGCGCATCCCCGATCCGATCAGCGCCCGGAAACCGAGCGCGTCCGCCGATCGGCGCTTCCCGTACTCCTGGAACCCGAAGTACCCCGCTCGGGTCGGCGTGATGCCGCGCGACGGCGACAACGACGACGTGCGCTGGTTCGACGTCGAACCCTGCTATGTGTTCCACCCGATGAACGCCTACGACGACGGCGAGACCATCGTTTTGGACCTGGTGCGGCACCCGAAGATGTTCGATACGCATCTCCTCGGGCCCGACGAGGGCCTGCCCACCCTCGACCGCTGGGTGGTCGATCTGGCCGACGGCAAGGTGCGCGAGTCGCGCATCGACGACCGCGGCCAGGAGTTCCCCCGCGTCGACGAGCGCCGCGTCGGTAGACGCCACAGGTACGGTTACGCCCCGTCCTTCCCCGACGGTGAGGGCAGCGACACCCTGCTCAAGCACGACTTCGTCGGCGACGCGTCCGTGAAGCGGTCCTTCGGTGACGGAAAAATACTGGGCGAGTTCGTATTCGAACCGTCCTCGCCGGACGCCGACGAGGACGACGGCGTACTGATGGGCTATGTGTACGACAAACGTATCGACCGCAGCGAACTGGCGATCCTCGACGCCCAGACCCTGCAGGACGCCGCGAGCATCAAGTTGCCGCACCGCGTTCCCGCCGGCTTCCACGGCAACTGGGTGCCGACGGCGGCCGGCTGATCGCGGCAGTGCGCCTGTGCGCCTTGACCTCAAGCTCGATTGAGGTTCTAGCCTGGCGGCATGCTCGCAAAGAACTCGGTCGGCTTCGCTGTTGAGATTGCCGCCGACGGTCGGCATTTGGGCGATGCACGCGACATGGAACAACTGGGGTATGCCGCGCCGTGGGTGAACGGAGGGCAGTTCGACAGCCCAGAACATATTGCGGCACGCGTGCGGCAGTATGATGACGCCGGCGCCGACCACGGGTACCTCACGGCGCTTCACAGCGACGGTCAACCGGGGCCGCGCGATGCTGCCCGCCTACTGGCGCCGCACGTGCTGCCGCGCACGTAACGGCGTGTGAGGGGCCGTCGATCCCGACGGGATCGAAGAGGCTTGCCGCGAAGCCTATTCCAGGTCGACTGTCACCGTCACGCGTCCCTCCTCGTCGCGCTCGGCCACCGCGTGGCCAGTCCGGTCCGCGCCGTCGAGATTCACAAGCGTGATGGGTCCGCCCTCGCCGAGGAAGTTGCGCCACCAGGTTTTCTTGTCCGGCGCGACGACGGTGATCACGATCCGGTTTCCGGACCGCCGATAGCCGACCGGTGTTTCGAAGGTGCGCCCTGATCGCCGCCCGACATACCGAATGACCACCAGGCCGCGGCTGACGAAGCGGCCGATGACGGGAGCGTTGAGCAGTCCGACGAAGCCCCTGTTGAGGATGCCGACGACGGGGGAGTCGAAGATTCCACGTGCCATGGATCCGAGGTTAGACGTCTGCAGCGGATCAGCGTTCGGAGTCCAGGGCCGCCATGTGCGCGGCGGGGTACCGGTCGCCGGCCACCTTTTCCGCGGGCACGGCCGCCTCGATGCGGGCCAGCTGGTCGCCGTCCAGGCGTACATCCACAGCGCCGAGCGCCTCGTTCAGACGAGTGCGGGTGCGCGCGCCGATGAGCGGCACCACGTCGGAGCCTCGGGAGGCGACCCAGCCGATCGCGACCTGCGCCATCGTGAGACCGAGTTCGTCGGCCACGCCCCGCAGTGCCTCCGCGAGAGCCAGATTGGCGTCCAGGTTATGCCCTGAGAAACGCGGGCTGGCAAGACGCGAATCGGCAGAATCAGCATGTCCGCTCCTGTTTTTGGTCCAGTTGCCGCCGATGAGCCCTCGAGACAGCACGCCGTATGCGGTGATACCGATTCCGAGTTCGCGGCAGGTCTGCAGAATGTCGCGCTCGATACTGCGTGACATCAGCGAATACTCGATCTGTAGATCACTGATGGGCCGGACCGATGCCGCTCGGCGAACGGTCTCCGAACCGACCTCCGACAGGCCGATGTGGCGCACGAACCCGGCGTCGACGAGGTCGCCGATGGCGCCGACGGTGTCCTCGATCGGCACTGCGGGGTCCAGGCGCGCCGGCCTGTATACGTCGATGTAGTCGGTGCCGAGTCGCTGCAGCGAATATGCGACCGCGGTCTTCACCGCTGCCGGTCGCCCGTCGAATCCGAACCACGTGCCGTCCGGTCCGATCTGGGCGCCGAATTTCACGCTGAGATGGTAACTTTCGCGGGGCATCGATCGCAGCGCCTCCGCGAGCAGTAGTTCGTTGTGCCCCATCCGGTAGAAGTCGGCGGTGTCCACCAAGGTGATGCCGGCGTCGATGGCTGCGCGCACGGTCGCGATGCTCTCGCCGCGGTCGGCTTCGCCGTAGGCGCCCGACATGCCCATGCAACCGAGGCCGACTGCCGATGTGATCAGAGATCCGAGTTTCTTCGTTTGCATGAAGCCAGTGTCAATCGCCACCGGCCGGGATACCACGACGCGTCGAACCAGGGATTGCGAGTCCCTGTCTGCGCGTGCCCGCGTCGGCGACAATGGCTGCATGGACGGCTCGATGGACCGCGCTGCGCTGGCCGACTTCCTGCGCCGCCGCAGAGAGGCCATCAGACCGTCGGACGTCGGGCTTCCCGCGGGTGTGCGGCGCCGCACGGCCGGCCTGAGGCGCGAAGAGGTGGCCCAGCTGACCGGGATGTCGGTGGACTATTACGGCCGGTTGGAACAGGCCCGCGGCCCGCAGCCGTCGACTCAGATGGTGCGCGCGCTGGCACGCGGGCTTCGCCTCACCGACGACGAGACCGACCACCTGTACCGGCTGGCAGGCCACGCCGTGCCCGACCGCACCAGGGCGTCCACGCACGTGCGCCCGGCGCTGATGTTCGTCCTCGACCAATTGCGCGACGCCGCCGCGTTCGTCGGCTCCGACACCGACGTCATCCTCGCGCAGAACGAACTCGCCAGGCTGTTGATGGGGGATCGGGTCGCCGGCGACACGGGGTTTCGGTCGAACTTGAGCTGGAAGTGGTTCACCGACCCGACCAGTCGTGCGCTGGCCCCGCAAGGAGAGCACGACGAGCACAGCCGAACCTTCGTCGCCGACCTTCGCGCGGCATGGGCCCGCAGACGCAACGACGCCGACATGCGCGAACTCATCGACAACCTGCTGGCCCACAGCCCGGAGTTCGCGGCGCTGTGGGCACGCCACGAGGTGGCCGCCAGACACATGCAGCAGAAGACGTTCCTGACCAAGGTCGGTGCCATCACCCTCGACTGCGAAGTGCTCGCCACCGTCGACAATCAACGCCTGGTCGTGCTGACCCCGCCCGCGGGATCCTCTGCGCTCGAACAACTCCGGCTGCTCGCCGTCGTCGGCGAACAAGCTGTCGGCTCGGCGTAGGCCCGCGTGAGTCAAAGGTCCAGTGGCGTGTCACGCCATTCCTGCACCATCTCCATCAGCGCATCGGCGAGCAGCGGCAGCTGCGGCATCAGCGTGAGGCAACCGACGAACTGCAGGCGACGGGCGGCATCCATCACCCGCTGCACATCGGGATTCGTCACGCGGCGCCGACGCTGCCGCGCGGCGTCGTCGTAGCCCGCGACGGCCTCTGCGCCGATCAGCGCGAGGTCCCATTCCACCGGGCCGATCGTCACGTCCTCGAAGTCGGAGAACCGGATGCCGTCCTTGGTGCGAATGACGTTGTGCGACGGGCCGTCTCCCTGGATCGGTTGGACCTCCACCTCGGGAAAGGCCGACTCGAAGGCGGATCGGTTCGCCAGAATCGAGCGCAGCGCCGCGTATTCGGCGCGGGCGCGGTCGGTTTCGCCGCGTCGCAAGACATCGACGTCATCCAGCACTGCCAACATCTCGGGCAGCCCATGGTTGAACGGCGCCAGAAACGGCAGCGGCGCCGGACATTCCGACAGCGCAGCGTGCAGTTCGGCGCTGTAGGAGATGTCGACGCCCCGATACGGCTGATGATCGTCGGCCACGTCGGCAAGCTCCCAAAACGTCATCGGGAAGCCGTCTCGGCGAAACGGTCTGCGCGGCACCAGCGGAGACGGTGCGACGACGGGGACACCCCTCTGGTCCAGCCACGCCACGACGTCGAGCTCACGCTGCTGACGGGCGGCCTGCGCGTCGGGCGCCGTCGCACCGGTGAGCACCACAGGGATGCGCGCGACGACAGGTTCGGGCGCCAGATGCACGACGACAGAGAACACGTCATGCAGGACCACAGGTCGCTGCACCCGCAGCCCGAGATCGGCAGCGACGGCCACGGCTGCCTCCGTGGCGCGGTGGGTGCGGTCGGCCAACTCGGCCGCCGTCATCATCCTCACTGATCCATCAGACCGGCACTGCCAGCTGCGTCGGCTGATCGAGGCCTCGCAGGGTCACGGTGTCGCCCAAAGTCCAGTAACGGCTTTCATTTTCGGTGGCATTCGCCACCGCGTCCGACGACGCGAGGAGCCGGCTGGGCTTCGTCTTCGCCAGGTCGCACAACCGGGCCGCCTCGTTGACCGGTTCGCCGATGACGGTGTACTCGAAGCGTTCGTTGGCACCGACGTTGCCCGCCACCGCCTGGCCTGCGGCCACGCCGATGCCGATGTCGCATTCGGGCACCTCGGCGCGGACCCGCTCGCAGATCGCCCGCGCAGCGGCGAGCGCCTCGTCCTCAGGATGGTCGAGGTGATTCGGCGCACCGAAAACCGCAAGCGCGCCATCGCCTTCGAACTTGTTGACGATGCCGTGGTGGCGGTCGACCTCTTCGACGATCACCTGGAAGAACCGGTTCAACAGCTGGACCACTTCGGTTGCGGGACGGCCTGACACCAACTCCGTCGAGCCGATCAGATCGACGAAGAACACCGCGACGTGGCGTTCCTCGCCACCGAGCTGGGGCCGTTCCTTTTCGGCCGCTGCGGCCACCTCACGGCCGACGTGCCTGCCGAAGAGGTCGCGCACCCGTTCGCGCTCTCGCAGGCCCTCGACCATCGAGTTGAATCCGCGCTGCAGCTCGCCCAGCTCGGTGCCGTCGAACACCACCACCTTGCAGTCCAAGTCGCCTTCCTCGACGTGCTTGAGCGCCGTGCGCACCACGCGCACCGGTGTGGCGGTCAACCAGGACAGCAACCACATCAGCACCCAGCCGAAGATGAGCGCCACGACGGCGATGTTGAGTACGGCGTAGGCGAATTGCGTCTGGGTGAGGTTCTGCAGTGCCAGGGCGAAGATCGCGGTGACCGCGATGCCGAGAACGGGCACGCCCGAGCCGAGCATCCAGACCAGCATGGTGCGGCCCATGATGCCCGCGGTGAGGCGGTGGGGTGGCGGACCGGCTTCCAGGGCCTGCGCGGCGACCGGCCGCAGCGAGAACTCGGTGATCAGGTAGCAAGCGGTGGCCACCACGACGCCGGAGAAGCTGACGGCGAACAGGAAGCGCGGGATGAAGTCGGTGTCGTGAAGCCCGTACAACGTCGTCATGAGCGCCGCGCCGACGCCCCACAAAATCAGGACCATTCGCGCGACCCGCCAGGGTGCCACGAACGCGTTGCGATGATCGGCGCGGTTCGGCTTTCGCTCCTCGATGGCCCACCGCAGCGAGTTGACGATCTTGTGGGTCACCCAAAAGGTGCCAAGGCCCAGCGCCAGCGCGATGTAGGCCGGGCTGACCCCGAAGGTGAGCCACGCAGGGACGTCGCTGAAGACGCTGGGCACCGGAAACACGAACGCCACCAGAGCGGTCGCCACGATGATCCCGAGCAGGTTGGTCAACAGGATGAGGACGGTCAGGATGACCTGGATGCGGACCCGTCGCCGCTTCTGGCTTTCGGTCTCCCTGCCCAGCAGCCACGACCCGTAGTCCGGCGTCGTCGACAGCCGTCCGCTTTGCCGGGTCACGGTCTCCAGGACCCGGCCCAACCGGTGCGCGACGCTCTTTTTCGAGTTCATCCCGTGTCAGCCTAATTTGCCCGGGGTTCGGGCCCTAAGGTTGGACCAGTGCGTCTCGTCATCGCTTCGTGCACCGTTGACTACGTGGGGCGTCTGACCGCCCATCTGCCCTCCGCCCGCAGGCTGCTGCTGATCAAGGCCGACGGGTCGGTCAGCGTGCATGCCGACGACCGGGCCTACAAGCCCCTGAACTGGATGAGCCCGCCGTGTTGGATGACCGAGGACACCAGCGGTCCGTTGCCGGTGTGGGTGGTGGAGAACAAGTCCGGCGAGCAGTTGCGCATCACCGTCGAAGACATCGAGCACGACTCGAGCCACGAACTGGGGGTGGACCCGGGCCTGGTCAAAGACGGAGTGGAAGCGCACCTGCAGGCGCTGTTGGCCGAGCACATCGAATTGCTCGGCCCCGGTTACACGTTGGTGCGCCGTGAGTACATGACCCCGATCGGGCCGGTCGATCTGCTATGCCGCGACGAACAGGGCCGCTCGGTGGCCGTGGAGATCAAGCGGCGCGGCGAGATCGACGGCGTCGAACAGCTCACCCGTTACCTTGAACTGCTCAACCGCGACAGCGTGCTGGCCCCCGTCAGCGGGGTGTTCGCCGCTCAGCAGATCAAGCCGCAGGCGCGCACCCTGGCCATCGATCGTGGAATCCGTTGCGTGACTTTGGACTACGACCAGATGCGCGGCATGGACGACTCCGAGTTCCGGCTGTTCTGAGCGCATAGACTCATCAGATGTCCAGGCGTCGACGCACCCGGCAGCCGCCACGGACACCCCTGCCCGCGCCCCGGCGCATCGAGGTCGGACCCGACGGCTACGACTACGAGGTCAAGCCGGTCGCCGCGGCCAGGGCCACCAAGACCTACCGCTGCCCGGGCTGCGACCACGAAATTCGGCCCGGCACAGCGCATTTGGTGGTATGGCCGATCGACTTCGGGCAAGACGCGGTCGAGGACCGCAGGCATTGGCACACGCCGTGCTGGCAGCATCGCGCCACTCGGGGCCCGACCAGGAAATGGTCGTAGATGTCAGTGAGTTTCGGCGGGCTCGACCAACTCGATCAGCACACCGCCGGCATCCTTCGGATGGATGAAGTTGATCCGCGAATTGGCGGTACCCCGCCGCGGTGCGTCGTAGATCAGCCGCACACCCTGCTCCTGCAGCCGGTCGGTGAGCGCGTCGATGTCGCTGACCCGATACGCCAGCTGCTGCAGGCCGGGGCCGCGCTTGTCCAGGAACTTGGCAATCGGCGACGTCTCGTCGAGCGGCGCCATTAGCTGAATCTGCGCGCTGCCGACCGGCGCGCCGCGTACCGACAGCATCGCCTCGTGGACGCCCTGGTCCTCGTTGACCTCTTCGTGCAGGACGATCATGCCGAGATGGTCGTGATACCACTTGACCGCGCTGTCCAGATCCGCGACAGCAATGCCGACGTGGTCGATTGCTGTCACCAGTGCGGTGGCCAAGAGTGGACGGGCGTCAACTTGGTCGGCGGTCATAACGCAAAGGTAACCTAACGACATCGATTTCGATACTGGCGGTCTTCTGGATAGCCTCGACGAAGCCTTGCGAAACCCCTGGAGGTAGGAAATGACGACGTCGGTAATAGTTGCTGGGGCGCGGACGCCAGTGGGCAAGCTGATGGGCTCGTTGAAGGAGTTCTCGGGCAGCGACCTAGGCGCCATCGCCATCAAGGGCGCCCTGGAGAAGGCGGGTGTCCCCGCGTCGTCAGTCGAGTACGTGATCATGGGTCAGGTGCTGACCGCCGGGGCTGGGCAGATGCCTGCGCGGCAGGCGGCGGTGGCCGCCGGCATCGGCTGGGGCGTGCCGTCGCTGACGATCAACAAGATGTGCCTGTCCGGCATCGACTCGATCGCGTTGGCCGATCAGCTGATTCGCGCCGGTGAATTCGACGTGGTCGTCGCGGGCGGTCAGGAGTCGATGACCAAGGCGCCGCACCTGTTGATGAACAGCCGCGCCGGCTACAAGTACGGCGATGTCACCGTGCTCGATCACATGGCCTACGACGGGTTGCACGACGTGTTCACCGACCAGCCGATGGGCGCGTTGACCGAGCAGCGCAACGAGGTCGACCAGTTCACCCGCGCCGAGCAGGACGAGTTCGCGGCCCGCTCGCACCAGAAGGCCGCGGCCGCATGGAAAGACGGCGTGTTTGCCGACGAAGTGGTTCCTGTCCAGATTCCGCAGCGCAAGGGCGACCCGATCGAGTTCGCCGAGGACGAGGGGATCCGGGCCAACACCACCGCCGAGTCGTTGGCCGGGCTCAAGCCCGCGTTCCGCAAAGACGGAACCATCACGGCGGGTTCGGCGTCGCAGATCTCCGATGGCGCCGCTGCCGTCGTCGTGATGAACAAGGACAAGGCCGAGCAGATGGGGCTGTCCTGGCTGTGCGAGATCGGCGCCCACGGCGTTGTCGCGGGGCCGGACTCCACGCTGCAGTCCCAGCCGGCCAATGCGATCAAGAAAGCCATTGCGCGCGAAGGTATTTCGGTCGACGACCTGGATGTGGTCGAGATCAACGAGGCGTTCTCGGCGGTCGCGTTGGCTTCGATGAAGGAACTCGGTCTCGATCCGGAGAAGGTCAACACCAACGGCGGTGCGATCGCGATCGGCCATCCGATCGGCATGTCGGGTGCGCGCATCACGCTGCACGCGGCGCTGGAGTTGGCGCGACGCGGATCCGGCTATGCCGTCGCCGCGCTGTGCGGCGCGGGCGGCCAGGGCGACGCGCTGATCCTGCGGGCCGGGTAAGCGGTCTACTACGGCGTGTAGTAATAGCGCGGAATTTCGGGCACAATGGCGCCCATGACAAGCGTGTCCGACGCCGCTGACGCCCCTAGCGCCTTCACCGTCCGTACCGCCGCGGGATGGTTTCGCCTGATCGCGTTGGCCGAAGCCGTCAGTTGGGTCGGCCTGCTGGTCGGGATGTATTTCAAGTACCTGGGCAGCCCGCGCACCGAGATCGGGGTCAAGGTGTTCGGCATGGCCCACGGCCTGATCTTCGTGGCGTTCGTGTTGGCCGGTCTGCTCGTCGGAATCTCGGTCAAATGGGCGCGCGGCACATGGTTGCTGGCGTTGCTGGCGAGCGTCGTGCCGCTTGGCAGTGTGATCTTCCTCATATGGGCCGATCGGAGTGGTCGGATGGGGTCTGCCAGCCCGTCGAAGGGGGTCCTGCAACCACGCGGATCGGTGCCGGAAACGGCGTGACAGACTTAGAAGCGTGAGTCGTCCACGTCCTCCCGTCGGTCCATCCATCGCCGGCGCGGTTGACCTGTCCGCCCTGAAGCAGCGCGCCTCGGCGCCCAGCGACGGGCAGGGCTCCGGCGCGCCGGCTGGTGTGGAGATCACTGAAGCCAATTTCGAAGCCGAAGTGCTGGTTCGGTCGAACCAGGTGCCCGTCGTCGTGGTGCTCTGGTCGCCACGCAGCGACGCGAGCGTGCAGCTGGCCAACGCGCTGGGCACGCTGGCGGCCCAAGACGGCGGCAAGTGGGCGCTGGCGTCCGTGAACGTCGACACGACGCCGCGGGTGGCGCAGGTGTTCGGCGTGCAGGCCGTCCCGACCGTCGTCGCACTGGCAGCAGGCCAACCGTTGTCCAGCTTCCAGGGCCTGCAGCCCGCCGATCAGCTGCGCGGCTGGATCGATTCGCTGCTCAACGCCACCGCCGGAAAGCTCAGCGGCGGAGGCGATGCCGGCGAGCCCGAGCAGGTTGACCCCGAGCTGGCGCAGGCCCGCGCGCACCTCGACGCCGGCGATTTCGACGCCGCGCGCAGCGCCTACCAGAAGATCCTCGACGCGAAGCCCAACCACCCCGAGGCCAAGGGCGCGGTGCGTCAGATCGCCTTCCTGCAGCGGGCCACGTCGCAGGCGCCGGGGGCGATCGTCGCCGCTGACGCGAACCCCGACGACATCGAATCAGCTTTCGCCGCTGCGGATGTCGAGATCCTGCAGCAGAACCCCAAGGCGGCCTTCGACCGGCTGATCGCGTTGGTCAAGCGCACCGCGGGCGACGACCGCACCAAGGTGCGAACGCGGTTGGTCGAGCTGTTCGAGCTCTTCGACCCGGCCGACCCCGAGGTCATCGAAGCCCGACGCAAGCTCGCCAACGCGCTGTACTGATGCCTTCGCGTCAGTCGGTCGGCTGAGCGGGTTCGAACCACAGCGCGGACAGCGGCGGCAGCACCATCACCGCCGATGCGGGCCTGCCGTGCCACGGCTCGTCGGTGGCCTCCACGGCGCCGTAGTTGCCGATGCCCGAGCCGTTGTAGACGTCGGCGTCGGTGTTGAGCACCTCCCGCCAAGTGCCCGTATGCGGCAGCCCGAGCCGGTACCGGGTGTGCTCGGCGCCGGAGAAGTTGAAGATGCAGGCCAACATCGTGCCGTCGTCGCCGAAGCGCAGGAAGCTCAGCACGTTGTTGGCCGAGTCGTTGGCGTCGATCCACGAGTAACCCTCGGGACGGGTGTCCTGCGACCACAGCGCCCGCCGCGTGCGGTAGATGTCGTTGATGTCGCGCATCATCTTCTGGATGCCGGTCGAGAAGCTGTTCTCGTCAAGCTGATACCAGTCCAGCCCGCGCTCCTCGGACCACTCCGCGCGCTGGCCGAACTCCTGCCCCATGAACAGCAGTTGCTTGCCCGGATGCGCCCACTGGTAGGCCAGCAGGCTGCGCAGGCCCGCGGCCTTCATGTGATCGTTCCCCGGCATCCGGCCCCACAGCGTGCCCTTGCCGTGCACCACCTCGTCGTGGCTGATCGGCAGCACGTAGTTCTCGCTGTAGGCGTACAACATCGAGAACGTGATCTCGTGATGGTGGTAGCTGCGGTGGATGGGGTCACGCTTGATGAACTCGAGCGTGTCATTCATCCAGCCCATGTTCCACTTCATCGAGAAGCCAAGCCCACCAAGGTTTGTCGGCCGTGTAACGCCGGGCCACGACGTCGACTCCTCGGCGATGGTGACGATGCCCGGCGCGACCTTGTGCACGGTCGCATTCATCTCCTGCAGGAACTGCACCGCTTCCAGGTTCTCGCGGCCGCCGTAGATGTTGGGGGTCCAGCCGCCCTCGGGCCGCGAGTAGTCCAGATACAGCATCGATGCCACCGCGTCGACGCGCAGACCGTCAATGTGGAATTCCTGCAACCAGTACAGCGCGTTGGCCACCAGGAAGTTGCGCACCTCGGGACGGCCGAAGTCGAAAACGTATGTGCCCCAGTCCAACTGTTCACCGCGGCGCGGATCGGAGTGCTCGTAGAGCGCGGTGCCGTCGAACCGGCCGAGCGCCCACGCGTCCTTGGGGAAGTGGGCGGGCACCCAGTCCATAATCACGCCGATGCCCGCCTGGTGCAGTTTGTCGACGAGGTAGCGGAAATCGTCCGGGCTGCCCAGCCGTGACGTCGGGGCATAGTACGACGTGACCTGGTAGCCCCACGACCCGCCGAACGGATGCTCGGCCACCGGCAGCAGTTCGACGTGCGTGAAACCCTGCTCGACAACGTATTCGGTGAGTTCCTCGGCGAGCTGGCGGTAGCTCAGGCCAGGCCGCCACGACATCAGGTGCACCTCGTAGGTGCTCATCGGCTCGAACACCGGATTGACCTGCGCCCGTCGCGTCATCCACTCGTCGTCGGCCCACGTGTAGTTGCTGATGGTGACGCGCGACGCCGTCTGCGGCGGCACCTCGGTGGCGAACGCCATCGGGTCGGCGCGTTCGGTGACCGAACCGTCGGCGCCGTGCACACGGAACTTGTACTTGCCGCCGATCGGGAACCCCGGCCAGAACAGTTCCCACACCCCCGTCGACCCGAGCACCCGCAGCGGCGCCTCGTCGCCGTCCCAATGGTTGAAGTCGCCGATCAGGCTGACCCCCTTGGCGTTCGGCGCCCACACCGCGAACGACACACCTTCGACCACTCCGTCGGCGGTTCGGAAGCTGCGCGGGTGCGCGCCGATGACGTCCCAGAGGCGTTCGTGGCGCCCCTCGGCGAACAGGTGCAGATCCAGCTCGCCCAGTGTCGGCAGGAAGCGGTAGGCGTCGGCGACGGTGTGCACGTGCGGTTCGTCGCCGCCGTGGTCGTAGCTCACCTGCAGCCGGTAGTCGATCAGATTGGTGAACGGCAACGCCACCGCGAACAGCCCGGCGTCGAGGTGGGTGAACACGTATCGCTCGTTGCCGACAAGCGCGGCCACCTCGATTGCGTGCGGCCGGTAGGCACGGATCACCGTGTGGTCGCCGTACTCGTGTGCGCCGAGAATCGAATGCGGGTTGTGGTGCTCGCCGGCCAGCAGCCGGTTCAGATCGTTGGGATCCGGCCGCAGGTGTGGGCTCGTCTGTTGGTTCGTGCGCGTCATCTTTTCGGTCACTTCCCTCATTCCCTGCGCAGCAGGGCCGCTCGTTGTTCGGCCGGTATCCGCGGCATGTTCAATATGTGCGCGACCGCCTTGGCCGGATCAAGGCGGACGTAATTGGCTTGGCCCCACTGGTATTCCTCGCCGGTGATCTCGTCGCGAACCCAGAACCGGTCGTAGGGGTGCATGCCGAGGGCGCCCATGTCCAGCCACAGGGTCGACTCCTCCGGGCCGAACGGGTTGAGCGTGACCACCACCAGCACCGCGTCGCCGGTGATCGGGTCGAACTTGCTGTAGGCCAGCAGCGCGTCGTTGTCGATGTGGTGGAACTTCAGCGTGCGCAGCTCGCGCAGCGCCGGGTGCAGACGGCGAATCTCGTTGAGCCGGGCCAGGAACGGCTCCAGCGATTCGCCGCGGGCCAGGGCTGCCTCGAAGTCGCGGGGGCGCAGCTCGTACTTCTCCGAATTCAGGTATTCCTCGCTGCCTTCGCGCACCGGCTGATGCTCGAACAACTCGTAGCCGGAGTAGACGCCCCAGGCCGGGCTGAACGTCGATGCGAGCACGGCGCGGATGGCGAACATGCCGGGGCCGCCCTGTTGCAGGCTCTCGTGCAGGATGTCGGGAGTGTTGACGAACAGGTTGGGCCGCGCGTAGTCGGCGTGTTCGACGATGTCTTCACCGAATTCGATCAGTTCCCACTTCGCGGTGCGCCAGGTGAAGTAGCTGTAGGACTGGGTGAAGCCGAGTTTGGCCAGGCCGTAGAGGCGGGCGGGCCGGGTGAACGCCTCGGACAAGAACAGCACGTCGGGGTCGACCGACTTGACCTGTCCGATCAGCCAGGCCCAGAAGTTCGGCGGCTTGGTGTGCGGGTTGTCGACGCGAAAGATCTTGACGCCGTGGCTGATCCAGAACCGCACCACCCGCAGCACCTCGTGGTAGATGCCCGCGGGGTCGTTGTCGAAGTTGATCGGGTAGATGTCCTGGTACTTCTTCGGCGGGTTCTCCGCGTAGGCGATCGTGCCGTCCGGCAGCACAGTGAACCACTCCGGATGCTCCTTGGCCCACGGGTGGTCCGGCGCCGCCTGCAGCGCCAGATCCAGCGCCACCTCGAGGCCCTGGTCGCGTGCCGCGGCGACGAAGTCGTCGAAGTCGTCGATCGTGCCGAGGTCCGGGTGCACCGCGTCGTGGCCGCCCTCGTCGCTGCCGATCGCCCACGGCGATCCCACGTCGTTGGGCCCGGCGGTCACCGAGTTGTTGCGGCCCTTGCGGTGCACCTTGCCGATCGGATGGATCGGCGGCAGGTACACCACGTCAAAGCCCATCCTCGCGATGCGGGGCAATGCCTTGGCCGCGGTGGCGAACGTGCCGTGCACCGGGTTGCCGTCACGGTCCCAACCGCCGGTCGAGCGGGGGAAGAACTCGTACCAGGCGCCGAACCGCGCCAGCGGCCGGTCCACCCACACGCCGTACGACTCACCGCGGGTGATCAGATCGCGCAGCGGATACTCCTCGAGGAGCCGCGTCACCTCCTCCGACAGCGCCCGGCCCGCGCGGGTGAACGGGTCGCCCGGCGTGCGAAGCGCCTCGGCGGCCTCGAGCAGCGGTGTCCGCAGCGCGCGGGGGACGCCGGTGGCGGCCCGGTCCAGCAGGCGCGCGCCAATCAGCAGGTCGTTGTTCAACTCGCTTTCGCTCTGCCCGGCGTCCAGCTTGGCCGTGACCGCGCGCCGCCACGTGGCGATCGAGTCGCCCCATCCGTCGACGCGGAACGTCCACAACCCGACGGCGTCGGGGCAGAACTGCCCGTGGAAGACGTCGGGTGTGCGGCCAAGCGACATCGCAATGTGCTGCGGCTTGATCCGGCGGGCCGGCTTGACGACGTTCTCGATGGGCACCGGCTGCGCAGGCTCCTCGAGCACCGGCCCCTCGGCCAACTGCGGGTACTCGGTGCCGTGGTAGCGGACCACCAGGGTGGCGGCCACGGCGTCGTGGCCCTCGCGCCACACCGTCGCGCGCACCGGGACCATCTCACCGACCACGGCCTTGGCGGGATAGCGTCCGTTGGAGACCACAGGGGCGACGTCATCGATTGCGATACGACCGGCCACCTACCCACTCCTTCATGGCGCGGCCCGCTCGGGCCGCTGTCGTCTGGTGTCGTTCCGGATTCCTTTTACAGCCTCGTCGCGCCCTATACCCACCGTAGTGTCGGGCCCAACCACATGCGGGTGAACGTCGCACCGACACTGATGGCGCTCTTATCCGTCGCCAGTAAGGTTGTGTCGCGTGAAAGCCCTCCGCCGGTTCACGGTCCGCGCCCACCTTCCGGAGCGACTCGTCGCCCTGGAGCGGCTGTCGATCAACCTGCGCTGGTCCTGGGACAAACCGACACAGGACCTGTTCGCGACCATCGACCCTGACCTGTGGAAGCAGGTCGGCTGCGATCCGGTGGTGCTGCTCGGCCAGGTCAGCCCGAAACGGCTGGACGAGCTGGCCACCGACGAGTCGTTCGTCTCGCGGCTGGATGACATCGTCCACCAACTCGACGACTACCTGAGCCGGCCGCTGTGGTACCAGGAGCGCGCCGCGGCAGGCGACGAGCTGCCCAACGGCATCGCCTACTTCTCGATGGAGTTCGGCGTCGCCGAGGTGCTGCCGAACTACTCGGGCGGCCTCGGCATCCTCGCGGGCGACCATCTGAAGTCCGCCTCGGATCTAGGGCTGCCGCTCATCGCGGTGGGCCTGTACTACCGGTCGGGGTACTTCCGGCAGTCGCTGACCGCCGACGGTTGGCAGAAGGAGAACTATCCGGCGCTGGACCCGCAGGGCCTTCCGCTGCGGCTGCTCACCAACCACACCGGCGACCCTGTGCTCATCGACCTGGCGATGCCGGACTGCGGCCAGCTGCGGGCCCGGGTGTGGGTGGCGCAGGTGGGCCGAATCCCGTTGCTGTTGCTCGATTCCGATATCCCGGAGAACGAGCACGACTTGCGCAGCGTGACCGACCGGCTGTACGGCGGCGACCAGGAGCACCGGATCAAACAGGAGCTGCTGGCGGGCATCGGCGGGGTGCGCGCCATCCGGGCGTTCACCGAGATCGAGGGCCTGCCCACCCCCGAGGTGTTCCATATGAACGAGGGCCACGCCGGGTTCCTCGGCGTCGAGCGGATCCGTGAGCTCATCGGCTCCGGGCTGGATTTCGACACCGCGCTGGCTGTGGTGCGGTCGTCGACCGTGTTCACCACGCACACCCCGGTGGCCGCGGGCATCGACAGGTTCCCGGTGGAGATGGTGAAGCGCTACTTCGGCGGCGGCGACGAGAACGCGTCCGGCGTCTGCGGGCCGCTGCTGCCCGGTGTGCCGCTGGACCGGGTGATCGCGTTCGGCGCCGAGGACGATCCGTCGAAGTTCAACATGGCGCACATGGGTCTGCGGCTGGCGCAGCGCGCCAACGGGGTGTCGCGGCTGCACGGCCGGGTGAGCCGGGCGCTGTTCAACGCGCTGTGGCCGGGCTTCGATCCGGACGAGGTGCCGATCGGGTCGATCACCAACGGTGTGCACGCGCCGACGTGGGCCGCACCGCAATGGCTGCAGGTCGCCCGCGAGCTGTACGGCGGCGAGCTGCCAACCGGCCCCGCGGTGTGGGAGCCCGAGGCCTGGCAGCGGTTGCAGCACGTCGATCCCGGTCAGATCTGGTGGATCCGGTCGCAGCTGCGGGAGCTGTTGGTCAAGGACGTGCGGGCCCGGCTGCGCCGGTCGTGGCAGGAGCGCGGCGCCGCGGAGGCCGAGTTGGGTTGGATCGCAACGGCTTTCGACCCCAACGTTCTGACCGTCGGGTTCGCGCGCCGGGTTCCGACGTACAAGCGGTTGACGCTGATGTTGCGCGACCCCGAACGGCTCGAGCGGCTTCTGCTGGACGACAAGCATCCGATCCAGTTGATCGTCGCGGGCAAGTCGCATCCTGCCGACGACGGAGGCAAGGCGCTCATTCAGCAGGTGGTGCGGTTCGCCGACCGGCCGGAGGTGCGCCACCGCATCGCGTTCCTGCCCGACTACGACATGTCGATGGCCCGCCAGTTGTACTGGGGTTGCGATGTCTGGCTGAACAATCCGCTGCGTCCGCTGGAGGCCTGCGGCACGTCGGGGATGAAGAGCGCGCTCAACGGCGGGCTGAACCTGTCCATCCGCGACGGCTGGTGGGACGAGTGGTACGACGGCGAAAACGGTTGGGAGATACCGACTGCCGACGGTGTATCCGACGAGGGCCGCCGCGACGACCTGGAGGCGGCGGCGCTCTACGACCTGCTTGAGCAGTCGGTGGCGCCGAAGTTCTACGACCGCGACGAGCACGGTATCCCGGTGCGCTGGGTGGAGATGGTCCGCCACACGCTGGAAGTGTTGGGCCCCAAGGTGTTGGCGTCGCGGATGGTGCGCGACTACACCGAGAAGTACTACGCGCCTGCCGCGCAGTCGCTGCGCCGCACCGTCGAGCCGCTCGAGGAGGGTGGCGCCGCGTTCGGTGCCGCGCGGGATCTGGCTCTGTACCGCCAGCGCGCGCAGGAGGCCTGGCCGAAGATTCAGATCACGGACGTCGACAGCACGGGGTTGCCCGACACACCGCTGCTGGGCTCGGAGATGACGCTGACCGCGAAGGTGCAACTGGCGGGATTGCGCCCCGACGAGGTGACGGTGCAGGCGGTGCTGGGGCGCGTGGACGCCGCCGACGCACTGGTCGCTCCCGTCGCCGTGACGATGACGCACGTCGGCAGCGCCGACGGTGGCCTCGAGGTGTTCTCGACGACGACGCCGCTGCCGGTCGCCGGTCCGGTCGGCTACACGGTGCGGGTGCTGCCGCACCACCCGTTGCTGGCATCGGAGGCCGAGCTCGGCCTGGTCACGCTCGCCTGACCCCAGCGATTTGGGCGCGCTAAAGCGCGCGTAGCGCCGGTTAGCGCGCCGAAATCGCGGCTTACGGGAAGCGCTTGAAGCAGCGCTCCTCGTCACCGAGCACGCCGTTGCGGAAGGCGTCCATGCGGGAGAAGCCCGACGGCACCGTGTCACCGTTGACGTCGCTGGCCGCCAACCCGTTGGTGAGCAGGCCCGACACCGCCTCGTCGAGGTCGCCTGCGGTCAGCGCGATGGTGTTGCCGTCCGACGTGGTGACGGCCTCGGTCATCTTCGTCGTCGCCACCCCGGTCAGGCATGCCGTGCGCAGGGCGGCCTCGGCGTTGTCGAGGGCAACGCCGCCGCGTTCGTGCTGCAGCGCCAGCATGTAGCGCGACACCAGGATCGAGTACGCCGTGTTGTCGCCGGCGATCACGCCGATGGCCTCGGCCTGCGCCGACTGCTTGCCCATTTCCTCGAGGTCTTCCAGATCGACGGCAATTGTGTTGGTGGCCGGACAGTAGGACACCGGCGGGCTGGGCCTGGCGTCGGGGCAGTCGGCCGCCATTGAGGCATCGAAGCTGAGCGTCGGCGGGTCGGCGGGAGCGAACAGCGTGTCGAGGGCGTCGACGACGGCGTTCACCGACTCCTCGCTGACCGGCCACTCGCCGGTCTGGTCGCGCTGCAGTTCGACCGGCAGGTCGCCGCGGCGCTGGATGATCTCCTTCTCGTCGATCGCCGCGCACGACTTCGCGCCGTCGGTGAAACCGAACTGAAACGCGGTGATCCGTTCGAACGCCGAACCGTGTTCGTCGGCGCCGGGCGCGAACTCGTCCTCGCTGAGCACCGGGTCACGGAACGAAATCACCGCCGCCAGAAGGCTGTTCAGCCCGTCGCCGGTGCTCAGTGTGAAACGCGGCGAGTTGCCCTCGGCCACCCACCGCATGTAGGCGCCCGCGAAGCAGTCGGCCTGCTGCTCGACGACGAGGGTGGGCGTGTCCTTCTCGTTGATCCTCGCCTGGTGGTGAATGGCATGGCCGTATTCGTGGGCCAGCACGTTGGCCACCGCGATGTCGCCGAAGGAGTCGCGCAGCCCCGGAAGCAGCTCACTGCGATCCCAGCCGATCGTGTGGTCGAGGAAGCAGTAGCCGGCGTTCACCAGCGCGTAGGTGAACGCGCCGCAGAACTCCGAATTCTCCAAGCCGCTGGCGTCCCAGGAGATCAACTCCTTCACCCGCATGAAGTAGTCGTCGAACGTCTCCGGATACGTGATCTCCCAGTAGTCTTCGATGTCGCTGATCGCCGCGGCTGCCAGCTCGTCGATCTCGCTGCCGTCGGTGTTCTCGACCTCGCGGGTCGGCGGCTCGGCGTCCGGGCGAAGCCCGGTCGGCCCGTCCACCGCAGGCATGCCGGCAACCTTGAACGGATCGTCGAAGACCGACACCGGCTGACCCGTCACGGTGGTGGCGCACGACGCGACGAGCAGCATGACGCAGGCGGCGAACACGGGGCCGGTGATCGGTCGTCGGCTCATTGGCGGCGCCTTTCCGCATCGTCGGGTGGCCGAGATGACGGCGCCCTAGAAACGTGCTGTCAGGATAATGCGGCGTCGGCTGTGCGGAGCCGTTCCAGCGCTTGCCGCACCCGGACCGGGTCGGTCGTGGCCCAGAACGGCGGCAGCGACGCGCGCAGATACCCGCCGTAACGCGCGGTGGCCATGCGGGAGTCGAGCACGGCGACCACGCCGCGGTCATCCGAGCGGCGCAACAGCCTGCCGGCGCCCTGGGCCAGCAACAGCGCCGCGTGGCTGGCGGCGACGGCCATGAAGCCGTTGCCGCCTCTGGCCGCCACCGCGCGCTGGCGCGCCGACAGCAGCGGATCATCCGGGCGGGGGAACGGAATTCGGTCGATCAACACCAGCGACAGCGACGGTCCGGGCACATCGACGCCCTGCCACAGCGACAGCGTGCCGAACAGCGACGTCGACGGGTCGTCGGCGAACTGCTTCACCAGCGCCGACGTCGCGTCGTCACCCTGGCACAGCACCGGTGTGTCCAACCGCTCCCGCATGATCTCGGCGGCCGCCTTTGCGGCGCGCATCGACGAGAACAAGCCGAGCGTGCGCCCGCCCGCCGCGGTGATCAGCGCCTCGATCTCGTCGAGTTGCTCAGCCGAGCCGGTGCCGTCGCGGCCGGGCGGGGGCAGATGCGCTGCCACGTAGAGGATTCCGGCCTTGGCGTGCTCGAACGGCGATCCCACGTCGATGCATTCCCAGGCCGGCTTCTCCTCGCCGCTGGTGAGGCCCCACGCCGCGGCCATCGCGTCGAATGTGCCGCCCACGGTCAGCGTCGCCGAAGTCAGCACCGTGGTCGCGTGCTCAAACAGCCTGCCGCGCAACAGCCCTGCCACCGAAAGCGGCGCAACTCGCATGACGGCTCTGATACTCCCGCCCCCGCCTCCGCTCTTTGTGCCCCTCGCGTGCGCCCCGTCCTCATGGTCGAGCCACACCACATCGTCGCGGTCGGGTATCGCGGGCACGAACGAGGCCACGATGCGCGAGGCCGTGTCGCTGATGTCGGTCAGCGCGGTCACCGCTTCGGCGCGCGCGGAGGCGGCCTTCGGGTCGGACGGCGACAGGTCGATCGCCGAGCGCGCCTTGCTCGCGGCATCGCGCAGCGCGGTCAGGTAGGTCGTCATCTCGTCATCGAGGTGGTCGATGCGCCCAGGCGTCGCGTCGTGAATCGCCGACACGAACGTCGCCGTCGCAGCCTCCAACCGTTGCGCCAGTTCGGGTTCCACGAGTCGTGCGGCGCGCCGGGTGGCGGCGCCGAGTATCGCGTTGGACAGTTCGGCGGTGGCCACGCCGGTGACCCGGTCGACGAGATCGTGCGCCTCGTCGACCACCAGCAGTCGATGCTCGGGCAGCACGGCGGCATCGGAGATGGCATCGATGGCCAGCAGCGCGTGGTTGGTGACGACGACGTCGGCCTGCCCGGCGACGTCACGGGCCTTCTCGGCGAAGCAGTCGGTTCCGAACGGGCAGCGCGCCGCGCCGATGCACTCCCTGGCCGAGACGCTGACCTGCGCCCAGGACCGGTCGGGCACACCGGGTGTCAGTTCGTCGCGGTCGCCGGTCTCGGTGTCCGACGACCATGCGGTCAGACGCTGCACGTCGCGGCCGAGCGCGGTGGTCGCCGCCGCGTCGAACAATTCGTCCTGCGGGCGGTCATCCGGCTCGGCCGCGCCGTTGTGAATCTTGTTCAGGCACAGGTAGTTTCCGCGTCCCTTGAGCAGGGCGAACCTCGGCCGCCGCGGAAGTTGTTGTTCCAGCGAATCAGCGAGGGCGGGCAGATCGCGGTCGACGAGCTGACGTTGCAGCGCGATGGTGGCCGTCGATACCACCACCGGCTCGTCGGTGGCGACGGCACGCGCGATCGCAGGCACCAGATACGCGAGCGACTTGCCGGTGCCGGTGCCCGCCTGCACGGCCAGGTGCTCGCCGGCGTCGAAGGCGTGCGCGACGGCCTCGGCCATGCGGACCTGACCGCTGCGCTTGCTGCCGCCCAACGCGGCGACCGCGGTGGCCAGCAGTTCGGTGACCGAAGCTGCTTCGGGCGTAGCTCCTCCTATGCGCCTCGATGGGCGGGCGGGATCATCCTGGTCGGGATCACCGGCTCGCCGTGCGACAGTTTCAGGCCGTCCCACGGCAGGCTGTGCAGCCCGTCGACCACCCGTTGGCGGGCCTTTTCCAGATCGTCGTCCGCCACGACCTCGCCGTTGATCACGAGCGGGACGGTCAGCTCGCGGGCGACGAGGTGGTCCGATTCTCCGACGGGCCCTGCCGCGGGATAGACAACCTCCTCCACGATGGTGCCCGAGGGTTTGGCCAGCCGCAGCGCCTTTTTCCTGCCGCCGTGCGACTCCTTGCGCAGGCTGCGCTTCTCCACCGGCATCCCGTCGACCTCGACCAGCTTGTAGACCATGCTCGCGGTCGGCGCGCCGGACCCCGTGACCACGGAGGTGCCGACGCCGTAGCTGTCGACGGGCTCGGCGCGCAGCCCCGCGATGGCGTACTCGTCGAGGTCACCCGACACCACGATGCGCGTCTTGGTGGCGCCGAGCTTGTCGAGTTGCAGGCGCACCTGCCGGGCCAGCACCCCGAGGTCACCCGAGTCGATGCGGACCGCGCCGAGTTCGGGCCCGGCCACCTCGACGGCATTGGCGACGCCGGTGGTGATGTCGTATGTGTCAACGAGCAGGGTGGTCCCGACGCCCAGCGCGTCGACCTGCGCACGGAATGCCGCCTTCTCCCACTCCGAGGTCTTGGACGCCTCCGGGTCATCGGTCGGGCCGTTCGCCGACACATGCAGCAGCGTGAACGCGTGCGCGCTGGTACCCATGGCAGGCACGCCGTATCGGCGCTGTGCTTCCAGGTTCGAGGTGCCGGTGAAGCCGGCGATATAAGCGGCCCGTGCGGCGGCGACGGCAGCGTGCTCATGCGTGCGCCGTGAGCCCATCTCGATCAGCGTGCGGCCGTCGGCCACGCTGGCCATCCTCGCCGCTGCCGACGCGATCGCGGTGTCATGGTTGAAGATCGACAGCGCCAACGTCTCCAGGATCACGCACTCGCCGAACGTGCCGTGCACCGACAGCACCGGAGAGCCGGGGAAGTACAGCTCGCCCTCCGCGTAGCCGTCGACGTCACCGCGGAAGCGGTAGTCCGAAAGGTAGGACAGCGTCCGGTCGTCGAGGAAGTCCGACAGCGACGCCAGATCGGCGTCGTCGAAGGTGAAGTCCGCCAACGCTTCCAAGAAGCGCCCGGTGCCGGCGACGACGCCGTAGCGCCTGCCGTCGGGCAGCCGGCGTGCGAACAACTCGAAAGTGGTCCGCCGCGCCGCCGTTCCGTCGCGCAGCGCCGCCGCAAGCATCGTCAGCTCGTATTTGTCGGTCAGCAACGCGGCCGTCACACAGCAACCGTAACCGGTCTCGTGCCCGGTTAGCGCACCGCTATTCTGGGCACATGGTTACCCCAGCGAAGGCCCGGCCGGGAACTCGCGAGGAACAGCATGTCGAGACCACCGAGGACACCGATGCCCCGTGGGTGACCATCGTCTGGGATGACCCCGTCAATCTCATGACGTATGTGACGTATGTCTTCCAGAAGTTGTTCGGTTACAGCGAGCCGCACGCCACCAAGCTGATGCTGCAGGTGCACAACGAGGGCAAGGCGGTGGTGTCGGCGGGCAGCCGAGACGCGATGGAAGTCGACGTCTCGAAACTGCATGCCGCGGGGCTGTGGGCGACCATGCAACAAGACCGCTAGAACATCGGAGCCGGGACGCAATAGTGCGAAAGTGGAAGCGGGTCGACACCGCAGACGGCCCGCGATTTCGGTCCGCCTTGGCATCACACGAGGCGGCGCTGTTGGAGAGCCTGGTGACATCGATGCTCGGCATGCTCGACGACCGCGAATCCTCGTCGCCGGCAGATGAACTCGAAGAAATCACGGGATTGAAGACGGGCCATACGCGGCCGCCGGAAGACGAGACGATGCGACGGCTGCTGCCCGACTTCTACCGGCCGCAGCACGACCATCCGGCCGGCTCGGGCACCGCGGAAAGCCTCAACAGCGCGCTGCGCAGCCTGCACGAGCCGGAGATCATTGAGGCCAAACGCGAAGCGGCGCAACGGTTGTTGAAGACTCTGCCGGTCGGTGGCGGCCGCTTCGAGCTGACCGAGGACGACGCCCATGCGTGGGCGGCCGCGGTCAACGACGTGCGGCTGGCCCTTGGCACCATGCTCGAGATCGGGCCAGATGGTCCCGATCGACTGCCGCCCGACCATCCGATGGCCGGCCACTTCGACGTGTACCAGTGGCTGACGGTGCTGCAGGAGTACCTGGTGCTGGGGTTGATGGACAAGAAATGAGCGCTGGTTCGATCACCGATGTCGGCGGCATCCGCGTCGGCCAATACCACCGGCTCGACCCCGACGTGACGCTCGGCTCCGGCTGGGCTTCCGGCACGACCGTCGTGCTGACCCCGCCGGGCACGGTCGGGGCGGTCGACGGCCGCGGCGGCGCGCCGGGCACCCGGGAAACCGACCTGCTTGACCCGATCAACTCCGTGCGCCACGTCGACGCGGTGGTGCTCACCGGCGGCAGCGCCTACGGGCTCGCCGCCGCCGACGGCGTCATGGCCTGGCTCGAGGAACGCGAGCGCGGTGTCGCGCTGCCAGGGGGAGTGGTGCCGATCGTGCCCGCCGCGGTGGTCTTCGACCTGCCCGTCGGCGGATGGGCCTGCAGGCCGACGGCCGAGTTCGGCTACGCCGCTGCCGACAGCGCTGGCGAGGACGTCGCGCTGGGCACCGTCGGCGCAGGCACCGGCGCGCGGGTCGGCGTGCTCAAGGGCGGCGTCGGCACCGCCTCGGTCACCCTCGACCACATCGGCGTCACGGTCGGGGCCGTCGTCGTCGTCAACGCCGCCGGAGAGGCCGTCGACCCCAGGACCGGACTGCCCTGGCAAGCCGACCTGATCGCCGAATTCGGGCTGGTGCCGCCGCCGGCCGAGCAGATCGCGGCCTATGCCGCGCGGCACACCGAACTCAGCCCCCTGAACACCACCATCGCTGTCGTCGCCACCGATGCGGCGCTGAGCCCGGCAGGCTGCCGCCGCGTCGCCGTGGCTGCTCACGACGGCCTGGCCCGCACCCTGCGGCCGTCCCACACCCCCCTCGACGGCGACACCGTCTTCGCGCTGGCCACGGGCGCGGTCGAGGTGCCGCCCAACCCCGAGACGCCCGCATCGATGACACCGGAGGTGCCGCTGATCACCGCCGTCGGCGCGGCAGCGGCCGATGTGCTGGCCCGCGCGGTCGTCGTCGGGATGCTTGCGGCAGAGTCGGTAGCAGGAATACCGGCTTACCGGGACATGTTGCCCGGAGCGTTCGCAGGAAAGGAATAACCGTGCTGGTGATACGCGCCGACCTCGTCGACGCCATGGTCGCGCACGCCCGCGCCGACCATCCCGACGAGGCGTGCGGGGTGCTGGCCGGGCCGGAGGGGTCCGACCGTCCCGAGCGGCACATCCCGATGCTCAACGCCGAGCGGTCGCCGACGTTCTACCGCTTCGACTCGATGGAGCAGCTTCGGGTGTGGCGCGAGATGGACGCCGCCGACGAGGTGCCCGTGGTGATCTACCACTCGCACACCGCGACGGAGGCCTACCCGAGCCGCACCGATATCTCGTATGCGTCCGAGCCGGACGCGCACTACGTGTTGGTGTCGACGCGCGACCCCGACGAGCACGAGCTGCGCAGCTACCGCATCGTCGACGGCGTCGTCACCGAGGAACCCGTCAAGATCGTCGAAAAGTATTGAACCGGAACTCGAATAGGACGTATCAGGAAGGCCCAGACATGACCGTTACCGTTTCCGTGCCCACGATTCTGCGCAGCCACACCGGCGGCCAGAAGCGCGTCACCGCGTCGGGCAACACATTGCAGGCCGTGATCAGCGACCTCGAGGCGAACTACTCCGGCATCTCCGAGCGTCTCGTCGAGAACGGCAAGTTGCACCGCTTCGTCAACATCTACGTCAACGACGAGGATGTGCGGTTCTCCGGCGGGCTGGACACCGAGATCTCCGACGGCGACTCGGTGACCATCCTGCCCGCCGTGGCAGGCGGCGCTCGTTGACGCGGTACGACTCACTGCTGGAGGCGCTGGGCGACACTCCGCTGGTCGGCCTGCGCCGGCTGTCGCCGCGCTGGGATGACGGCCCGACGGCCAGCCGCACGTTCGGCTGTGGGCCAAGCTCGAGGACCGCAATCCGACGGGCTCGATCAAGGACCGGCCCGCGCTGCGGATGATCGAGGACGCCGAACGCAGCGGGCTGCTGCGGCCCGGTGCGACGATCCTCGAGCCGACCAGCGGCAACACCGGCATCTCGCTGGCGATGGCGGCGCTGCTCAAGGGCTACACGATGATCTGCGTGATGCCGGAGAACACCTCGATCGAGCGCCGTCAGCTGCTCGAGCTCTACGGCGCGCAGATCATCTTTTCGCCGGCCGAGGGCGGGTCCAACACCGCGGTCGCCCACGCCAAGGCGCTGGCCGCCGAGCACCCCGACTGGGTGATGCTCTACCAGTACGGCAACCCGTCCAACAGCGACGCGCACTACGACGGGACCGGCCCGGAACTGTTGGCCGACCTGCCGGAGATCACCCACTTCGTCGCGGGCCTCGGCACCACCGGCACGCTGATGGGCACCGGCCGCTACCTGCGTGAGCACGTGCCCGACGTGCAGATCGTCGCCGCCGAACCCCGCTACGGCGAGGGCGTCTACGCGCTGCGCAACATCGACGAGGGATTCATCCCCGAGCTGTACGACGAAACCGTGCTGACCACACGGTTCTCGGTCGGTTCGTTCGACGCGATCAAACGCACCCGCGAACTCGTGCAGATCGAAGGCATCTTCGCCGGCATCTCGACAGGCGCGGTGCTGCACGCCGCCCTCGGCGTCGCGGCCAAAGCCATGAAGGCCGACCAGCGCGCCGACATCGCGTTCGTCGTCGCCGACGCCGGCTGGAAGTATCTGTCGACCGGTGCCTACGCCGGTAGCCTTGACGAAGCGGAAGACGCTTTGGAAGGGCAATTGTGGGCGTAGGCGGACCCGGGTATGCCACCCACCCGAAACCGAAGAAGCGGCCGGCGTGGGTGGTCGGCGGAGTCACCATCGTCAGTTTCGTCGTGCTGCTCTGGCTCATCGAGCTGTGGGACAACCTGACGAATCACCGGCTCGACTCCAACGGCATCCGACCGCTGGAAACCGACGGCCTGTGGGGCATCCTGTTCGCCCCGCTGCTGCACTCCAACTGGGACCACCTGATCGCCAATACCGTCCCGGCGCTGGTCCTGGGCTTTCTGGTGACGCTGGCCGGGCTGTCGCGGTTCATCTTCGCCACCGCGATCATCTGGATCCTCGGCGGCTTCGGCACCTGGCTGATCGGCAATATCGGCGCGCACTGTCCGTATATCAACGTGCGCTGCGAGGCCAACCACATCGGCGCCTCCGGCTTGATCTTCGGCTGGCTGGCGTTTCTCATCGTGTTCGGGTTCTTCACCCGCAAGGCGTGGCAGATCGCCGTCGGCGTCGTGGTGTTGTTCATCTACGGCGGCGTCCTGCTGGGCGTGCTGCCCGGTACCCCCGGCGTGTCGTGGCAGGGCCACCTGTGCGGCGCGGTCGCAGGCATCGTCGCCGCGTACGTGTTGTCGGGCCCGGAACGCAAGGCAAGGCAGCGTCGCCGAACGACGCTGGCGAACCCGTATCTGACGCCGTGACGACCGCCATGGCGCCTGTCGGAATCTTCGATTCCGGCGTCGGCGGACTCACCGTCGCGCGCGCGATCATCGATCAGCTGCCCGACGAGGACATCGTCTACGTCGGCGACACCGGCAACGGTCCGTACGGGCCCTTGACGATCCCCGAGATCCGCGCGCACGCGTTGGCGATCGGCGACGACCTCGTCTCGCGCGGCGTCAAAGCGCTGGTGATCGCCTGCAACAGCGCGTCATCGGCATGCCTGCGCGATGCCCGCGAGCGCTACGCGCCGGTGCCCGTCGTCGAGGTGATCCTGCCCGCCGTGCGCCGCGCGGTCGCCACCACCCGCAACGGCCGCATCGGGGTGATCGGCACCAAGGCGACCATCACGTCAGGCGCCTACCAGGACGCGTTCGCCGCCGCCCGCGACATCGAGGTCACCGGGGTGGCGTGTCCACGGTTCGTCGACTTCGTCGAGCGCGGTGTCACGAGCGGAAGGCAGGTGCTCGGACTGGCCGAGGGTTACCTCGAACCGCTGCAGCGCGCCGACGTCGACACGCTGGTGCTGGGTTGCACCCACTACCCGATGCTGAGCGGGCTGATCCAGCTGGCGATGGGCGACCACGTTACGTTGGTGTCCAGCGCCGAGGAAACGGCCAAGGACTTGCTGCGGGTGCTCACCGAACTCGATCTGCTTCGCCCGCATGACGCACCGCCTGCGCGTCGGGTGTTCGAAGCGACCGGCGACCCGGAGGCGTTCACCGGGCTGGCCGCGCGCTTTCTCGGGCCGGCACTCGACGGTGTCAGACCTGTTCAGCGTCACGTTGGCGCACAAAGATGACGTTCGTCGCCCAATGCGCTGATGTTTTCGTCATCGAGATGGTGGGCATGGCAAGCTAGTGAATGTGCGAATCACCGTACTCGGTTGCTCCGGCAGTGTCGTCGGGCCTGATTCGCCAGCGTCTGGCTACCTATTGACGGCGCCAGACACCCCTCCCTTGGTCATTGATTTCGGCGGTGGTGTGCTCGGCGCGCTGCAGCGTCACGCCGACCCGAACTCCGTGCACGTGTTGTTGTCGCATCTGCACGCAGACCACTGCCTTGACCTTCCCGGCTTGTTCGTGTGGCGCCGCTATCACCCGTCGCCCGCCCAACAGCGCGGATTGATGTACGGACCGAAGAAGACGTGGGCTCGACTCGGTGCGGCCTCGTCGCCGGAGGGCGCCGAAATCGATGATTTCAGCGACATTTTCGAGATTCGGCACTGGGTGGACCGGCAGCCTGTGCAGATCGGCGCGCTGACCGTCGAACCGCGACTGGTATGTCATCCGACTGAGTCCTACGGGTTGCGCATCACCGATCCGTCCGGTGCGACGTTCGTCTACAGCGGCGACACCGGTGCCTGCGATTCGCTTGTCGATCTGGCGCGCGGGGCCGATGTGTTTCTCTGCGAGGCGTCGTGGACGCACGACCCGTCGCGCCCGCCGAATCTTCATCTGTCGGGCACGGAGGCCGGCCAGGCCGCGGCCCGAGCGGGTGTCGCCGAACTTTTGCTGACACACATTCCGCCGTGGACGTCCCGCGAGGACGTGATCAGCGAAGCGAAGGCGGAATTCGACGGACCCGTGCACGCTGTGGTGTCCGGGGAGTCGTTCCCCGTCACCCGGCATTGATGACGGTGGCACCGGCTAGGGTTGGCGGGTGTCCAGACGAGAAGACGGGCGGCTTGACGACGAGCTGCGGCCGGTGGTCATCACCCGCGGGTTCACCACTCTTCCCGCGGGTTCGGTTCTTGTGGAGTTCGGCCAGACGCGGGTGATGTGCACCGCGAGCGTCATCGAGGGGGTACCGCGCTGGCGTAAGGGTTCGGGTGAGGGCTGGTTGACGGCGGAGTACGCGATGCTGCCCGCGGCCACCCATGAGCGCTCCGACCGGGAGTCGGTGCGCGGCAGGCTGGGCGGGCGCACGCAGGAGATCAGCCGGTTGATCGGGCGGTCGCTGCGTGCCTGCATCGATCTGGCCGCGTTGGGGGAGAACACCATCGCGATCGACTGCGATGTGCTGCAGGCCGACGGCGGCACCCGCACCGCGGCGATCACCGGCGCGTATGTGGCGCTGTCCGACGCGGTGACGTGGCTGGCGGCCTGCGGCAAGCTCGCCGACCCGCGCCCGCTGTCGTGTGCGATCGCGGCGGTCAGCGTCGGCGTGGTCGACGGCCGGATCCGCGTCGACCTGCCGTACTCGGAGGACTCGCGCGCCGAGGTGGACATGAACGTCGTCGCCACCGACACCGGTACGCTGGTCGAGATCCAGGGCACCGGCGAAGGCGCCACCTTCCCGAGGTCGACGCTGGACAAGCTGCTGGATGCGGGGATGGCGGCGTGCGAGCAGCTGTTCGTCATCCAGCGCGAGGCGCTCGAGAAGCCGTATCCGGGTGTGCTGCCCGAGTCGGACGTGCCACCGAAGAAGGCGTTCGGCGCTGACTGAGCTACTGGTCGCCAGCCGCAACCTTAAGAAGCTGGCGGAACTGCGACGGGTGCTCGACGGTGCGGGGCTATCGGGCATCACGCTGCGCTCGCTCGACGACGTCGCGCCGTTCGACGAGGCGCCGGAGACCGGCGCGACGTTCGAGGAGAATGCGCTCGCCAAGGCGCGCGACGCGTTCCGCGCGACGGGTCTGGCCGCGGTGGCCGACGACTCCGGACTCGAGGTCGACGCGCTCAACGGCATGCCGGGGGTGTTGTCCGCGCGGTGGGCGGGCACCCACGGCGACGACGCGGCCAACACGGCGCTGCTGCTGGCGCAACTCCGCGACGTCGACGACCCCCGCCGTGGCGCCGCGTTCGTGTCGGCGTGCGCGCTGGTGTCGGCGAAGGGCGAGACGGTGGTGCGCGGCACCTGGCGGGGGAGCATCGCACGAGAACCGCGGGGCGACAACGGATTCGGCTACGACCCGGTGTTCGTGCCGGAGGGTTCACTGCGGACGGCCGCCGAGCTGACCGCGGAGGAGAAGGACGCCTCCTCGCACCGCGGGCGGGCGTTGGCGCAGCTGGTGCCCGCGCTGCGGGAGTTGGCTCAGGCGCAGGCGCGCTAAGCCCGTTAAAGGTCCCTAAAGGCTGCTAAAGGCCGTAGCGCTCCTTGATGTCCTTGGTCTGGAAGTGCTCGACGATGATGCCGACCAGCGGAATGGTGCCTGCCAGCAGCACGCCGATGGTCTTGGCGATGGGCCAGCGCACCTTCACCGCCAGGTTGGCGGTGAACAGCAGGTAGACGAAGTACACCCAGCCGTGTACGACCGCGATCCAGTTCAGGCCCTCGACGCCGTAGACGTACTTGGCGATCATCTCGTAGCACAGCAGGATCAGCCACAGGCCGGTCGTCCATGCCATCACGCGATAGCCGAGCAGCGCTTTGCGGATGGTCTCGGCGGGTGCGGTCGGGGCGGGCGTTTCGGTCACGATTCCCTGTCTTTCTTGGCGACGTCTTTCTTGACGAGGTCTTTCTTGGCGAGGTCTTGCTTCGCGAGGTCGGCAAGGTAGGCGTTGTACTCCCGCAGCGCGGGATCGTCGTCGGGCTGCGTCGTCGGCGTCCTCGGCGCTGGCCGTTCGGGCAGCAGCCCCGCGGGGATCTCGGTGACGGCGTCTCCGCGCTTCGGCTCCTGTGGGGCTTCCTCGTATCGGACGAACTTGTAGTAGGCATAGACGCAGAACCCGGCGAAGAATGGCCATTGCAGCGCGTAGCCCAGGTTCTGGAAGCTGCCCGAGGCGGACTCGTAGCGGGTCCACTGCCACCAGGCCAACGCCAGGCAGCCCGCGGCGGCGACGATCACCAGCGCGATAAGCGCTGGTCTCCTACGCCGTGTAGTGGACATGGCTCAACGGTACCGCGCGGGGCGTCGGCCCGACGATCGCGGCGGCGGTACGATCGGCAGGCTGCGGGCGTGGCGCAATTGGCTGACGCGCTGGATTTAGGTTCCAGTGTCCTAACGGACATGTGGGTTCGAGTCCCACCGCCCGCACCACTCAATTCAGCGTTTGAGACGCCCGTCGGTTGGCAAGATCAACCGCATGAGAACTGTCATTCGTCGCATCACGACCGCCGCCGCGGCCGGTCTGGCTCCGCTGGCGTTCGTCACCGTCATCTCACCCGCGGTCAGCTCGGCGGACTGCGAACCCGGCGTCGAGTGGTTTGATCCGCTCGCCAACGTGTGCCGTCCGACCGGCGCCCCGATGAAGAACTGCTTGCCGAACGGGTGGTGGGATCCGACCATCATGGACTGCCGTCCGTTCTAGCCGGCCCTATCCAAAAGTCCTAGCCGACACACCTTCACCGCGCGAGCAGACGCAAAGGTCCGCACTGTCCTGGGCGATTTCTGGGGGTGATTGCAACAGCCACCTTGTTGGAGGTTGTTGTGTATCTGAAGGCTTATCCCTGGATTAT
>NZ_PDCP01000055.1 GCF_002553505.1 Mycolicibacterium agri | reverse complement strand
CATAATCCAGGGATAAGCCTTCAGATACACAACAACCTCCAACAAGGTGGCTGTTGCAATCACCCCCAGAAATCGCCTGGGCTTTTGCGGGCACGAGCGTCTGCTCGCGGGAAGAAAGGACTGTCAGCGGCGGTGGAAGGCCTCGACCGCAGTCGGCACGGTCATGAAGATGCGGTCCTCGCCGATCTTGTCCAGCAGGCCCGCGGCGGCCAGCGCGTCGCGGAGGTCCTGTTTCACCCGGGCCATCGCGAACGTTATTCCTCTACGCGCCATGTCATCCCGGAGCTCATCGAGTGCGTCCAGCGCCGTCAGGTCCACCTCGACATTGGCCTCCGCATTGAGGATGAACCACTCGACCGGCTCTGGGTTGTCGTCGACAGCGGCCATCGCGCGCCGCCGGAAATCCTGCGCGTTGGCGAAGCACAGCGGCGCGTCGTAGCGATATACGACAAGCCCCGGCACGGACGTCGCGTTCGGATAGTCCTCGATGTCGTGCATGCCGGGAAGCCCGGCACGAAGCCCAGCACGCTGTCGTGGGCGTGCGCCACCCGCCGCAACAAGTCCAGAATCGACAGGCCCACCGCGGCCAGGACGCCGTACAGAACGCCGAGAACCAGCACCGCAGCGGCGGTCGCCACAGCGAGCACGAACTCGCTGCGCCGGAACTTCGCCAGCCGCCGGTACTCCGCGACGTCGATCATCTTCACCGCGGCGTAGACCACCAGCGCCCCAAGCGCCGCGGTCGGAAAGTGCTCCAGCACACCGCGGCCCAACACCGCCGCCGCCAACACCAAAACGACGACGACGAGCGAGTACATCTGCGTTTTCCCGCCCGACGCGCTGGCCACCACGGTGCGTGATGCGCTGCAGCTCACCGGAAAACCATGGGTGAGGCCGGTAAGGACATTCGCCGCGCTGAGCGCCCGCAGTTCCGCATTGGCATCGACGTCGTGACTGTCGCGGCTGGCGAAGGCCCGCGCCGTCAGCATGTTGTCCGAGAAGGCCACTATCGCGATGCCCAGGGCGGGCAGGATGAGCGCCACCACGTCGCTCGGCGCCACACTCGGTAGCCCGACGGTGGGCCATCCCGTGGGAATGCCGCCGACCACCTCGATGCCGCGATCCTTCAGCCGCAGCACGAACACCACTGCGGTGGCCGCCAACACCGATAGCAGCGGGCCAGGAACCTTAGGCGCCCAGCGCGCAATGCCGAACAGCAGAACCAACACGCCGACAGCCAAACCAACCGTCAGCCAATGAATTTCGTTGAAGGCATGCACGAAGGACCGAACCAGGCGGACGAAGTCCTTACCCGTGACCTCTGCCCCGGTCAGCTTGCCGAGTTGGCTGGCCACCATCAACAGTGCGATACCGGTCATGTATCCGACCAACACCGGCCGCGACAGCATGTCCGCGAGAAACCCCAGACGCGCCAACGCCCCGACCAGACAGATAGCACCGACCAGAATGGCAAGGGCCGCAGCCAATCCCGCATAGCGCAGGCCGTCACCCGCGGCCAACGGCGCGAGCACCGCCGCCGTCATCAAGGCGGTGGTCGACTCCGGGCCCACGGACAACAACCGCGACGAGCCGAGCACCGCATACACGATCAGTGCGGTCGCGGCGGCCCACAATCCGGTGGCCGCCGGTAGACCCGCCAGCGTCGCGTATGCCATCACCTGCGGCAGGAGATAGGCGGTGACAGTCAGGCCTGCGATGACGTCGGCGTGCAGCCAGCTCCGCTCGTAGCCGAGGAACTGCGCCATCTCCGGCGCCCAGCGACTCACTTTTCTGGCGGCGGCGTCACGGCAGCGGAGCAGACCACTTCACTTTTGTACCGCCGGTCGCGGGCGCCTCGATCGCGAACGTGCCGCCGACCTCCTCGGCGCGTTGACGAAGATTGCGCAGCCCGCTTTCCCTCACCTCACCCTGGATGCCACGTCCGTTGTCCTCCACCTCGATACAGAGGCTGTCACCCACGCTCACGCTGACCGTCAGCGCCGATGCATCGGCGTGCCGGACGGCATTGCTCACGGCTTCCCGCACGACCGCTTCGGCGTGCTCGGCCAGGGTGGCGTCCACGACGGACAACGGGCCCGAAAACTGCGTCGTGGTGCGCAGTTTCGAGTCGGCGAACGCGGCGATGGCCTCGTCCAACCGCTGCCGCAGCCGGGTCGCACCCGGTTGGGTGGTGTGCAGATCGAAGATCGCGGTGCGGATTTCCTGGATGACCTCGTGGAGGTCGTCGACGCACTGGTTGAGCCGATGGTGCACCTCGGGAACCCGGGAACGTGGGATCGTTCCCTGCAACGCCAGGCCGACGGCGAACAAGCGTTGGATGACATGGTCGTGCAGGTCACGGGCGATGCGGTCGCGGTCGGTCAGGATGTCGAGTTCGCGCATCCGCCGCTGCGAGCAGGCCGACTGCCAGGCCAGGGCGGCCTGGTCGACGAACGCCGCCATCATGTCGAGGTGCTCCTCCCCGAACGGAGGCGTTCCGTGCGTGCGCAGCACCACCAAGACACCGGCCACCGCATCGGTCGCCCGCAGCGGCAGCACGAGCGCGGGCCCGGTCGATTCGGCCCCTGGCCCGAGGGTGATGTTGTCGAAGCGGCCAGGGGTGCGTTCGACGAACGCCTGACCGACTTCGGTGCCTTCGACCGGGATGGTCCGGATATCCGATATGGGGCCCTCGCCCGCCGTCGCGGCCACGATTAACTCTGCGGCGTCGGATCGGGAGTTCTCCGGATCGGCCGGCACGGCGACCAGCGTCATCGCGGCACCGGTGAGGTGACGTGACTCGTCGGCGACCAGCCGGAACACCTTCTCCGGGTCGGCGCCGGACAGCAGTTCGGTCCCGATGTCACGGGTCGCTTCGATCCACGCCTGCCGGGCCTTCGACTGCTCGTAGAGGCGGGCGTTCTCGATCGCGATGCCCGCGGCCGCGGCGAGCGCCTGCACCAGCACCTCGTCGTCCTCGCTGAAGAGTTGGCCACCGGCCTTGTCGGTCAGATAGAGGTTGCCGAACACCTCGTCGCGGATCCGCACCGGCACCCCGAGAAAGGTGCGCATCGGCGGGTGATGCGGAGGAAACCCCACCGACGCCGGGTGGTGCGCGATGTTGTCGAGCCGGATCGGTTTGGGGTCGTCGATCAGCACGCCGAGCACCCCGCGGCCCTCCGGCAGATGCCCGATCTTCTCGCGGGTCGCGTCGTCGACCCCCTCGTGGATGAATTCAACGAGTTCGTGGCCCTGACCGCGCACCCCGAGCGCACCGTACTGCGCGTCGACCAGCTCGATCGCGGTGTGCACGATGCTGCGCAGGGTCTGGTCGAGTTCCAGGCCCGACGTGACGGTGAGCATCGCTTCCAGCAGTCCGTCGAGGCGGTCGCGCCCCTCGACGATCTGCTCGACGCGGTCCTGAACTTCCGACAGCAACTCGCGAAGCCGCAGCTGAGACAGCGCATCCCGGAGCGGGCGCATGCTGGGCTCAACGCCTGACTCGGCCTTGCGACTCACCGTCTCGCCGCCCTATCCGCTGATTGGTAGCAACGCATTTTCGGGCCCGAGTTTACGCGTCAGTACTGTCCGCACGGCGGAACAAATCTCCCTTACAAATCTCCTTGCACACGCGAACGCGGCCGACGACGAAGGGCCCAAAGTCCTCCCCGATGGCGGCGAAAGATCCTTACCGGTGCGCTGCCGGTCGACGCATCATGACGCCATGGCGCGTGACCGTTGGCTTGTGATGGAGCCCTCCTCGGGAGAAGAGGCGCCGTACCGCACGCGCCTCGCAGGCGCCGGTCGGCATCTGCCCGCCACTCGGCTGACCACCGACGCGCTGATGTCGCGCACGCGCCATCGCACCCGCATCGACCTCGAGCGGCTGACCGGCATTCGGGAGCGCCGCGTGTCCGTCGGCGACGAGGATTCGTACAGCCTCGCCACCGCGGCCGCGCTGGATTGCCTCGACAAGGCCCGCCGCGACGCTTCGTCGGTGGACGTGGTCATCAACTGCAGCATCACCAAGTTCCGCGACGGGTTGACACAGTGGATCGAGCCCACGATGAGCAGCGCGGTGGCGCAAGCGATCGGCGCCAATGACGCGATGACGTTCGACCTGTCGAACGCCTGCGCGGGAATGCTGTCCGGCGTCACGGTCGCCAACAACTGGATCAGGCAGGGCACCATCGAGCGCGCTCTGATCGTCAGCGGCGAATACATCTCCCAGCTCGGCAACAACGCAGCTAGCCACATCCGCACCATCATGAGCAAGGAACTCGCGTCGCTGACCCTCGGCGACGCGGGTGCTGCACTGCTGTTGGAGCGCACGCCGATCGGCGGCGCAGGCATCACGCTGGCGGGTTTCACCACGGTCGCCGACTACAGCAGGCTGTGCCTGGGCTACCCGAAGGGCGACGATCCCGGCGCCCGAATGTTCACCGACGCCAGGGGAATTCACAAAGCCGCGATGTCGAACACGCCGGTGCTGCTAGAGGAGGTCCTCGAAGCGGCGCACATTGCGATCCACGACATCGACCACGTCATCACCCATCAGACTTCGGCGCGCGCGATCCGCAAAGGCATGGCGCGAATGGCTGAGGTGTTCGGCGACAGCCCACGCCACGACGCGGTCATCACCGTCGACCGGTACGGCAACACCGCCTCCACCACACACACGGTCGCGTTGATCGAAGAACTCGAAGCACAGCGCATCCGGCCCGGTGAGACGCTTGCGCTCATCGCCCTGGCGTCCGGACTGGAGATCGGCGTTGTGCTGCTGACATTGGACGAGGAGATGGTGGGGCGATATGGGCACGGTGATTGAGGAGACGGCGCTTGCCAAGGGCAGGTGGCGATATCGGCACAGCGCACTTGGCCTCGCCGTCAAGGCCGCCCGGCGATGCCTTGACGGCGCGGGGCGCGACGCTGACGACGTCGACCTGTTGATCAACGCGGGCGTCTACCGCGACCGCAATCTCGGTGAGCCCGCCTTGGCGGCAATGATCCAGCAGGACATCGGGGCCAATCCCGAAGAGCCCCATGCCGGTTCGCACGGCACATTCTCCTTCGACGTGGTCAACGGGCCCTGCGGCGTGCTCACCGCGCTACAGGTCGTCGACGGGTTCCTCCGAGCCAACGCGATCGACTGGGCGCTGATCGTGGCGAGCGACGCCGATCCGGGGCACGGCATGAGCGAGCGCTTCCCGTTCTCGCCCGCAGGCGGCGCCCTGTTGTGCACTCGCTCCGGTGACGACCGCGGCCTGGGGCGCCCGTATTGGGTCAACAAGAATGATGTGCGCGAATGCTACAGCGCCACGGTGGGAATGGTCGATCACCGCAATGTCCTGCGGGTCTTTAACGACGATTCCGCCGACGAGGCGTTCGCCGAGGCCGCAGCGCGCGCCGCAGGCGATTGCCTGAACGCATCCTCGCTATCCGTCGCCGACATCGACGCCATCGTCGCGGCGCCCGCCCGCACCCGATACCGGGCCGCGCTGGCGGCCAAACTGAACGTGCCGCAGGACCGCGTCACCGTCGCAGACGACGAGCGGATGCACACCGCATCGTTGGTCGCCGCGCTGGCCCGCGTCCGCAGCGAAGCTCGGCCAGGCGCACGGCTTTTGGTCGTGGCGGCGGGCGCCGGAGTCACCGCTGGCGCCGCCCTTTACCGCGTCTGAATTCAGCGTGAGACGGCCGTGATGTCCGTGGGTTCGCGGGATTGCTCGAAGAATCGCTCGACATCGGCCCTTGAGCACGCCGCGGTGCCGGGCGTGAGCAGCTTGGCCGTGGCGGCCGCGATGCCGAACCGCACCGACTTGCTCAGCGACCAACCATAACTGAGACCTACCGCGATCGCGGCCACCATGGCATCTCCGGCGCCGACGCCGCTGACCGCCTGCACAGGGATCGCAGAGAAGCGCTTGTTCTCATCGGCTGTCACCAGCAGCGCGCCGTCGGCGCCCAGCGAGACAACCACCACCTGCGCCATGCCGCGATCGATGAGTTCGTGCGCCGCGCCCAGTTGTTCGCCTTCGGTGTCGAGGGTGCGGCCGACGCACTCCCGCAGTTCCCGCACACTCGGCTTGACCAGGAAAACATTCGAGCGAACGTGAGTCAGCCCGGTACCGGAGGTGTCGAGAATCAGTCGCGCGTCGGCTTCGCGGCAGATGTCGGCGACACGCTGGTAGAAATTCGGCGGCACACCGGGCGGCAGACTGCCACTGGCGACGACGAATCCGGCCGTTGCCGCCGCCTTTCGCAACAGGTCGAGGCACAGCCCCTGTTCGGCGAACCTGAGCCGTGGGCCTGGCAACACGAACCGGTACTGCTTTGAAGTGCTGCGCTCGTTGACCGTGAAGCTCTCCCGCGTCGGACTGCCGATGTCGACACGCTGTATCGAAACGTCGGCTTCGGCGACCAGGTCGGTGACCACGGCTCCCGTCGCACCCCCGGCCGGGAAGACCGCGGTTACCGACGCACCCAACACCCGCGCGAAGCGTGCGACGTTGATGCCGCCGCCACCAGCGTCGTAACGTGCACCGTCGCAACGGATTTTGTCGGTGTGCCGAACCACGTCCGCGGCGGTCGTGATGTCAAGCGCGGGATTCATTGTGAGAGTGACAATGGATGTTTGACCGTTGACGGTCGGCGACTGCGCCATGGCTCACAGCCCTGTCGGATAGGTCTCAGGTGTCTCGCCGGCCACCCACCGGCTGGTGACCTCGAGAGGCTCGAGCGCCGTCGTCGTATCGATGTGGATGATCGCGTCGAACTGGTCGCCGGGCCGGACGTGGTAGTAGTGGCTCTGCCGTTCGGTGGCAGGCAAATAGATGACACCGATGGCGCGGCTCAGCCGAACAACGTCGAGCGGTTCGGCGGCGGCCCTGCTGATCATCGGCGACACCAGGAACTCACCCTTGCCCGCCTCGTGAAACAGTTCCTCGACACTGCCGTTGAGCGCCGGGATGACCGGCTTGCGTTCGGCCGGCCCGCCCCACCTGCTTGCCGCGGTCACCGTGCCGGTGTAGGTGGTGAACCCGATCAACCGGCTCTGCTCGCCGTAATGCTCGCGAACCAACTGACCCAACGTCAGCTGGCCGTCGGATCCGAGTTCGGTGGCCCTGGCGTCTCCGACATGGGAGTTGTGTGCCCACACCACAATTCGGGCATCGTCGTCGCCGCGGCGATCCAAGTGGGCGATCAGCGCCTGCAGCGTCGCAGCCATGTGCCTGTCCCGAAGATTCCAGGACGTCACCCGACCCCCGAACATCGCGCGGTAGTACGCCTCGGCGTTGCGCACCGTCAGCGCGTTCTGCTTGGCATAGAACGCCTCGTCCTCGGCAAGCAGTCCGTCGCGACGCGCGTAGTCGACTGCATTGCGCTGCATCTCCACCAACTGCTCGATCGCTTGGCGTTCGCAGGAAAGGCCCGCGCCGAAAGCCGCCGCGAAACCATACGCCTGACCGTCATCGGCCGACGTGTGATCGAAGCACGCGTAACGCTTCCTGGCCCGCACGGCCGCGTCGGGATCCACCTTCTCGAGGTAGTTGATCACCTCTTGCATCGAACGGTGCAGGCTGTACAGGTCCAATCCGTAGAAGCCGATCTGTCGCTCGTCGGTGGCGCGGCGACGCGCATTGTGCGCGTGCAGCCACTCCACGAACTCCCGCACCACGGTGTTTCTCCACATCCAGGCGGGGAATCGTTCGAATGACTTCAGCGCGTCGTCGGCGGAGGCATCCTGGCCCAGCCCACGCACATAGCGGTTCACCCGATAGGCATCCGGCCAATCAGCCTCTGCCGCAACGGCGCAGAAGCCCTTTTCCTCGATCAGCCATTTGGTGATCTCCGCTCGCGCTCGGTAGAACTCCGCGGTGCCGTGGGAGCTTTCGCCGATGAGCACGACGCGGGCGTCGCCGACGATCTCGTCGAGCACGGCCCGGGGCGGCACCCCTGACGGCGCGACGACCGCGGTGCGCGCGATCACCTCGGCCGCTGTTTCCGCAATACGCACCGCCGCGGTCGCGGAGCCCGTGGTCGGGGTGGCGAGCAGTTCGCGCACCTCGTCGTCGGTCACCTGGCGGAAGTCCCAGAACGACTCCCCCACTGCGAGGAACGGCGTCGGCATGGATGCGCAGACGACGTCGTCGACGATGCCGGCGAACTCGCGGCACGTCGACTCGGGCGCGGCCGGGACGGCGACGACGATTTCGGCCGGCTCCTTCTCGCGGAGCGCCTGAACGGCGGCCAACATGCTCGATCCCGTCGCGAGCCCGTCGTCCACCAGGATCACGGTCTTGCCTGTGACGTCCAGAGGTGGGCGCCCGCCGCGGTAGGCGGCCTCGCGGCGGATCAGTTCGCGGCCCTCGCGGTCGGCGATGTCGCGCAACTGCTGCGGCGTGATCCGCAGACCCCGCACCACGTCGTCGTTGACGACGACACGTCCACCGCTGGCCAGGGCGCCAACCGCGAACTCCTCGTGGCCCGGCGCGCCGAGCTTGCGCACGATGAACGTGTCCAGCGGGGCCCCCAACGCCGCGGCCACTTCCCAGGCGACGGGGACGCCGCCGCGGGCCAACCCGAGAACGACGACGCCCTCCCGACCGCGATATCCGCTCAGCAGTTCCGCCAGCACCCGGCCCGCCTCCCTGCGGTCACGGAAGATGCGCCGCCGCGAGCTTCTCCGCATTTCTCGCGCTTGTGTCATCGCTGTGCTCCGTCCAGTCCCTGGCGCGGTTTCGCCTAAATTCCCGGCTGGTCGATGGCCTCGATGTGCTGCACGGCGCCCGCCATCATGCGGCGTGAGAGATCCGAAAGCGCCCTCGCGACGGCCAACTCGTCGCCGACCCTGGCGCTGTAGCGGGCGTTGGCGGCCATACTGGCCAATCCGACACCGACCGCCTCCTGGTCGCGCCATCTCAGCCGAGCCTTCGCGCGCGTCTGCCCGCCGTATTCGTCGACCGATACGGTGACAACCCAGTCCTTGCGCGTGCGGTGCCCGTGGTCGCCGTCCATCTGCCTGTACCTCCACCGAACTCGCCGGCGCTTGCCGCCGAATGCTCATCACCACTCGACCACCGCGCGACCGACCACAGCTAGGGACCGAGGTCCCCCATCGGCGGGCCAATCGTCGACTACTGGTTGCGGTTGCGCGTTTCGAGGGACCACTGGCCCTAGCGACGACGGGTGTGCACAACGAACATTTCGGTATGACCACGAAATGGGTGCGAGCCGCGGCGGCGCTCGGGCTGCTGTACGCCGCGCGGCGGTACTACCGCAACTGGGGCACCACGAAGGATGAATGCCAGATCGAGCTTCCCGGCGACGAATTGGTCAAGCAACCGGCCACCAGAACGACGGAGGGCATCACGGTCGACGCATCCGCCGAGGCCGTCTGGCAGGCGTTGATGCAGCGATTCGACCCGGACGCCGAAGGCCTGAAGCCCGGCGAGGTCATCCGCATCGATCCCTACGGCTGGTGGCGGCTCCCACGCAACATGGTTTTGACGGTCGAACGGGTCGTCGACGGCAGCGCGGTGATCCTTCGCGGCGCCCCGCCGCAGTTCCCGTGGCGGACCGTCATCTCATTGCATGTGCTGCCGCGGCTGCAGGACCAGGCCCGGCTTCTGGTTCGCAACCGCACCGAACTTCGACGTCCTGGCGAAGTGCTGCTGATCGAGTCGACCGGCCCGATCGTCGCCTTCGCGACGCGCCGTCTGCTCCTCGACATCAAGCGCTGCGCCGAGCAGAGCCCTGAAAGTCAGACCGCGGTGAACGTGCGATCGGGCTGCGAGCCGAACATGAAGCGCCTGCCGGTCACGCTGACCGGGCGTATGCGGACGTAGTGCGGCTTGTCCGTCACGGTCCACGGCAGCAGTTGTGCCCGCTCGGCTTCGGCGATGTCCTCGTCGGTGCTCAACGCCTGAGCCAGGCCCTTGACGATCACGCTCCAACCTTCTGCCGTGTTGTGACCATCGGCTTCGAACAGCACGTTGCGGTTGATCGCGGTACTGACCAACTTTGTGCCCTCCGCCGTGCGGAACAACACCGTGCGACGTTGAACGGCGTAGTTGACCGGAAAGATCTCCGGCGCTCCGTCGACGCTGGTGACGAGCCTGCCCAGCGAACAGCTCGACAGCAGGTCCCAGCATTCCGTCTCCGGCAAGATGCGCACCGGCCGCAAGTCATCAGACATGAGGCGACGATAACCAGCCGGGCCGTCAGGCCGCGGTGGCCCAAAGTCCCTAGTTTGAAGAACCAAGGACACCATCACGGCCGCCGCAAAAGGCGCAAGATGACTCCATGAGCACCGCGGTCATCGACGCCGCAGGCCTGGGCGAGCTTGTGTCCACGCTGATCGCGCGCGGCTACCGCGTCGTCGGTCCCACGGTGTCGGACAACGCGATCGTGCTGGCCGAGTTGCATTCGGCCGACGATCTGCCGCGTGGCTGGGGCGTCGATGTCGCTCCCGGGCATTACCGTCTGCGCCGGCGCGACGACGATGCGGCGTTCGGGCACTCGGCCGGCCCGCAGTCGTGGAAGCAGTTCCTTCACCCGCCACGACAGCGGCTCTGGTCCTCTGGCGAGGACGCCAGCGAGGAACCGCCCCGCTACGCGTTCGTCGGTGTGCGGGGCTGCGATCTCGCGGCGATCTCCACCCTGAACGGTGTGCTGGGCACAGGTGACCATCCGGACCGCGGCTTCACAGCGCGGCTTCGCCGGGCGTTCGTCGTCGCCGTGAACTGCACCGAGCCGGGCGGGTTGTGCTTCTGCGCGTCGATGGGCACCGGGCCTGCCGTCGGCCGGGGCTACGATCTGGCGCTGACTGAGCGCACCGGAACCGACGGGTCGTGGTACGTGGTGGATGTCGGCAGCGACGACGGCGCCGATGTGCTGCGCGACGTCCCTCACCGGGAGGCAGACGGCAGCGAAATCGACTCTGCCCGAACGGCTGTCGCCGAGGCAGCGGGGCACATGGGACGGCAGATGCCCGCGGTGGATCACCGCAACCTGCTGATCGAGTCCCGCGAATCGCCCCGGTGGGATGAGGTCGCCAGCCGGTGCCTGACGTGTGGGAACTGCACCATGGTGTGCCCGACGTGCTTCTGCACCAGCGTTTCTGACGTCACCGACCTCACCGGCGAGCACGCCGAACGCTGGATGCAGTGGGCCTCCTGCTTCGAGTTCGATTTCACGTTCATCCACGAGGGCAGCGTCCGGCAGTCCGGCCGGTCGCGCTACCGGCATTGGCTGACGCACAAACTCGGCACCTGGCACGACCAGTTCGGCACCTCGGGCTGCGTCGGATGCGGTCGCTGTATCGCGTGGTGTCCCACCGGGATCGACATCACCGAGGAAATGACGAAACTCGCCGAAGACGCGGCGGCCGCCGATGACTGAGACCGCGATGGATGTAGCCGGCTCGGCCCGGTCCGCCATGGCTCCTGTCCCCTACCGCGTGATCGATCGCGTCGTGGAAACGCGCGATTCGGCGACCCTGGTCCTCAAGCCGGTCGGTGATTCACTGCCCGCGCCGCAACCCGGCGAGTTCATGATGATGTACGCCTTCGGCATCGGTGAGGTCGCGATCTCCGTCAGTGGTGTGCCAACGCCGCCGGACGACACCGTCACCCACACCGTGCGGGAAGTCGGCGCCGTCAGTCGCGCGCTGCACAACGCGGAACCCGGCACACGGATCGGCCTGCGCGGCCCATTCGGCACCAACTGGGGTGTGCGCGAAGCACTCGGCCGGGACCTGGTGATCGTGGCGGGCGGCGTCGGGATGGCCCCGCTGCGTCCCGTCGTGCTGGCCGCGCTCGCTGACCGCGGCCGGTTCGGTCGGGTGACGCTGATCGTCGGCGCGCGGTCGCGAGACGACTTCCTGTTCCGCAGCGAACTCGACGCTTGGTCGCAACGCGATGACATCGACACCTACATGACCGTCGACGTGCCCGTGCAGGGTTGGCCCGGTGAGGTCGGGTTCGTCACCGGGCCACTGCGCAGGCTGGCCGTGCGGCCGGAAGCCACCACCGCCTTTCTCTGCGGTCCGGAGGTGATGATGCGCAACGCCGCGGTGGAGTTGATGGGTAAGGGTGTGGCGCGCAGCGATATTCGGGTGTCTCTCGAGCGCAACATGCAGTGCGGCATCGGCTGGTGCGGACACTGCCAGCTGGGTCCGCTGCTGCTGTGCCGCGACGGCCCGGTCGTCGGCTACGACGTCGCAGAGCCGCTGTTGCGGGTGAAGGAGCTGTAGATGGCCGCGCCGACTCTGGCAGTGTGGAAGTTCGCCTCGTGTGACGGATGCCAACTCACGCTGCTGGACTGTGAGGACGAGTTGCTCACCATCGCCGGACAGGTGCAGATTGCCACCTTCCTGGAAGCGTCGAGCGCGATCGTCGCCGGGCCCTATGACCTGTCGCTCGTCGAGGGCTCGATCACCACCGCTGCCGACGAGCGACGGATCAAGGAGATCCGCGAACAGTCCCGCATCCTGGTGACGATCGGCGCCTGCGCGACCGGTGGTGGGATCCAGGCGTTACGCAACTTCGCCGACGTCGACGAATTCACGTCGGTTGTCTACGCAAAACCCGAATACATCGAGACACTCGCGACATCCACACCGGCGTCGGCCCACGTGAAGGTCGACTATCAACTGCAGGGTTGCCCGATCGACCGTGGCCAGCTGTTGGACACGCTTGCGGCGCTGCTCATCGGCCGCAAACCACGACTGCCCGCCAAAACCGTGTGCACAGAGTGCAAGAACCGCGGCGTGACATGCATCGTGGTCGCCGACGGCACCCCGTGCCTCGGCCCTGTCACGCATGCCGGCTGCGGCGCGCTGTGCCCGTCGTTTCGCCGCGGCTGCTACGGCTGTTTCGGGCCCGCCGCCACCCCGAACACCGCGGCGCTGATCCCGCTGCTGCGCCGCGACGGACTGTCGGGCGACGATGTCGAACGGGTGTTCTCGACGTTCAACGTCGCACCGTTCGCCGACGAAAGAAACGACCGGTGAATACCGATACCCGAACGCTCGCTGTCGGAGCGCTTACCCGCGTTGAGGGCGAAGGCGCCCTCAACGTCACGCTCGTCGACGGATCGGTACACAGCGTGGAGCTCAACATCTATGAGCCGCCACGGTTTTTCGAGGCGTTTCTGCGGGGGCGCTCCTACACCGAGCCGCCGGACATCACCGCGCGCGTATGCGGAATCTGTCCGGTCGCCTATCAAGTCAGCGCATGCAACGCCATCGAGGACGCCTGCGGGGTGACGATCGATCCCGAACTGGTGATGCTGCGGCGGCTGTTGTACTGCGGCGAATGGATTCACAGCCACGCACTGCATATCTTCCTGCTGCACATGCCCGACTTCCTCGGCTATCCCGACGCCATCGAAATGGCCAGGGATCATCCGGAGCTCATCGAGCGCGGGCTCGCCCTCAAGAAGGCGGGCAACCGGTTGATGGAGCAGATCGGCGGGCGGGCCATCCATCCGATCAACGTGCGGCTGGGCGGTTTCTACTCGACGCCGACGTCGGCCGATCTCGCACCGCTGGCGGAAATACTGCGCCGAGCCCTCGACGACGCTTTGCACACCGTACGGAAGGTAGCCGAATTCGACTTCCCCGATGCGGATTTCGACCACGAGTTGCTGTCGCTGTCCAATGGGCACACCTATCCCATCGAGAACGGACACATAGCCCGCAGCGAGGGCGAGCCGTTCACAACCGATACATTCACCTCTCACGTCTCGGAGACTCAGGTGCCTCACTCGACGGCGCTGCATGCCACGCTGGACGGCGCCCGCTACCTCACTGGGCCGCTCGCTCGGTATTCACTCAACCGCGACAAGCTTTCTGCGACCGCATCGGAGGCCGCGGCCGAGGCGGGTTTGGGGCACCAATGCCGAAACCCGTTCCGCAGCATCGTCGTCCGCGCCGTCGAGGTCGTCCACGCGATCGACGAGGCTTTGCGGATCATCAGCGAATACCGGCGTCCTGCGCGCCCGTTCGTCGAAGTGCCTGCCCGCGCAGGCGTCGGGCACGGGGTCAGCGAGGCCCCGCGCGGGCTGCTCTATCACCGCTATGAGATCAGCGACGACGGCATCATCCGTGCGGCGACGATGGTGCCGCCGACCGCACAGAACCAAGCCGCCATCGAGCACGAAATGGGGCAGCTGGTAGCGGCCAACAGCGCGATGGACGACGCCGCTTTGACGTCGTTGTGCGAGAGGGCCATCCGCAATCACGACCCCTGCATCTCGTGCTCGGCGCATTTCCTCACGCTGACGGTCGAGCGCCGGTGAAAAAGCTGGTCATCGGCATCGGTAACAGCTTCCGCCGCGACGACGGGGTCGGGCTGGCAGTCGCCGAACACATCGCCGCACTCGACCTTCCCGGTGTATCGGTGATGAGCTCCGACGGCGAACCCGCCGCCATCATCGACGCGTGGGACGGCGTCCCGACGACCGTCGTCGTCGACGCCGCAGTCGGTGAGCACACCACCTGCGGACAGATCCGCCGGTGGACACCCGACGAGGCCGCCGTCTCCGCGGCCACCAGCTCACACGCATTCGGCCTGCCACAGGCCTACGCGCTCGGCCGAGCGCTCGGCCGCATGCCCGGACGCCTCATTGTCTTCACCGTCGATATCGCCGATGCCTCTCTCGGAACGGGTTTTTCGGGGCCGGTGACCGCGTCGGTCGCATCCGCGGTCGACGCCGTCCTGACCGAACTGGCCGACGGCGGCGCTTGAGGACTTCCGCCCGGCGATCGAGGACTAAAGACTCCTCAGCCTCCTATTGAGTCTCCATAACGTCACTGTCGAGGCGCGTCCGCGCTTTCCGGCGTATTGCCCGGAGCAACTGGGAGCAGCAAATGTCAGACACTCTGGTTCCACCACCCGTCGAGCGGGAAAAGCCCCGCATGAAGGCCGGTCTCGGACTCGGTGCACTCACCGCGATCGTGGTCGGCTCGATGATCGGCAGCGGCATCTTCGCCCTGCCCTCTCAGATGGCAGCCAGCGCCGCGCCCGGCCCCCTGCTGATCGGCTGGGCGATCACCGGCGTCGGCATGTTGATGCTGGCGTTCGTCTTCCAAACCCTGGCCACCCGCAAGCCCGATGTGGACGGCGGCGTATACGGCTACGCCCGAGCCGGTTTCGGCAACTACATCGGCTTCACATCGGCGTTCGGATATTGGGTGTCGGCGTGGGTGGGCAACGTTGCCTACCTGGTGCTGCTGTTCGCCACGCTGGGCTACTTCTTCCCGGGCTTCGAAGGCGGCGCCACGGTGCCCGCGATCATCGGTGCGTCGATCCTGCTGTGGATCGTGCACACCCTGACGCTGCACGGCGTGAAGACCGCCGCGTTCGTCAATGTCGTTGTGACAATCGCCAAAGTCGTGCCGATCGTGGTCTTCATCGCGATCGCGGCGGTCGGTTTCAAGGCAGGCCTGTTCACCGCCGACTTCTGGGGCAAGACGACGCAGATCAACGGTGAACCGCTGGGCGGCACCATGACTCAGGTCAAGAACATGATGCTGGTGACCGTGTGGGTGTTCATCGGCATCGAGGGGGCCGCCGTCTACTCGCAGCGCGCGGCCAGGCGCAAAGACGTCGGCCGCGCGACCGTCCTCGGTTTCGCCGGTGTGCTGGCGCTGCTGGTCCTGGTGAACCTGCTGTCGTATGGCCTGATGGCGCAGGCCGAGCTGGCCGGTGTGGCCGACCCGTCCATGGCCGGGGTGCTCGCCAACGAGGTGGGCAGCTGGGGTTCGGCGTTCATCTCGATCGGTTTGGTGGTGTCGCTGCTCGGTGCGCTGCTCGCGTGGGTGCTGCTGTCGGTCGAGATCCTGCGTCTGCCGGCGCTGGAGAGTGTGATGCCCAAGGCGCTCGCCAAGGAGAATGCGCATGGCGCACCTGCCACCGCGTTGTGGCTGACCAACCTGTGTGTGCAGGCTCTGCTGCTGTGGACGTTGGCCAATGAGAGCACGTACACGAACCTGGTCTACTTGGCGACCTCCCTTATCCTGCTGCCCTATCTGTGGTCGGCGGCCTACCAGGTGCTGCTCGCAGTGCGCGGCGAAACCTACGAGAAGAGCCGGGGCAGGACCCGCGACCTCGTCATCGGCGTGATCGCGTTGGCGTACGCGGTGTGGCTGCTCTACGCGGGTGGCTGGCAGTACATACTCGTCGCGGCCGTGTTCTACCTGCTGGGTTCGGCGCTGTACCTGTGGGCCCGCAAGGAAAGCCGGCTGCCCGCCTTCACCAAGGGTGAACTCGTCGTGGTCGGGGTTGTCGCCGTGACAGCCGTCGTCGCGATCGCCCTGCTGGCCACCGGAAGGCTGGCCGTGCTATGACGACCGAGACGACCGAAACGCGGCTCGGGGTGTGGTCCGAGGCGGGCAAGCTGCGCCGAGTCCTGGTGTGCGCGCCGGGACTTGCCCACCAGAGGCTGACGCCGGAGAACTGCAGGGAGCTGCTCTTCGACGACGTCATCTGGCTGCAGCAGGCCCGCCGCGACCACTTCGATTTCGTCGCAAAGATGGAAGACCACGACGTCGAGGTCCTCGAACTGCAGGACCTCCTCGCCGACGTCGTGGCGATGCCGGAAGGCCGTGACTGGGTGCTCGACCGCAAGGTCACCGACGACCTCGTCGGGTCCGGCTTGCGCACGGACATCCGCGCATGGCTGGACGAGCTTCCCGCGGAGCGGTTGGCGGAGTTGCTGATCGGCGGCATCGCCTATCAAGACGTGCCCGGCGACATCGGCGGCGGCTTCCTGTCAGCGCTGCGTGAGCTGGACCCGGCCGGGTTCGTGTTTCGGCCGTTGCCCAACACGCAGTTCATGCGGGACAACACGTCGTGGATCTTCAACGGCGTCACGCTGAACCCGATGTACTGGCCCGCCCGCCGCCAGGAGACGCTGTTGACGACCGCCGTCTACAGGTTCCACCCGGCTTTTGCCGACGAGAAGTTCGACATCTGGCTCGGCGACCCGGACGGCGTTGCGCGCGACCATGGTTCGGCATCGCTGGAGGGCGGTGACGTGATGCCGATTGGGAAGGGCGTCGTCGTCATCGGCATGGGCGAACGGTCGTCGCACCAGGCGATCACTCAGGTCGCGCGAAACCTGTTCGACGCGGGGGCAGCCGAACGTGTCATCATCGCCAGCCTGCCGAAGTCGCGCGCGGCCATGCACCTGGACACCGTGTTCACGTTCTGCGACTACGACGTGGTCACCGCCTATGCGCCGATCGTCGACGGGATCGTGCCGTTCAGCCTGCGGCCGGACGACAGTTCGCCGTCGGGGCTGGAGATCCGCCGCGATCAAGGCAGTTTCATCGACACCGTCGGCGAAGCTGTCGGCGTCGACTTCCGCGTGGTCGCCACCGCGGGCGACGTCTACGGCATTCAACGCGAACAGTGGGACGACGGCAACAACGTCGTCGCGGTCGAGCCTGGTGTCGTGATCGGCTACGACCGCAACATCCTCACCAACACCGCGCTGCGCAAGGCCGGCATCGAGGTGGTCACGATCACGGCCAGCGAGCTCGGCCGCGGCCGGGGCGGCGGCCGATGCATGACCTGCCCGATTCAACGCGACCCGCTCTACACCTGATCAGCAACTGCGAAGGAGGCACCGCGATGCCGTTCAACCAGAAGAACCGCAGCCTGCTCAGCTTGGTCCACCACACCGAGCGGGACCTGCATTATCTGCTCGATCTCGCCCGAGACCTCAAGCGCGCGAAGTACTCCGGGCTGAACCGGCCAACCCTGACCGGTAAGAACATCGCGCTGATCTTCGAGAAGACGTCGACCCGCACTCGGTGCGCCTTCCAAGTCGCAGCGCACGACGAGGGCGCCCACGTCACCTACATCGATCCGTCGTCGTCCCAGATCGGCCACAAGGAATCTATGAAGGACACCGCGCGGGTGCTGGGCCGGATGTACGACGCGATCGAATACCGCGGCGCAAGCCAGCACACCGTCGAGGAACTGGCGGAGTTCGCGGGTGTGCCGGTGTTCAATGGGCTCACCGACGAATTCCACCCCACCCAGATGCTCGCGGATGTCCTCACGATGGCCGAGCATTGCCCGAAGCCGTTGCCGGAGATCGCGTTCGCCTTCGTCGGCGACGGCCGCAACAACGTCGCGAACTCCCTGCTGCTGGTCGCCGCGAAACTCGGGATGGATGTGCGCATCGGCGCCCCTGCGGATCTGTGGCCGAAGGAGGATCATGTCTTGATGTGCGAGGACTTCGCGGCGGCATCCGGTGCCCGCATCACGATCACCGACAACCCGTTCAAGGCGGTCAGCGGCGTCGACTTCGTCTACACCGACGTCTGGGTGTCGATGGGTGAGCCGGTAGCGGCCTGGAGTGAGCGCATCGACCAGTTGCTGCCCTATCAGGTCAACAAGGAACTGATGGCGGCGGCCGCCAATCCGCGAGTGAAGTTCATGCACTGCCTGCCGGCGTTCCACAATTGCGAAACCGAAGTCGGCGCACAGATCGCAGCCCAATACCCGCACTTGCGCAACGGCATCGAGGTCACCGAGGAGATCTTCGAGAGCCCGGTCAACATCTCCTTCGAGCAGGCCGAGAACCGCATGCACACCATCAAGGCGGTTCTGGTGGCCGCGCTGGGCTGAGGTCACCGTGCGCATAGTGATTGCCTTGGGCGGCAACGCCATCCTGCAACGCGGCCAACCCATGACGGCAGACAATCAACGCACCAACATCCGCGCGGCGGCCGAACACATCGCCTCAGTGGCGGCGGACAACGAGATCATCATCGCGCACGGCAACGGCCCGCAGGTCGGCCTGCTGGCCCTGCAGGCCGCGGCGTACCAGGATGTCGCGCCCTACCCGCTGGACGTGCTGGGCGCGCAAACCGAGGCGATGATCGGCTACGTGATCGAGCAGGAGCTCGGCAACCTGGTGCCCGCAACCCGCTCACTGGCGACCATCCTGACGATGATCGAGGTCGACCCCGCCGATCCCGCGTTCGACAACCCGACCAAGCCGATCGGACCGGTCTACGATGAGGCGACGGCCAGGCGCCTCGCGGCGGACAGCGGCTGGGTGATAGCACCCGACGGCGGCAGGTTCCGCCGGGTGGTACCGAGTCCGAAACCCAGGCGCATCTTCGAGATCGGGCCGATTCGCACGCTCGTCGAAAGCGGAACGATCGTCATCTGCGCCGGCGGTGGAGGGATCCCCACGGTGTACGACGAAGGGGGCAAGCTGCGTGGCGTCGAAGCCGTCATCGACAAGGACCTCGCGTCGGCGCTGCTCGCCACCGATCTCGAGGCCGACCTGCTCGTCATCGCCACCGACGTCGAGGGTGTCTACACCGATTTCGGCACGCCCGAGGAGAATCGTCTGTCCCAGGTCACCCCGGACGAGCTCGAACGCTACGAGTTTCCCGCGGGCTCGATGGGTCCGAAGGTCGAAGCGGCATGCGGATTCGCGAGAACCACCGGCCGCGAAGCGGTCATCGGTGCGCTCACCGACATCACCGCAATCGTCGGCGGCGCAGCGGGAACCCGCGTGCGCATGCCGGCAAGGCCGTGAGCGACTACGCGTCGGCTGCGAGGGTGAGCACCTCGCGGAAACCCGCGTTCAGGCAGTCGGACAACACGTCGAAATCCGGGAACGCACCCGTATCGACGTTGATCCCGACGGCGCAAGTGTCCACGTAGGACAGCAACGTGGCATTCAGCGCTGCGCCGATGGTCGGCGAGAACGCGATCGGCAGCTTCACCTCGGCTCCTGCCAGCCGAAGCGGCTCCGAGAAGCCGGGTACATCGCTGGCCACGAAATCGACACTTCGCAATACGGAGGAGACATAGCCTCGCGGCATCGCATTGAGCACACCGGCAATGAATGGGGTGTGGGCCAACGACTTCTCGCTGCGCGCCTGGGTGGTCTGCCGATGAATCCGGCGAATCCGCTCGGCTGGATCCACGTCGCCCGCAGGCACATCGAAGCGCATCAGCGTCGCACGGTTACCGCCGATCGGGTCCTGTGCGGTCCGGATGCTGATCGGCATGCACACCACGAAATGATCCGCCTTCACCCCGCGCTTGCCGTGATATCGGCTGAGACCGGCTGCTACCGCGGCGATGAACGCATCGTTCAGTGTCCCGCCGGCAGCCGACCCGGCCCGATGCAACGTGCTCATCGGCACCTCGATCACGCCGACGCGACGAATGCCGGTGCGGTGACGGGCGATCGGCGAACCGGGCTGTGCAATCGGCCGCATGGTCCGATAGACGGAGCCGGCAGTCGACACGGCGTCGGTGACGGTGGCAACCGGATTGGTTACGGCGTCGCGGAGCATCCTTGGCAGTGGTGTCAGCGCACTCACCGCCGCCTTCGCCCCGATCACGGCGGCGTCGCGGACGACCGCAATCGGCCCGGCTGACATCGGGGTCTCGGCCGTGTCGCGCTGACCGTCGCGCTGCCCTTCACCCAAATCGAATAGAATCCTTGACATCTCGACGGCGCCGATGCCGTCGGTCAGCGAGTGATGCAGCTTGCAGAGCAGCGCCGCACTCCCGTCCGCCATGCCGTCGACGAGCGTGGCCTCCCACAGCGGCCTGGCCCGGTCGAAATCCGCCATGGCGGCGACCCGGACCATCTCCAGCACCGCGTCCAGATCGCCGTCGTGTGGAGCGGCCACCCGCCGTAGGTGAAACGACAGATCGAAGTCGGGGTCATTCTCCCACCGGGGCGGCAGCGGAAACGGTGAAGAGGCCAGCCGCTGGCTGAATTTCGGGACCACGCGTGTCAAGGTCTCGAATCTCCTGCCCACCTCGCTCCAGTCCGGGGAGCGGTCGAGCAGGATCAGCGAAACGATCGTCGACCGCAGCCGAGGATCGCGTTCGATCGACCAGACGAAGGCGTCGCTGTTGCGCAGAAACTCGGGCATGACCGCCTCCTGTTGCTCAGTTGTTGAAGTCGACCGTGCGGCCGGCCTCCAAGACCTCTGTTTCGCCCCGGCACTCCACCACCACTGGCGCGACTTCGCCGGGCTCCGCGCTCAACGTTGCACTGCGGCCGATCACACTGAGCCGCAACCGATGACCGCGATAGCGGAACGTGAAGGCCAGGCGCCCGAGCGACTTGGGCCACAGCGGGCCGAGCACGATACGGTCGCGCCGGATCTCCAGGCCCGTGAAGCACCGCTGCAACAGATCGATGCTGCCCGACATCGCCGCCAAGTGAATGCCCTCGGCCGTTGTGCCCTGCTGGATGTCGGCGATGTCGGAGGCCAGCGCCTGCGCGAAGTACTCCATCGCCTGGTGCCGATTGCCGCGCGCAAGCACCCACGCATGCACGACGGCACTCAAGGTCGAGCCGTGCGAGGTCCGCGACTGGTAGTACTCGATGGTCCTCGGGATTTGGTCAGGCGTGAAGCGGTAGCCGAGACGGTCGAACAGTTCGTAGAGTTCGTCGGCAGACAACAGATAGAACAGCATCAACGCATCGGCCTGCTTGCAGGCCTTGTAGTTGTTCACGCTGTCGTTCTCGGCCTCCAGGATGCGGTCGAGCCGCTGCAAATTGCCATATCGGCTTCGGTAGTCGTCCCAGTCCAATTCCGCCAGCTCGGCGAAGCCCTCGAACTGGCTGATCACGCCCTCATGGAACGGCACGAACATCCGGCGGCTGACCGCCTCCCACGCAGCGAGGTCTTCGTCGCCGATGCCGAGGGTCTCCAGCAGAGCGAGCCGGTAATACATCGGGATCCGCTCGAGTGCCTCGAGGGCACGCAGGATCACCCACACCGCCATGACATTGGTGTAGGCGTTGTTGTCGACGCCGTCGTATTGACGGCCGGGGTAGCCGGAATGAAACTCGTCGGGGCCGATGACCCCGCGGATGACGTAGCGTTCCCGCGCGGGGTCGAAGTTGGCCAGGCTGACCCAGAACCTGGCGATCTCGGCGAGCATCTCGGCGCCGTAGTCGATGAGGAATCCGATGTCGCCGGTCACCTGGTAGTGCTGCCACACGTTGTAGGCCACGGCCAGGCCGACGTGGTGTGCCCGTGCGCTCGCGTCAGGGAGCCACCGCCCGGATCGCGGGTTCAAATGCAGCCGCTGACTCTCCTCGCGGCCGTCGCTACCCGACTGCCAGGGGTACATCGCGCCCGTATACCCGGCTTTCCTTGCAGCGAGGCGGGATTCGGGCAGACGACGATAGCGATACATCAGCAGCGACCGCGTGACCTTCGGCAGCCGCATGTTCGTCACCGGGAACACGAACAACTCATCCCAGAAGACATGCCCCCGGTATGCCTCACCGTGCAGCCCCCGGGCGGGCACCCCCACATCCAGGTCAGCGGTATGAGGCGACAGGGTCTGCAGCATGTGCAGTTGGTGCAGTCGCACTATCCGCAATAGGTCGGCGTCGCGGCCCATTTCGATGTTGAACCGTTCCCACAGATGCGCCCATGCCAGCCGATGACCCCTGGTGAGGTCGCGGTACCCGCCGACCCGATCCAGCTCACGTTCCGCCGCGGTGACCGGACCGGAGATTCCGTGGTCACGGCTGGTGAACACGGTCACCACCTTGTCTACGGTGACCGACTGTCCTGTCCCGATGTCGACGGCGATCTGGTGTCCCACCCGCGAGGAGTCGTTGACGAAGCGCCGCGACGGGGCGCCGTCGACGTGCTGACCCTGCACTGTGGTGCGCTGGGCGACCGCGACGCCGATCGCCGACTCCACGGTGCTTGCCGCCAAAAGCACCGAATCGTTTGACAATTCGCGCATATCGGTGATCTGCAGATGGCGGGACGCCAGTTTGCGATACCGCTCGACGCCGAGGTTCGCCACGTCGCCGTCGAGCATCGAGCGGAATTCGAGCCGCCCCGCCCAGTCGCACGCGTGCACGGTCGTCTGTAGCACCCCTACATGCGGAAGGTGCATCGCGACGAACCGGCTCTGCACGAGTCGCGTCGTCCGTCCGGCGCTGTCGGTGAACGTGAGGTCGCGCCACAGCGTCGCGCGTCGCAGATCGAGGGTGACCAGATATGACGATGCCTCGACGTCATCGATGTCGAACCACGGGCCACCGTCGATACGAAAGGTCAGCGGTAACCAGTTCGGCAGGTTCACCAGGCTTTCGTTGTCGATCGTCATGCCCGCCACTTCGTCGGTGAGACGGTTGTAGACACCCGCGACGTACATCCCGGGGTAGTGAAGCTCGCCTGCGGCACATTCGGGAGCCGCGCCGCGCACCGCCATGTAACCATTGCCCATCGTGCACAACGCTTCTCGTACTTTCTCGTCCGGCGGCCGGTAGCCGCCGAACGTCATCGCCCACGCGTCATTCACCGTGTCCTGCTGGGAGGCGAGTTGGTCGGTCAGACGGGCGAGAAACTGACAGACCGCGGCCGGACCGTCGAGGGTGAAGCGCGCAGCCGATCTGCGGTCCCCCGACTCGGCGGCGCTGACCGCCACACCGATACCTTTGTGACGGATGGCATCAAAGGCGTCTTCGTCGGTGACGTCGTCGCCGATGTAGATCGGCAACAGCGGATCGGCCCCGTCGATCCGGTCGAGGATCCACTCGACCGCCTTACCCTTGTCCCAGTCGACGTCGGGACGCAGTTCGACGACCTTGCGGCCGCCCGTGACCCGAAGCTTGTGTCGCTGGGCTGCACCGCGCACAGCGGCGACGACGGCGTCGACGTTTTCCGGCGCGGTGTTGCGGTAGTGCACCGCGACCGAAAAGCGCTTGTCCTCGATCGTCAGGCCCTGGATGCCCGCGAGGGCGGTGCGCAGTTCGGCGGTGGCACCGGCGAGGTCATGGACCGCTTCGGCGCCTGCGTCATTGACGTGGCGGGACCCGTCGGGCGACATCAATTCAAATCCGTGGCTACCCGCATACCAGACACCGGATATGCCGACACGGGACCGAATGTCGTCGAGACCGCGGCCGCTGACGACCGCGACCGGGCAGCAAGCGGCGAACGATTCGAGTATTCCGGCTGCACCGGCAAGCATCGTCGCTGCGCCGGGATCGCTGACGATTTCCGACAGTGTGCCGTCGAAGTCCAACAGCACCGCCGGTCGTCGAGTCTCGGCCAGGGGCGCTATCAGGCTGTACGACTCGAGTGCATCAGGCATGGCCGAAAGCCGGCGGTAGCTCTGTCGAACGGTGATGCCGACGAGGTCGGGCACCACCGCATCGGCCCCGGATTCGCGCAGCGCTTCGCCGTTGCCGCTGCGCTCGACGCCGATCAGCATGCCGAAGCCGCTCTGCCGTCCCGCCGCAACGCCGCCGGCCGTGCCTGCGACGATCGCGCACCGCTCAGGCGCCACCCCGAGTCGCTTCGCCGCCTCGGACAACACGGCCGCGCCCGCGCGGACGGCGAACAGTTCGGAAAGCCCGGCTGCCGACAGCAGACCGGCGCAGTTCAGGCTCGAGGAGAACGCGGCTGTCGCGATATCGACGGCGTGAAGTTGCCGCACGAACTCGACCGTGGATTCGAAGACGCGCACGCCTTCGCCCAACATCTGCATGTAGAGCTGCTGCACACGATGCGTCAGACCGATCAATGTTCCTGCATCGGTGCCGTTTTCGGTCCCGGGCGGAATCGAGATCCCGCGTGCGGCGAGGAACTTGGCGGCTCCGCTCCGGCTCGTCGCGCCGCCGATGAATTTGCGGTAGTCGTCTTGGGTGAACTCGCGGTGGTCCTCAGATCGCGACGCGGGCCTGGACGCGAAGAAGTCGTCGAAGACCGCTTTCCATGCCGCCGTATGGATAGCGGCGGTGTCGGCCACCACGCCGTCGAGGTCGAATATGACCGCGTCGTGGTAGCGCGGGTCGAGGGAGACCGGAAGCGTCATCGCCTTCCCCTTCATGGATTTCGGCCATCATGTCACCGGTGCTCGGCCCGCACGGAAGGGTCGGAAGTCACTCGTCGCGCGGAAGGGACCAAGTGCCCTCGGCATTTGTGACCTTCGGCCGGGCGGCTGTGGCCCTCGGACGGTACGCCGCCGCGGCACCCTGCAAGAGAGTGGCCGCATGGCTGCTGCGAGTGATGTCGCGTACGTGCGAGACATATCGACGTTGACGATCGGCGACGCCGAAGAAGCGGGCGGCAAGGGTGCGAACATGGGCGAGCTTGTCGCCGCCGAACTGCCCGTACCGCCTGGTTTCGTCTTGCTGCGGGACTGCTATCGGCACTCGATGAGATCCGGCGGGGTCGAAAAGGAACTCAACGCGCTGCACCGCGAGGCGCTCGCCGATGTCGCCGACACCGCCAGGCTCAGTGAGCGGTGCGAGCGGATGCAGGGTCTGGTGCACAAGGCCGGGGTCAACGACACCATAAAGCAGCAGATCCTGGCCGCCTACCATGCGCTGGGCCCCGGTGTCGTGGTGGCGGTGCGTTCGTCGGCGACCGGCGAAGACGGCGCAGATGCCTCGTTCGCGGGCATGAACGCCACCATCACCAACGTCAGCGGCGACGACGCACTGCTGGACGCGGTGGTTCGATGCTGGATGTCGCTGTTCAGCCCACGTGTCATCACCTACCGCGCCAGCCGCGGCTTCACCGCCGACCCGGCGATGGCCGTGGTGGTTCAGCAGATGGTGGACTCCGAGAAGGCCGGCGTCGCGTTCACCGCCGACCCGAGCACCGGCGCACAAGATCGCGTGGTCATTGAGGCCGCCTTCGGCCTCGGTGAGGTCGTGGTGTCCGGCGCGGTGGAACCGGACACCTACATCGTCTCCAAGGAGACGCTGCGACCCCTCGACGTCCGGGTGGGCCACAAGTCATTCAAGATCGTGCGCGGCGCGGACGGCCGCGACACCGTCGTCAACCTCGATGAGGGGCAGGCCGATTCGCGTGTGCTGACCGACGACGAACTGCGGTCGATCGCCGAACTGGCCATCGCGACCGAGCGGCACAACCGCTGCCCGCAAGACACCGAATGGGCAATCTCGAACGGTAAGACCTATCTGGTGCAGGCCCGGCCGATCACGACGCTCGGCCACACCACTCCACCGCCCAGAGACAAGCATCTGGTGCTGGCCCGCGGGCTCGCCGCCGCACCGGGGACGGCGTCGGGCAAGGTTCGCGTCCTCGCGGCGCCCGACGAAGGCCACCGTCTTGAAGAAGGCGAGATCCTCGTCGCGCAGATGACCAACCCCGACTGGCTACCCACCATCCGCCGGGCCGCAGCACTGGTGACTGACACCGGCGGCATGACCTGTCACGCCGCGATCGTGGCGCGTGAGTTGGGCGTGCCGTGTATCGTCGGCGCCAGGACAGCGACTCGCGACCTGCACGACGGCACGACGGTGACCGTTGACGGCGCGCGCGGTGAGGTGGTCTCAGGCCGCACCGAACCCACGGCGAGGGTGACGGTCACGCAGCGCAGCGCACCGGCGCAGACGCTCAGCGAAGTGACGGCCACCAAGGTGTATGTGAATCTGGCCATGCCCGACTCGGCGGAAACCGTTGCGGCGCAGGCTGTCGACGGTGTGGGCCTGCTTCGGGCCGAGTTCATGCTGACCGAGGCCCTCGGTGGTCGCCATCCGCGTGACCTCATCGCGCACGGCGAGCAGGGCGTGCTGGTCGACAAGATGGAGTCCTCGGTCGGCCGCATCGCCGCCGCGTTCGCCCCGCGTCCGGTTGTGTATCGAGCAACCGACTTCCGCACCAACGAGTTTCGCGGCCTGGCGGGCGGCGAGACCTACGAGCCGGTCGAGCACAATCCGATGATCGGCTATCGCGGCTGCTACCGCTACATCAACGAACCCGACTTGTTCGCCCTCGAACTGGAGGCGTTGGCGCGGGTGCGCGAGAAATCCCCCAATGTCGCGTTGATGATCCCGTTCGTGCGCACCAAGTGGGAACTGGAAGCATGCCTTTCGCTCGTCGACGCCAGCCCGCTGGGACGGCAGCGAGGCCTGCACCGTTGGGTGATGGCCGAAGTCCCGTCGGTGGTGCACTGGTTGGGTGAATACGTCGGCATGGGCATCGACGGTGTGTCAATCGGCAGCAACGACCTGACACAGTTGATGCTCGGCGTCGACCGTGACTCCGATGTCTGCGCCGAGTTGTTCGACGAATCCGACCCGGCGGTGCTCGATGCGATCGGCCAGATCATCAGCGTCGCACGCAAACACGGCATCACGTCGTCGCTGTGCGGGCAGGCACCGTCGACCAAACCCGCCTTCGCCGAACACCTGGTTCGCATGGGCATCACATCGGTGTCGGTCAATCCCGACGCTGCCGACGCCGCACGCCGCGTGATCGCCGCCGCGGAACGACGGCTGCTGCTCGAGGCGGCGTTGAAAGTGTGATCGTGACCGCGCCCTCCCCGACCGGACTGCGACGCCGCGACATCGCGGCTTTATCGCTTGATGACGTCCTGACCGTCCTGAACACCTCGGTCGACGGCTTGTCCACCGACGACGCAACGGCCCGACTCACCGCTCTAGGCCCAAATTCAGTCCGCAGCCACGCAGTCAACGCGTGGGCCGTGCTGATCCGCCAATTCAACAACGCCGTGCTTGTGCTGCTGGCCGCCACCGCCGTGCTCGCGTACTTCATTGGCGACAGCACGCAGGCGAGCATCGTCGGCATCATCTTGTTCGTCAGTGTGGGGTTGGGATTCGTCAACGAATACCGCGCGGAACGGGCCACCGCAGCATTGCATTCGGCCATCACCCACGAGGCTCTGGCTCGACGGGACGGTCAGTTTCGCCGCGTCGACGTCACCGCACTAGTCCCGGGTGACGTCATCCATCTGGAGATGGGTGAGCTTGTGCCGGCCGACGTCCGGCTCATCGACACCAACGAACTCGAATGCAACGAGAGCATCCTGACCGGGGAATCGACCCCGGCAGAGAAATCCGGTGAACCCGCCGACGGCGCCTGCGTCGACGACGCGAAGGCCATCGCATTCATGGGAACCGTCGTCAGCGCTGGTGAGGCAACGGGCGTCGTCTATGCGACCGGTGCGAACACAGAGTTCGGGAGGATCGCCACACATCTCGGCGAGCGCGAACCGGAGACCGACTTTCAGGTCGGGTTGCGCCGGTTCTCCTATCTTCTGTTGCGAGTAGCGTTGATCCTTACCGCCGTCATCATCGTCACCAACGTGTTACTGCGACGGCCGCTGATCGACTCGGCGCTTTTCGGTCTGGCGATCGCAGTCGGCATCACCCCGCAACTCCTGCCCGCTGTCGTCAGCACCAGTCTCGCGACCGGTTCACGACGCTTGGCCAAACTCAAAGTGTTGGTCAAGCGCCTGGTCTGCATCGAGGATCTCGGTGACATCGACATTCTGGTCACCGATAAGACGGGAACCCTCACCGAGGGCCGGATCGACTTGGTCGACGTCGTCGACCCGGCCGGCCGGCGATCTGAAGCGGTATTGCGATCCGCGTTGCTGGCCACCGACGTGGACCCTTCGGCCGGTGGGGTCAGCGCGAACGAGCTCGACGCTGCTTTGTGGCGTGGCCGAGAGCCGGTTCCGAATGTAACTCGCCTCGCCACAGTGCCTTTCGATCATGTCAGAAGGGCTACATCGGCACTCGTGGCGACGGAGTGCGGCCGGGTGCTCGTCATGAAGGGCGCCCCAGAACAGATGCTTGTGCGGTGCGTCGATGTGCCGGTTGCGGCTTCGGGCACGCTGGCGGAATTGTTCTCGAACGGCAGACGGGTCGTCGCGGTGGCAAGCCGGCCCGCAGATGGGCTGAGTCGACTCACCCCCGCCGACGAGACCGGATTGCGGCTCCAAGGGTTTCTCGTCTTCGCGGACAACCCGAAGACAGCGGCGCGCAACTCGTTAGCGCAACTGGCCGGTCTCGGTATCGAGATGAAGATCGCGACAGGGGATAATCCGAAGGTTGCCGAAAAGGTCTGCCTCGATTTGGAATTACGCTCAAAAGGTACCGTCGTCGGCGCCGAGCTCGAAGGCATGGACGACGTCGAGTTCCGGGCGGCGGCACGCAATCACACCATCTTCGCCCGGATCTCACCTGAGCAGAAAGCCCGGCTGGTGTCCGAACTGCGCCGGACCGGCCGGTCGGTGGGATTCATGGGCGACGGCGTCAACGACGCGCTGGCACTTCACGCCGCCGACGTCGGAATCTCGGTCGATACAGCAGCCGACGTGGCCAAGGATGCCGCCGACGTGGTGCTGCTCGACAAGGATCTCGATGTTCTGGCGGCCGGTGTGGCCGAGGGACGGCGCATCTTCGCCAACACGATCAAGTACGTGTTGATGGGAACATCAAGCAATTTCGGCAATATGTTCAGTGCGGCCGCGGCGTCTGCTGTGCTGCCGTTCCTACCCATGCTGCCCAGTCAGATCCTTCTCAACAACCTTCTCTACGACACCTCGCAATTGGCGATACCCATGGACCGGGTCGACGACGACCAACTCCATGCGCCATCGCACTGGAACATCGCGTTCATCCGCAGATTCATGTTGACGTTCGGTCCAATCAGCTCGCTCTTCGACTTCTTGACCTTCGGTTTGATGCTGGGCGTGTTGCGCGCGGGACCGACCGAGTTTCGAACCGGCTGGTTCGTCGAGTCGTTGGCGACTCAAACTTTGATCATCTTTGCGATTCGCACGAGGAAAGTGCCGTTTTTGCGCAGCCATCCGGCATGGGTGCTCGTCATTGCGACGCTATCGGTTATCGCGGCCGGTATCGCCGTCACCTTGTCTCCATGGGGTGTCCACCTCGGATTCAGACCGCTGCCATGGCAATTCTTCGCAGCGCTCGTCGCTCTCACCATCGGGTACCTCGTATTGGCTGAGGCAACGAAGGTGATGTTCTACGCCGACCCGATGCGGCTGGCCGACCAACCGCACCGTACTCGCGGCCCCGAACATCGGGTACATCGGCGCGCCGCACGTTTCAGCCATCCGGATCGACTGCCCATACCCCCTAGGGTGCTGCGATGATATTTAGAAACCTGTTGACCGCTCGACACGTATCTGTCGAACCGCTGCTGGCCGGGGCGACCGTCTTTGCGCTAACCGCAGGTGGAATAGCCTGGTTGACAAAGTCTTTCGCGGTGGCCGACGGCTTCTGGATCGCCGGCACCGTGATCGCGTTGGCACCCGCCGTTGCATGGGTGGTCGCGGCGCTGCGACACGGGCGGGTAGGAGTGGACCTCATCGCGGTGCTCTCCCTGCTCGGCACGCTGGCCGTCGGAGAGTACCTCGCAGGCTCCTTGATCGCCGTCATGCTGGCGGGCGGCCGGGCGCTCGAGGCGGCCGCGGAACGCCGTGCTTCCAAGGATCTACGGGCCCTGCTGGCGCACGCGCCCCGGTTCGCCCGGCGCCGCATCGGAGCGGAGGTGACCGTCGTACCGCTGGCCGAGGTCGCGGTGGACGACCTCCTTCTGGTGGGCACCGGCGAGGTGGTCCCCGTCGACGGTCGACTGCTCGGGCCGGCGGTGCTGGACGAATCCATGCTCACCGGTGAGCCTTTGCATGTCGAGCGGACGGCAGGTGAGCCGGTCCGCAGCGGCGCTGTCAACGCGGGTTCGTCGTTCGAGATGCGCGCCACCGCCACTGCGGCGGAGAGCACGTATGCGGGCATCGTGCGACTCGCCGAGCAGGCCAGTGCCGAGAACGCACCCATCGTGCGGCTCGCCGACCGGCTTGCGGCGTGGTTCCTGCCACTGACGTTGGTGACCGCCGGTGTCGCCTGGCTGGTGAGCGGCACCGCCGTGCGCGCCGTCGCCGTGCTGGTGGTTGCGACGCCGTGTCCCCTGCTGCTGGCCGCGCCCGTGGCGATCGTGTCCGGATTGTCGCGCGCCTCGCGGCTCGGCGTCGTGGTCCGCAGCGGCGCCGCGCTCGAAAACCTCGGTTCTGCAACGACATTGGTACTGGACAAGACGGGAACGCTGACGATCGGCCGACCCGCCGTGGTCGAGGTCCTCACCGCACCAGGCCACGACGTCGACGAGGTGCTCGGCGCCGCTGCCTCGGTCGATCAGATGTCGGCGCACGTGCTGGCCGAGGCGATCGTCACCGAGGCGTTGGCCCGCGGGCTGCAGTTGACGCTTCCAGAGCAGGTGGTGGAAGAACCGGGCGAAGGCGTACACGCGACCGTGGCCGGCCGCAAAGTCCGCGTCGGCAAACTGCCCACCAACGCTCTTGACGCTGCGTGGGCGAAGGCGGCGTTGAACCGGGCGAGGTTGGACTCCGCCGCCATCGCCTGGGTCAGTGTCGACGGTGACCCCGTCGGCGCCGTGTTGTTGCGAGATCCCCTGCGCCGGGACGCCCCTCGGACCATACGGCGGCTGCGGATCGCCGGGATCAATCGGCTGGTCATGCTGACCGGCGATCGCGCGGAGCCGGCCCGCGAGGTCGCGACCGTGCTCGGACTGGACGAGGTCTACGCCCAGCAGAGTCCGGCCGACAAGGTGGCTGCCGTGCGTGAAGAGCGGGAAGCCGCCGTCACCGTCATGGTCGGCGACGGCGTCAACGACGCCCCTGCCCTTGCGGCGGCCTCGGTCGGGGTGGCGATGGGCGCACGCGGCGCGACAGCCTCGTCGGAGGCCGCCGACGTCGTGCTGACCACCAACCGGCTGGATCGGCTCGCCGACGCGATGGACATCGCCCGCTGGTCGCGCAGGATCGCCCTGCAGAGCGCCGCCGTCGGCATGTCGTTGTCGCTGATCGCCATGGCGATCGCGGCGATCGGTTGGCTGCCACCCGCCGCCGGCGCACTTCTGCAGGAGGGCATCGACGTCGCGGTGATCCTCAACGCGCTGCGCGCGCTCAAAGGGAATCCGGCGACGGAGGTCGAGTTGGCCGCCGAAACCGAAGAGCTGCTCCGCCGATTCGCCGCAGAACACGACGAGCTTCGCGACGCGATCGGCCTCCTGCGAGACTGCGCTGACAGCCTGGTTTCCGGCGACCCCGCAGCACTGCAACTGCTCGTCAAGGCATACAGCTTCCTCACCGACAAGCTGCTGCCCCACGAACGGGCGGAGGAGCTCCAGCTCTACCCGTCGCTGGCCCGTCCGCTCGGTAGCGGCGAAGCGACCGCCACCATGAGCAGAACCCACGCCGAAATTCAGCGCCTGTCCGACCGGATCGGGACTCACATCGCGCTTGCCAAGGCCGGCAACGGAATTCAGCAAGATCAAGTGGAGGACTTGCTCGCCTGTCTGTACGGCCTTTACGCGCTGTTGCAGCTGCACTTCGTCCAGGAGGAAGAGAACTACTTCACCCTTGCCGACCTCGACCAGCCGACCGAGCCGAACCATGACGCCAACAACAAACTCGGAAGGAGCCAGATGTGACAGTCGAACCGAACCCGCCGGTGGTGGCCGGAATCGATGGATCTGCGGCGGCTGTCCAAGCCGCCGAATGGGCCGTCGACAAAGCCGTCAGCAGAGATGTGCCTCTTCGCCTGGTCTACGTGACCAAAGCAAAACACCTCGGCGCCGAGGACTATTACGCCGACGTGCGTCGGGCGAAGGCGTCGCTGCACGAGGCCCGCGCGGCGATCGAAGCGACGGGAGCGCCGGTCAAGCTAGTGGTGTAACGCTTGCCGGAACGGCGGCCGGTGTGCCGAATGACACCGGCGTAGAAGTGCTTACGGCCGGCCAGATGCAACATCGCAGGGTTCAGCACGTGCTTGTTGAACATGCGGATCGCGTCCCTGACGCTACTGGCGGTGTAGGTCGCCATTCATCGATGGTGCTTCGCAGCCGTAGGCGGCGGCCAGGGTCCACCGGACCTGTCTGGGAATGACTTTTGTCTCTAGTAGCCGCCGGCGCCTGGCGAAACGATGAACGTTAGCAGAAAGGGGATTGCAGGGATGTCAAGGACGCGGACCGGGCGCAGCCGGATGACCAGGACCGAACTGAACGCCATCGCGTGGCGCTTTCTCCGGTCGGAGTTCACCAGACGCACGTATGCCGACTGGGCCCTCGACCGTCGGCTTGACGCGTTCCTGCAACACCATGGGCCGACCGGTTTACTGCGCGACGGATCGACCTACGACGACCTGCTGGACCGTGTCATGGCGAACGTCGGCCCCGCCTTACGAAGCGGTGTGCTTCCGCCATGACCGCAATCCCGAAGACGGCCAAGGATCTTCGTGTCACGCCGAATCTGACGGACTACGACCGCACCTGCGCGGAGTTTGCCTGGTCGACGGTCGCCGACCCCTGCGCGGGGATGGCAGGCAACGGCTGCAACATCGCCTTTGCCGCGGTCGACCGGCATGTCGACGGCCCGATCGCCTCGCGCACCGCGCTGCGCTTCGTCTCCGCGGCGTCCTGGGACGGTGCCATGGCGACGCGCGACCTGTCTTACGCCGAGCTGGGTCGGCTGTCCTGCCGCTTCACGAACGTGCTTCGCACGCTGGGCATCGACAAGGGAGACCGGGTGTTCACGCTGCTCGGCCACTGCCCCGGAACTTTTTGTCACCGTGATGAGCGCCCTGCGCAACGGCAGCGTCGTCTGTCCGACGCAGAAGGTCTGCGCCGTCGACGGCGGCATCCGGATTGCGACCACCATGTCGGCCACGCTCGCTGCCGACCACCGCGCCAGCGACGGGCATCGCGGCGCGCGCTTTCTGAGTGCCATCAATGACCTGCTGCAGCGACCGGAGACATTGGAGAAGTGAGCGATACGAGAACTCGAGACGACATCCGGGGCGAGGTTCTGTCGGTGTTGACGAGCATCGCTCCCGAAATCGATCCCGACGAGATCGAAGACGATGTGCTTCTTCGAGAACAGGTCGTCTCGACTCGATGGACTGGCTGAACTTCCTCATCGGCATCCACAACCGGCTCCACGTCGACATTCCCGAGTCGGATTACGCGTCCCTGCGGACACTGGCCGATGTGGTCGGCTATGTCGAACAGCGCATCTGAGAACCGAGGACCACCGTCACCCCGCAAGGGACTTACGACCCTGCTCGACGCTCCCCCACCCGCGTTAACGTCGAGCCAGGACTGAGGAGCGTGCAATGCCGAAGAATTCCCCTGAACACGGAATCCTTGTCGCCGTCGACGGATCGCCGGAGTCGGACGCCGCCGTGGCGTGGGCAGGTCGGGAAGCTGTGCTGCGCAAGCTTCCCGTCACCTTGATCCACGTCATCGTTCCCATCGTGGTGAGCTGGCCCGTGCGATATCTGGAGTCCGCCTACCGCCAGTGGCAGGAGGACAACGCGCGAGAGGTGATCGAGAAGGCGGAGAAGACCCTACTGGCGGCGATCGGGGACGCGACACCGCCGACCGTGCACACCGAGGTCCGCAACGACGGAATCGTCACTGTGTTGGCCGCCATGTCCAAGAACGCCACGATGATCGTCGCCGGCAGCCGAGGAATGGGTCGGGTCAGCGGCGCGTTGCTGGGCTCCGTGAGCCGTGGCTTGCTGCACCACTCCCGCTGCCCGGTGACGATCGTTAAGACCGACCCCAAACCCTCCGACGCCGACGCCCCCGTCCTGCTCGGTATCGACGGTTCGCCGGCATCCGAGGCGGCAACCGCGTTCGCCTTCGAGGAGGCGTCGTTGCGCGGCGTGGACTTGATAGCGCTGCACGCGTGGAGTGACGTGGGCGTCTTCCCGATCGTGGGAATGGACTGGCACCAGTACGAAGACGAGGGTCACGCGGTCCTCGGGGAGCGCCTCGCCGGCTGGCGCGAGCAATACCCCGACGTCAATGTGCAGCGACGCATCGTGTGCGACCGGCCGGCTCAGTGGCTGATCGATGAATCGAAGAACGCCGCCCTGGTGGTCGTCGGCAGCCGCGGCCGCGGCGGTATGGCTTCCATGCTGCTCGGTTCGGTGAGCTACGCGGTCGCCGAATCGGCGCCCGTCCCGGTGACAGTTGTCCGGTGAACGAGGACGACCCGCGTCCGCGCGATGAGCATGGCGCACTTGTTGTTACGGAGACGACCCCCCCTGCGCCGTGGTATCGCCGATGGTGGTTCTTCATGGCGGCAAGCACCGCGGCAGCCGCGATCCTGTTGGCAGGGGTATACGTCCTGAACAGCCACCGGACGGGCCTGGAAAGTGCGCAGGCGCCGCCGGGCGACGCCGCCTCCGTCCAGCAGTGGTGGGCCGCAGGTGCCCCTGAGCACGTCGCCGAACTCCACAAAGCCTTCGACGGTGTGGAACAACGGGCGAAAGAGCTCGACGAAGCCGGTGCCAGAAACGAGTGTGAACGGATGCACGACGCTGCGGCGGTCGATCTGCAGGCCCACCTGCCGTCACCGGCCCCCGAGCTCACCAGCGAACTGAACGCCGCGATCGTCGACACCCACACGCAGCGCATATGTGTATGTCCGCGCTTGCCGGCTCGCCCAACAGCTATGTGGCCGAATTCCTCACATATCTCGATCAGGCCGACAGACATCTCAGGTCCGCCGAGCACATCGTCGACAATCAACGACCGCACGCTTAGTGCCCACGATGAGGAGGCATTGATGAATGACAAGCCCGTCGAGGTGATTTCGTGGAACGCCGACGACCACACGGATCTGCCGGGCTTCGCGCACGGGTTGACTCGTTACGGTGGCCACTGGATGGACGTCGGCATCTCGGTTGTCCCGGTCGACGTGGACCCGTTGGAAGCGCTCGACAAGGTGTTCGCGCGGCTGCGCGAAACCATCGAGCAAGAGGTCCCCGACCCGGACTATTTCACGGTCGAGATACGCGTTGCCTCCAAGTCACGGTTACGGCCGCCCGACGCAGCGGTCACCGAAGAGCCCGTACCACAGAAGGTCAGATGATGACTGCACCCATCACGCCAAACCAGGTCATCCACGCCGACAAGGTGACCGCAATCGTCGAACTCGCCTGTCGCGCACCGTCGCTGCACAACAGCCAGCCGTGGAAATGGCTGTTCGACCACGGTGAACTGCAACTCTTCGCCGATCACTCCCGGGTCGGCAGACACACCGACGTCACCGGCAACGAAGTAATCATGAGTTGCGGCGCCGCATTGGATCACCTGCAGGTAGCTGCGAGAGCCGCCGGATGGAAGACGCACGTCGAGCGATACCCCGACGCGGGTAATCGTGACCATCTCGCGACGATCACATTCCATTCGGCCGGACCCGCCGACGACCACGAACTCGCACTGCGCGACGCCATCTCAACGCGCCACACGGACCGGCTGCCGATGGCGACTCCCGAGCCGTGGAACGACATGGAGCAGACGCTGCGTAATGTGTTGAGGGGCACCGTCACTGAGTTGGATGTGATCGATGACAGCGGACGACCCGCGCTTGCCGATGCCTCGCGGCGCAGCGAGGCGCAGCGGCGCGACGATGCATCGTATCGATATGAACTTCTCTGGTGGACACATCACGTGGGAGCCGATGACGGGATACCACCCGCGGCCCTGGGTTCGCCCACCGAGGTCTCGAGAGTGGATGTGGCCCGCGAGTTTCCGTCCTACACCGCCGACGACCGCCGACCGGGTGTCGATCGCGATCACTCGAACGTCCTCGTCCTGTCGACATTCGACGACAGTCGCATGAACATTCTGCGGTGCGGCGAAGCGTTGTCCCGAGTGCTGTTGGAATGCACCGCCGCCCGCTTCTCGACATGTCCCCTGACCCACATGATGGAGGTGCATGCCAGTCGAGAGGCGGTGCGACGGCTCACGGGACGTCGCGCCCAACCGCAGGCGTTGATCCGCGTCGGCCTGGCCACCGGTGACGAAGCCGGCGCACGGACCCCACGGCGTCCTGTCAGCGACGTGCTGACCGTGCGGTGAGCTCGCGCGTCAGCCAGCCCGGTCGTCGCGCTTTTCGGCGCTGATCGCCGCCAACCGAGCCACCGCCGCCTCGATCCCGCGGGCCAGGTCGTCGATGTCTGCCGCCGTGTCGAAATCGCCGGTTATCCCGAACACCAGGTCATCCGCGTAACTCAGAATCGCTATCCCCGTTCGGAGTTGAAGCGCGATGGGTGGAATCGGCACGACCCGGACGACTTCCCGTCCCACGATCCGCATGCGTTGCCGTGGTCCAGGGACATTGGTTGCAAGCGTGACCACGCCTCGTTGCGGCAGCTTGGTCAGGACTCGAACCGCCCACGCCGTGAACGGGAAGGGAACCACACTGGCAGCGGCGACGAACACGGCGCCCGCCTCCCGCTGTCCGCTGCCCTTGGTGCGGGACAACCGGCGGTGCACGGCGCGCAGCTGTTCTACCGGGTCCTCCTTTTCGACCGGCAAGAAGGGCAGCATCAACGAAACCCGGTTGTCCGCAACACCCAGTGCGTCGTTGGACCGGATCGACACGGGGACAAGGGTCCTCAGAGAATTGCGTCGCGGCCGCTCGCCGCGCCTGAGAAGCGCTGCCCGGAAGCTGTCGGTGATGGCGGCCAGCGCGACATCGTTGATGGTCACACCGAACGCATCGCAGATGTTCCGCACATCGCGTAAGCTCACCTGCGCCGCGCTGATCCGGCGCATGGTCGACACCGGACCGACGAGCGACGATGATGCCGCGGGCTGCAGCAGGCCGGTCGTGACTTCGAGCGCACCCTCCAAAGCCAACCGCGCCGCGCCCGTCGCACTCCTCGCCAAGTTCCACGCTCCGCTCGCCCAGCTGAGGGGGTTGACCGAGAGTTTCGGGACATCGACGCCCGTACTTTGCGATCGCGCGGCACGAATCTCGTTGGCGTAGTTGGACACTTCGCCTTCGTCGGCAAGGCCGCTGAACATGTGCATCGTAGCGATACCGTCTGCGATGCAATGATGGATCTTCATCAACAGGGCCCAGCGCCCGTCTTGCAAACCCTCGATGACCCAGCACTCCCACAACGGCCGGTCGCGATCGAGTCTTCGTTCCATGATGTCGGCGACGAGGCGGAACAACGCCGTATCGTCGCCGGGATTCGGCACTGCGGCACGGTGCACGTGGTGCGAAAGGTCGAACCCATCGTCTTCCACCCACTCCGGTGGGTTCAGATCGAGCACATGCGTCTTGAGGACTTGGTTGAACCGAGGAACCCGCAGCATCCGCTCGGCGATATTTGCGCAGAGCGCGTCGAAGTCGGGTTCCGGACCTTCGATGATCGAGAGCCCACCCACAGCCAGGCTGACGTGTCGATCCGAATCTTCGGCCTCGAGGAAGCCAGCGTCCAGCGGCTTTAGCTGCTCCATGGTGTGACCCTCCGTCGCTACCTTGGGAATTCGATCAGATCGTGAGGCAACATATCCGCTGCGCCTCCTCCAGCGAGTCACCGAGCGGGCGACTGGTGTCGAGGGGATACGAGCGACCCGATGCCACGAAGTCGCCCAACGCTGCGGCGATTTCGGGCGTCGCGTCGGATGTCGATGGCCCCCTGGCCACGATCCGTTCGGCCGCGGCCGGTAGCGGTAGCGAACACGTGAAATCCACCACCGGCGACGATGTCTGGTGGCCCAGCCGGTGGGCCCGTTCTCGCTGCTGACCGTCGCGTGGCTATGTCAACTCGAATTGGCCCCGGCTGGGCGGTTCGAAGTGGCCCCGCCCGGGGAAGGCTGGAGTTGCCGTGC
>NZ_PDCP01000054.1 GCF_002553505.1 Mycolicibacterium agri | reverse complement strand
GAAAGCCATACCCGACATCCCTGGGTGATTCGAAGCCTAAGGCCGACGACCCCAAACACCCTTCAAGAAAGGTAAGGAAAGCCGATGCCTAAGTTCTTCGATGCCATCGCCGGCTTCGCGGTCACGTTCGGGACCATGTTCAAAAAGCCGGTCACCGAGGAGTATCCCGAGAAGCCGGGCCCCGTCGCGCCTCGCTATCACGGTCGCCACCAGCTCAACCGGTATCCCGACGGGCTGGAGAAGTGCATCGGGTGCGAACTGTGCGCATGGGCCTGTCCCGCCGACGCCATCTACGTCGAGGGCGACAACAACACCGAAGAGGAGCGGTACTCCCCCGGTGAGCGCTACGGCCGAGTCTACCAGATCAACTACCTCCGTTGCATTGGCTGCGGCTTGTGCATCGAGGCCTGTCCGACACGGGCTTTGACGATGACCAACGATTACGAGATGGCTGACGACAACCGCGCGGACCTGATCTACGGCAAGGACAAGCTGCTTGCACCGCTCGAGCCCGGCATGGTGGCGCCGCCACATCCGATGCAGCCCGGCAGCACCGACGAGGACTACTACCTCGGCAACATCAAGCCCATCACGGACACGCAGGACGAGAAAGACACCGAGAAGGTCGCCGGGGAGGTGCGATGACGTCGACCGCCGAAGCGGTGGTGTTCTGGGTGCTCGGCGCCGTAGCCCTGATCGGCGCCATCGGCGTGGTCGCCGCACCGAAGGCCGTCTACTCCGCGATTTTCCTTGCCTCGACGATGATTTCGCTGGCCGTGCTCTACATCGCGCAGGAGGCGTTGTTCCTCGGCGTCGTGCAGGTGGTGGTCTACACCGGTGCGGTGATGATGCTGTTCCTGTTCGTCCTGATGCTCGTCGGTGTCGACTTGACGGAGTCACTCACCGAAACAATTCGCGGCCAACGAGTTGCCGCGGCTATCGCAGGCGTCGGGTTCGGCGTGCTGCTGATCGCGGGTATCGGCAACGTGTCGGTTGCCGGTTTCACCGGCTTGCCCGAGGCCAACGCCAACCAGAACGTGGAGGGGTTGGCGGCGCTGATCTTCACCCGCTACCTGTGGGCCTTCGAGTTGACCGGCGCGCTGCTGATCACCGCGGCGCTCGGCGCGATGGTGCTCGCGCATCGGGAACGCTACGAACGCGCCAAGACTCAGCGGGAATTGGCCGAAGAGCGGTTCCGCTCCGGCGGGCACCCGACTCCGCTGCCCGGCCCAGGTGTCTACGCCCGGCACAACGCCGTGGACATCGAGGCGCGCCTTCCCGACGGCTCGGGCTCCGAGTTGTCGGTCAGCCCCATCCTGCAACGACGAATCGTTGAAGAACCCCGCGCAGGTGAAGAGGAGAACCTACCTGGCGCGCGCACGGGAGGACTGAATTGAACCCCGATAATTATCTGTATTTGTCGGCGTTGTTGTTCACGATTGGTGCGTCGGGGGTGTTGTTGCGGCGCAACGCGATCGTGATGTTCATGTGTGTGGAGTTGATGCTCAACGCCTGCAATTTGGCGTTCGTGGCGTTCTCCCGCATGCACGGGCACCTCAACGGTCAAGTGGTGGCGTTCTTCACCATGGTGGTGGCGGCCTGCGAGGTGGTCGTCGGGTTGGCCATCATCATGAGCATCTTCCGCACCCGCCGGTCGGCCTCGGTCGACGACGCCAGCCTGCTGAAGAACTAGAGGCCGCTGCCGATGACACTTCCGGTTTGGCTCCTGATCGCCCTACCCCTCGCGGGTGCCGCCGTGCTGCTGCTGGCCGGCCGACGCTCGGACTTCTGGGGGCACCTGCTGGGCTGCGCGGCGGCCCTGGCCTCGTTTGTTGTGGGTGCGGTGCTGTTTGTCGACATGCTCGGTCGCGCCGGCGAAGACCGCCTGGTGCACGAGCGGTTGTTCTCCTGGGTGCCGGTGGGTGGGTTGCAGGTCGACTTCGGTCTGCAGCTGGATCCGTTGTCGATGTGTTTCGTGCTGCTGATCACGGGCGTCGGCTCGCTGATCCACATCTACTCGATCGGCTACATGGCAGAGGACCCCGACCGCCGCCGGTTCTTCGCCTACCTGAACCTGTTTCTGGCGGCGATGCTGCTGCTGGTGCTGGCCGACAACTATCTCGGGTTGTATGTCGGCTGGGAAGGCGTCGGTTTGGCGTCGTATCTGTTGATCGGGTTCTGGCAGCACAAACCGTCGGCGGCGACCGCGGCCAAGAAAGCGTTCGTGGTCAACCGGGTCGGCGACATGGGCCTGGCGATCGCGATGATGGTGATGTTCGCCTCGGTCGGCGCGATCTCCTTCGAGGCGGTGTTCACCGCCGCGCCCGAACTCGGTGAGGGCACGCTGAACGCGATCGGGTTGCTGCTGCTACTGGGCGCCTGCGGCAAGTCGGCCCAAGTCCCGCTGCAGTCCTGGCTCGGCGACGCCATGGAGGGCCCGACGCCGGTGTCGGCGTTGATTCACGCCGCCACCATGGTCACCGCCGGTGTGTATCTGATCGTGCGTTCGGGGCCGGTGTTCGACCTGGCCCCGGGCGCCCAACTCGGGGTGGTGATCGTCGGCGCGGTCACCCTGTTGTTCGGGGCGGTCATCGGCTGCGCCAAGGACGACATCAAGAAAGCCCTTGCGGCGTCGACGATGTCGCAGATCGGCTACATGGTGCTGGCCGCCGGGCTGGGGCCGGCCGGGTATGCGGTGGCGATCATGCACCTGTTGACCCACGGCTTCTTCAAAGCCGGCCTGTTCCTCGGGGCGGGATCGGTGATGCACGCCATGAACGATGAGGTCAACATGCGCCGCTACGGCGGGCTGCGCACCCTGCTGCCGGTCACCTTCGCCACCTTCGGGCTGGGGTATCTGGCCATCATCGGGGTGCCGCCGCTGGCCGGGTTCTTCTCCAAGGACGGCATCATCGAAGCCGCCCTCAACTCCGGCGGCGCCCGCGGCTTCATCCTGGGTGCGGCAGCGATTCTGGGTGCCGGGATCACCGCTTTCTACATGACCCGGGTGATGCTGATGACGTTCTTTGGGCAACGCCGCTGGGCCCCCGATGCCCATCCGCACGAAGCACCCGCGGTGATGACCTGGCCGATGATCCTGCTCGCCATCGGCTCGGTGGCCTCGGGTGCGGTACTGGCCATCGGCGGCACCCTGACCCACTGGCTCGAACCCGTCGTCGGCGCCCATGAGGAACACCACGTGCTGCCTGCGTGGGTGGTCACCATCGTGGTGCTGTCGGTGGTGGCGGTCGGCATCCTGATCGCCTACCGCATGTACGCGCAGAAGGCGGTGCCTGACACCGCGCCTGAGGAGGTGTCGGCGCTGACCGTGGCCGCCCGCAAAGACCTCTACGGAGATGCCATCAACGAGGAGTTGCTGATGAAACCCGGCCAAGTCCTGACCAGGGACCTGGTGGTCGTCGACGACAAGGGAATCGACGGGGCCGCAAGCGGACTCGCCGCCCTCGTCGCCCGTATCTCCAACGGGCTGCGGCTCCTACAAACCGGCTTCGCCCGCTCCTACGCACTGTCGATGCTTGCGGGCGCAGCACTCGTCGTCGCGGTGATCTTGGCGGTGCAACTGTGGTGACCTCGCTTCCGCTGTTGACGATTCTGTGGGCTGTGCCGGTGGTCGGCGCGGCCGTGGTGATGCTGCTGCCTGCCTCGAGTCGGCCGTTGGCGAAGTGGTTCGCGTTACTGGTATCGGCCATCGAGTTGGTGCTCGCCATCGTGCTTGTGGTCGGCTTCGACCCGAGCGGCCCGCAGTACCAGTTCGTCGAAGATCATCCGTGGATACCGTCGTTCGGCACCGGATACATCCTCGGCGTGGACGGCATCGCGCTTGCGCTTGTCGTTCTCACCGCAGTGCTTGTGCCGCTGCTGATCGTGGCCGGCTGGAATGACGCCGACGCGCAGGAGGGCCTGCGCGGCCGCTCCACGCACACCTATCTGGCGCTGACGCTGGCGGTCGAAGGCATGGTCGTCATGTCGCTGATCTCGCTGGATGTGCTGCTGTTCTACGTCTTCTTCGAGGCGATGCTCATCCCGATGTACTTCCTGATCGGCGGCTTCGGCGGTGAGAACCGGTCGAAAGCGGCAGTGAAGTTCCTGCTGTACAACCTGTTCGGCGGACTGATCATGCTGGCTGCGGTCATCGGCCTCTATGTGGTGACCGCGCAGAGCGACGTCTTCGCCTCGGGCACATTCGATTTCCGGGCGATCGTCGCCGCGGTGAACAGCGGTGAGTTCGTGGTCAATCCGGCCATCGTGAATGCGCTGTTCCTCGGGTTCATGTTCGCGTTCGCAGTGAAGGCCCCGCTCTGGCCGTTCCACCGCTGGCTGCCCGACGCGGCGGTGGAAGCGACACCGGCCAGTGCGGTGCTGATGATGGCGATCATGGACAAGGCCGGCACATTCGGCATGCTGCGGTACTGCCTGCAGTTGTTCCCCGACGCGTCGACACTGTTCCGTCCGGTGATCATCACCCTTGCGGTGATCGGGATCGTGTACGGGGCGATTCTGGCGATCGGGCAGACCGATGTCATGCGGTTGATCGCCTACACGTCGATCAGCCACTTCGGCTTCATCATTCTCGGCATCTTCGTGATGACCACCCAAGGGCAATCGGGATCGACGCTGTACATGGTCAACCACGGCCTGTCCACGGCGGCACTGTTCCTCGTCGCCGGATTCCTGGTATCCCGCAGGGGAACCCGCCTCATCAGCGCCTACGGCGGCGTGCAGAAGGTCGCGCCCGTGCTGGCGGGCACATTCCTCGTCGCCGGACTGGCGACCCTGTCGCTACCGGGGTTGGCGCCGTTCATCAGCGAATTCCTGGTGCTGATCGGCACATTCACGCGCTACCCGCTTCTCGCGGTGGTGGCGTCGAGCGCGTTGGTGCTCTCCGCGATCTACATCCTGTGGATGTATCAGCGGATGATGGGCGGGCCGGTCGCCGACGGAAACGACCGGCTGCGTGACCTGCTGCCCCGCGAACTGGTCGTGGTGGCCCCGCTGATCGCGCTGCTGTTGGTGCTCGGTGTCTATCCCAAACCGGCGCTCGATGTCATCAATCCAGCCGTTAGCCACACCTTGACCACCATCGAGCAACCCGATCCCGCACCCAAACTTGCAGAAGGCCCCGCGCGATGAACCTTCAAGCACCCAATGTCGAATACGGCCTGCTGTCGCCGATGCTCATCGTGTTCGGCATCGCGATCGCCGGCGTCCTCGTCGAAGCGTTCGTGTCGCGCGAACGCCGCTACGGCGTGCAGGTCGCGCTCAGCCTCGTCGGTCTGGTGGCCGCGTTCGTCGCGGTCGTTCAGGTCGCCCGCAGTCTGAAGGGCGAGGTCGGCTACACCGCGGTGGTCGGCAGCGTCGCCGTCGACGCCCCCGCGCTGTTTCTTCAGGGCACGATCCTGCTCGTGGGTGTGCTCGGTGTTCTGCTCATCGGTGAACGTCGGATCCGCACCGACGCCGATGCGGAGACGGAAACCGGTACGCGCGGGCTGGATTCGTTCACGCCGCAGGCTTCCGCCGTGGTCGGCAGCGTGGCGGAGAAGGTCGCCACCAGGGCCGGTGCGATGCAGACCGAGGTGTTCCCGCTGACGATGTTCTCCATCGGCGGAATGATGCTGTTCCCCGCGGCAGACGACCTGCTGACGATGTTCATCGCGCTCGAGGTGCTGTCGCTGCCGCTGTATCTGATGTGCGGACTGTCGCGTCGGCGACGCCTGCTGTCGCAGGAAGCAGCGATGAAATACTTTCTGCTCGGGGCGTTTTCGTCGGCGTTCTTCCTCTACGGCGCGGCGCTGCTGTACGGCTACTCGAGCACTCTGAGCCTGACCGGCATCGCCGAGTCCATCGCATCCGGCTCGGGCAAGACGTCGCTGGCGTTGATCGGCGTCGGCCTGCTGCTGGTCGGGGTGTTGTTCAAGGTGGGCGCCGTGCCGTTCCACTCCTGGATTCCCGACGTGTATCAGGGTGCCCCGACCGCCATCACCGCATTCATGGCAGCGGCCACCAAGATCGCCGCGTTCGGGGCGCTGCTGCGGATCTTCTATGTCGCCGCGCCCGATCTGCACACCGAGTGGCGGCCGGTGCTGTGGGCGGTCGCGATCTTGACGATGGTGGTCGGCACGATCACCGCCGTGACGCAATCGGACGTGAAGCGGATGCTGGCCTACTCGGCGGTGGCGCACACGGGCTTCATCTTGACCGGTGTGATCGCGCTGAACGAGTCGGGACTTTCGTCGACGCTGTTCTATCTGTTCGCCTACGGGTTCAGCACCGTCGGCGCGTTCGCCGTCGTCGGCCTGGTCCGCGACAGGGCGGGCGACGAGGACACCGCGATGGCTCGCTGGGCCGGGCTGGGCAGGCGCTATCCCATTGTGGGCATTGTCTTCTCGTTGTTCTTGTTGGCGTTCGCGGGCATCCCGCTGACGAGCGGTTTCGTCAGCAAGTTCGCAGTGTTCAAGGCCGCCGGCGAAGGCGGCGCGATCCCGTTGGTGATCGTCGGCGTGATCGCGAGCGCCATCGCCGCGTATTTCTATGTGCGGGTCATCGTGCTGATGTTCTTCACCGACCCGCCCGCCGACGCGCCAGAAGTGGTGGTGCCGAGCGTCCTGAGCACGGCCGTCGTCACTGTCACGGCCGCTGTCACGTTCGCCTTGGGTGCCCTGCCGCAGCCGCTGCTGGACCTGGCCAACCTCGCCGACACGTTCCTGCACTAGCTCCCCCCTTTACGCCCAGACCGACATTTGGGTGCAGAAGTGCGAGAGGATTTCGCCATTACGTCGATCTCGGCGAGAGGTGGCACGGGTGCTGGTTCTGACAGATGACCACGGCGCGGTCCGTGTGCTGACGCTGAACCGGCCGGCCGCCAGGAACGCGTTGAGCCGCTCGTTGATCAAGGCCGCCTATACGGCGCTGACGGAGGCCGACGCCGACGAGTCGGTGCGGGCGGTGGTGCTGACCGGGGCCGATCCGGCGTTTTGCGCGGGCGTCGACCTCAAGGAGGCCCAACGCGACGGGCTGGGCTATTTCGAGGAGTTCCGGTCGCAGAGTTGCATTGCCGCCGTGGCGAAGATGCGCACGCCGATCATCGGTGCGATCAACGGGCCGGTGTTCACCGGTGGGCTGGAGATGGCGCTGGGTTGCGACTTTCTCATCGCCTCCGAGCGCGCGGTGTTCGCCGACACCCACGCCCGCGTCGGGATCCTTCCCGGCGGCGGGATGACCGCGCGACTCCCCCAGTTCGTCGGCCTCGGCATGGCTCACCGGCTGTCGATGACCGGCGAAGTCGTCGACGCCGCGCGCGCCGAGAAGATCGGCTTGGTGACCGAGGTCGTCGCGCACGAGAAGCTGTTGGACCGCGCGATCGAACTGGCAGGCCAGATCGCCGAGGTGCCGGGCCCGACGATGTTGGGGCTCAAGGAGATCTACACCACGGGTGCTTCGGCGGTCATCGATCCGGCCTTGGCGGCCGAGGAGCGGATCGCGTTCGCACAACACCGCGATTTCGAGGGCCTCGGCGATCAGTTCCGCGCCGTCACCGAGCGAAACAAGCGGCAAATCGACGGCTGACATCGCCTGCGAGCGTGCGGAAACTCCCGCATTTGCACGGCGTGTCGCCTGCAGACACGCACGCTCGCCGGAGTTTTTAGGGTGACGCTCGCCGGAACTTCTAGACGGGTGGGCGCTTTTGGATGAACTCCACGGCGCGCTCGCCGTCGATGCCGGGCAGCGGCGGCAGCGTGGTCATGTCGACCTGCTTGCGGGCCTGCTCGATCACGGGCGTGTCGGGATCGTAGACCGAAAGATAAACCTCGTGGGCGGCAAGCGATTTCACAGCAAGCTCGATGAATCCGTCCACCACTTCGCCGTGTGTGCCGTGTGGCCCGTTCTCGAAGAGCCAGCGCGGCGGGTTCGGCAGCGAATCGTAGGCTTCGGCAACGGCTTTGGAGAACTCGATGTGGTCGCGCTGGTTCGGCGCGCCGGGCTCCCATTCCGGGCCGCTGTAGAGGGTGATGACCACGTCGGGCGCGAGTTGGGTGATGGTCTCGGCGATCTTGGCCCGCAACTGCGGGGTGTTGAAGATCTGGCTGTCGGGAAAGTCCCAGAACTGCACGTCGTCCACGCCGACGATCGCGGCGGAGGTGCGCTGTTCGCGTTCCCGCAGCGGGCCGCACTCCCCTGGCGGTATGCCGGGGATGCCGACCTCGCCGCGGCATGCCAGCGCGTAATGCACGTGCTTGCCCTGCGATGTCCATTTGGCGACCGCGGCCGCCACGCCGTATTCGGGGTCGTCGGGATGCGGCACGAGGACCAGCGCGCGATGCCAGTCGGTGGGGAAAGGTCGATGCACCGTCCTAGGCAATCACACCGTGGGCGACGATGGCAGTGGTCTGGTCCACCCACTCGTCGTCGAGTTCCTTGTCGGGCCACAGCAGCAGCCGCAACATCGTTGCCCCGCCGATGACCTCGATCAGACGCTGCGGGTCGATGTCGGGATGCACGGCCCCTCGGCGCATCGCCTCGTCCAGTCGCGAGCGCACAGCGGAGAAGACATCGGCGAAACGGCGCATCACGCGCGCATTCAACTCGGCGTCGGCGGTCATGTCGGCGATCAGACCGGGCAGCGCCGCGCGCACCACGGGGCTGGTGAAGACGTCACGCGCGGCGGCGATCATCGCCCGCACATCGCCGCGGAAATCCCCCGGCGGAGTCTCGATCGCCGTCGGCGCCGCGGGAAAGGCGGCCTCGTGGACGAGTTCGGCCTTGCTGGACCACCGCCGATACAGCGCGGTCTTGGTGGTGCCCGCGCGCTCGGCCACCGCGGCCATCGTCAGGTTGGAATAACCAATTTCCACAAGCAGATCCGTGGTTGCCCGGAGTATCGCAGCGTCGATACGCCGATCCCGCGGCCGCCCCGCCGACGGGCCCTTGTCAACTGAAGCCGAGTCTGCTTTCATAACGCTACCCACCGTATCGTAATTTTGCCCGGAGGAAGAACCGTGGCCACAGAACCGGCCGTCGAGGACATCGATCGACTGCAACGCTCGGGCCGAGACATCAGCACGCTGCCGGACGTGATGTCGCAGTGGTTGTCGACGGTCATGCCCGGCGGGGTCACGCCGCAGGTGACCGTGGAGAGCGGCGTCGACTCGAACGGAATGTCGTCGGAGACCATCATCCTGACCGGGCGCTGGGAGGCCGACGGGCACCAGCACGTACAGAGGTGGGTCGCGCGCGTCGCGCCGACCAAGGAGGATGTGCCGGTATTCGCGTCATACCGGATGGACCACCAGTTCGACGTGATCCGGTTGGTCGCCGAGAAGACCGACGTCCCGGTGCCGCGGGTGCGGTGGCTGGAGTCGACCGGCAAGGTCTTGAGCACGCCGTTCTTCCTGATGGACTACGTGTCCGGCGTGGTCCCGCCCGACGTGATGCCGTATACGTTCGGCGGCAACTGGTTCGCCGACGCACCGACCGAGTCACAGCGTCGACTGCAGGACAACACCGTCGACGTGCTGGCGAAGCTGCACTCGATTCCCCAGCCGGAGACGACGTTCGGGTTTCTCGCCGACGGTGGTGACGCTAATGCGTTGCGGCGCAACCTGGATTGGTTGAAGTCGTGGTATCAGTTCGCGGTGCCCGACATCGGGCGCTCAGCCCTTGTCGAGCAGGCGCTGGAGTGGCTGGAAGCAAACTGGCCCGCCGATGTCGCGGCGTCGGACCCGGTACTGGTGTGGGGTGACGCCCGTGTCGGCAATGTGCTCTACGAGGACTTCACACCGGTCGCCGTGCTGGACTGGGAGATGGCCACGCTGGGTCCGCGCGAGATGGACGCCGCGTGGATGGTGTTCGCGCACATGGTGTTTCAGGAACTCGCCGGGTTGGCCGGGATGCCCGGCCTGCCGGACTTCATGCGGGAAGACGACGTCAAGGCCACCTACGCCGACAAGACCGGCGTCGAACTGGGCGACCTGCACTGGTTCTACGTCTACTCCGGCGTGATCTGGTGCTGTGTGTTCATGCGCACCAGCGCCCGCCGCGTGCGGTTCGGCGAGATCGAGAAGCCCGATGACGTCGAGTCGCTGTTCTACCACGGCGCCCTACTACGGCGCCTCATCGGAGGTGAAGCCTGATGCTCGGTCCCATGGACGAATTCCCGGTCCACCAGATCCCGCAACCGATCGCGTGGCCGGGCACCTCGGACCGCAATTTCTATGACCGCTCCTACTTCAACGCGCACGACCGCACCGGCGACATCTTCGTGATCACCGGCATCGGGTACTACCCGAATCTGGGCGTCAAGGACGCGTTCGTGTTGATCCGCCGAGGGGATGTGCAAACCGCCGTGCATCTTTCCGACGCCATCGACCAGGACCGGCTCAACCAGAACGTGATGGGCTACCGCGTCGAGGTGAGCGAGCCGCTGCGCCGGCTGCGCATCGTCATGGACGAAACCGAGGGCATGGCCGTCGACCTGACCTGGACCGGGCTGTTCGACGTCGTGCAGGAGCAGCGGCACGTCCTGCGGTCGGGCACCCGAATCACGTTGGATGCGCAGCGTTTTGCGCAGGTCGGCTCCTGGAGCGGCACCATCGCCATCGACGGCGACGAGATCACCGTCGACCCGTCGGTGTGGATCGGCACGCGGGACCGCTCGTGGGGCATCCGGCCCATCGGCGAGCCCGAACCGGCCGGCCGGCCCGCCGATCCGCCGTTCGAGGGGATGTGGTGGCTGTATGTGCCGATGGCGTTCGACGACTTTTCGATCGTGCTCATCATTCAGGAGGAGCCCAGCGGATTCCGTTCGCTGAACGACTGCACGCGGATCTGGAAGGACGGCCGCGTCGAACAGTTGGGTTGGCCCCGCATCAAGATCCGCTACCGTTCTGGCACCCGCATTCCGACGGGTGCGACCATCGACGCGACCGCGGCCGACGGCGCGCCGGTGCGCTTCGACGTGGAATCCAAACTGGCCGTGCCGATTCACGTGGGCGGGGGCTATGGCGGCGACTCTGACTGGACTCACGGCGTGTGGAAGGGCGAGAAGTTCACCGAGCGCCTGACCTACGACATGACCGACCCGGCGATCATCGGCCGCGCGGGCTTCGGCGTCATCGACCACGTCGGCCGGGCCGTGTGCAGCGAGGGCGGCCGGGCTCCCGCCGAAGGGTGGGGCCTGTTCGAGCACGGCGCGCTCGGCCGTCATGACCCCTCCGGCTTCACCGACTGGCTCAGCGTCGCACCCTGATTACCGGACCGCCGAGACCAACCTTTTGGCGGCTTTTACTCGCACTTTTCCTGCAAAATGTCGGTTTGGGCGAGAGTGGGGGTTCCTACGCCGACTGCTTGGATGGGGCGGTCACCCGACCGAATACCATCTGCTCCTCGTCGATCCGGTCGAGGCGGTGGTCGATCGCGTCCAACACGTAGTTGTGCCGCACGTTCCACGGCCTGCGCGTGCCGGATTTCGGCAGTGCGTGCAGGGCCCGCTGCACATATCCTGCGTTGATGTTCCACGCCGGCTTTTCGGCCATCGGCTCGTCGCCGAGGTGCGGATACGCGTGGGTGTATCCGTGAGCGTCCATATACGCCAACAGCTTTGCCACCGCCCGCGCCGTCAGATCCGCACGCAACGTCCATGACGCATTGATGTAGCCGACGCACCACGCGGCGTTGGGAACGTCTTCGAGCAGGTGCTCTTTGTAGACGAACCGGTCCTGCGGCTTGACCTCCGCGCCGTCGATGCTCAGCGCGATTCCGCCCAGCGCCTGCAACTGCAGTCCGGTCGCGGTGATGATCACGTCGGCGTCGATCCGGTTGCCGGAGCGCAGCACGATGCCGGTCTCGTCGACGTGGTCGATGTGGTCGGTGACCACTTCGGCGCGGCTTTCGCCGATCGCGTTGTAGAGGTCGTTGTCGAGGATCAAACACATCCGCTGATCCCACGGGTCGTAGCGTGGGTTGAAGTGCACATCGACCGGATAGTCTTGCGGCAGATTGCGTTTCGCCGCGGCACGGATGAACCGCCGGACCAGCCGCGGCGCCTTGCGGGACAACGCGTAGAGCAGCACGTAGAACGTCGTGTTGAACGCCCGCACCAGGTGATACGCCACGCGCGACGGAAACACCTTCCGGATCGCCTGCACCACAGGATGGATGCGCGGCGACGACAGCATGTAGGTCGGCGAACGTTGCAGCATCGTCACATGGGCCGCCTTCTCGGCCAGCGACGGGATCATGCTGACGGCGGTCGCGCCACTGCCGATCACGACCACCCTTTTGCCTGCGTAGTCCAGCGACTCCGGCCAGTGCTGGGGATGGACCACCTCACCGGTGAAGTTCTCGATGCCGGGGAACTCCGGCGTATAGGGCTCGTCGTAGTTGTAGTAGCCGGTGCCGAAGAACAGGAAGCGTCCGCGATAGGTCTGCGGCTTGCCGTCGACCTCGGTCTGCACCGTCCAGGTGTCGGTTGCCGAGTCCCAGTCGGCCGACAACACCCGGGTGTTGAAGCGGATGTGCTGGTCGATGCCGTGCTTGCGTGCGGTCTCGGTGAGGTACGCGCGGATGTCGGGCCCGTCGGCGATGTTCTCGGGCCGGGTCCACGGCTCCCAGGAGAAGCCCAGGGTGAAGATGTCGCTGTCGGAGCGGATGCCCGGGTAGCGAAACAGGTCCCAAGTGCCGCCGATCTGCGCGCGCCGCTCGAGAATCGCATATGACAAATGCGGGTTCTTCTCGTGGATCCGGTAGGCCGCGCCGATCCCGGAGATGCCCGCGCCGACGATCAGAACGTCGAAGTATGTAGCCGAATCGACCATGCGACCTCCCTTGGTCCGCTTGGGTACCACGATAAGTGGTCAGCCGGCAAGGGCGTCAACGATCTGCGCCAATGTGTCGGGCGGGAGGGGTCCGGGCTGGTAGAGACAGATCCGGTCGGATATGCCCGCGACTCGGTCGCGGATGTGGGCGGCGATGTCGGCCGCGGTGCCGCACGCGGCGATGGTGTGCAGCACGTCGTCGTCGATTCGCTGGCCCATTTCGTGCCAGCGGCCCTGTTTGGACAGCGCGTTGAGTTCTGGCTGCAGGTCGCCCCAACCGTGGGCGTCGAGGACAGGGCGGTAAGCCGGGGTCGACCCGTAGAAGCCCAGCAGCCGGCGCGCCGCGCTGTGGTCGTCGCCGGCCGAGACGATGATCTCGGGGATCACCGCGAAGTCGGCTTCGGACCGGCCCGCTGCCGCCAGCCCCTGCCGCACGGCGGGCATCGTCACCTCGTGCAGGAACCGTCTGCTGCCGAACGGCATCACCAGCAGCCCGTCGGCGTGCTCGGCGGTTGCGCGGGTCAGCCGCGGGCCAAGGGCTCCGACGTAGATCGGCGGCGGGCCGTACGGGTTGTCGCCCGGGGTGAAGGTCGGCGTCATCAGCGTGTGGCGGTAGAACTCGCCGCGGAAATCGAGCCGTTCTCCGGTCTGCCACGCCGCGAAGATCGCCCGCAGCGCCGCCACCAGTTCGGTCATCCGCGCCACCGGCCGGTCGAATGCGACGCCGAACCGCTTCTCGATCTGGGTGCGCACCTGCGTGCCGAGCCCCAGCGCGAAGCGCCCCTCGCTGAGCAGTTGATGATCGATCGCCTGGTGAGCGAGATGAATCGGATTGCGCGGAAAGGCAATCGCGACATTGGTCATCAGATCGAGGCCGCCGACCGTGGCGGCGAGCGTCAGCGGTGTGAAGACGTCGTGCGGTCCCTCGAAGGTGAAGACCCCGCTCGCGCCTGCCTCCTTGACGGCTCGCGCCTGTTCGATCGCATTCAACGGCCCGAACAGCGCTGTCATCACCCGCACGGCGTGAGAGCCTAGTGCGGTGACTCAGTCAACTGACGCCGATGTCGTTGTCGTCGGGGCCGGTTTCGCCGGCCTGTCGGCGGCGCACGACCTGGTCGGGCACGGCTACGACGTCGTCGTGCTGGAGGGCCGCGACCGCGTCGGCGGCAGGTCGTCCACCACGACGATCGCGGGCACGCCCATCGACCTCGGCGCCACCTTCGTCGGGCCCACCCAAGACGCCGTCTGCGAGCTGGCACGCGAACTCGACTGCGAATCGGTGCCCACCTACAGCCGCGGCAAGAACCTGATCCGGTGGCGCGGTCGGGTGCGGGCCTACCGCAGCACGATTCCGCGGCTGTCGATGATCGAGCTGTTCGACGTCTCGCGCATTCAGTGGCGCTTCGAGCGGGTCTGCCGACGCATTCCGGTCGATGAGCCCTGGACGGCTTCGGGCGCCGAGAACCTCGACGAGCAGTCGCTGGACCGGTGGCTTCGGTCGTTGCACGCGAGCGCCTCGACCCGCGACCTGATGGCGATCGTGTCGCGGGTGACGTGGGGTTGCGAGCCCGACCAGGTGTCGATGCTGCATGCGGCGCGCTTCGTGAAGGCGGCGGGCGGTCTCGGCCGGATGCTGGACGTGGAGGCGGCGCGCAGCAGGACAGATTCCCCGCGGGCACGCAGCAGATCGCGCAGCGGCTGGCCGAGCGGCTCGGCGACCGCGTCCGGCTAGGCACGATCGTCCGGCGCATCGAGCAGCGCGCCGACGGCACACTGAGCGTCGGCGCCGACGGCGGCGATGTCACCGCCAGGGCCGTCATCGTCGCGATCCCGCCCGCGCACCGCGCCTCCATCGACTTCTCCCCCGACCTGCCCGCCGAGTACGAGAAGCTGGCCCGGCATTGGCCGCAGGGAAGCCTGAGCAAGGCGTACGCCGCCTACGAGACGCCGTACTGGCGCGCCAACGGCTGCAGCGGTGAGGCGCTTTCGGATGAGGGCCCGGTCTTCATCACCTTCGACGTCAGTCCCGGCGACGACGGGCCCGGAATCCTGCTGGGCTTCACCGACCCGCGCACGTTCGATCCGCTGCCAGCGCACGAGCGCCGCGAGCGGGCACTCGACGGCTTCGCCGCACTGTTCGGCGACAAGGCCCGCGAGCCGGTCGACTACATCGATCATTGCTGGGGCGCAGAGGAATTCGCGCCCGGCGGCCCGACCGCCGCCGTACCACCAGGCTCGTGGACGACCTACGGACCCTGGCTGCGCAAGCCTGTCAACGGAATCCATTGGGCGGGAACGGAAACCGCAGACGAGTGGACGGGATTTCTGGACGGCGCCGTCCGCTCTGGCCGCCGCGCGGCCGCTGAGGTGCACGCCGAACTGTCGGGCTAGGAGGTGGCGCGCTGCTGCTCGCCGACCGACTCGACGAGCCAGCGCAGATGGTCGTTGACCTCGTCGGGACGCTCCAGGATCGCGCAGTGTCCGCCCGGAAGCTCAACGAACTGAGCCAGATTCGGCGCCATCCGGGCGATGTGACCGGACGACACAATCGGCAGCAGACGGTCCTTCTGGCTGCCGATCACCAGCGTCGGGACGGTGAGGTTCTGCAGGCCGATGTGTTGATCCGTGCCGAGCGCATTGATCAGTGCACGCGCCCAGCCGCCGCGGCTGGCGACGGGGGTGCTGGTGAACAGTTCGTAGATGAAGTTGGCGACCGCCGGATCCGCGTCGCGTCCGACCGCCATCATCGACACGAACCGCCTGCTGGGCCGGTCAGCGGCCCGCAGCAGCACCGGCGCCGCACCGACGGTGCGCAGCAGCGTCTCGGCCGCCCGCACCCTGGCGTTGGTGAGCGGCGGCGGCACCGGCATCAGCTTGATATGCCGCAGCAGGTCACCGGTCGTGGTGTTGATCAACGCGACGGCGTCGGCGCGTGCGGCCACGCGGCGTGGATACCGCTCGGCCCACGACGTGATCGCGATGCCGCCCATCGAGTGACCTGCGATGACGGCCCGTTCGCCCGGCTGCAGCGTGGCCTCGAGAACGGCGTCGAGATCGGCGGCCAGGAAGTTCAGGCCGTAGTTGGTGCGCCGGGTCGGCACGCCGCTGCGGCCGTGGCCGCGATGGTCGTAGGCGATCACGCGGTAGTCGCGGGCCAGGTGGTTGATCTGGTGCGCCCACACCCGGACCGCGCAGGTGATGCCGTGGGCCAGCACGATCGGGTAGCCGTCGTCGGGCCCGAAGACCTCGGCGTGCAGGCGGGTGCCGTCTCCTGCGCGCACCCCGACTGCCCGGGACGGCGGCAACGCATCGGCCGCGGAGAATCGCCCGACCTTCCGCTTGAACGGCTCACGCTTCGGCATCGCCGGCAAATCCTACCGGCAACCCGGAATCGCCCCCGTCACCCGAGGCGGTTAAATGGGGCGATGCGCGCAATTCAGATTCCCCGGTTGGACGGTCCGCAGGCCGCCGAGCTCGTCGAGCTCGACGAGCCGACCGACGAGAACGCCGTGATCATCGAGGTGCATGCGGCCGGGGTGGCGTTTCCCGACGCCCTGCAGTCCCGCGGGCTTTACCAATACAAGCCCGAGGTGCCGTATGTACCCGGCGCCGAACTTGCCGGAGTGGTGCGCAGCGCCCCGGCCGGATCGCACGTCGCTGCCGGCGATCGCGTCGCAGGGCTGACGATGCTGTTCGGCGCCATGGCCGAAATCGTGGCGCTGCAACCGGAATTTGTGTTCCGACTGCCCGATAACGTTTCGTTCGAGGCGGGCGCGGGTCTGTTGTTCAACGACATGACAATGCATTTCGCGCTGCGCACGCGAGGAAGGATCGCCGATGGCGAAACGGTACTCGTGCACGGTGCGGCCGGCGGTATCGGCACATCGGCTCTTCGGCTTGCGCCTGCATTCGGCGCGAGCCGGACAATTGCAGTCGTCAGTTCGGAAGCCAAGATGGATGTCGCCAAGGCTGCGGGCGCTTCGGATGTGGTGCTCGCGGAGGGGTTCAAAGATGCGGTCAAAGAGCTGACCGAGAACCGCGGCGTCGACATCGTCGTCGACCCGGTCGGCGGAGACAGGTTCACCGACTCGCTGCGCTCGCTGGCTCCGGGAGGGCGGCTGCTCGTCATCGGATTCACCGGCGGGGATATCCCGACCGTGAAGGTGAATCGGCTGCTGTTGAACAACATCGACGCCGTCGGAGTTGGCTGGGGCGCATGGACGATGACACACCCGAACTACTTGCAAGAGCAGTGGGCTGACCTCGAGCCGTTGCTCGCCTCCGGCAAGGTGTCTGCGCCCCAACCGGAGATATTCCCGCTCGAGCGGGCCGGCGACGCGATCGCTTCGCTGGAGAATCGCACCGCGAAGGGCAAAGTGGTGGTCAAGCTGCGGTGAGGGTTGTCGACCGTACGGTTCGATATCAAAACAGCGGATCGTTGACGGCCCTGACAAGCCATCCGTAATCTCAGCCGCCGTGCACTCGGCCGTAGGTCGCGATGTAAGCCATATGACCGTCGCCGAACTCGGCATGATGGTCGATTGGGATGTGCCGATCACCATGGACGACGGTGTGGTGCTGCGCGCCAACGTTTTCCGTCCCGACGACGACAGCGCCTATCCCGTGGTCCTCAGCTACGGGCCGTATGGCAAGGATCTCTCGTTCGAAGAGGGCTATCCCGACGCCTGGAGGAAGCTGGTCGAGGACCATCCCGAGGTGGCCGCGGGGTCGTCGAACCGCTTCCAGGCGTGGGAGGTGTGTGACCCCGAGAAGTGGGTGCCCGACGGGTATGTGTGTGTGCGGGTCGACGCGCGCGGGTGGGGGCGATCGCCGGGATTCGTCGACCCGTGGAGCAGGCGCGAGATGATCGATCTGCGCGACTGCATCGAGTGGGCGGGTACCCAGCCGTGGAGTTCGGGCAAGGTAGGCCTGCTCGGGATCAGCTACTACGCGGTCAACCAGTGGCAGGTGGCCGCGTTGAATCCACCACACCTTGCCGCACTGATCCCCTGGGAGGGCTTTTCGGACTTCTACCGAGAGCTCTGCTATCACGGCGGCATCGCGTGCGACATGAAGTCGGTCTGGTACCGGCGCACCATCAGCACCGTGCAGCACGGGCTGGGCGAGCGCAGCTTCGTCAGCGCCGTCAACGGAGAACTCGTCACCGGCCCCGAAACGCACACCTATACCGATCTGGCCGCCAACAGGACCGACTTCCCCGCTGAGATCGACGGGCGCCCGCTGGACGACTCCTATCACAGGGAGCGCTCTGCGGTGTTCGAGCGGATCACCGTGCCGTTCTTGTCGGCGGGCAACTGGGGCGGGTCATCGTTGCATTTGCGTGGCAATGTGGAGGGGTTCGTGCGAGCCGCGTCACGACAGAAGTGGCTGGAAATCCACGGCCGCGAGCACTGGACCGAGTTCTACACCGACTACGGAATCAGGCTGCAGAAACGGTTTTTCGACCACTTCCTCAAAGGCCTGGACAACGGCTGGGACCGCCAACCCCCCGTCATGCTGCGCATCCGCACCGTCGACGGCGACTTCATCGACCGCACCGAAAACGAATGGCCGATCGCGCGCACCCAATGGACCAACTGGTACCTCAACCCCGCCACCAAAACCCTGTCAACCGACCCACCCACCACCGACCAGCAGGCATCCTTCGCCGCGCTCACCGACCCCGGCATCACCATGACCACCCCACCGATGCCGGCCGACACCGAGATCACCGGCCCCGTCGCAGCCACCATCTACATCTCCTCCACCACCACCGACGCCGACATCTTCGCCGTGCTGCACGTGTTCGACCCCGACGGCAACGAAGTCGTACTACAAGGCGCCGTCGACCCACACACCCCCATCGGCCAAGGCTGGCTACGCGCCTCTCACCGCGAACTCGACCCCAACCGCAGCACACCCTGGCGGCCCTACCACACCCACACCAACCCCCAACCCCTCACCCCAGGCGAAATCTATCGCCTCGACATCGAAATCTGGCCCACCTCGATCATCGTGCCCACCGGCTATCGCATCGCACTGGCCCTGCGCGGCACCGACTACCAATACCACGGCCCCGCAGCCCAACTCAGCCACTTCAAAGGCACCCAACTACGCGGCGTCGGCATCTACACCCACGCCGACCCCGACCACCGACCACCCACCACCTACGGCGGCACCACCACCGTCCACACCACCCCCAACCAACCCGCCACACTCCTACTCCCCCACATCCCGTGACCGCGGTGTCGCCGCTGAGCAAATCCCGTCCGGGGCAATTGTTTCGATGTCGAATCGAATCTCGTCTTTCTTGATCACCCGAGAATCCGGATTTACCGTCAAACCCCGTCCACCGGAGTCATACTCCGGCAACGGAGATTTCTATCCGCCTCCATGGAAGAGGGGCACGATGAAACTCGTTCGGCACGACCGGCACACAAAGCTGCGAATCCCGCTCGCCATTCTTGCAACGTTCACGCTCACGTTGTCGATGTCGTGCGGCGGCAGGACCGCAACTCCTGAGGGTGAAGGCGGCGGGGAGGGCGCCGCGCCCTCCGAAGTGAAGAACCCGGGTGTCTTCGTCCACTCGCTTGGCGGCGAGCCGGAATCGCTCGACCCGGCCGCCACCACCGACGGCGGATTCGGCAACCGCGCCATCATCCAGATGTATGACTTCCTCGTCGACATCCCGCCGGACAGCGCGGACCCGGTGCCGATGATCGCCACCGAAGTACCGACTCAGGAAAACGGCCTGGTTTCTCCCGACGGCCTGACCTATACCTTCCCCATCCGGCAAGGCGTGAAGTTCCACGACGGCACCGACCTCACTGCCGAGGACGTCAAGTTCTCCTGGGACCGCGTGATGACCATGAATCTGCCCGAGGGACAAGCGTCGAAGCTGACCGACCTGATCGAGTCGACCCGCGTCGTCGACCCGTACCGGTTCGAGGTGAAGCTCAAGCAGCCTGCGGCCTACTTCCTGGGCACTGTGGCGTATTCACCGCCCGCAGCGATCGTGAGTAAAGACGCCGTCGAGAAGAACGGTGGCGTGCAACCGAATACGACCAATGAGTTCATGACGACCAACGAGGCCGGCAGCGGGCCGTACAAACTCAAGCAATGGGATCGCGGCGAGCGGCTCATGTTCGAGAAGTTCACTGACTACTGGAACGGCCCCGCCAAGCTCGACGCGCGGTGGGAGGTCGTCGACGACCCGAGCGTCATCGTGATCGGCATGAAGGCCGGCGACTTCGACCTGGTCGAGCCGACACCGCAATACGTCACCGAACTCAAGGGCACCAAGAACGTCTGCTTCGACGAGAGCGGATTCCTGCTCGAGCCTCTGCACCTGGCGTTCAACCTCAACATCGACAAGGCGAAGTTGCCTCCCAACGACACGATCCCGGCTGACTTTTTCCACGACCCGCGGATTCGCCAGGCGTTCGACTACGCCTTCGACTACGACACCATGGTCCAGTCGGGCCTCGAAGGCTTCGGCGCCAACCCGACCTACCTACCGCCCGGTGTGCTGGGCTGGTCCGAGAACGCCCCGAAGTACAAGCAGGACTTAGCTCAGGCCGAGAAGCTGTTCCGCGAGACCGGCTACTGGGACAAGGGGTTCGAGGTGTCGATCCTCGTCGAGGAGGCCAACCCGACGTTCACGCCCGTCGGCCTCATTCTCAAGGACTCGCTGGAGAAGCTGAATCCGAAATTCCGGGTCAATGCCGTGCAGGTCGCCGAGTCGCAGTTCGACGAGATGCACGGTCAGACACCGTTCCCCTACGCGATGTGGATCAAGAACGCCGATCCGTTCACCGATCCATATCAGTTCATGCAGACCTACTTCCATCCCGACGGTGAGTGGGGCGAAAAGCTCGGTTACCGCCAGGGATACCGGGATCCCGACGCATTGGCCAGTGTCCTTGACGAGGCCGCGGTTTCCACCGACCCGGATGAGCGCGAGCGGCTCTACACGCAAGCGCTACAGATGATCCACGACGATCCGATGTGGATATGGGCCGCCGATGAGAAGAACGTGCAGATCATGCAGTGCTGGGTGAAGGACTTCGTCTACAACCCCCTGTGGGTCATGCCGAGGTGGGTCTTCTACAACAAGGGCTGAATTCCAGAAGCCGGAAGAGGCACCGAGATTGAGACGATATGCAGGTACGTGATTACGTCATCCGGCGTCTGATCAAACTGCCACTCGTCATCGTCGCCGTGACGATCGGTGTGTTCATGCTCTCGCGGATCGGTGGCTCGCCGATCGCCATCTACATCGAGCATGAGATGTCGCGCGACGAGATCGCGGCCCTCGAGCAGCGCTACGGCCTCAACGACCCGCTGCCCGTGCAGTACCTGCGCTGGCTCTGGGGCGTGTTGCACGGTGATCTGGGATGGTCGGGAGTGTCGGTGGCGCCGGTGGCCGACGTCCTGCCGAGCCGGTTCATCGCGACGATGGAGTTGGCGACCCTCGGCGCACTCATCGCGATCGGGCTCGGCATCGGGCTGGGCACCTTCGCCGGCGCGCGTCACAACAAGCTATCCGACCACCTGACCCGGATTTTCACAGTCACCGGGGCCAGCCTCCCGCTGTTCTGGTTTGCGTTGCTGATGCTCATCCTGTTCTACCTGATCATCCCGATCGTTCCCCTCGGCCGGTTCGATGAGGGCATCTACGCGACAATCAACCACTACACCGGGTTCTACACACTGGACTCGCTGCTCAGCTTCAACCTGACCGCATTCTGGGATGCGCTCAAACACCTGGCGCTGCCCGCCTTCGTGCTCGGTTTCGAGGGCATGGCGGTCACGGCCCGCATGATGCGATCGTCGTTGGTCGAGGAGATGAACGAGGATTACGTCGACAGCGCCCGGGCCAAGGGGCTACCGGAGCGGCTCGTGATAAAGCGGCACGCGCGGCGCAACGCACTCATCCCGACGGTCACGGTCGTCGGCATGAGCTGGGGCGTGCTCCTGCAGGGCTCGGTGGTCGTGGAGAACGTATTCCGCTGGCCCGGCCTCGGGCGCTGGGCCACCGAAGGTGTCATCCGTGGCGACAGGGCAACGATCATGGCCTTCGTGCTCGTCACGGCGGTGGTGTTCCTCGTCGTCAACCTGATCGTCGACGTGATCTACGCATACCTCGACCCGAGGGTCACGCTCGGAGCGGACGCCTAGGTGTACCGAGTCATGACGTTGGTGTCAGTCGGCTGATCGGTGGGAGGCCGCCGAGTGCGCTGTGGCGTCGTTGAGTGTTGTAGTAGTGCAGCCAGGGTGCAAGTGCTTGGGCACGTTGAGCGTTAGAGGTGAAGACTCGTTTGTAGGCCCATTCGGTCTGCAGGGTGCGGTTGAGCCGTTCGACCTTGCCGTTCTGCCATGGGCAGTGCGGTTTGATGAACACTTGTCGTGCGCCCAGCTCTGCGCACACGTCACGGATCGAGTAGCGGTAGGCCCAGGCGTTGTCGGTCATCACCTCTTCGATGGTGGTGATTCCGTGTGCGCGGAAATGATGCGCTGCTCGTCGTAGGAATCCGGCGCAGGTAGCGCCTTTCTCGTCGGGCAGGATTTCTGAGTAGGCCAGCCGGGAGTAGTCATCGACTAACGAGTGAATGTAGTCGAATCCATGGCCGTTCTTGCGATCTCGATCCGGTGCACGTCCTCGTCCGTGTGCTCGCCATCCACCGCCGGCGGGGATGCGACCCAGCTTCTTGACGTCCATGTGCACCAGCTCGCCGGGGCGCGACCGCTCATAACGGACAGCGGTGGTCTTGGAGGCGCGGATCAGCTGACCGGTCATCGGGTCCAGCTCGCGTAGGTGGGGCATCTGTCGGCGGTTGAGCACACGGGACACCGTTCGCGGGCACATCCCGAGCTTGGCGGCGATCTCGTCAGGGCCGCAGCGGTGGCGTTTGCGCCAGGCCACGATCTGGTTCTCCACGCTGGGCCGAACACGGCTCGGACTGGTATGCGGCCGCGAGGACCGGTCGTGAAGACCGTCTTCACCCTCGGTCTCAAAACGGCTGATCCAGGTGTGGACGCATTTACGCGAAACCCCCATCGCTTTCGCGATATGGGCCTTGGGCCAACCAGCCTGATACCGGCGCACTATCAGCAGCCGGCCGTGAAACGTCGTACGGGCATTACGGTGGGACACGAGAACCTCCGGACGGTGGTGGACCTAGACAAGCCACACCCCACCCGGAGGTTCTCCTCACATCAAGCCAACACGCCTGCTACCAACGTCCTGTCCCAGTACACCTAGGAGGCTGACTTGATGACGGACCTTGCGCACCGTGCGGAGCGGCCATTCGCCGCTCCGGTCGGCCGGTGGGAGGGGTTGCGGTCGCGCGCGCGGAGATTCCGCGAGCTCGCCGCCGTCGCGCTGCGCAGCCCGACGACGGTCATCGGGTTGGTGTTGATCCTCGCCTTGGTGACCATGGCGATCTGTGCCCCGCTGATCATGGAGCCGAACTTTCCCGACCCCTACCAGATGCCGCGAGACTGGACGCAGATCAACGCCCCGCCGGGAACCCCGGGACACCCACTCGGCACAACGGGCGAAGGTGGCGACGTGCTTTACGGAATCGTCTGGGGTGCAAGGACTTCGCTCAAGCTAGCCTTCATCGTCGTTGCCCTGACTGTCGTGATCGGTGTCATCATCGGCAGCGTCGCCGGATTCCTGGGCGGCAAGGTCGATGAGGTGCTGATGAGGGTCGTCGATGTTTTTCTCGCGGTGCCCGAGCTCATCCTGGCCCTGGCGATCGCCGCGCTGCTCGGACCGTCGTTCACGAACATCATCATCGCGATCACCGTGCTCGGTTGGTGCCGATACGCACGAATAATTCGCGCGCAGATCATTCACACCAAACAGAACGAATATGTCGACGCCGCGAGGGTTATCGGCGACTCACGCCTGCGCATCTATGTGAAAGACATCCTGCCGAACTCGATAACGCCGGTGGTCGTGGCGGCGACTCTGCAGATGGGCGCCGTGGTGATCTTCGCTGCGACACTGAGCTTTCTGGGACTGGCGGAGGCGGGCCTGGCTGAATGGGGAAACCTGGTCAGCGAAGGGCAGTCCGGCGTCGTCTCCGGCCGTTGGTGGGTTGCCACCTTCGCCGGGCTGATGGTGTTTCTGTGGTCCCTGGGCTTCAACCTGTTCGGTGACGGTCTGCGCGATGTCCTCGATCCGCGAAGTGAGGGTCGGTGAACGTCTCCCACAGCGCCGCGCCCGGCCTCACGATGCCGCAGCACCCCGGCGAAACGCCGCTGCTCTCGGTGCGAAACCTGTGCGTCCACTTCGACACCAAGCGCGGCGTCGTGCATGCGGTCGACGGCGTCGACTTCGACATTCACGAAGGCGAGACGCTAGGCCTTGTCGGCGAAACCGGATCCGGGAAGAGCGTCACTGCCAGGTCGCTGCTGCAACTGGTACCGAGACCGCCGGGCATCTTCGCAGCAGGCCACGCGATTTTTCATCCGAAGGTCACCTGCACCGTCTGCAACGGCGCCGGCTGCGACAGTTGCCAGCGGACGGGCCGTGTCACAGCGCCGTGCCGGTCATGTTCGGGCGTCGGCTGCGACAAGTGCGATCACAGCGGGCAACAGACGGTCGACCTCATGACCGCACCGATCAGACGGATCCGCGCGATCCGCGGCAACCACATCTCGATGATCTTCCAGGATCCGGGCAAGGCGTTGAACCCGGCGCTGACGATCCGCGACCAGGTGGCTGAGGTGCTCGCCGAACACCAATCAGGCAGGTTGCTAGCCGAAGCCGGACTGGACCCCGTGCATGCGAACATCCTGCTGCGTCGCGACGGTCACCGCCGATCGACCCTGGCCGAGAAGACGGCCTTGCTGTTCCCCCCATTGCACAAACCGCACAAGCGCCTGCAGGCCGTCCTCGACGAGCGGATAGCCGCGGCGCTTGCCGACACGCGTATCCCCAACCCGCGCAAGATCATGCAGCGGTACCCGCACGAGCTGTCGGGCGGTATGAAACAGCGGGTGATGATCGCACAGGGTCTGGCCGCCGGGCCCGAGTTGCTGATCGCCGACGAACCCACCACCGCGCTGGACGTGACTATTCAGGCACGTATCCTCGACCTCCTCGCCGAACTACAGGAGCGGACGCGCACGGCGATCCTGTACATCAGCCACGATCTATCTCTGGTCCGCCGGATCAGCAACAGGGTTGCGGTCATGTACGGCGGACGCATCGCCGAGATAGGTCCTGCCGACGAGGTTTTCGAACAACCCGCCCATCCCTACACGCGTGGGCTGGTGGGCGCGGTCCCCTCGCCGAAACACGCCCGCGGCCACCTGGTGGCCATCGAGGGCACCGTGCCCGAACTGGTCGACCCACATCCGGGTTGCCGGTTTGCCAGCCGGTGTCCGCATACCGCGTCTGTGTGTCGACACACCGACCCGCAGCTACGGATACACGCCCCCGGCCGGATGTCGGCGTGTTTCCTCTACGACGACGTCGATGAACTCGGTGTCGAAACCGACGAGATGCCCAAGCGGGAAGCTCTGCAATGAGTGCGACGCTGGAACCCGACGCCACCCTCCGCGCGACGACCGGGCCGGACCACCTCGTCAACGTTCGCGACCTCACCAAATACTTCCCCATCCGGGAAGGTGTGCTGCAGCGCGTCACCGGGCACGTCAAGGCCGTCGACGGTGTCAGCTTCGACATCCACCGCGGCGAGACCGTCGGCCTCGTCGGTGAGAGCGGTTGCGGTAAAACAACTCTGGGCCGCTGCATCGCCGGGCTGATGAGTCCCACCTCGGGCGGTGTCTACTTCGGCATGGACCACGACTCGGTGGATCGCCTCGACGCGCAACTCGGACTGCCCTTCGACAAGCGCAACGAAGGCGAGATCGCGGCCATCGACCACCGGCACCGCATCGACATGATGCCCCACGCAGCTTGGCGCACTTACCGGCGCAACTGCCAGGTGGTCTTCCAAGATGCGTTCTCGTCGCTGAACCCACGTCAGCTGGTGATCGACATCGTCGGCCGTCCCCTGCGCATTCACAAGGAGGCCTCCGGCACCGCGCTCATCGAGCGGGTGGTGGAACTGCTCGAGAACGTGGGACTGGGCCGTCAGCACCTCTATCGGTACCCGCATCAATTCTCCGGCGGGCAGCGGCAACGTATCTCGATCGCTCGGGCGTTGGCCCTCGACCCTGAATTCATCGTCCTGGATGAGCCGACGAGCGCGCTGGACGTCTCGGTGCAGGCCCAGATTCTGAACCTGCTCCACGAGCTTCAGCAGCAGTACCGGTTGACGTATCTGTTCATCAGCCACGATCTCGGTGTCGTCCAACACATGAGCGATCGCATCATCGTGATGTACCTGGGCCGGATCAGTGAAATCGGGCGTTCCGACGAGATTTTCGAAGCGCCACGCCATCCCTACACGCAAGCCCTTCTGGCGGCCAATCCCGCGCTCGAGGTGACCGACGAGACGATCCGACTACCCGGCTCGGTGCCTGACCCGTCCGACCCGCCGCAGGGGTGCCGCTTCCACACGCGGTGTCCCGTGGTGATCGAGCGGTGCGGATGGGGCGTCAGCGACGCACTGCGGATCCTCGAGACGAGGGGACATCTCCTCGACAATCTCAAGGCGGCCAACAAGCACACCCCATTCGACGGGGACCTCGCATTCGACACCGCCGAGGAGGCCGAGGCCGTTGCGGCCGAGTTGGGAAGCGATGCGACACCCGAGCCGATGCGGCGAGCGTGCGAACTGTTGGAGGTGCGCGCAACATCGGTGCATCTGCGATACACGCCGGTCGACGACATGTCGGTCAGCGGTGTCGGCACCGAGCATCAGACCGCCTGCATCCTCTACAACGGCGGGCACAAGGACTAGGTTCGACTGCGGGTGGGCCGAGGAGGAAGTGTCGGCGACGCCGTTCTCTGCTTTGGTGACGGCTGCCAGAACGACCCGGTCTGTTTGCCGATAGTATTGCGCAGCAACCCGATTCCCTCGATCTCCAGCTCGACCACATCGCCCGGCTGCAGGCTCTTGTAGAGCTCCAGCCCGCAACCGAGACCCACCGTGCCCGTGCCGATCACTTCGCCGGGCACCAGCTTGCCGCTACGCGATGCATAAGCCAGCAGCTCGCCGATGCTCCAGGTCAACGTGGACGTCGAGCCCCTCGACCACTCCTCGCCGTTGACCCTCGCGACCATCGTCAGGTCGTTGATGTCAAGCTCGTCGAGAGTGGTCACCCACGGACCCAGCGCGGTCGCGAAGTCCTTGCCCTTGGCGGGACCGAATCCGGATGGCATTTCGCGTGCCTGCACATCGCGGGCGGTGAAGTCATTCAGCACCGTCACGCCGAGAAGGTGCTCCTGGGCCGTTGCCGGCTCCAGGTCCGAGCCTTCCGTGCCGACGACGAGGCCGAGTTCCAATTCATAGTCCATATAGGAGCTTTCGCTCGCCCAGGGGACCACGTCGTCGTGACCGATGACCGTATTCGGATCCATCTTGTAGTACACGGGCCGTTCGTAGAAGACGTCACCCAGCTCCTTTTTGCCCCGCGCATGTGCGTTCACCAGATGCTGCTCGAACGCAGCGAAGTCCAGCATCGCCGGCGGGTCGATCGCCGGTGCCCACTTCAGGCCGCCCAGCGGTAACACGGCCTTTTCATCGGGCTCGTCGATCGCCTGCTCTACTCGACGGAGGAACTCTTGGCCCGCTCCCAGCGCCGCAGTCAGGCTCGATGGGAAGTACACGCCCGAGATGGCCTTCGCTGCTTCGGTTGTCGCTCCGGCCCGTCGCAGCCTGCGACCTTCAGCCGCCCGCAAATCAGTTGCCAGGTCGGCATCGATGTCGATGGCGACCAGCCGGATCTCGGCACCGTCGGGCGTTTCTCTGATCACCCGGCCGAGCTTCATGATGCACCGCCCCGTGTCACAGGAACGAGCAGCTCGCGCTCCCGCGAGGTCAGCATGGGCACCACCGTGCCCTCGATCAGATCGCGAAAGTGCGGCGTCTCCCGGTGCGCCAACAACGCAGCCTCGTCGGCGTACTCCTCGTACAGCACGAACACGTCGGGATTGTCCGCCGACCGCGCGGCACGATACAGCAGGCAGCCCGGTTCGTCCCGGGCAACGGCGGCGGCCATCTTCTGCAGTGTCGCCTCGACCGCGTCACTGTGTCCCGGCTGCACGTGGTAGCGGGCAAGTAATGTTCGCATCGTCTGTTCCTTCCTCACGAACGGTCTGTGTCAATGCTTTCTGCGTCGGCGACAGGCACCGAGGCGAGCCGTCGACGCAGGGCGATGATGACGACGGTGGCCAGGAGCGACGCTATCGCCGCGCCGATCCAGGCTGCCCCGTGTGAATGCCTCTCGGCAAGGATGCCCAAAATGACCGGACCGGCGATCGAGCCGACGAATGCGCCCGTCTGCACCACTCCCATGACCGCGCCGGGTGCATCGGGATTCAACCGTGTCATCGCCAAGTTGTAGGCCCCCAGCCATGCCCAGCCGGTGGCGAAAGCGATCGGTACCGCGATGGACACCACTATGTGATGCGGCACAGCCAGCAGCAGAAACCCAGCAGTCCCCGCCGCCATCATGCCGGCGACCAGGTCCAGTTGGTTGCCCGCCCTGCGGTCCGCCCAGTATCCGACGCCGATGCGACTGGCCAGGCCGACGATACTGCCCGCCGCGACGAGAACACCCGCCGCGCCCTGGCTCAATCCGGCCGAGACAGCGGTACTCACACTGTAGGCGCCCAGAGAGCCCGCCGCCGCCGCCCCGAGACCGAAACTCATTGCCGCGACGGCCAACTGCCATCGCGATAGATCCGGCGCACCTGGTTTCGCGCCATGCGCCAGCCGACCCCGCGACCGCGGCACCATCGCGACCACCGTCAATGCCAGCACCGCTGAAATCGCATACACCCAGCGCCAGCCAATGGTGAGTGCGACGGCGGGCACCGAAATCCCGGCGACAACATAGGCGACCGGGATCGAGCTGTGCTTGATACCGAATGCAAGCCCCTGCCTGGTCGGTTCGTAGTGCCACGCGACCAGCACGCTCGACGCAGTGCGGGTGACCGCTGTACCGACGCCCGCCGCGCCGGCCAGCAGACACATCTCCAACGTCGAGGACGCCAACCCCCCCATTCCGAGCAACGCCGCCGCATAGATCACCAGGCCGATCCTCAGGCTCGCTTGCAACCCGACCCGTTCCGACGCGTGGCGAAACGGGATTGAAAGCAGCGCGGCCGCACCGAAATAGGACGCGAACACCAGTCCTACTGAATCCAGTGACAGGCCGAAGTCGGCGCGGAGTTGAACGGCCAGCGCACCGGTCAGGAAGATCGGGAGCACCCCGACCGCGTCGACCGCCAGTGCCACCAAGCCGGCGCGTACCCATTTCTTGCCGGCCGTCAGGACACACCGAGCAGTCGGGCCGCGGTGACACCGGCGATGGCGGACACCGCCTCCGGGTCGCCGATGGCTTCCTTGAGTTTGCCCACCGGATCCCTTTCTCCCATGTCGAACGGGTGATCGCTGCCGAGCAGCACCTGGCCGACGCCGAGCCGTTCCACCAGGAAGCGCAGCGAGGCGGCGTCGTGCGTGAGCGAGTCGACGTAGATATCGCGGAGGTAATCCGTGGGCATCGTGATCGTTGTCTGCGTCTGCACCGACAGTCGGTGCCGGAATCCGTGGTCCCACCGGCCGAGCAGACACGGGAAGGCACCACCACCATGCGAATAGCAGATCTTGAGCCCGGGAAGTCGGTCGTACACCCCGTTGAACACCATCGAAGCGACGGACACCGCTGTATCGATGGGCAGACCGACAAAGTTGTGCAGCTGATTGTCCTTCAGCCGTTCTCTTCCCAACGGGTTGATGCCGTGTGAGAACACGAAGAGGTCACGCTCGCGGACCTCCTCCCAGAACGGGAAGAGCGACTGGTCACCGAGGTTCATTCCATCGATGTTGCTGCCGACCTGAATGCCTATGAACCCGTAATCGTCTGTGATGCGGCGCAATTCGCCGATCGCAAGCTTCACGTCCTGCAAGGGCACATTTCCCAGCGGCAACACGCGACCGCCGAAGCCATCGGCGAGTTCAGCGTAGGCGTCGTTGATCGCGCGGCTTACGGTCAACCCCAGCGCAGGGTCTACGTCGAGGTGCGACATCGGCGGGGCGATGGAGGCGGCGACGACGTCCACACCCGCGGCATCCATGTCCGCGAGGATCGTCGTCGGATCAGTCAGGGAATCGGGCAGTGTCTGTCTGAAGCCATTGTCCAGCCACACGGTGGGCACACCGTCATCGTTGGTGTCCACTCGGCCCGCCACAGGCACCTGACCGGATACGACGGCATCCGCAAACGCTTTCGGGACGTGATGCCAGTGGACGTCGATGACCTTCTGCATCGACTATCTGCCTGTCCAAACCGGCTTCCGACGTTCTTCGAATGCCCGCGCGCCCTCAGCCCGGTCTTCGGTGTCCCAGACCTCCTTGAGCATGTAGGCCGACAGCTCGAGGGCGTCGCGCATGCCGTGATTGAGGCCCTCCATAATCGCGCGTTTGGACCATCTCGTGGCAAGCGGAGCGTTCTGCAGAATATCGTGTGCGATCTCTTCCGCCTTAGCCAGCAACTGACCGGGATCGACTATCTCGGTGACCAGCCCTATCCGCAGTGCCTCGTCGGCGTCGATCTTATAGTTCTTGCCCTGCAACGTCATCCGCAGTACGTAATTCAACGGGATGCGTCGGCTCAACCCGATCGGCTCCCAACCTGACACCAGCCCCACATTCACGTGCGAGTCGAAGAACACTGCGTTGGTCGACCCAATGATGATGTCGGTGTCGGACAAGAAGTGCAGCCCGCCGCCGCAGCAGATGCCGTTGACGGCGGTGATGATCGGCTTGTATACCTGCTCCATGATTCGGGCGACGGGCAACCAGATGTGACCCATCGGCCGGGTTCGCGACTCCTTTACGTCCACACCGGAGCAGAAGTACCTCTCGCCGGCACCGGTGACAATTGCCACCCACGAATCATCGTCGGTATTGAAATCCGTCCATATCGCCGCCATCTCGTCGCACATCTGCACATTGAATGCGTTGGCGGCCTTTTCGCGGTTCAGCGTGATGTAGGCGATTTTGTTCCGTTTCTCATAGATGGTCTCGACCAGCGATACGTCGCCAATATTGCTGAGCCTCATCGCAGGTCCTTTCGAGGTCAGTTCGGGCAGAAACCACCATCGACGTTGATGGCCTGCATTGTGATGGCGCCTGCGCCGTCGGACACCAAGAACAGCGCGAGCGGAACAACTTCGGTCGGGTCGATGAACCGCCCCATCGGGATCTTCGCGATCCACATCGCCCGTGTCTCCTCGGGTGACTTCCCCGAGTCGCGGGCGAACTTCCGCATGCTGTCCTCGACCATGTCGGTCAGGACGAAACCCGGACAGATGGCGTTGACGGTGACGCCGAACGGCGCGGCTTCGAACGCGACCTCTTTCGTCAGGCCGAGCACCGCGTGCTTCGACGAGACGTATGCGGCACGGTTCGGTCCGATCGGTACCTTGCTCGATGTCGATGCGACGTTGATGATGCGGCCCCACCTGCGGTCGAGCATCTCGGGGATGATCTCCCGAATCGTGTAGAAATACGAATTCACGTTGACGCTGTAGTGGTGTTCCCACACCTCGTCGTTGTGGTTGGCGATGGGTTCGTTGTCCAGCACCCCAGCGCTGTTGATCAGGATGTGGATTTCGCCGAACTCGTCGCGGGCGCGGCGCACGGCCTCCTTGATTTGTTCTTTGTCCTTGACGTCGGTGGGGATGGCGATCGCACGGCCGCCGAGCCCCGCAAGTTCTTCGGCCAGCTCCTTCAAGTTCGATTCGGTGCGTGCCACAAGTGCGATCGATGCCCCCTCTTTCGCCAGCCCGCGTGCGATCTCGCGGCCCATGCCCCTGCTGGCGCCGGTCAGGAAGACGTTCTTGCCGTCCAGTTGCCTCATGTGTTGCTCCTAACTTGTGATGGACGGCTCAGCGCCGCTGTTCTTCCTCGACGATCTGGGCCAGCACCCGATCGCTCGGCTCGCGCCTGCGGTGGCGAACCTCGATCCGAACCCGCTCGAGAACCCGTTGTGCGACTTCGTTGTCGATCGGGTCCCAACCGTGTTCGACCACGCAACGCTTGATGGCCTCGACGCCGGAGTAGTGGCACAGCGGCACGTAGGCCTGGTTTCCGATGACTCGGGGCGACCACGCGTTGAAGGACCATTCGTCGCCCTCGGGCAGCGCGTAGTGCACCTCGGCGGCGTGGGAGAACGCGGTATGCCCGCAGCCGGCTTGATGTTCGGGAATCGGCTGGTTCCACACGTCGGCCACCCATTCGCAAAGGTCCTGAATGAGTTCAAGTCTCATGCCGGTGTCGTAGCCGTACATCATCTCCAGGATGGGGGCCAGAACCGCGAGGTTGGGCACTCCGGCCCGTTCCCCGAGTCCGTTGATGCAGCCCTCGAGCACCTCTGCCCCGCCCTCGAGCGCCGCAAGTTGTCCCGCGGTACCGAGCTCGAAGTCGTTGTGGCTGTGGATCGCCAATGGAATCTTGGGTCCGAGGATCTGCTTGACGACCCACGCGTGGTGCTTATACACGGCGGGAATGCATGCGCCGCAGATGTCGTCGATGCGCAGCCCGTCGATGCCGGCTTCCTTCAGCCGCGACACGATGGTCTTCAAGCGCTCCAGATCGAGTCGCGAGAAGTCCATCAGGTTGGGATTCATATACGCGCCTTGCTCTTTGCCGTATGCGATGGCCTCGCAGGCGCGGTCGAGGGCTTCCTCACGCGTGATCGTCAGACCGCCCATCGACTCGACGAGCTTGTAGTTGTAGTCCGAAATCGCGAAGGCCGGGCAGATGATGTCTGCGCCTGCCTCGAGACACAGGTCGATCTCCTCGCGGCAGGCCTTGGGGTTGAGCGCAGCCGTCGGATGCACCAGCGCCTGAATGCGGAACTTGACGCCCATCGCCTTCGTGCGTTTGATCTCGTCGATGAAATCGTGGTGCATCTCGACGATGTGCACTCCGATTTCGTCGATCCGGCGGGCGAATTCGAGCACCTCGTCAATGCCTACTGACACACCGGCGACCTGCCTGCCTTCCCGCAACGTCATGTCCATGAGTTGGACGGTCTCCGGGAGGTGCATGTCGGAGCGGATTCCCTCATCGAAGCAGTACGGGCTGACAGCCCACATCCCCTCGCGGAAGCCCGGCGTGCCGACTCCACCGTCCGGCACGTGGCCGCTGCTCTTGGTAGCCGATCCCTCCGGCGGCGCGGTCGCGACCACGGGTTGAGGTAGCCACTCCCTCAGTTCAATGGACATCAAAAATCCTCCCGGAGAAGAGAATTCACACGCCAGCAGGCTTGCTTGACGCAACCGGATGCTATGACCAGTGATCGAGACGCTCAACGTTCAGCCATTTTGATTCGACGTCGAAACATCGGATGCGGATGTTGCTCGCCGAGAACACTTCGGAGCAACATGTGGCCATGACGCGGCTTGGCGGGAGAGTCTCGTGCTAACGCACTTGCGCGTGATCGAGTTGGGTCAGGTCATAGCTGGGACCTTCGGCGACATGATCCTCGCCGATCTGGGTGCCGAAGTGATCAAGGTCGAACCTCCGGCTGGGGACGCGGGCAGGCGGTCCGGCATCTACGGGATCGGCGAGGAGAGCGCGATCCATCTGACGAATAACCGAAACAAGAAAAGTGTTGCGCTGGACCTGCGCACCGATGAGGGACGAGCGGTTCTGCTCGACCTGGTGTGCACGGCGGACGCGGTAGTGGAAAACTTCCGGCCGGACGTGCTCGAGCGTCTCGGCATCGATTACGACAGGCTGCGTGCGGTCAATCCGGGCATTGTCCTAGTGTCGGTGTCGGGCTTCGGCACGGACAGTCCCTACCGCGTTCTGCCGGCGTATGACCTGATCCTGCAGGCGATGACGGGCCACATGTCGATCATGGGTGAGCCGAACCGGCCGCCTGTGATCATGGGCATTCCGATCGCCGATCTGCTCGCGGGCGTGTTCTCAGCGGTCGCCTTGCTGGCCGCGGTGGAGTCTCGGCGGGAGACCGGGAAAGGCGCCCACATCGACATCGCAATGTTCGACGTCATGGTCGAGATGCTGGCCCATGTCGGCACCTTGTACCTCAACACCGGCATCGACCAAAGACCACAGGGTTCGGCACACCCGTTCATCACGCCGTGGCAGGCGTTTCGTTGCAGCGACGGCCATTACATTGTGGTCGCCCCCCGTGAGGAACATTTCTGGCAGAAGCTGTGCGCGGTGCTCAAGGTCGATGAGCTCACCACCAGGCCCGAATTCGCCGACGCCAAATCGCGGCAGGCGAACCGCGATGTGTTGGTGCCGATGCTGGAAGCCATCTTCGAGTCACGGCCCTCCGAGCAGTGGTTAGAGCTGCTTCAGGACGGTGGCGTCCCTGCCGCCCCCGTGAATCGGATGCCAGAGGTGTTCTCGGACAAGCACATTGAGGTTCGGCGGATGGTCAAGACGTTCGCAAAGGCCGGCCGAGAGGTGCGTGTGGTCGGTAACGCGATCAAAGTTATCGGCGGTGAGGAAACCGAAGCGGCCGCGCCGCCGAGCTTGGGCGGCGACACAGAGGACGTACTGACCGGCCTGCTCGGCTATCCGCGCGAAAAGATCGACGCACTGACTGCGGCGGGTGCGTTCGGGTGACTATGTCACTGCTCACCGACGAGATCAAAGCTCTCGTCGGCAGGTCGTGGCCTGCTGTGGTGTACGAGGTGGAAAGGACCGGGATCCGGGCGTGGGCACGCGCCGTCGGATACGTCGACCCGGTGTTCTACGACGAGTCCGTCGCGCGCGCCCGCGGATATCCGGGGCTGCCTGCGCCGCCCGGCTATCTCGGCGTCCCGCGGTTCCGTCCGGGCGAACCGGAGCCCGGCCCGCCGATCCGCGGCCTGCATCCCGACTTGCAGCGCAGCGTCAACGGCGGCACTGAGGTCGAGTACCGCGCGATGGTGTTCGCCGATGACGAGCTGGTCGCCTCGCCGGTGATCGTCGACGTCAAAGAACGCGAGGGATCTCTCGGTCAGATGCTCATTTTCACCCGCAAAGTGCGGTTCAGCAGGCAATCTGAACTAGTCGCGACGTTGACTGCAACAGTGATCAACTACTGAGGAGATGACGGGGTGTGACAGGAGCCCAGCAGGTCTATGCCGAGGACATAGCGCCCGGATATGAGCTGCCGGAGCTGGTGAAGAACTGCACTCCTCGGCAGCTGGTGATGTGGGCAGGTGCCGCGCCGGATTTCTACGAGATCCACTACGACGCGGAATACGCCCGCGCCGCAGGCCTTCCCGGGCTCGTCGTGCACGGGGCACTGAAGTACGCGTTTCTCGGCCAGCTGCTACATGACTGGGTCGCACCCGACGGCCGTGTTGTGTCGTTCCGCTGCTCATACCGGGGGTTGGACGTACCGGGGGAAGACCTTCGTTGTCGCGGAGTGGTCCGCGGCTCGACGGTCGAAGCGGGTGAAACCCGCTTTGAGCTGCAGATTTGGATCGAAAACCCGCGCGGCGAGATCACCACGCCCGGAAGTGCCGTGGTTGTGCTGCCGTCGCGCAGCTAGGAGGACGCATGACACAGCTGGGTCGGGTACCCGCGCGACCTGACAACGTCTACCCGCTCACTCCCCCGCGCGGCGTACGTGCCGAACCGCGAGGGATCGATCCGGTCGACGCGGTGCTCGGCGCCTGGTCCGAACAGGCGCGCACCGAGGTCCAGCCGATCGCGGTGACCGCGCGCATCTCCCGGTTGGCGCATGTCCTTCAGCAGTGCATGGAGCGGGCGTCGTCGGCGTATGGCCTTGACTGGGGCCAATTCCTGGTGCTCGCCGCGCTGCGCGGCGCCGGTCCGCCATTCCGGATGTTGCCGCGCGACCTGCACCGGCTGCTGTTGTTGTCACCGGCCGCAGTCACCAACCGGCTGTGCAGGCTGGAAGTGAAGGGCTTTATCGAGCGCACCGCCGACCAATCCGATCGACGCAACATGCCTGTGGTGCTGACCGCGCAGGGCCTTGCGATGGTCGACAGGGCGATGGCGGCTTGTGTGCAGAAGGGAAACGACCTCTTCGGCGATGCCGATCTCCGTAACGTCGACATGGTGCTGCGCGAAATGCGCGACATCCTGGCGAGCTACGAGGATCTGATACCGCGTCGACGCGGAAACGCGCTGCCTCAGATCGACAACCGACCGTGGTCTGGGCATGCCCCGACCGGAGTGGACGCGCGGGACCAGTTTGTGCGCACCAACATGTGGCCCACATCGGAATCGGAGCTCGAGGAATTGCAGCGCGAGCTCGCGCGCCGCGTCAAGGAAGCGACACCGTGGCAGTGGCCCAGCCAAGCCGAACCGGCGATCGGTGGTGTGTTCGTTTCACTGCCGACGACCAGAACTGCTGGGGCGCCGCGCAACATCGCGTGGGCCGGCGCGGTGGTGATGAAGAGCCACACCCTTCTGGCCACCGCTACATGCACCCGTCGGCTCACCCGGCCATACCACCCCGGCTATCTCGCGGTGTCGGTCGGCCCGATTCTCGAAGACGTTGTGCACGCGCTCCCGATGCGGCCGGACGTGGTGATCGTGAACGCAGCTGGGCGCGATCACGTTCGTGGCGCGGGTCTGGCAATTCAATTGGGCAGTGCGCTGGACATCGCCACCATCGGTATCACGGACAAGACCGACCTCGGTGTGGCCGCCGAACCCGCTGAGAGACGCGGCGCCGCCTGCCCGGTCGAACTCGACGGCGAAGTGGTGGGTTACCAGGTGCGCACTCACGAGCGAAGCAACCCGATCGTGGCCCATGCCGCCTGGCTTACGACGCCGGAGTTGGCTCGCGATGTCGCGGTGCGCACCACCGAGCAGTTGCGCCTGCCGGAGCCGGTGCACCGTGCGCGCCAGCTGTCCCGGCGAATGCGAAGTGAATATGAGCGGACCGCAGGTGCCGGCCTCTACGACGGGATCCACTCCTGACCCCGTGTCTCGGGGACGCTGTTTTTACAGACCGAAGTCCATCGGTCGACCCTGCGGACCGACCGCGGTGTTCTCGGCGACGGCCGTGGCCACTGCGGCCCGGCCCCGGCTGGTGCCGACGACGGTGACCTGATCGTTGACCGCCAGAGCGGACGCCGCGCTGGCCTGGCCGCCGTCTCCGGTGATCGCGGTGGTGTTCGGGGTGATCGTGTAGGTGCGCACCGAACCGTCGGCCGCTCGGGTGGTCAGCGAGTCCGCGGTGACCGCGATCAACGTGCCCTGCTCGGAGAGCGGCTGCTCAGCCACGGCCTGCGGCGGCGTAGCGGGCGCCGGGGGCTGCGCGGTCACCAGCTCGGTGATGGCGGCCGCGAGCACGCTGGAAATGCCCACCGAGGCGGCGATCGAGCCGATCAGCAGGTTCGACTTCGAATGTGGCAACCGATGTCGTCCGCTCATGGCCCTTCGGGTAACCCAGCAAAGTCACCACCAAACACGGCCCCGCGGATTCACAGGTAGGGGTCGGCCCATGCGCTGATGATTCGAGCGGCGCGCACGGCCTGGTTCTTGCCGGTGAGCAGGTGATCGGCGCCCTCGAGCGAGATGAAGCTGCGGGGGTGGCGGGCGGCGCGGAAGATCTCGCTGGCGTGCTCGATGCCGACGGTGTTGTCAGTGGGCGAATGCATGACCAGCAGCGCCCTGCGCAGGGTGCGGATCTGCTCGCGCAGGTCGGCGTTCCGGACATCCTCGATGAAGTGTCGCTTGAGGGTGAGCGCCTTGCCGCCGACCAGAAACGGCGCCTCGCCGTCTTCTTCGATCCGCGCGACCAGCGCGTCATAGGCGTGCTCGACATGGCCGGGGTCGTAGGGTGCGCCGATGCTGACCACCGCCGCGATCGTCGGTGTTTCGTGCGCGGCAGCCAGCACCGCCGAGCCTCCGAACGAGTGCCCGACGAGCAAGTGCACTTCTCGCCCGGAGTCGTTCATGAATTCCACCGCGCGCACGGTGTCGGCGACCTTGTGCGAAAACGAGCCGTCGCCCCAGTCGCCTTCGGAGTCACCGAGCCCGAGGTTGTCGAAGCGCAGCATGCCGATGCCCTCGGCGGCCAGCTGCTTGCAGATGCGGTTCGCCGCCGGGCAGTCCTTGCCAAGGGTGAACCCGTGTGCGAACACCCCCCAGCCGCGCGGCTCGCCTTCGGGTAAGTCGACCAGACCCGCCAACTCCGGGCCCGTGGTACTGGGAAACCTGACGCGCTCAGCCACGGGAGCAATGTTGACACCAGTTGCCCGGGTGACGCGCGCAACCGGGAGGGAAAGTTTGATCACGAACCGTTGCGCACTTGACGGTTCACGCCTCGATAACCAAGCTGAGGATGCACGAAGCGGCCGAGGAGCCTTCGGGGCGGCCCCATGTGGTGCGGTCGGCGTCCCGGAAGAGTTTGCAGCTGGCGCTTCGGGTCGACGCTGAACCCGAAGGAGCCCTTGTGAGATGACGCAGAACATCGACGTGCATTGGCACCACGTACCACAACCGTTCGTCAAAGCGGTCGCTGACGGCAAGGTGCCGCTGAAAGGCCGATATGAACTCGACGACCGAGGCGAACCCGAAATAAAGGTCGATCTCGGATTCCGGGAGTTCACGCAGGAGCTTCCGCCGCGACTCTGCGAGGTGGAAGCCGCCATCGAACACATGGACCGGGTCGGTCTCGATGTGGTCGCACCGTCGGTGGCGCCGCCGTTGATGCATTATCTGGCGGGAGCCGAGGAAGGTCTGAAGGTCTCGCAAGTGATGAACGATGCGATGGCCGAAGTGATGTCGCCGCATGCACGACGGTTCCGGCCTCTGGCCAACGTCCCGCTCCAAGACCCGGAGGCGGCCGCCAAGGAGCTACGGCGGGCGATGGTCGACTTGGGCTTCGCCGGTGCGCAGATCGGCACACACGTCGGGGGACGAAATCTCGGTGACAAAGAGCTACGACCGTTCTGGGAAGCGGTCGCCGAACTGGACGCTTTCATCTTCTTGCATCCTTCACCACCTCCCCTCGGGTTGCGAGAAGGGCGGATCAATCGCCATGACATGGGCAACTTCGTCGGCCTTCCGATCGAAAGTGCCTGCGCCTTGGCGTCTTTGATGTTTGACGGAGTCTACGAGGACGTCGGTCCGCTGAACACCTGCTTCGCCCACGGGGGAGGCGCCTTCCCCTACATCATCAGTCGCTGGGAGCACGGGTACGAAGCGCGTCTGGCCCCGCGGAACCCGCCGATGAAGAATCCATACTCGTATCTGGACTCGGTGTACGCGGACTCGTTGACCCATAGTCCGAAGGCACTGCGATTCCTCCTCGAGATTCTCGGTGAGGATCACGTGATGCTCGGCAGCGACTACCCATTCGACATGGGCGTCGATGATCCCGTGGCAGCGATGCACGAAGCGATCGAAGCCGGACCCGTCCGCGACAAGGTCGCCGGGGGCAACGCGGCGAAGCTGCTCGGGATGACTGACTAGGTGTACCGAGTCATGACGTTGGTGTCAGTCGGCTGATCGGTGGGAGGCCGCCGAGTGCGCTGTGGCGTCGTTG
>NZ_PDCP01000053.1 GCF_002553505.1 Mycolicibacterium agri | reverse complement strand
CCCTGCGCATAGGGCAACGCCGCGATCATGTCGCGCATGATCACATCCGGGGCCTCAAACCCAAACGGCGCCGGATTACCGATATTGAGCTTCAAAATCCGATGACCCTCAGCCTCCAACCGCGCCGCATGCTCATGCACCGGCCCACGGATGTCATATGCCACGTCATGCAATTTCGCTGATGCATTCAAAGTGCGCTGCCGAGGTGCGAACGCCGTCGCGAACGAGAACGGAACGACGGAATCGGTTGTGTCAGAGGCGGTTATGTCCATGCACGGGACTATTCCGCCGATGGCGAGCCGGGTCTGTCCGCCGACCGGCCGGTGAACCGGAGGAATCCTGGGTCGTCCGATCGGGGGAAGGGTCGTGTTAGGACGGGTGTACGTTCCCCGCAAGAGTCCACAGGAGTGACTGCCACGTGACGAGTACCGACCCAACCCTCGCCCGGATCGGTGAAGCGGTGGAGCTGCACCACCGAGGTCAGCGCGAGGCCGCGCGGGATCTGTTCGCCCAGATCTGGGCTGATATCGGCGGCGAGCGCGGCGACCCACTGCACGTCTGCGTACTCGCCCACTCGATGGCCGACGTGCACGACGACGTGCGCGAGGAGTTGGCCTGGGACCTGCGCGCCCTCGCCGCCGCCGGGCTGATCACCGACGAGCGCGTCGCGCAGGCCGGCGTTCCGTATTCGGTGGAGGGGCTGTATCCGTCGCTTCATCTGAACCTGTGCGACTGTTACCGCAAGCTGGGAGCCCTCGACCGTGCACGCGAGCATCTCCGGCAGGCGCGGGCCACGATCGGCGCCCTGCCGGACGATGACGACTACGGCAGGCTCATCAGGGGCGGTCTCGAACTGCTGGCCGAGCAGCTGGACGAGCAGTCAGGCGGCGACGATTAGATAAGGCGACCCATTCGCGTTAGGACGGGCTGCGCGAGGGGAATGGATCGTTGGTGAAGTCGATTTGCGCCGCCGGGTTGGCGACGGCCGTCACCACAGCGGAACCGAAGGCACCGACGCGGTCGAAGACCGTCGCCGTCCCCACCGAGATGCCGTCGGAGGCCCAGTGCGAGTCGGCCTGAACGCCTACCCATTCGTCGACGGGCAGCCGGGCCATCGCCACGGTGAGGTCGCCGTTGATGTAACCCACCCCGGCCGAGCCGAGGTTGGTGACCAGGCTCGCCCCTTCCGCGACCATCGCCCCGCGCACGAACGGGCTGTTGTCGCGGCCCTCGACCACGTCGATCATCCGGTTGATGAACCGCTTGCGGGTGGTGTTCTGGTGCTCGGCGATGCCACGCGTCCAGCCCGCGCCGTCGCTGCCCATGGAGGACACGCCCACCGCGCCGAGCTCGTCGGGCCAGGGGAACTCGGTGGCCGACGTCCATTCCTCGCCGCGCGGTGGCTCGGACAGCCGGTACTGCACCATCGTCGCGCGCACCACCGTCACGCCGTCCTGAACCAGTTCGCATTCGGAGTTGCGCACCCGGTGCCCGTCCCTGACCAGGGCGACCTTCGTCGTCGTCGGCATCCCGCGCGCCGCCTTGAAGAGGTCGACCGTCAACCGGGTGGGCAGGAACTCGGGCAGCCCGAATTCGCTCTCCAACGCATGTGCCGCCAGGCCGACCAGCGCCGGCCCGTTGAGGTGATCGACTCCCCAGTGGCTCTGCGCGTGGCCCGTGGGCGCGTAGCGATCGTCGTCGAGGGGCATGAAATGTGCTGGTCGTGGCGTCACAGGGGCATCGTTTCACAGTGGCTTTGCGACGCCGGGGTAGGCATTGTTCACAGCGATCTGACAGACTTCACGGGGAGAGGGGAGTATTCCTTCGCCGCGGTGTCGTCATCACGTCGGCCGTCATCGGACGACCGGCCCGCGGGCCGAGCGGACGGTGGAAGAGACCTCGGGCGTATTCAGCGACCGGAGGCACCGTAGATGCAAGTTTCCCAACTCGAATGGATCATCACGCTGGGCGTGACGATCGCCGTCCTGCTGTTCGATGTCGTGATCATCGGGAGGCGGCCGCACGAGCCGTCACGGAGTGAACTGGTCACGGCGCTGAGCATCTACATCGGCCTCGCGGTGGCGTTCGGTGTCTGGGTGTATGCCTTCCACGGCAGTCAGTACGGCGTCGAGTTCTTCGCCGGCTGGCTCACCGAATACAGCCTCTCGGTGGACAACCTGTTCATCTTCTTGATCATCATGGCCAGCTTCAATGTGCCGAAGAAGTACCAGCAGCAGGCGCTTCTGGTCGGCATCATCATCGCGCTGGTGTTCCGCGGCATCTTCATCGCGCTCGGAGCGGTCGCGATCAACAACTTCTCGTGGGTGTTCTACATCTTCGGCGCGTTCCTGCTCTACACCGCGGCGAACCTGGTCCGTGACACCGACCACGACGACGACGCCGACAACGCCGTGGTCCGCTTCGCCCGCACGCACCTGAAGCTGACCGACAAGTGGGAGGGCCTCAAGCTCTACATCAAGGAGGACGGCAAGCGGCTGATGACGCCGATGTTCCTGGTCATCATCGCGCTCGGCACCACCGACTTGATCTTCGCGCTGGACTCGATCCCGGCGATCTACGGCCTGACCCAGGAGCCTTACCTGGTGTTCACCGCCAACGTGTTCGCGTTGATGGGTCTGCGCCAGCTGTACTTCCTGCTCGGCGACCTGCTCAAGCGGCTGGTCTACCTGTCTCAGGGCCTGGCCATCGTTCTGGCCTTCATCGGCGTGAAGCTGATCCTGCACGCCCTGCACGAGAACGAGCTGCCGTTCATCAACGGCGGCGAGCACGTGCCGGTACCGGAGATCCCGACGCTGTTGTCGCTGGGCGTCATCGTCGTCACCCTCGTCCTCACCACGGTGGCCAGCCTCTACAAGACCCGCGTCGTGGAGAAGAAGGCGGCCGACGACGTGACCGGGTAGGTCACCGCTGACGCGCCTTGGCGCTTCATTAAGTCAGTCGATTGATTTAACGTGGTTCGGGTGAGCGGCGGATCACCCCTACGCCAAGTCATCGCCGGTGCGTCGATCGGCAACGCCGTCGAGTGGTACGACTTCGCGATCTACGGGTTTCTCGCCACGTTCATCGCGGCCAACTTCTTCCCCGCCGGCGATGACACTGCGGCGCTGCTGAACACGTTCGCAATCTTCGCCGCTGCGTTCGTGATGCGGCCGCTCGGTGGCCTGGTCTTCGGCCCGCTGGGTGATCGGCTCGGCCGCCAGCGGGTGCTGGCCATCGTGATCCTGCTGATGTCGGGGTCGACGCTGGCCATGGGGCTGCTGCCGACATACGAGGCGATCGGCGTCGCCGCGCCGCTGTTGCTGCTGTTTCTGCGCTGCCTGCAAGGGTTTTCGGCCGGCGGCGAATACGGTGGCGGCGCCTGCTATCTGGCCGAGTTCGCGCCCGACGAGCGACGCGGTGTGACGGTCACCTTCATCGCCTGGTCCGGTGTCGTCGGCTTCCTACTCGGGTCGGTGACCGTGACGCTGCTGCAGACCGTGCTCGGTGATGCCGCCATGGACTCCTACGGCTGGCGCATTCCGTTCCTGATCGCCGGCCCACTCGGGCTCGTCGGCCTCTACATCCGGCTTCGACTGTCCGACACCCCGGCGTTCGAAGCGCTCGCCGCCTCCGACGAGGTTGCCGCGTCGCCGCTGCAGGAGGCGCTGCAGACGGCATGGCGGCCCATCCTGCAGGTGATCGGCATCATGATTATCTTCAATGTCGGCTACTACGTCGTCTTCACGTATCTGCCGACGTACTTCATCAAGACCCTGCAGTTCTCGAAGGCCACCGCGTTCGTGTCCATCACGATCGCGTGCCTGGTGGCGATCGTGCTGATCCTCCCGCTGGCGGCGCTGTCCGACCGCATCGGCAGGCGGCCGCTGCTCGTCGCCGGTTCGGTGGGGTTCGTGGTCTTCGTGTATCCGCTGTTCCTGCTTCTGAATTCGGGTTCAGTGCTGGGTGCGATCGTCGCGCACGCCGCACTGGCCGCCATCGAGTCCGCCTACATCGCGGTCGCCGTGTCGACCGGTGTCGAATTGTTCTCCACCCGGGTGCGCTACAGCGGCTTCTCCATCGGCTACAACGTCTGCGTCGCGGCGTTCGGTGGCACCACCCCCTACATGGTCGCCTGGCTCACCGGCAGCACCGGCAACAACCTGGCGCCAGCGTTCTATGTCGTTGCCGCAGCGGTTATTTCGCTCATCACCGCGCTGACGCTGCGGGAGTCCGCGCGACGCCCGCTGCCCGAGGGCGTTACGGCCGAGGTCGCGGCCCGCTGACGCACCGCGAGTTCACGCCCTACGGCCCGTCGCACTGGGCCGTACTGGTCGTGTTCGTCGTCGGTGCGGTGCTGCTGGTGTGGATCGGCCGCAGACAGACCGAGGACCAGGCCCGGCGACTCGGCCGAATCCTCGGCGTGGTGACGGCCGTCATCTACGCCGGCGTGCTGCTGTATTCGTTGATTCCGCCGTCGATCCAGTGGTCGGTGCCGCTGCAGTTGACCGACCTCGCCACCACGGCAGGCGCGTACGCCCTGTGGTCGCAACGACATTGGGCCGTCGCGTTGACCTACTACTGGGGTCTGGTGCTCAGCGTGCAGGCGTTGATCTCGCCCGTGCTGCGCGGCCCGGACTTCCCGCACTACCGGTTTCTGGCTTTCTGGGCGATACACCTGCTCGTCGTGTGGGCAGCCATCTACCTGACCTGGGGCAGAGGTTTTCGGCCGACGTGGCGCAGCTACCGCCTCGTCGTCGGCATCACGCTGGCATGGGCCGCGGTGACGATGACGTTCAACAGCATTGCGCGCACCAACTACGGCTTCCTCAACCGCAAGCCTGACACCGCGTCGCTGCTCGACCTGTTCGGGCCGTGGCCGGTCTACGTGCTTGTGGCGTCGGTGCTCGTCGCCGCTGTGTGGGCATTGATGACTTGGCCGTGGGTGCGCATAGCCAACCGGCTACCCTCTTGATGTGGTCTCCGCCGAGCGTGTCGCCCCGATCCGGTTCTCCGACATCCAGCGCAGCCCGGCGCAGATGCGCATCCTCGATGCCGCGCTGATGCTCATCGCCGATCACGGCGTCGGCGGCACCTCGCTGCAGATGATCGCCGATGCGGTCGGGGTCACCAAAGCGGCCGTCTACCACCAGTTCAAGACCAAGGAAGAGATCGTCATCGCGCTGACCGAGCGGGAACTCGGCAGGCTCGACGACGCGCTCGAGGCCGCCGAGGCGGAGAAGTCGAGAACCAAAGCCCGCGAAGTGCTGCTCACCCGCGTCATCGACATGGCCATCGAGCGGCGTCGGGCCGCCGCCACGCTGCAGTCCGACCCGGTGATCGTCCGGCTGTTGGCCGAGCACGAGCCGTTCCAGGCCTACCTCACCCGGCTCTACGGCGTGCTGCTCGGCGACGCCAGCGACGAGAACCGGGTGAGCGCCGCGATGCTGTCGGGGGCGATCGGCACCGCCGTCGTACACCCCCTCGTCGCCGATGTCGATGACGACGAACTGCGCACACAGCTGCTCATCCTGACCCGCCGCCTGCTCGCCCTACCGGAGTAGATCATGACCGTCACCTTGCGCTTCGAGGAAGACATCGCCGTGCTGCACCTCGGCGACGACGAAAACCGTTTCTCGCCAGGTTTTCTCGAGCAGTTCGATGCGCACCTCGACGACGCGTTGTCCCGCGGGGCGCACGCAATGGTGACCACCGCGACGGGCAAGTTCTACTCCAACGGCCTCGACCTCGAGTGGCTGGCCGCGCACGGCGAGCAGGCGCAGTGGTACGTCGGGCGGGTGCAGGCGCTGTTGGCGCGCGTGCTGACGCTGCCGATTCCGACTGCGGCGGCGATCAACGGGCACAGTTTCGGTGCGGCCGCAATGCTGGCGCTGGCGCACGACTTTCGGGTGATGCGCGCCGACCGCGGCTATTTCTGCTTTCCGGAGGTCGACATCCGCATCCCGTTCACTTCCGGCATGGCGGCGCTGATCCAGGCCAAGCTCACCCCGCAAACCGCCGTAGCCGCGATGACCACCGGGCGCCGGTTCGGCGGCACCGAGGCCGCCGCGATCGGGATCGTCGACGCGACAGCCGACGAGGACGCCGTCACGGGCACGGCGCTGAACATGCTGGCGCCGTTGGGAGCCAAGGATCAGGGCACGCTCGGCGCGATCAAGAACACCATGTTCGGGCCCGCCGTCGCGGCGCTCACCGCCGTTACATAGCCGCCGATTGTGCAACCATCGACGCTGAATGGCCTTGCAGCGTCGCCGGATTCACAAATCAGCGCTAGGGGTTAGGCGTCTGGGTTAGGCGTCTGCCTCCACCTTGACCTTCGCCGCCGCGTGTTCGGGCATGGGCTCGTAGCGCACGAAGCTGCGGGTGAACGAACCGGCGCCGTGGGTCAGCGAGCGCAGGTCGATCGCGTAACGCACCAATTCCACCTGCGGCACTTCGGCTTTCACCACCGTGCGGTCGCCGACGTTCTCGGTGCCCAGCACGCGGGCCCGGCGGCTGGACAGATCACCCATCACCGCGCCGACCAGATCGTCGGGCACCAGCACCGACACCTCGTCGACGGGCTCCAGCAACTTGATCTTGGTGGCGCTGGCCGCATCCCGCAACGCCAGCGCGCCCGCCATCTGGAAGGCGAAGTCCGACGAGTCGACGCTGTGGGCCTTGCCGTCGAACAGCGTGACCCGGATGTCGACGACGGGATAGCCTGCGGCGACACCCTTTTCCATCTGGGCGCGCACACCCTTCTCGACGCTGGGAATGAACTGCCGCGGCACGGCGCCGCCGACCACCTTGTCGACGAACTCGAAGCCGCTCCCCTCGGGCAGCGGTTCCACTTCGATGTCGCAGACGGCGAACTGGCCGTGCCCGCCGGACTGTTTGACGTGCCTGCCATGGCCCTTGGCCGAGCCGGCGAACGTCTCGCGTAGCGGCACGCGCAGGTCCACCTTGTCGACGCTGACGCCGAACCGGCTGGCCAACGCGTCGAGCACCACGCCCGCATGCGCTTCGCCCATGCACCACAACACAATCTGGTGTGTCTCGGGGTTCTGCTCAATGCGCAGTGTGGGGTCTTCGGCCGCCAATCGCTGCAAGCCGACCGAGAGCTTGTCGTCGTCGGTCTTGGCGCGCGGCTGCACGGCGATGGGCAGCAGCGGCTCTGGCATCGTCCACGGCTTGAGCACCATCGGATCGGCCTTGTCCGACAACGTGTCTCCGGTCTCGGCCCGTGACAGCCGACCGATCGCGCAGATGTCGCCGGCTATCACATTGCCCGCGGGGCGCTGCTGCTTGCCGAGCGGAATCGACAGCGAGCCGATCCGTTCGTCCTCGTCGTGATCCTCGTGCACGACCGACGAGCCGTTGCCATTGCCGAAGAACGACGAAAAATGGCCCGACACGTGCACGGTCGCGTCGGGCCTTATGGTCCCGGAGAACACCCGGACCAGGCTGACCCTGCCGACGTAGGGGTCCGACGTCGTCTTGATCACCTCGGCCAACAGCGGACCGTTCGGGTCGCAGGACAGCTGGCCGTGCTCCTTGCCCTGCGGGGTGTACACCTCGGGCAGCGGGTGCTCCAGCGGGGACGGGAAGCCGCTGGTCACCACCTCCAGCAGTTCCAGGGTGCCGACGCCGGTGCTGCTGCACACCGGAATGACCGGGAAGAAGGAGCCGCGCGCGACGGCCTTCTCGAGGTCCTCGATCAGCACCTTCTCGTCGATCTCCTCGCCGCCGAGGTAGCGGTCCATCAACGTCTCGTCCTCGGACTCCTCGATGATCGCCTCGATCAGCGGCCCGCGATGCTCCTCGAGCCGGTCGGTGTAGGACGAGTCGGGTTCCTTGGTGGCGCGCTTGCCGTCGGCGTACTCGTAGTGCGTCTTCGACAGCAGCCCGATCAACCCCGTGCACGGTGTGTTGGCCGGCAGGTAGATCGGCATCACCTTTTCCCCGAACGCCGCCTGCGCGGCCGCCAGCGCGTTGTCGTAGTTCGCCCTGGCGTGGTCGAGCTTGGTGATCACCACCGCCCGCGGCATGCCCACCTGCTGGCACTCCATCCACAGCGACTTGGTGAGCTCGTCGACGCCTTCGTTGGCGGGGATGACGAACAACGCGCAGTCGGCGGCCCTCAGCCCGGCCCGCAGTTCACCGACGAAGTCGGCGTAGCCGGGGGTGTCGATGAGGTTCACCTTCACGCCGTTGTGCTTCAGCGGCGCCAGCGCCAGCCCCACCGAGCGCTGTTGGGAGATTTCGGCCTCGTCGGAATCGCAGACCGTCGTGCCCTCCACGACGGAGCCGGGTCTGGACAGGACACCGGTGGCGGTCAGTAACGCCTCGACGAGGGTGGTCTTGCCGCCACCCGATGGGCCTATCAGGACCACGTTTCGGATGGCGGCCGGACTGTCCGCGGTTGGGGCGGCTCCGGCGCCCTGGGAAGTATTCGCCTTGTCAGCCATGACGGTCCCTCCAACCCCCGGGTCACTTCATCGGGCCCGTGGTGCTAATCACAATTCCCCTAATCGATACGCAGATCAAGACCCCTTGTGACGTGGTCGAACGGTCGGTCGGCGGCCTTCTGCGGAGATGATCACTAGAATGGGACTTTGCTGGTCGGGATTACCGGTGAAGGGGTGGAAGCATTGCGCAGACCTGTTAGATATCTACTTGCCGTGGTGGGCGTTGCGGCTGTCGCCATGGTGGGTCCGGCGCCCGCCGGAACGGCAGCAGTGCCCCGCCCTCAACCTGGCCCTACCGTCACCGCCATTTCACCGGGCGGCGGAGAGGTGGTCGGCGTCGGCGCGCCGATCGAGATCACCTTTGCCGAGCCGGTCAGCAACCGGGCCCGCGCCGAGCAATCGGTGGCGATCACATCGAGTGACACGCCGACGGGACAGTTCAGCTGGCTCAGCGATCGGGTGCTGCAGTTCAAGCCCGATCAGTTCTGGCCCGCGCACTCACCGATCTCCGTGACGGCCGGCGGCTTCTCGACGAGCTTCGAGACCGGTGCGAAAGTGGTCGGCATCGCCGATATCGACGCCCACACCTTCACCGTCAAGATCGACGACGAGGTGGTCCGCGAGATGCCCGCATCGATGGGCAAGGCCAAGTTCCCCACTCCCAAGGGCACGTTCACCGCGATGTCCAAGGAGAAGACGGTGATCATGGATTCGCGCACGATCGGCATCCCGCTCAGTGACCCCGAGGGCTACAAGCTCACGGTCAAGGACGCGGTGCGCATCACCTCGGGCGGCGTGTACGTGCACAGTGCGCCGTGGTCGGTCGGGTCGCAGGGCTACGCGAACGTCAGCCACGGCTGCATCAACCTCAGCCCGGACAACGCTGCGTGGTACTTCGACACGGTGCGCGTCGGCGACCCGGTCATCGTGCAGGCCTAGTCGGACAGGTCTAATTCGAGGTCGAAACGTCCTGCAGCCGTTGGCGTGTGGCGTCGTCGGCCGGGAAGAACGACTCGACGGTGAGCTCGGACAGCGTCACGTCATGCGCGCTGCCGAAGCTGGTGACCGTGCTGATCAGGCGCAGCTCACCGGCCGGGTGATCCAACTGCAGCGTCAGCAGCAGCTCATTGGTGGTGGGCTCGTGGTAGTCGTCAAGCACCTCGGCCACCCCGGGATACGAGCGGATCTCGTCGAGCAGTTCGGCTAGCCGCGCGTCACCGGTCAGCCGGGCCAGCCGCGTCAGCCGGTGCCCGAGATGGGCCGTCCACTCCTCGGCATTGCGGATCCGCGAAATCATGCCCTTCGGGTGCAAGCTGAGCCGATAGGTGTTGACCGGCGGCGCAAGCAGTTCGGGGTCCACGCCTTCCAGCAGCGGCCCGACGGCGCGGTTGCTCAACACCACATCGCCCCAGCGGTCGAGCACCACGGCGGGGTAGGGCTCGTGGCCGGCGAGCAGCCGCTCGATGGCTTCGCGGGCCTGCTGGCTTTCCGCGCTGTCCAAATCGGTTTCGGCGTAGACGGGCGCGTACCCGGCGGCCAGCATCAGCGCATTGCGTTCGCGCAGCGGAACTTCGAGTTGTTCGGCCAGCGCGAGCAGCAGCCCGCGGCTCGGCCGCGAACGCCCGGTCTCGACGAAGCTGAGGTGCCGGGCCGAGATGCCGGTGTCGAGCGCGAGGTCGAGCTGGCTGCGTCGCCGCCGCTGTCGCCACTGGCGCAGCAGCGCACCTCCGTGGGGTGTCGTCGTCTCGGGCACAAGCCGACGGTAGCGCCGCGCGATCGGCATGACTACTACCTGACAGGTAACGAAGATCGCTACTGGGTCAGCGCCGTCCGAAGGTCGTCGGGCACCGGTCGCTTGGTCCAGTCCTCGGTCGAGACGACGACGTAGACGTTGCGCCCGCGCACCGCGACCAGTTCGTCGCCGCCGTCTTCGTCGTCGCCGCGGCTGCGGTGGACCGCGAAGCCGATCGTGAAACTTGTCGTGCCGACCCGCTCGCACGTCACCGCGACGTGCACTCTATCCCGCCATCGCACCGGTGCCGCGTAGTCAATCTCGGTGTGCACCAACTGCATATCCAGACCCGCGGACATCAGTTCCGGATAGCTCGCGCCGAGGTGGTCGAAGAAGCCCGTCACCGCCTCGTCGAACCAGGTGAGGTAGTGGCCGTTGAAGACCACGCCCTGCTGGTCGACCTCGGCGTAGCGCGGCACGATCGGCAGCGAGTACTCGGTCACGGACACATGATCACAGGGCTGCCCGACCGACGAAGAAGGGGCACCCGATCGGGGTGCCCCTTGCTCTCGCCGGTGTGGGTCAGCGGACGTCGACGTAGACCGTCTTGTTCGTGACTACCGTGGCGAAATCGTCTCCAGGGTTGCCGGAGTCCGTCCGTGTGAAGGTCTGTCCCGATCGTACGGCGACCACGGTCGCTTGTTCGAGCGGGGTGCCGCCGATGCGGTTCACGATGACCTTGTAGCCATCGGCCTTCAGTTCGTTGATGGTCTCCTGGGCATTGCCTGGCCCAGTGGGGGCGGCCATGGCGGGCGCGGCCAGACCCAGTGTCGCCGCTGCCAATCCGCCGGCGACGATGGTGGCTAATCCGTACTTCTTCATCTTTGGTGCCTTCTGTTGTTCTGTTGTGTGCGGCCGGACCGGCGGTTCGGCCGCTGTGAGTACCGGGTGAAGATCATTTCTGTCCGGCATGATCAAAAGAACCAACAGGTCAGACGGATTAATTCCAGTGGCAGAAATTGATCGATGGTTGGCAGAATCCGATCGTCCGGAGCCCTGACCGGAATCAATGGTAGGGCCGGACGCCCTCACGTGTTTGTGTGATGACGCTCACTAGCAAAGATTTATTCCCTTGCGGGGCCGCGGATTTGGGCGATTCAGGCCTGCCACCCCGTCCACCGCCTGACGTTGACGGTGATGACCGGACCGTCGAGGGCCACCCGCTGGTACTGCGGGTACTTGCGGCGCAACTCGAAGTAGCCGACCGCCATTTCCTCTCCGCTGTAGTGGATCTCGGCGGTGCCGTCGGCCCGTGCCCACCACAGCGCGGACCAGTCGTCCTCGTAATGGTCGACGAGAAGGCTGACTTCGGCGTTGGCTTCGATGTTGACCATTCGGCGGAGCCGCCGCGTCGACTTCCGCTTGGCGTCGACGGCGGTGTAGATGGTGTCGTGGTGGACCGCGAGGACCACCGGAACGATGTGCGGGACGCCGTCGGCGCCCGCGGTCGCCAGCAGGGCGACGGGTGCGGCGGCGAATCGTTCCTTCGCGTCGAAGTCGGTCATTTGTCCTTCTCGAGTTGCGGTGCAGCGGGAATGGACAATAGTAGAAATTGTGAACGCGCAGTTCATTATCTGCGGAACCGCGGATGTCTGCTAGCCGGGTCGCCGAGCCGGCACCGCGCAGTCGCCCCGGACGCCCGCGCAGCGAGGCGTCGCGCGCCGCCGTGCTGCGCGCCACCTCGGAGCTCTTGCATGAGGTGGGGCTGCGGGCGATGACGACCGAGGAGATCGCCAACCGCAGCGGCGCCAGCAAGGCCACGATCTACAAGTGGTGGCCGAACAAGTACGCCGTGGCCATCGAGGCGTTCCTGTCCGAGATCACCGCCGAGTCCCAGGATCCTGACACCGGCTCCGCGCGCGACGATCTGACCGCTGTGGTGCGCGGGCTGATGCACTTCTACTCCGGGCCAAGCGGGCGTGTGTTCGCCCAACTGGTCGGCGAGGCGCAGGCCGATCCGCTGGTGCACCGGGAGTTGCGCACCAACCTCGTCGAGTCGCGCCGTGACACGTTCCGCGCGATCTGGATGCGCGGCGTCGAGCGTGGCGAGTTCCGCGCCGACGTAGACCCGGATGCGGCTCTCGACGTCATCATCGGGCCGCCGCTGTATCGGCTCCTCTTCGGCCAGGGCGAGTTGACCGACGCCGCGGCCGACACGCTCGTGGATGTAGCAATCCGCGGGCTGGCCGCCGGTGACTGACATCACCGCTGGTGTGGGCATTTTGGTACGTCTGTCCCTGTTGAAACTAAACGTTCAGTTTGGAAATACGAAGACAGGGGTTTTCATGAAGCTGCGCCACATCTCGACGTTGGTCATGGCGGGAGTCGCCTCGGCCGCGATCGTGGCGGCCCCCACGGCGGCGGCCGCGCCCACCGGGCCGACATGCACCTACGTCGGCTCTCAGACGACCAAGTGCCAGTCACCCGGCAACGTCCAGATCAACAGCGACCACCCGGTGCAATACCCGACATATCTGTTCCCGTTCGGCAACGGCCTGCTGTTTCACCACGGCGGTCATCACCGCTAGATCTGCGAATGATCACCGAGGCCGGCGTGGCTGAGGTGCGACGCTGATGGGCGACCTGGTCTCCTGCGTCCGCGTCACGCCGATCTCGGGCTCTTTCGTCGGCCTGCGCGGCGCCGGCGGCCGAATCACCGGCGCAGGCGCCTGATTCACCACCGGCGGCTCCGGAGGCGCTTCCGATGGTGGTGGCGGCGGAGCGGGCGGCGGCGCCGCCGGCGGCGGAGGCGGAGGTTGCCGACTCGTCGCGGTGGCCACCGGTGTGGTGGTGACCGCCGTCGTGGGCGGTGAAGAAGGCTTCGGCCGCACGGCCGTCGACGAGTCGCGGACAAAAAGCAGAACCACCGACACGACCAACGCCGACAGCGCCGCACCGCTGGCCATCAGCAGCGGCAACGCCCGCCGCGACCGGTACCACGGCGTCGCCACCAAGGGCGTGAAAATCTCGTCGTCCCAGGTGGATTCATCGAACGCGTCGAACCCGTCGTGGCGATGAGCCTGCTCGCCCAGCAGGTAGTCCAGGTCGCGCTGCGACCCCGCGTCAACGGGGCCGTCTTGCTCGACGTATCCGTCGTCGTATCCCTCGTCGAAGACGTCAACGCCGTCGCTCCCGTCGGAGTCTTCCCACGGGTAGTCGACGTCCCCCGAGGCCCCCTTCTCCGGCACCATCCGATGCTAACGCCACGACCAGGGCAAATGCGCGCGCACTGCGGATAAATACACACTCGCGAGAACCCGCTGCCATCAGTGCGCAGCCACGATAAGGTTCCAACGCCGCGGTGAAGCATTCACCGCGCCGACCCGGCGTCGTCACCAACGCGCCACCATCGGTCTGCCTGCCCATCGGAAAGGTTCACCCATGAAGAACTCTCGGCTCGTCGGCTTCACTGCGCTCACCGCTTCTTTCCTCCTGGCCGCGGGGCTCACCGCCTGCGCTCCGCCGGAGAAGGAGAGCGAGGGCAATCAGACCGAGTCAGGGGTGAACTACAGCGAGGCGACCTCGGCCGAGGATTTCGGCGGCATGGAGGGGCTGGTCGAGGCGGCCAAGAAGGAGGGTGAACTCAACGTCATCGCGCTGCCGCCGGACTGGGCCAACTACGGCGCGATCATCAAGGCGTTCTCCGACAAGTACGGCATCAAGGTGAATTCCGCCCAGCCGGACGCGGCGAGCCAGGACGAGATCAACGCCGCCAACCAGCAGAAGGGCAAGAGCACCGCGCCCGACGTCTTCGACCTCGGGCAGTCCGTGGCCCTGGCCAACACCGACATGTTCGCGCCCTATAAGGTCGCCACGTTCGACGACATCCCGGCCGCGTACAAGGATCCCGACGGCACCTGGGTGAACGACTACGGCGGCTACATGTCGATCGGCTACGACTCGGCGAAGGTGCCGGAGGTGACCGACGTCAACGACCTTCTCAAGCCCGAATTCAGCGGCAAGGTGGCCCTCAACGGCGACCCGACGCAGGCGGGTGCGGCGTTCTCCGGCGTGTTGATGGTCGCGCTGTCGCAGGGCGGTTCCGTCGACGACATCGCGCCCGGCGTCGAGTTCTTCCGCAAACTCAAGGCCGCGGGCAACTTCCTGCCCGTCGACCCGACGCCGGCGACGATCGAGTCGGGCCAGACACCGGTGGTCATCGACTGGAATTACCTCAACTCCGCCGAAACCGCGAAGCTGCCCAGCTGGAAGGTGTTCGTGCCGCCGAACGCCGTGGTCGCCGGCTACTACTACCAGGCCATCAACAAGGACGCGCCACACCCGGCGGCCGCGCGGCTGTGGGAGGAGTTCCTCTACAGCGACGAGGGCCAGAACCTGTACGCCGCAGGCGGGGTGCGGCCGGTGCGGGCCGATCAGATGATTCAGGCGGGCACCATCGACAAGGATGCGGTCGCCAAGATCCCAGTCGTCGACGGGCCGGTCACCGTTCCGACACCCGAGCAGACGGAGAAGGCCACCAAGTATCTCGCGGAGAACTGGGCGAAGGCCGTCGGCTGAGCCGCGAGGAGTAGAAGGGATTGTTGGCCAGACGAATTCGCGACGCGCTGCCACTCCTGCCGTTTCTCGCGCTCGTCACGATCTTCCTGCTGATTCCGACCGCGACGGTGATCGTCAGCGCGGTGTTCGTCGACGGGGCGTTCTCGCTCGAGCGGATTGCGGCGCTGTTCTCGGAAACGGCGTTGACGGCGCTGTGGAAGAGCGTGCTGCTCTCGGGCAGCACGGCGATCATCGGCGCGGTGTTCGGCGCCGTGCTGGCGTGGCTGATCATCAGCAGCCCGCCCAGCTCGGTGGTGCGCAGGGCGGTCATTTCGCTGTGCAGCGTGCTGGCCCAATTCGGCGGTGTCGCACTGGCATTCGCGTTTCTGGCCACCGTTGGGTTGAACGGCGTGCTGACGGTGTGGGTGCAGGAGCACTTCGGCTGGAACCTCGCAGGCTCGGGCTGGCTGTACAGCCTGGCCGGGTTGATCCTGGTCTACACCTACTTCCAGATCCCGTTGATGGTGATCGTGTTCGTGCCCGCGCTGGAGGGGCTGCGCGAGCAGTGGCGTGAGGCCGCCGTCAGCCTCGGCGCGTCGACCTTCCAATACTGGCGGGAGGTCGCGATCCCACTGCTGACACCGGCGTTCCTCGGATCGGTTCTGCTGTTGTTCGCCAACGCATTTGCCGCTTACGCCACCGCCGCGGCGCTGGTCAGCCAGGGCAGCCCGATCGTGCCACTGCTGATCCGGGCGGCGTTGACCAGCGAGGTGGTGCTGGGCCAATCCGGGTTCGCGTATGCGCTGGCGTTGGAGATGATCGTCGTCGTCGCGGTGGTCATGGTCGCCTACAATGCGCTGGTCCGGCGCACCGCGAGGTGGCTGAAATGAGACGGGTCAGCCTCGGCGGCAAGGTGTTTCGCGGGCTGCTGTTCGTCGTCTTCGGGTTGTTCTTCCTGTTCCCGCTGTACGCGATGGCCGATTTCTCCACTCGCAACCTGCTCGCGGGCGGTCGCACGCTGCAGGCGTGGAAGAACCTCGTGCAGGACCAGGCGCTGTATCAGGCCATTGTCATCTCGTTGCTGCTGGCCGTGTTCACCGTGGTGCTGATGCTGGTGATTCTGGTGCCGACCATGATCTGGGTCAGGTTGCGCGCGCCGTGGGCCAAGGGCGCCGTCGAGTTCCTCTGCCTGCTGCCGCTGACGATTCCGGCGCTGGTGATCGTCGTCGGACTGCGCAACGTCTATCTGTGGGTGACGTACTTCCTCGGCGAGTCGGCGCTGACGTTGACGTTCGTCTACGTGGTGCTGGTGCTGCCGTTCGCCTACCGCGCGCTGGACGCCGCGTTGTCGGCGATCGACTTGAAAACCCTCTCGGAGGCGGCGCGGTCGCTCGGTGCGGGCTGGTTCACCACGATCGCGCGGGTGGTGGTGCCCAACATCTGGTCGGGCATCCTGTCGGCGGCCTTCATCTCGATCGCAGTCGTGTTGGGGGAGTTCACGATTGCGTCGTTGTCGGGCTATCAGACCTTGCAGGTGCAGATCGTCCTGATCGGCAAGACCGACGGCCCCACGTCGGTGGCTGCGTCGCTGGCGACGCTCGTGTTCGGCTTCATCCTGCTGCTGGTGCTCGCCCTGATCACCCGTGGCCGCAGGCGCGCAGTCGATCCGGCCGTCGCCGCCCCCACCTCCGCCACCAAACCTGGAGTTCCTGCATGACCAACGGGGTTTCCGTCGAACTCAACGAGCTGACCCGGGTGTACGGGTCGGTCAAGGCCCTCGACGGTTTGACGTTGCACATCGCGCCGGGCGAACTCGTTGCGCTGTTGGGCCCGTCGGGTTGCGGCAAGACCACGGCGCTGCGCATCCTGGCCGGTCTGGACGAGCCGACGTCGGGCACCGTGTTGGTCGACGGCAAGGACGTGACGCGGGTGCCCGCGAACAAGCGCGACATGGGCATGGTCTTCCAGGCCTACAGCCTATTCCCGCATCTGACCGTGCTCGAAAATGTCGCGTTCGGGCTCAAGATGCGTGGAAAGGACAAGGCGCAACGGCTTTCTCGCGCCAACGAGATGCTTAAACTGGTGGGGCTGTCGGAGCATCGGCACAAGTACGCCAGCGAGCTGTCCGGTGGCCAGCAGCAGCGCGTCGCGCTGGCGCGGGCGTTGGCGATCCAGCCTCGCGTGCTGCTGCTGGACGAGCCGCTGTCCGCGCTCGACGCGAAGGTGCGGGTGCAGCTGCGCGACGAGATCCGTCGCGTGCAGTTGGAGGTAGGCACGACAACGCTTTTCGTCACTCACGACCAGGAGGAGGCGCTCGCGGTCGCCGACCGTGTCGGGGTGATGAGCCACGGCAAGCTCGAGCAACTGGCTGCCCCCGCGGAGCTTTACGCCAACCCTGCGACACCGTTCGTCGCGGAGTTCGTCGGCCTGAACAACAAAGTGCCGGCGTCGGTTTCGGGTGGACAGGTGCAACTGCTCGGCACGTCCGTGCCCGCGCTGCCCGGATCGATCAGCTCGGGTGCGGGCCTTGCGATGGTGCGCCCGGAGTCGGTCACCGTCACCGCCGACCCGCACGGTGATGCGACGGTGACGTCGGTGGCGTTCCTCGGGCCGATCTCGCGGGTGTACTGCACGCTAGCCGACGGCACCGTCGTCGGCGCGCAGATGGCCAGTTCGGCGGCGCGCGCGTTCACGCCGGGGGATCGGGTGACGGTCGGCACGGAGCCGACGGGCGTGCTGGTGATCGAGGCGGCCGGCTAGCCGCGGCCGCCCGCGCCGAAACCGACGAAATGGCGCTTCCTTCTCGCACTTTCCCGCCCATATGTCGGTTTGGGCGTTAGAGGGTCAGACGGGTTTGATGGGGTCGATGCCGAGGTCGCGGTAGGTGACCAGCGGGACGAACCGCACGTTGCGCTCGGCGAACAGCTTGGCGGCGACGTCGCCGCGGTCGACCATCGGGATCACCCCGGTGACGACCACCCCGAGCGGGGCGATCCGGTCGAACGCCAGCGCCGTCGATCCGCCGGTGCTGATGACGTCGTCGACCAGCAGCACCCGCATGCCGGGCTGCAGCCGGGTGCCCTCGACCCACTGCTCGCGGCCGCGCTGCTTCTGCTCCTTGCGCACCGAGAACCACGCCGCGCCGGTGACCATCGCGATACCGTGCGCCAGCGGGTCGGCGCCCATGGTCAGCCCGCCGACCGCGTCGAACTCGATGCCGTGTTCGGCTGCCAGTTCGGCGACCGCACGGCTGACTATCGTCAACCGCTCGCCGGTGTCGACGGCGTACTTGCCGTCGATGTAGTCATGGCTGAGTTGGCCGCTGGCGAGCTTGAACGGTTGCTCGCGGCGTTCGTGGCCGCGCGTGCGGATCAGATCGAATGCGGCCTGCCAGAGTTCGGAGCGCTCGGTCACCGGCTGATCCTAGCGCGTTGAGCCAATTCCACTGTGGCCGAGCGTAAATCGTCTGCGCTGTCGATCGGGGTGGCAAAACCGACCCTGGTGTGGGCGTTTCCCCGCGCAGTGGTGACCGACAGGTCGAGCCCGTATCTGTCCACGCCCGTGCATGTCGCCGCGGTGGCGTCGGGATGACCGCCGAGCGTCCTGGCCATCGCACACAACGAGTCGGCGTGGTCTTTGTTGAGATGGGCGATGGCCGCGGCGGCACGCGGTCGCACGGGGTCGGGCCGGGCGGCCGCGTAGGCCTCGCCCGTCGCGTGATCCATGCGGCCGTAGCCGCCATACCAGCGCACCCGGTGCACCCGCAGCAGCCACAGGGTGAAATCGCTGAAGTCGATGTAGTGCTCGGCCGCAGGAACCGCGGCCAGGTGTGCTTCCCGCGCGGCCGAGGCCTCGTCGCCCGCCGGCTGCTCGGCCACCCCCGCCAGCGTGACCCGCGCCCACGCCTGCGGGTCGGGGTCTTCGCTGGACGCGACGATCGCGAGGCTGGCCCGCGGATCGGCCGCGAGGTTGCGGCCGTGCTCGGCGAGGTTCGACACGCACAGCACCGGCGCGCCGTCGAGCAAGCCGTAGGTGACGAACGACGCCCACGGATCGCCGGCCGCGGTCAACGTCGCCAGCGTCGCGGTGTTGGTCGACGCCACGATCGTGCGCGCTTCCTCGGCGGCAGACGGTCGACGAACGGGTTCGGCAACCTCGGCCACCTGCGGCGGAACCGAGCGGGCATCGACCGGTTCGCCATGGTCACGGGATGCCACGTCGGCACCATACTCCAGCGCCGTCCTGCGGCGTCGGCGTCGCGACCCAGCAACGACCCAGCAACAAAGGAATCCACCGTCCAATGGCGCAAAATATGCGAGAATCCTCTGACAACACCGCTCAGTCAGCAAGATTTCGTCGGGGATCGAGGGTTTTCATGGGGGCGTCAGCACTGCGCTTTGCAGCCTGTGCCGCCGTACTGTTCTGCGCTCTCATTCTTGGCGGCAACACCGTGGCTGTACCGGCCGTCGCCGACCCCGGCGACGCGGGAAGCGCGTCGACCAGCGGCGAAACTAGCAAAGGAGACGGTGCGGAGCGCCCGTCGCTGGGCCATGTGATCCAGCGGATGATCCGCGAACATCGCGACCGTGTGCGGAATCGGTTGAACAAGTCGCCGTCGGTCAAGGTCGGTTCGAAACCGGACAGCCCGTTCGTGACCACCGAGTCGACGCAGGCAACGTCGGGCGCCCCCGAAGGTGGGGACAACGCAGCTGCGAGCACCCGGACGGCCGAGCCCGCAGCATCCACCGGCGGGTCATCGAACAACACCGAGCACAACACGTCGAATAACACTCAACAGAACACGGCGAACAACACTCAGCAGAACACGGCGAACAACACTCAGCCGAACACGTACCAGGGTCCCGACCCTGGCGAGCAGAGCGGCGTTGCGCCCACGGGTTCGGCCGCCGGTTCGGGCGGCAGCACGCACGCGACGACGACGGCCGCCGCGCCGCCGCCCGCGAAGAAATCCGACTCCGACGTGCTCGACCCGCTGGTTCCGTACCCCTACTACCTCATCGAGATGCGGTCGAGCGGCAAGGTCGGCTGGTGGAGCGCCGACCCGGTGGCCGCCACGTTCGAAGAGGAGTTGATCGAGGCCATCCTGCCCGAGCCGAGGATTGAGACCCCGGAGCCGAAGATCGACCCCATATCCGAGCCCGAACCCGAGCCGGCGCCCAAGCCGGCACCCAGTCCCGTGCTGCGGGGTGGGGCGCCCGCACCAGCGTTTCGTGGCGGCGTACCCGAACCTCCGCTTACCGGTGGGCCCGCCGTACCCGAACCTCCGCTCACCGGTGGGCCGACCGAACCCGAACCGGTTCTCGACGCTTTGGGCGGTGTGGTGACCGGCGTCTCCGGCGGCGACCATCGCGGCACCGGCTTCGGCGCCGGGGCGGTGTTGCAGGCGCCGATCATCGCGGCTCCCGGCCCGAATGCCGGCGCTGTGCGTTTCCCGTCGGTCCCGCAAGCGTCGGCCCCGCGGGCGTCGGTCCCGCAAGCGTCGGCCGCGCAGCCGCAGGCGGCCGGCGCCGGTTCGGGGCTGAACGCTCCGCGCGGGACAGCGGCCAGTGAGCCCGTGGCAACCGGCTCGGCTCCGCGGGCGGCAGGCGGTCAGGAGCCGGCGCTCGCGGGCACGGTCACGCCGATGGCCGGACGGACGCCGCCGCGCCAGGGCTACACCGACTATCTGCGCGCGCCGGGGCTTCCGCAGCTGGCCGGTGCGGCGCTGCCGGGCGTCGCGTGGATCGTGATGATGACGTTCACAGGAGCGGTCATCGGCTACCGGCAGGCCGAGGCGGGCCGGATGGTGCGCAGCAGCAAGGCCGCGCGCTACCTGCCCTAGCCGTCAATGCGCCCGGCGGGCCAGCCGTTCCGAGTCGGAGATCAGCACGCTTTTGCCGTCGACCTGAATCCAGCCGCGGTTGCGGAAATCCGACAGCGCCTTGTTCACGGTCTCACGGGTGGCGCCGACGAGTTGGGCCAGTTCCTCCTGGGTCAGGTCGTGCGTCACCCGCATCGAACCGTTCTCGGGAATTCCGAAGCGCTGTGCCAGCCCGAGGAGTTGCTTGGCCACACGCGCGGGCGCGTCGATGAACGCCAAGTCGGCGAGCGTGTCGGTGGTGCGGCGCAGGCGCCGGGCCATCAGCCGCAGCAACCGCTTACCCATCTCGGGGTAGGCGTCCATCCACGCATAAAGTTGCTCGCGGCCGACCGTCACGGCGTGGACGTCGGTGACGGCGTTGGCGTTCCACGGCTGCGGGCCGGGGTCGAGTAGCGCGAGCTCGCCGAAGATGTCGGGCGGCGCGAGCACGGTGAGCAGATTCTCGCGGCCGTCGTCGGCGCAGCGCCCCAGCTTCACCTTGCCCTCGAGCAGCATGTAGAGGTCGGCGCCGAGATCACCGCGTTTGTAGATCAGTTGGCCGGCCTTGAAGTCGGCCGGTGTGAGCCGAGCGCTGAGCTCGGCGAGCGTTCCGGTGTCGAGTCCCCGAAACAGTGTCGAGTTGGCGAGTGTGCGGTCCATGGTGCCTCAAGCGGTAGGGGAACCGTGGTGCCAACAGTTTTTAGCCCAGCGGGTTCAGGTAGCGCCGTACCCCGACACCGGCCGCGCAAACGTCGGCGGCGATAAACAGCGAAAGGACGTCAGCCGCCGAGCGCCGCGATCAGGTCCTTGATTCTCGACGCCTCGTCCTCGAGCACCGGCTCTTCGCGTTCGACGGCCTCGATGAGGTCTTTGCGAAGGCCGACACCGTTGGCCGCCTCCTTGGTGGAGAGCTTGGCCCGGTTGCGGGCGATGTAGAGGCGCTGGCCCAGGGTGGCGCCGGGACCGTTGGCGGCGGTGGCCATCAGGTCGTCGTAGCGATTGCGCACACCGCTGAGCGCGACGACGACCGACGGGGTGACCCGGCTCCGGCTCGCGGCATCGCTCAACGAGTCCTGCAGCTTGCGCAGACCAGCGAGGATGACGCCCGCCCGGTCGGGGAATTCCGGATCGCTGGGATCTGGCAGGGCATCGATCGCGGCGGCATACATATGCATTGCCGCGTCGGACAAACCAACGATTACTGGAGCTTCGCCATCATTGGGTTCAGACACCGCAAACTCACTTCGTCGAAGAATCGTGGAAGACCAATGTCACCCGACGGGAACAATGACCGCGCAAACGGTATCCCGGTTCGGCGAGGGTTTCAACACTTCGTTCCCGCCGCCTGAGACCCCGTGGGACGGCCGGTTGTTTGCTCTCAACACCGCGGGCATGCGTGCCGGATTCGATTCGGCTTCGGGTGGGTAGGTTTGAAGTTCGATGGATGCGCGAGACGGAGTCGACGCTTCGGTCGACCATGACCCCACGGAGGGCAGCCACGTCGAAGACGGCGTGGTGGAGCACCCCAGCGCCGACGACTTCGGGCACGCCGCCAATCTTCCCGAGGACCGCCTGTGGTTCAAACGCGCGGTCTTCTACGAGGTTCTGGTACGGGCGTTCTATGACTACAACGCCGACGGGATCGGCGATTTGCGGGGACTCAGCGAGAAGCTCGATTACCTGAAATGGCTTGGGGTGGACTGCTTGTGGCTGCCCCCGTTCTACGACTCACCGCTGCGCGACGGCGGCTACGACATCCGTGACTTCTACAAGGTGCTGCCCGAGTTCGGCACGGTCGAAGACTTCGTCGAACTGCTCGACGCCGCCCACAAGCGCGGTATCAGGATCATCACCGACCTCGTCATGAACCACACCTCCGACCAGCACCCCTGGTTCCAGGAGTCGCGGCGCGATCCCGACGGACCCTACGGCGACTTCTACGTCTGGAGCGACACCGCCGACAAGTACAAAGAGGCGCGGATCATTTTCGTCGACACCGAGGAGTCGAACTGGACCTTCGATCCGGTGCGTAAGCAGTTCTATTGGCACCGGTTCTTCTCGCATCAACCGGACCTGAATTACGACAACCCAGATGTCCAGAAAGCGATGCTCGACGTTTTGCGTTTCTGGCTCGATCTCGGCATCGACGGTTTCCGATTGGACGCGGTCCCGTATTTGTTCGAACGCGAGGGCACCAATTGCGAGAACCTGCCCGAGACCCACGCGTTCCTCAAGCACTGCCGCAAGGTCATCGACGACGAGTTTCCCGGCCGGGTGCTGCTGGCCGAGGCCAACCAGTGGCCCGCCGACGTGGTGGAGTACTTCGGCGATCCGCACACCGGCGGCGACGAATGCCATATGGCGTTTCACTTCCCGCTGATGCCACGCATCTTCATGGCGGTGCGGCGCGAGTCGCGGTTCCCGATTTCGGAGATCCTCGCGCAGACGCCGCCGATCCCGGAGATGGCGCAGTGGGGCATCTTCTTGCGTAACCACGACGAGCTGACATTGGAGATGGTGACTGACGAAGAACGCGACTACATGTATGCCGAATACGCCAAGGATCCGCGGATGAAGGCCAACGTCGGCATCCGCCGCAGGCTGGCGCCGCTGCTGGAGAACGACCGCAACCAGATCGAGTTGTTCACCGCGCTGCTGTTGTCGCTGCCTGGCTCGCCGATGCTCTACTACGGCGACGAGATCGGCATGGGTGACATCATCTGGTTGGGCGATCGCGACGGGGTGCGCACCCCGATGCAGTGGACGCCCGACCGCAACGCGGGCTTCTCGAAGGCCAACCCCGGCCAGCTGTACCTGCCGCCGAATCAGGATCCGGTCTACGGCTATCAGTCGGTCAACGTCGAAGCCCAACTCGGCAGCTCGGCGTCGCTTCTGAACTGGACGCGCACCATGCTCGCCGTGCGCCGCCGCCACGAGGCGTTCGCCACGGGCACCTTCCGCGAGCTCGGCGGGTCCAACCCGTCGGTGCTGGCCTACGTGCGCGAACTCGACAAGGACGGCGGGCAGGACATCGTGTTGTGCGTCAACAACCTGTCCCGCTTCCCCCAGCCGATCGAATTGAACCTGCAGCACTGGGCGGGCTACACACCGGTCGAGATGACCGGCTACGTGGAGTTTCCGCCCATCGGCCAGCTTCCGTACCTGCTCACCCTGCCTGGTCACGGCTTCTATTGGTTCCAGCTGCGCAAGTCGGAGGAAGTCCTATGAGCAGGCCCGCGAATCTGCCATGGACACAGTGGCTTCCGCACCAGCGGTGGTATGCGGGGCGCACCCGCGAGTTGTCCGGGCTGGAACCGGTGCACGTGGTGGGGCTGTTGGACGACCTCGATCTGGTGCTGCTCGACGCGTCCTACACCGACGGCTCGACGGATCGATACCAGGTGCTGGTGCGCTGGGGCTCCGGGCCGATCGAGGAGTACGCCGACATCGCGACGATCGGAGCCGACGAGGACCGCACCGCATACGACGCGCTCTACGACGCCGACGCCGCGACCCACCTTCTGTCGCTTATGGATTCGTCGGCCACCGTCGACGATGTCCGGTTCAGCAAGGAACCCGACGTCACGCTGCCGCTGGAGTCGGCGCCGCGGGTGTCGGGCGCCGAGCAGAGCAACACCAGCGTGGTGTTCGAGGACGTGGCGATTCTCAAGCTGTTCCGCCGCATCACGCCGGGCATCAATCCCGACATCGAGCTGAACCGGGTGCTGGGCCGCGCGGGCAATCCCCACGTCGCGCGGTTGCTTGGCTCGTTCGAAACGACCTGGGGCGGCGAGCCATGGGCGCTGGGCATGGTGACCGAGTTCGCAGCCAACTCCGCCGAGGGCTGGGACATGGCGACCGCCAGCACCCGCGACCTGTTCGCCGAGGGCGACCTGTACGCCGACGAAGTCGGCGGCGACTTCGCGGGCGAGTCCTACCGGCTGGGCGAGGCCGTCGCCTCGGTGCACGCCACGCTCGCCGCCGAACTGGGCACCTCGACCACCCTGTTCCCGGCCGACGCGGTCCTGCAGCGGTTGGCCGACGCGACGGCGGCGGTGCCGGATCTGGCGCAGTACGCGCCGCTGATCGAGGAACGCTTCCGCAAGCTGGCCGAGCAGACGATCACCGTGCAACGCATCCACGGCGACCTGCACCTCGGCCAGGTGCTGCGCGCCCCCGAGCGCTGGCTGTTGATCGACTTCGAAGGCGAGCCCGGGCAGCCGCTCGAAGAGCGAAGGCGGCCGGATTCGACGGCCCGCGACGTCGCAGGCGTGCTGCGCTCGTTCGAGTACGCCGCCTACCAACGGCTGACAGAACAGGCCGACGACGACGAGCGCCACCGGCAGCTGACCGCCCGCGCCCGCGAATGGGTGGACCACAACAGCGCGTCGTTCTGCGAGGGCTACGCCGCGGTGGCAGGCGCCGACCCGCGCGACGACGGCGCCCTGCTGGAGGCCTACGAACTGGACAAGGCGGTGTACGAGGCGGCCTACGAAGCCCGGCACCGGCCGACGTGGCTGCCGATCCCGATGCGGTCGATCGCGCGCATCGTCGGTTGAGTCGTGGTGAGCGCGCACACCGGGTAAACCTGAGGCATGGCCAAGTACGCGGTGAACGAGGCCGCGGTGAAGAAGGCGCGCGAACTGATCGACGCCGGACAGTACGTCCTGGACAGCGATTGGGGCGAAGTGCAGCCGCGGGCCGCGGCGCAGAACGAGTACCTCGAGAACCATTCGTGGGACGAGTACGCCCAGTGGCATCTCGGCCTCACCGAAGGCGCCAAGGACCACACCAAGGCGCGATATGCGTTCGTCTACGGCGACTTTCGTCGTCTACACCGCAGCGGGCTGATCGCCTGCGTCTACCGCGCGGCGGAGTGGCGGCACAAGGACGTCGAACTGGCCGCCCACGATCTGCTGCAGTACCTGGACAGCAAGACCGGGCTGACGCCGACGCGCAAGGCGCGCTAAGCGCTAAGCGCTGGGGCCAGGAGCCCAGCGCCGCTAGGGCCGCAGCATGAAGTCCAGGAAGCGCTCGCGCAGTTCGAGCGGCGCGTCGATGCTCGGGTCGACGCCGTGCAGCAGGCCGAGGCCCGCCGCGAAGAACGTCACCGACCGCACACCGGCCTCCTCACCCTCGAAACCGCTGTCCAGGAACGCCTGGTGCACGGCGGCGAACACCCGCTGGTCGCTCGCGCGGACGCTCGCCGCCACCATCTCGTCGGCCATGGCCCAGACCCGCATGGCCCGTTCCAGCGCGTACTGGCGCGGGGTGACGACGGCGTCCATCATGTAGCGCAACCGCTGCCGGGGCTCGACGTCGTGCATGTTCTCGAAGCGCCTGCGGTCGGCGTCCTGCAAACTGGCCCAGGCTTGCACGAGCGCCACCCGATAGGCGGGCAGGTCGGCGAAATGCCAGTAGAAGCTGCCCTTGGTGACGCCGAGCCGCTCGCAGAGCGCGTCCACCCGCAGTGCTGTCGGGCCTCCCTCGGCGAGGATGGCGAACCCGGCCTGGATCCAGTCTTCGACCGACCGCCGGTGACCGGCACCGCGCTGCGGTGTCATGGACGGCAGCATACGGTGACCAGTCGGTTGACAGGGGAGAAAATTTCGAACGGTGACGCTTCCGCGTCGCCGGGGAGGTGCTGTTGCAACCGTGGCCGCCGGTAGTCACCGCCGCTCTTCGGCTTCTACTTCCAGCCCGCCCGGCCGGCGGCACCCCTCGGTGCCGATTGCGACCACGGCTGCTACAGCTGCTAAACAGTACCATACTGCCTGGTATGGCACACGATTTCGGCTGAGATGGGCCATCTTTGACGCCTCGGGCGGCGTTTAGCGATCGACCGCGTGGGCAACCGATCCAGTGTGACTGCAAACCCGGATCCAGGCTATTCACCCAACGACGGCGGCGGGGTCGGTGACACGCTCCGGCCGATGGAGGCATCCGATCCCGACGACCTGCGCAACGACGACGGCGACGAGGTCGTCGACCCGCCGCACGACTGGGCCGAAGCGGACAGAATCAGCGAGCGCGGCGAGGCCGACGAGTCGCTCGACGACAAGCTGGCCGCCGAGCAGCCCGACGTGACCGAGGTCGAGCCCAAAGCTGCCGCCGAAGAACCCGACGTGACCGGCGGACGCCACCAGGGCCAAGTCAGCGGCACGCCCGAGGACGGCGACTCCTACTACGACGTCGTCGAGTGAGCGCCCGGCTACTCCTGCGGCGCTGAGCGCAACACCATCATCGACCGCGCGTCGATATTGACCTTGGCTTCGGCGTCGTACGGCTTGGACTCCTCGGCGACCTGGTCGGCGGTGTAGATGACCGGAATCCACGCCTTCGCGAAATTCTCTGGCGGAAGCGCGAATTCGATCGGCTCGTGATGGGCGTTGAAGAACAGCATGAACGAGTCGTCGATGATCCGCTGACCCCGCACATCGAGATGCGGGATGCCCTGACCGTTCAGATACACGCCGATTGTCTTGGCGAAACCGGACGCCCAGTCCTCGTCGGTCATCTCCGACCCATCGGGCGCGAACCACATGATGTCGGAAAGCCCACCGCCGCCGCGGTGCCGCACCGGGTCTCCGCTGAAGAACCGCCGCCTGCGGAACACCGGATGCGCCGCGCGTAGCGCAGACACCGTCCTGGTGAACTCCATCAGGTCGGTGTCGACGGAATCCCAATTGATCCAAGACAATTCGTTGTCCTGGCAGTATACGTTGTTGTTGCCCTGCTGGGTGCGGCCAAGCTCGTCGCCGTGTGCGATCATCGGCACACCCTGCGAAAGCAGCAGCGTGGTCAGGAAATTGCGCTGCTGTTTGGCGCGCAGCGCGTTGATCTCCGGATCATCGGTCGGCCCTTCCACGCCGCAGTTCCACGAGCGGTTGTGACTCTCCCCGTCCCGGTTGTCCTCACCGTTGGCCTCGTTGTGTTTCTCGTTGTAGGACACCAGATCACGCAGCGTGAAGCCGTCGTGGGCGACGACGAAGTTGATCGACGCGACCGGCCTGCGCCCGGTGTGCTCGTACAGATCGGCAGAACCGGTCAGCCGGGAGGCGAACTCGTCGAGGGTGGCAGGCTCGCCGCGCCAGTAGTCGCGGACGGTGTCGCGGTATTTGCCGTTCCACTCCGTCCACTGCGGCGGGAAGCCGCCGACCTGATAGCCGCCGGGCCCGACGTCCCACGGCTCCGCGATCAGCTTGACCTGGCTGACCGTCGGATCCTGTTGCACCAGTTCGAAAAACGTCGACAGCTTGTCCACGTCGTAGAACTCACGAGCCAGCGTGGAGGCGAGGTCGAAGCGGAAACCGTCGACGTGCATCTCGGTGACCCAGTACCGCAGCGAGTCCATGATCAGCTGAAGCGAGTGCGGATGCCCGACGTTGAGGCTGTTGCCCGTGCCGGTGTAGTCCATGTAGTACCGCTTGTCGTCGTCGACCAGGCGGTAGTAGGCGGCGTTGTCGATGCCGCGCATGGACAGCGTCGGCCCGAGGTGGTTGCCCTCGGCGGTGTGGTTGTAGACGACGTCGAGGATGACCTCGATGCCGGCCTCGTGCAGGGCACGCACCATCGCCTTGAACTCCTGCACCTGGCCGCCGGGCGCCGGGTTGCTGCTGTATTTCGGGTCGGGAGCAAAAAAGCCGATGGTGTTGTAGCCCCAGTAATTGGTCAGCCCCTTCTCGATCAGCGTCGAGTCGTTCACGAAGTGGTGCACGGGCATCAATTCGATGGCGGTCACGCCGAGCGACTTGAGGTGATCGATCATCGCCGGGTGGCCGACGGCGGCGTAGGTGCCGCGGATGGCCTCCGGGATGTCGGGGTGGGTCTTGGTGAGGCCCTTGACGTGTGCCTCGTAGATGACCGAGTCGGCGTACTCGTGGCCGGGCGGACGGTCCACGCCCCAGTCGAAGTAGGGGTTGATGACGACCGACTTGGGCATGCTGGCCGCCGAGTCGTCGTCGTTGCGGCTGTCCGGGTCGCCGAAGTTGTAGCCGAACAGCGACTGGTTCCACTGGAACTCTCCGTCGATCGCCTTCGAGTACGGGCAGAGCACCAGTTTGTTCGGATTGCAGCGATGGCCGTTGGCCGGGTCGTACGGGCCGTGGATGCGGTAGCCGTACCGCTGGCCTGGCTGGATGTTGGGGATGAACCCGTGCCAGACGAACCCGTCGACCTCGGGCAGTGTCATCCGGGTTTCGGTGCCGTCGCCGTCGAACAGGCACAACTCGACCTGCTCCGCGACCTCGCTGAAGATCGCGAAGTTCGTGCCGAACCCGTCGTAGGTCGCGCCGAGTGGATAGGCCTTACCCGGCCACATTTCCAGCGGGGCGGACTGCGGGGTGGCAGCTTCGGTCAAGGGTCACGCTCCAAACAATGAATAGATGAGTTAACTGTCTAGCTGAAAGAACGATACGGGGATGCCCACTGGGACGGCATCACAACCAAACTGCTGCCTGCGGGCAGGCGGCACCGGTGTGACCACCTTCACCCCGCGATGATCAGGCGACCTGGACGCCGGCCTGGCGCAGCGACTCGACGGCCTCGGCGGTCGTCGCCTCAGAAACACCGGCGGTCAGGTCGAGCAGCACCCGGGTCTTGAACCCCTGGGCTGCCGCGTCGGCGGCGGTGGCCTTCACGCAGTAGTCGGTGGCGATGCCGACGATGTCGACCTCGTCGACGTCATGGCTGCGCAGCCAGTCGGCCAGCGACGTGCCGTCCTCGGCGTGGTAGCCCTCGAACCCGCTGTAGGCCGCCGAGTAGTGGCCCTTGTGGAACACCGCCTCGACGGCGGAGGTGTCCAGCGCCGGGTGGAAATCCTCTCCCGGGGTGCCGACGACGCAGTGCCGCGGCCAGGACAGCTTGAAATCCGGATTGTCGGAGAAGTGGTCGCCGGGGTCGATGTGATGGTCCTTGGTGGCGACGACGTGGTCGTAGTCGTGGTGGGCGAGCAGTTCGGTGATCGCCCTGGCGACCTCGGCGCCGCCGGCCACTGCGAGCGAACCGCCCTCACAGAAGTCGTTTTGCACATCAACGATGACAAGCGCGCGCATACCTCAACCCTACGACGCACGACGCGGCGTCAACCGCCGAAGAGCAGGTAGAGGCCGGTGAAGGTGTAGCCGACCATCACCAGCATCATCGCCAGCTGGCCGGTCAGTTGGTAGCCCGTCGGCAACACCCGCAGGGCGCGGTCGTGAGCGGCGATCACCCCGCCCACATGACCGGCGACCACGCACCCGACCTTGATCGTTGCCAGCACCGACGGGTGAAGGGACAGAATGTAACTCACTTCCGCATCGCCGAGTCCGAGCAGATTCCAGCCGCGCCCGAGCGGATCGGCGAGGTCGATGATGGTCTGCTGGCCCTTCTCCACCAGGTACGACAGGTAGTGCGCGAACACGTAGCCGAGCACGATCGGTATCAGCGAATGCGCCATCAGGCCGGGCAGCTTTCGCCGGGTGTCCTTGTCCACGCCGCCGGTCGCGCGGGCGGCGCACCAGAAGGTCACCACAACGACCGCGATGAAGAACAGCAACCCGGCGGTGTGCAGCGTCGACGCCGATGCGACCGAATCCGTATGCCGGTCCACGAAATTGCGGAACGCGGGCATCGCCGAGTAGCTGTCGTAGGCGGTGGAGCCGAGCAGCACCGCCAGGAGCGTCACGGCCCCCGGCCGGACCGGCAGCGACGGCAGGTGATCGAACGGATTGCCGATCTCGATGCGGCCGGTCTGCGGATTGCGACGCAACACCGAGAATCGTGACGCGACGACGCTGTACACCTCGAACGGGTCGGCCCGGCCGAACCACCGCTGCCCACACGCGATTGCGCCCACCAGCGTGACGACCAGATAGATCAGCAGCCACAGCTTGATCGCGCCCAGCGAGCCCGGGTCGGGACTGGCCAGCTCGAGCCACACGAACGCGAACAATCCGAACACGGCAGGCCAATACCCCAGCCGCCGGGGATAGCGGTCGCGCGACGGCAGCCGCGCCAGCCGCAGCAGCCGATACACCGTGCGCACCGGCGACACTGCCCGCCACACGGGTCCGATCGCCAGCGACACCGCCACCAGCCCGACCCACAGCAGCACGTAGAAGACGCCGGGCAGCGGATTGCCGTCGCGCGGCCCGAACAGCGCGGCCATCGCCACCCACGCCGCGAACGCCAGCCCTGCGGCGGCCACCACCCAGCGGGTGACCGGCGCGTCGACGACCGTCGTCACCCACTGCGGCAGGGCACGGCCCGGCTTGTCGGGGTCGAACCGCGGCCGCCGCCACGCGAACGCCACGACCGCGAACGTGAACGTCAGCGCCCACGCCGCGCCGATCAGCGCATAGGTGTAGGGGATCGGGAGATCGGTCGACCCGCCCAGGCCATGGGCCAGCACTGTGACGGGTCGATCGGTCATGGCTGCACTTGCACCGTCGCGATCGTCTTGCCCAGGTTGTGCAGTTCGATGTCGACCTTGCCGGGCACGTCGACGGTGAACTGGAACTGCTGGGCGGGCTGTGGCTCGACCTTGAACGTGTGCTCGGGCGTGGAGTGCACATGCAGTTCGTCGGCGGCGTCGCTGTTGACCTTCACGACGATCTGCTCGTTGGTTTTGGCCTCGAGCGCGGCGTTGGTCGGGTTCACTTCGCCGCCCTTGATGGTCACGTCGATGACCAGACGCTCGGGTGGCTCCTGCTGGTTCTGCATGTCGTGCGGGCTGACCGTCGACGCGGACGGAGACGCGGGTGAACTCTCCGCGCTCTCGGATTCGCCGCCGCCCCCGCACCCGGCGAGCGCGAGCGCACCAGCGGCCAGCAGAACGAGGAGTCGGCTATTCGATTGAGTTGCAGTCACGCTGACTTATCTTGGTCGGTCGGTGCTGTCGCCTCACTGTGAGGCCTGTCTCGCTTGCGCCGGTCCTTCATCGCGATGTAGACGACGACACCCGCGACGATGAACGCCGGCAGAAAGGCCGGAATGGCCAGCAGCACTGAGTGGTCGGCGAGGAAGACGATGTCGGGATGCTCGGTCATGCTTGCGCCGTTGGTTGTAGTTCGGTCTTGCTGCCGCTGGATTGGCTTCGGTTGACCCGGCCCGCGCCCCAGGTGAGACCGCCGATCATGATCAACGTGCAGGCCAGCACGATCAGGCAGCCGATCGTCCACAGCGCCATCGGCGTTTCGGGGCTGCGTTCACGCTGCAGGATCGTGATCTCGGCGACGAACGGACGGGTGAACTGTGCTTCGGCAGGAACTTCCTGCGCGCCGATGGCCGGGTCAGCCGCCAGGTAGATGGGCACGGCCGTCAAAATGCGGCCGTCGTGCACCCGCAGCAGGGTCTTCCACGATCCGTTGACGGGCATGGGCTCAGTGGACTGGTAATGGCCGGGTCCCAGGCGCTGAAGCCGGTCGACGAAGATGCCGCGGTGGTCCGGCAATCCGCCCTGCCAGCCGAGGACCGAAACCCAGTTCGGATCGTCGCTGATCAGATCGGGCGGGTTGATCTGGACGTCGGCATTCACCATGCGTTCGTCGGGCGTGCCGGCTTCGGTCAACGTGACCGTCGCGGTGGCGTTTTGCGGTACCTCATAGCGCAGCCCGTTGGCGGTCGCCCCGCCGATGGCAAGCACGGCCAGCACAACGAGGCCGATGCTGATAGGCCGCGCTGGCAAGCGTTGATCGGTGAGCACCATGCCGAACATCGCGCCGCACGCGCCGGTCAGGATGGCGACCGGCACGGCCATCAGCAGTGCCTCCGGCCATATGCTGGACGGCCACGGGTAGTGGTAGACGGCGTCCACCCAGAACGATTCCAGCCACAGTCCAACGGTGCTGACCAATAGACCGCTGGCCAGGCCGAACACGATTGGTCGCTTGAAAACCGGTGTGAACGCCAGGATTTCGACCACGATGGCGGCGCCGAGGTACAACGCGAACCAGTTGATCGGCGCGCCGAGGACCGGGCCGACCATCAGCGACACCAAACCGCGTAGCGCGATCGCCAGCAGCGCGGCCAGGATTGCGGCGCCACGGCCCATCATCATGCGCGCAGCGACGAGCGCGAACGCCCCGGCTGCCGCAATCAGCATCGGCTGGAACACCTGGCGGAACTGTGGCACCCCGAAGTCGTACTCGATCTGAAAGACCGACAGCCCGATGACGATCCCGCCGAAGCCCAGGTACTTGATGAACAGCAGGCCCATGCCTTCCTTCGGCGCGTTCTCGCCGACGGCTTTCTTGCCTTCGTATTCGAGGAGCAGCGCAGCGATCGTCGAGAATCCGGCGCCGCCGATCATCATCAGGTGCGTCGGCCCCCACAGCGTGACGTCCTGGCCGAAGATGCGGTGCCACACATCATCGAGTGGGAAACCTGTCAACGCGTACAGACCGCAACCGGCCATCAGCACACCGCCGACGGGGGCGTACCAGTCCTCGGTGATGCGGATCGCGTACGGGCCCGGCTTCTCGTAGGGCAGCACGATGGCCGCGCAGCCCGCGACGAACAACAGGAACAGCCCGACCAGGATGAAGTAGTGAGCGGGGTTGGCCAGCGGCCCCGGGTCGCGGCCCTTGCCGATGTGCAGGCTGACGTCCCAGATGAAACCGAACAGCGCGCAGATCAGTGTCGCGGTGAACAGGGCGATGGGAACCGCCACCCACGGCGGCCGTTTGAATTTGCGTCCGGCGTACTCCGCCACGCTGTTCACCCAGGTGATCTTGCGCGCCCGATGCAGGTAACCGAGCCAACACAGCAACGCGCCGATGACGACAGCCACCGCCGTCATGCCGATCACCTGGTCGAGCGCGGCGCCACCGGCCTCGCCGGTCGCGGCGAGAAACGAAAGCTCTGCTGAACCGGTCATTTGTCCCACCTGCTGAGTATCGAAGGGAACTCCTTACCCGTCGGTAATGTTGCCAAATCGGTCGGGTCCGAAACCCCTTTTGGAACCCCCGGTACCGGGTTGTCAGGCGACCACACGGATCTGCCCCAGTGACGGGTCGGCGGGGTCGGGAAGATTCATCCCGGCGGCGACGCCGGTGCGCAGGTAGTCGATGACGGCGTCGCTGAGCCGCTCTCCGGGAACGACCGCGGGGATGCCCGGCGGGTAGGGGGTGATCTGCTCGGCGGCGATCCGTCCGCACGCCTGCTCGGCGGGCACCATCTCGACCGGCCCGAAGAACGCGTCGCGGGGCAGTTGCACCGTTTCGAGTTCGATCTCCTCCGGCGCGGGCAGCCGGATCTGCGGGGCGGGGTCGAAGTCATCGACCGCGTCGCGCCAGCCGCGCAGCGCATCGAGCAGCCGTTCGGCGGTGGACCGGTCGTCGGCGAACGACATGGTGGCCAGGATGCGGCGGTGATCGGCCATGCCGACGTCGACCTGCTTGTGCTCACGCAGCCAGTCGGCGGCCTGGTAGCCCGAGGTGCCGGTCGCCGAGACGTCCATCAACACCTGCAGGCAGTCCAGATCGTGGCTGGCCTGCACCCCGATCAGTTCGTCGTCGAGCACCTCGAGGTCAGGAATCGTCTCGATCTCGTCGCGCAGACGGTTGGCGAGATCGATTGCGGAGCCGAGCAATTCGTGGCCATGCTGCACCATCTGGCGGCGCCAGCCGTCCATCGCGGCATACATCAGCACGCTGGGGCTGGTCGTCTGCAGCAGATCGGCACACGCCGACAGCCGATCCTGGTCGACGAGATCACCCTGCAGGTGAAACACCGAGCCTTGCTCGAACCCTGCGCCCATCTTGTGCACGCTGACCACGCAGACGTCGGCACCCGCGTCCATCGCCCATGTCGGCAGATCCGCGTGGAACGGCAGATGCGCGCCCCACGCTTCGTCGACGATCAGCGGCTTGCCGCGGTCATGGCAGACCGCGGCGATCTCCTCGAGGTCGGCGCAGGTGCCGTACGGGCTGGGACTGACGATCAGCGCGCCTGCGGCGTCGGGGTTGCGCTCGAACGCTTCGTCGACGTCGTCGGGCGACGGCGGGTGCGAGATGTGCCGGTCGGCGTCCCACCGCGGCGTTACCCAGCGCGGCTGGACGCCGGAGAAGATGAGCCCGGCGACGATCGATTTGTGACTGTCTCGGCTGACCAGAAGGCCGCCGTCGCCGCCCGCCACGGCCATCATGGCCGCCTTGACCGACAACGAACTGCCGCACGTGGAGAACCACGCCACCTCCGCGTCGACCGCCTCGGCCATCAGGTCTTCGGCCCGCTTGAGGTAGCCGTTGCTGCTGAGGCGGTCGTCGAGCCCGCCGTTGGCGAGCAGATCGTCGTGGAAGGGTTCGCGTCCCAGGACGGACAACACGCGGTCGTCGGTGCCGCGGCCCTGCCGGTGCCCGGGCGGGGTGAACCCGTACCGGTTGGCCTTGCGGTACTCCACGAGCGCGTCGAGCAGGGGCGCGTCGGATTGGTCCATGACTCATCGGGTACCCGGGCGCCGAAGTTCAAACCGGCCTTAGGGCGTGAGTACCACCTTGACCATGCCGTCGGCCTTCTTCTGGAAGGTCTCGTAGGCGTCGGGCGCGGCGTGCAGGGGCAGCCGGTGGGTGGCGAACGACTCGGTGCCCAGCGGGTCCTCGTCGTTCAGCAGCGGCATGATGTCGGGCACCCAGCGCTTGACGTTGGCCTGACCCATCCGCAGCGTGATCTGCTTGTCGAACAGCCTCATCATGTTGATCGGATCGGCGGCGCCGCCGTAGACACCGGACAACGAGATGGTGCCGCCGCGGCGCACGATTTCGATCGCGGTGTTGAACGCGGCCAGCCGGTCGACGCCCGCGTTCTTCATCACTACCCGGCCCACCGACGACGGCAGGAACTGCGCAGCGGTCTGCGCCGCTTCGGCGATGGGCGAACCGTGGGCCTCCATCCCGACCGCGTCGATCACCGAGTCGGCGCCGCGTCCCTCGGTGGCCTCCCGCACGACCTCAACCGGGTCGTCGAGGTTCATATCGATGACGTCGCTGCACATTTCGCGTGCGCGCTGCACCCGGTCCGGGACCATGTCCACGCCGATCACCCGGCAGTCCTTCGTGTGACGCGCGACGCGGCACGCCATCGAACCGATCGGGCCCATCCCGAGAATCACCAGCGTTCCGCCCTTTGGCACATTGGCGTACTCGACCGCCTGCCAGGCCGTGGGCAGCACGTCGGACAGGTAAACGTAGCGTTCGTCGGGACCCTCATGAGGCACCTTGATGTGGGTGTACTGCGCCTGCGGGACGCGCAGGTATTCGGCCTGTCCGCCGGGCACCTCGCCGTAGAGCTTCGAATAGCCGAACAGCGCTGCGCCGGTGCCCTGGTCGCGGTTCTGCGTTGTCTCGCACTGACTTTGCAGGCCATGCCCGCACATGAAGCAGTGCCCGCAGGAGATGTTGAACGGGATCACCACGCGATCGCCGACCTTCAGATCCCGAGCCTCCCTGCCGACGGCTTCGACGATGCCCATGGCTTCGTGGCCAAGCACATCACCTGGCGTCATGAACGCGCCGAGCACTTCGTAGAGATGCAGATCGGAACCGCAGATGTTGGTGCTCGTCACCTTGATGATCGCGTCGGTGGCTTCCTTGATGCTCGGATCCGGCACATCCTCGACCGTGACGTTTCTCCGCCCCTGCCAGGTGACCGCACGCATAGACCCTCCTCATGTTCTACTCGCGGTGAACATGCCCGCTGCGGCGGAGACGAAACATGCGGCGACTTGAGATGCGCTCAACTCCATGGCGTGACCGAGCGGGCGACGTATTCGCCGTCGACGGCGACGTCGAGTCGCTCGTCGAAGAAGCAAATCCAGTCGCGCACCTGCTCGGCGTCGTGCAGCGGATCATGGTAGGTCCAGGCGATGTCGCGCGGGCCGTCGACCACCGAGAAGTAGGACGCGCGGCCCTTGTAGGCGCAGTAGCTGACTTTGTCACTCGGTTCCAGCCGGACGACGACGTCTTCGCGGGGCAGGTAATAGCGCACCGGCAACAGCGTCTCGAACAACAGCATGGGCCGCTTCGATTCGGCCAACAGCATGCCCTCGTGCTCGATGCGGACGTGGCGGCGGCTGCGCCGTACGTCGATGCGGCTGAACGGGTCGTGCGGGTGGCTGACGATCGGCTCGTCCTCCTCGCGCCACTCGAACGCGGCGAAGTCGAGGATCACATAGTCGTTGAGGTCGCTGTCGTCGGGGCGGAACGCCGCGCGCCCAGCCGTGTCCTCGCCGGCGATGACGTCGTAAACCGTTCCGGGACAGGTATGTACGGCGAATGGCACAGACGGGTCGAGCACCGGGCGCTCGCTGATATCGGGCAGCCGGTATCCGGTGTCGACGTCGTCGCCGGACTCCGCACCTGCGGGCAACAGCTGCGCGGTGAGGGCATTGATGGGCACCGCGTAGATTGCGACGACGCGACGCGGTTCCCAGACCAGCCGGGCCGCGGTGGTGTCGGCCACCGGTTCGCCGGCAAGGAAGGCGCGGACACGTTTGGCCGTGGGCTGATACCGCAGCGCCGCAAGCTCGCCGGTCAGCAGCTCCATCATCTTGACGGCCATACCGCGACCCTACTTCTCGCGACACTATTTCTTCGGTGGCTTGAGTACCTTCATTGCGAGCTGCATGACCGGCTGGGGTACACGGTCGCGCATGCCGAGCAGGGTGTTGGACACCTGCGTGCGCGCCGGTGTGCCGCGGCCGAACATCCGGTTCAGCGGACCGCCGGTTGGTTCGAGGTCGACGTGCAGCGGGGGTCTGCCGTCGGCCGCGCCGAGTGCGTTGGAGATGACGATCCGCTGGATTTCGCTGGTTCCCTCAAAGATGGTGTACAGCTTGGCATCTCGGTACCACTTCTCCACCGGATGGTCCTTGATGTATCCCCAGCCGCCCATCGTCTGGATGGCGCGTTCGGTGGTGCGCACCGCGACCTCGCTGGCGGCGAGCTTCGACATCGATCCCTCGCCGCGCTCCATCGGTATGCCTGAGGCGGCCATCCACGAGGCGCGCCACGTCAGCAGCCGGGCGGCGTCGATCGCGGTGGCCAAGTCGGCGAGCGGGAAGGACACGCCTTGGTTGTCGATGATCGGCGCGCCGAACGCCTCCCGACGGTTGGCGTATTCGGTGGCGTATTCCAATGCGGCTCTTGCGATTCCGAGCGCTTGTGCGGCCACCATTGGCCGGGTCTGCTCGAACGTGCCCAGCGTGGCGGAGCCGGAGCGGCGTCCGCCCTCGACCGCCTCGCGGGCGCGGGCCAGCTTGTATTCGAGTTTTTCCTGGCCGCCGAGCAGGTTCTCGGCGGGCACGCGGACCGCGTTGAATTTCAGTTCGGCGGTGTGGGAGGCGCGGCAGCCGAGTTTGTCGAGCTTGCGGACCATCTCGAGGCCGGGCGTACCGCCGGGGACGATGAAGAGGGCCTGCCCGCGGTGGCCGAGCTCTTCGTCGACGACCGCGTTGACCACGTGCACATTGGCGATGCCGCCGTTGCCGATCCACATCTTGTGGCCGTCGATGATCCAGTCGGCGTCGGGCCCGGTGCCGTCGCGCTTGGCGCGCGTGCGCAGGTTGCGAACGTCGCTACCGCCCTCGGGTTCGGAGATGGCCAGCGCGGCGAGCTTGAGGTCGCCGGGGGTGCCGAAGCACTCGGGCGCCCACTGCAGCATCTGCTCGGGCGAGGCGGCCTGGCCGATGGCCGACAACGCCAGAGCGGGCATCACGATTGCCAACCCGATGCCGGCGCAGCCCCAGAACAATTCCTCCATGAACATCGGCAGCGACAGCCCGGTGGGGTCGCCGATCAGGTCGCGGTAAAACAACGGGCTGTAGAAGCCGCGGGTGGCGGCTTCCTCGAGGACCGGCCAGGGGAACTCCTGGCGGGCGTCGTAGTCGGCGGCCGCCGGGCGGATCACCGATTCGGAGAACTCGTGCGTGCGGCGCGCGAGATCGTGTTGTGCACCAGTAGGAGTCAGATCGAAGCCCATGAGTCCGCCCGCCGCCTTCCGTCCGATTACGGTGTCGGGTACCCCGTGATCGTCGAAAATCCACGGTGGGCGGAAGAAGGCGTCGGGTGAAGATTGCGCGAATGCGGCTGCGGCAGCGCGACTCGACCACGTGCGGTCCGAGCGTGGCTGTGGTGGCGGGGGCGCTGCTGGACCCGGCCTATCGTGCGCGACTGACCGATTCGCCCAGCAGCTGGTTCGACGACGAGCAGTCGCGAGTCCACGCCGAGGTGAACCGCGTCTGGCCGCGGATGCTCGGCACCACCCCGATGGGTATCGCCCGCGCGGTGACCACGCGCACCGAGATGCGGGGTGTGCGATATCGCTGGCGGCTGTTCCGCGGTCGTCGGGACCGGCTCACCGATGTGTTGGATGCGGTGTCGGAGGGGTGGCCCGTCGCGATGCTCGTCGGGCGGTTCATTCCGCGGCACTGGGTGCTGATCGTCGACGTCGACCGGTCGCCCCGCGCGGGGCGCGGGCTGGAGTTGCCGTTGCGGTGTTATGAGCCGACGTCGGGTGAGGTTCGTCCTGCCGATGTGGCCGCGGTGCGGGAGTCGCGGCTGACCGGGTTGGGTTACCCGCGACCGTTCGCGTTCGTGTTGCCGTCGGGCAGGCCGTCACGGTAGCCGCCTGGGAGGCCATCTCGGAACGCCGCGACGCGGTCGGCGACGAGTCGATCCTGAGCCGCGTCCGACTGTCGCAGGCCGGCGATGACGCCGTCGCGGTTGCGGTCGGGTTGGTTCTGCGACATCTTCGCCTTGCCCTCGACCTTGGCGATGACGAGTTCGACGCCGACGATGCCGCGCAGTTGCGCGTTGGTGAAGTCGGGTGGAGCGTCGGACACTTGCCACGGCGTGGCGCGGCCAGCTTCGTGGCGGTTGGTCAACATGGTGACCAGGTTGAGCAGCCAGTCGGGATCGTCGTGGATGACGAGTCGCCCGTGGACGTTGAGAACTTCATAGTTCCACGTGGGCACGACCTTGCCGGTCTCTGCCTTCGTGGGATAGAAGCTCGGCGAGATGTAGGTATGCGGGCCCGTGAAGATCGCGACGGATTCGGCACCGTCGGCGTGCCAGTGCGGGTTGGCCCGCGAGACGTGGCCGAGCAGCGAGTGGCCGTCGTAGATCATCGGCAGAGGCGTCACCAGCAAGCCGTCCGCGGTGTTGCTGACCAGCTGCGCGAACTCCGCCCCGGCGAGCGCCTCGGCGGTCTGCTCGTCGGTCAGGGCGAATTGACGCGGAATGAACATCGGATTCCAGCCTAGCCGCTTCGAACGTATGATCGAATGGTGGGCGAGTTCCAGTCCATCGGCTACAACGGCCAGCCCGTGCAACAAGCATTTCGGCCAGTCGAGCCGCCGATAACGGTTCTTGTCGATTTGGCAACGTTGTTCCCGCGTGAGCCGCACAGCCGCGGCGGTTACAACCCCGCCGGCCTGCAGATGCATTCGGTGGTCGAGGGCAAACTCACCTGCTGGGGCATCTGCGAGCAGGGCCATTGGTGGGGTCTGGTGACGTATGCGATCGCGTACGGCCCGAAGCGTCGATCGGTCACCCACTGGATTCCGGCCTGGGTGTTGAAGCGCAAGGCTTGAGTGCCTAGTCGCCTTTGCTCAGCCGCCTCGTTCTTTGGGGCCGTTGCCCCTGCCGGGCTTGCCGGGTTTGCCCGGCTTGTGATCGGGCTTCTTGTGTTCGGGCTTCTTGTGGTCGGGCTTGGGTTCGGGCGGTTGGACGACGGGCGTCGGCGGTGGGGGTG
>NZ_PDCP01000052.1 GCF_002553505.1 Mycolicibacterium agri | reverse complement strand
GTCTGGAACCAGTTGGCCGGGCGCCGGCTGCTCGAGCGAGGCGTCGACGATCGGACCGTCTGCCGGTGGCGGAGGCGGCGGTAGCTCGGGTGCCGGTGGTGGCGGAGGTGGCGGCGGCGGCGCGGCAGGCAGCGGAGCCGCCATGGCGTCGATCGGGGCCGCGGGCGGCGGAGGAGGCGGTGCGAACGGGTCGAACGGCGGCGGGGGCGGCGGCAGTTCGCCGTTCAGCCCGACCGCGTCGACCGGCTCTTCGCTTGGCACATTGCGCGGGGTGGCGTTCGACAGGCCACGGCCGCAGACCGGCCATGCGCCGCGGCCCTGGCTGGCCAGGACGCGTTCGGCGACAGCGATCTGCTCTTCCTTGGTGGCCAGGTGGGCGGCGGGCGCGTACTCGCCGCCGCCGTGCGACGTCCACGTGCTGGGCGAGAACTGCAGTCCGCCCTGATAGCCGTTGCCGGTGTTGATGGCCCAGTTGCCGCCCGACTCACACGAGGCGACCTTGTCCCATTCGCCATCGGTGGCGGCGCCAGCATGCCCGGCTAGGGCGAGGCTCCCACCGCCGATGACCGCGCCTGTGAAGGCGACTTTCGCGACTGACTTTGCCGATGATGTGGGCTTGCGATGCCGTCCACTCATAGGTGCGCTAGGTCCTCTCTAAAGCGCCCACGAGGTCAGCTGTCGGGTTCGGGCTGGAGAGGTTGCCCGGCCGTGTCGGCGAAACGACTCGGCTTCACCCCAAGGGGCCGCAAGCGGCCCCAGGTCCTTATGTCGGTGGACCGGTGGGTCCCCCGCCCCCATCCATGGTTGTGTCGTCGTATCCCTGCCCGACGGATGGAGCTCGGCGCTATCGGACAAGGAGGGCCAACGGATTAGGGTCCACAGGCCTGCGGAAGAACCTAACGGCTCCCCGCGTTGTAGTCACTTTTTGGGGCGGGCGGCGTTTCGCAGGTCGGCAAATGTTAAAAGGCCTCTAAACCCGCTGGATTTCTCGGCGTTTACGCTGGTGCATACCGGCCTCAACCTGTCTGTAGCCAGCTTGTGACCGTTTCGTTATGTGATGTAAATCACGATTACCCGCCGGCGAAGGGCGGCAGCACATCCAGTGTCTGGCCGTCGACCAGCTCGACAGCGTCGTCGCGGACCGCGATTCCGTCGCGCAGAAAAGAACAGCGCTGCAGCACGCGGGCCAGGTCCTCGCTCCGCGTGGCCAGCATGTCGACCAGGGCGCCGACGGTGGTACCCGCCGCGACGTGCATGGTCTCGGTCTCGATGCCCGCCGCGGCGCGGGCCGCCGCGAAATAGCGGACGGTCAACTGCAGAGTCTGCGTGGACTGTCTGATGGTCATCGGTCGATCACCCGCCGATCGCGCTCATCGGCCGGTCTGGCTGGACGAAGTCGGGGTCGTTGATGCCGTGGCCCGCGGGCTTGGCCCACATCGCCGCGCGCCAGGCGGCCTCGACGGCGTCGTCGTCGGCGCCGGAGCGCATCAGGCCGCGCAGGTCGGTCTCCTCGCGGGAGAACAGGCAGCTGCGGACCTGGCCGTCAGCCGTCAGCCGGGTGCGGTCGCAGGCCGAGCAGAACGCGTGCGATACCGACGCGATGACGCCGACGGTGGCGGGGCCGCCGTCGACGAGCCACAGCTCGGCCGGCGCGGATCCCCGCGGCTTCGGGTCCGGCGTCAGCGTGAAGTGCTGCTGCAGCGCGGCCAGGATCTCGTCGGCGCTCAGCGCCGCGCCGCGCGACCAGGCGTGGCCGGCGTCGAGCGGCATCTGCTCGATGATGCGCAGCTGGTAGTCGTGCTCGATGCAGAACCGCAGCAGCGCGACCGCGTCGTCGATGCCGGTGGTCGGATCGAGCACCGCGTTCACCTTCACCGGCCTCAGCCCGGCCTCGTGGGCGGCGGCTAGACCGGCCAGCACGTCGGCGAGGCGGTCGCGGCGGGTGATGTGGATGAAGCGCTCGCGGTCGACGGTGTCCAGCGAGACGTTGATGCGGTCCAGCCCGGCCTGCTTCAGCCCGGCGGCGCGGCGGTCGAGCCCGATCCCGTTGGTGGTCAATGCGATCTCGGGGCGGGGCGCCAGCGCGGCGGTGGCGGCGATGATGTCTTCGAGCCGCTTGGCCACCAGCGGTTCGCCGCCGGTGAAACGCACCCGCGTGATGCCGAGGCGGGTGACCGCGATACGGACCAGCCGGGTGAGCTCCTCGACGGTGAGCAGTTCCTCGCCGCGCATCCAGTCGAGTCCCTCGGCGGGCATGCAGTATGTGCACCGCAGATTGCAGCGGTCGGTCAGCGACACCCGCAGATCGGTGGCGGCGCGGCCGTAGGTGTCGATCAGCGGGCCGTCGGCCGGCGCCGGAGTCGTGGGGCGCACCAGCGACGGCAGGCCGAGATCGGTGACGGTCATGCGGCAGCTCGCAGGGGTTGGTTGATGGAGTCGACGGGCACGATTTCCTTGCCCAGCGGCACGAGCGAGACCGGGATCATCTTGAGGTTGGCCAGCGCCAGCGGGATGCCGATGATCGTGACGGCCATCGCGACGGCGGTGACCACGTGTCCGATGGCCAGCCAGATGCCGAACAGCAAAACCCAGATGACGTTGCCGATCAGCGCGCCGGGCCGCGTGCCGGGCTTGTCGATGACGGTGCGGCCGAACGGCCACAGGGCGTAGGACGCGATGCGCAGCGACGCGAATCCGAACGGGATGGTGATGATCAGAACGAAGCAGATGAGCGCGGCCAGCAGGTAGCCCAGCGCCAGCCAGAGGCCGCCGAACACCAACCAAATCACGTTCAAAATAAGGCGCATCTCGTCCTTTCGCGGTCGTTTCAGCCTACCGAGTAATAGGGGTGCTGGTCGCTGAGACCTCCGAGTAGGATCTGTCGCAAACGCGTCCTGCGAGAAGGCGGGACGCTTTCCTTATGTGGCTTCTAGAGACAAGCGGGTGAGAGCAGTGCCGACGGGCCGGGTGAAGTGGTATGACCCCGAGAAGGGGTTCGGCTTTCTGTCGCAGGAGGACGGCGAAGACGTCTACGTCCGGTCCTCCGCACTGCCCGCAGGCGTCGACGCACTCAAGTCCGGCCAGCGGGTGGAGTTCGGTGTGGCCACGGGGCGGCGTGGGCCGCAGGCGTTGAGCCTGAAGATCATCGACCCGCCGCCGAGCCTGACGCGCACGCGCCGGGAGGCCGCGGTGGCCGAGCACAAGCACTCGCCCGACGAGCTGCACGGCATGGTCGAGGACATGATCACCCTGCTGGAGAGCGCGGTGCAGCCCGAGCTGCGCAAGGGCCGCTATCCCGACCGCAAGACCGCGCGGCGGGTGTCAGAGGTGGTGCGCGCCGTCGCGCGCGAACTCGACCGCTGACGCCTTTCGGCGCGGCGGGGGGCATGCTGGAGGCATGGCTGAATATGTGTCCAGCGGCGGCGAGTTCAACCGCGACACGAACTACATCACCACCCGTATCACTGCCGACGGCCGCGACGGCTATCCCGTCGAACCGGGTCGCTACCGGCTGATCGTCGCGCGGGCCTGCCCGTGGGCCAACCGCGCGATCATCGTGCGGCGGCTGCTCGGGCTGGAGGACGCGTTGTCGATCGGCTTCTGCGGGCCGACGCACGACGAGCGCAGCTGGACGTTCGACCTTGATCCAGGCGGTGTGGACCCGGTGCTGAAAATCCCGCGGCTGCGAGACGCCTACCTCGCGCGGTTCCCGGACTACTCCAAGGGCATCACCGTGCCCGCGATCGTCGACGTGCCGACGGGGCAGGTCGTCACCAATGACTTCGCGCAGATAACTCTGGACTTCTCCACGGAGTGGACGGCCTATCACCGCGACGGCGCGCCCGATCTGTACCCCAAGGCGTTGCGCGCCGAGATCGACGAGGTGGCCCAGCGCATCTACACCGAGGTGAACAACGGCGTGTACCGCTGCGGCTTCGCCGGCTCACAGGAGGCCTACGACAAGGCTTACGACCGGTTGTTCGACGCCCTGGACTGGCTCACCGAGCGCCTGGCCGATCGGCGATATCTGGTGGGCGACACCATAACCGAGGCCGACGTGCGGCTGTTCACCACGCTGGTGCGCTTCGACCCGGTGTATCACGGGCACTTCAAATGCAACCGGAACAAGCTCTCCGAGATGCCGGTGCTGTGGGCGTACGCGCGTGATCTGTTTCAGACGCCGGGCTTCGGCGACACCGTCGACTTCGTGCAGATCAAGCAGCACTACTACATCGTGCACACCGACATCAACCCCACGCGCATCGTCCCCAAGGGTCCTGACCTGTCCGGCTGGCTGACCCCGCATGGCCGAGAGGCCTTGGGCGGCAGGCCTTTCGGTGACGGTACGCCGCCGGGGCCACCGCGTGAGGGGGAGCGGGTACCCGCGGGGCACTCCGCGGGCTAGGGCCAGACGGTGCTGACCGACCATTCGGCGTGCGGCACCGGGAATTCGTTGCCCTGCTCGTCGCGGACGATGGTCGGCAGTTCCACCGCGATGCCGGTCAACCGGCCGCGCTGCGGGTCGACGGTGGGGATGGTCACCGCAAGCCTGCTGTTGGGTGCGAAGGTCTCGACGACGGTGTCCTCGGGCCCCTCGTAGGCGCGCAGCAGCACCCACGGCGCCCGCGCGATGGCCTCCGGCACCGACAGCTGCACGGGATTGCGCGAGCTGACGACGAGTTCGCCGATTTCCCTTGGCATGTCGCATTTCGTCGGGTTGAAGACGTCGCAATAGCGGTACGGTCCGACGCGGACGAGTTGCCCTCTGGTGTAGGCGCTGATCTCCGGATACTCGGGCGCCGGGTTGCGGGTCAGCCGCCAGATCAGCACACCCGTCGCGACAGACGCCACCACCGCGACGGCCAGCAGCGCCGCCAGTCCCTTCTTCACTCGCGCGGTACCGCCGAATCGTCGCGGCCGCTTCCCGCTGACGCACCTTCTCGCGCCGCGAGCACCGGGCGATTGCCGCCGAAGCCGGGGATCAGCGAGTCGCCGCGATAGCTCACCACCGTCTGCGCGAGGCCAAGGATCAACACCATCGAGATCACCGTAAAGCCAATGTGCAGTTGGGTATACACGAGAACACCGGTCGCGCCGCCCGCGACCCATGCCAGCTGCAGCAGCGATTCGGAACGCCCGAACGCCGAGGCGCGGGACGCCTCGGGCAGGTCATGCTGCAGCGACGCATCCAGCGACGCCTTGGCGATGGCGCTGGCCGCCGACGTGACGAGCGCCGCGAGCGCGGCCACCATCAGCTTGCCGGTCAGTGCCGTCGCCAGCGCCACCAGCGTGACCGCGATGGTGCTGTGCACCACCAACCGCGCGGGATGTCCCAGCGGAATCCGCGCGCTGGCGAAGTTGCCGCCAAAGTTGCCGATCGCCGCGGCCGCACCGATCAGGCCGAGGATCAACAGCTGCTCCCATCCGCTCGCGTCATGGGATTTCGCGACGAACGCCGGATAGAGGAACAGAAAGCCGACCATCACCTTGATCGTGCAGTTGCCCCACAGCGCGGTGATGATGTTGCGGCCGACGGGCTGTCGCGCGCTTCTGGGCTCGGAGCGCCAGTGCGTGCGGCGCAGTGGCGCGCCGGGCAGGGCCTCATGCGCGTCGCCGGGGTAGCCGTGGTAGCTCAACGTCGTCGGGACCTCGCCCTCGGTGACCTCCACCCACTTCGGTATGCGCATCGCCAGCGCGGCCCCGGCCAACGTCAGCGCGACGATCACGTACAACGCGCCGGGCATGTGAAAGAGATTGAACAGATACTCCGCGCCCGCGGCCACGGCGCCGCCGACGATGGTTCCGCCGAGCAGGCCGAACACCGTCAGCCGCGAGTTGACCCGGACCAGGTCGATGGTCGGCGGCAGCACCCGTGGTGTCACGGCGCTGCGCAACACGCTGAATGACTTGGACAGCACCATCATTCCCAGCGCACACGGGTACAGCACCCACGACGGGAAGCTGCCGGTGGCGCCGTCGTAATTGGCGATCAACAGCACCACGAGCACGGTGCGCAGCGCGAACGACGTCGCCAGCGCGACCCGGCGACCGTGTTGCAGACGGTCCAGCGCGGGCCCGATCAGCGGCGCGATGATCGCGAACGGCGCGATCGTGATGAGCAGATACAGCGCGACGCGACTCTTGCTCTCACCGGAGGCCGCCGCGAAGAACAGCGTGTTGGCCAACGCGACCGCCATCGCGGCGTCGACGGCGAAGTTGGCCATCACGGGATAGGTCAGCGCGGTCAGCCCCGACTTGTCGGCGCCGTCGGCGGTGGCGGCGCGGTGAAACAGGCCATACATCTTGTAGCCCATGTCGCGGCTGCGCTGCGCGGCCGAGCGCGGCGGCGGCGACGTGTCGCGGCCCAACCCCTCGCCGATGCCGGGGTCGCTGCGGTAGGTCCGCCGCTCCTCGAGCGGCGGCAGGTACCGGTTCGCGCTCGGGCTTGAGCGGTGCTGGCGCCGCTGATTCATCCCGTCGCTGGGATAGTTCGCCATGCCCGGATGCTCGTCACCGCGGTCTGCAGGCGGTCGCGGCGGGTAATAGCGGCGCGCCCGGTCTGGGGGATCACGCCGCGGTCCGGTCACACATCCGATTCTCCACCATCACTGTGACGGCGGCGGGCACCCGACCGGGTGTGGCTGCGCGCAGGCCGGTCAGGCACTATTGACCGCGTGGACAGCGTGACGGAATCCACCGAGAACGGCTCGGACCGGCGCGACGGCGACCTCGAGGCGGTGCTGCTCGGCGCCGTCGAACAGGCGCGTGCGGCGATCATCGAGCACAGCGGTGAGACCGTCGGGGAGTACCTGGGCGCCGAGTTCGACGACGCCAACGCCGCCACGCACCGATTCCTTGCGAACCTGCCCGGCTATCAGGGCTGGCAGTGGGCCGTGGTGGTCGCCGCGCATCCCGGCGCCGACCACGCGACGATCAGCGAGGTCGTTTTGGTGCCGGGGCCGACGGCGCTGCTGGCGCCGAAGTGGGTGCCCTGGCAGGAGCGTCTGCGCCCGGGTGATCTGGGGCCCGGCGATTTGCTCGCCGCGCCCGCCGAGGATCCGCGCCTGGTGCCCGGCTTCACCATGACCGGCGACCCGGCCATCGACGACGTGGCCGTCGAACTCGGCCTCGGCCGCCGCCGCGTGCTGAGCCAACTGGGCCGCGCCGAGGCCGCACAACGCTGGCACGACGGCGAGTACGGGCCCGGGTCGGCGATGGCGCGTTCCACCAAACGGGTGTGCCGCGACTGCGGGTTCTACGTGCCGCTGTCCGGTGTGTTGGGGCTGATGTTCGGCGTGTGCGCCAACGAGCTGTCCGCCGACGGCCACGTCGTGGACTCGGAATACGGCTGCGGCGCGCACTCGGACACGCCCGCGCCCGCCGGATCCGGTTCGCCGCTGTATGACCCGTACGACGACGGCGTCCTCGACGTGATGCAGCGCCCGGTCACCCAGGACAAGCCGGCCGAGGAGGAGCAGGCGGCCGAGGAGCAGGCGGCCGGCGAGCAGGAACCGAGCCAGCCAGAGCAGGCGCCGACGGACCAGGCGGATCAGGACCCCACGTAGTCGGCCAGGTGCTTGCCGGTCAGCGTCGACTTCTCGGCGACGAGATCGGCGGGCGTGCCCTCGAACACCACCCGGCCGCCGTCGTGGCCCGCGCCGGGGCCCAGGTCGATGATCCAGTCGGCGTGCGCCATCACCGCCTGATGGTGCTCGATGACGATGACCGACTTGCCGCCGTCGACGAGGCGATCCAGCAGGTCGAGTAGCTGCTCGACATCGGCGAGGTGCAGGCCCGATGTCGGCTCGTCGAGCACGAAGACACTGGCCTTCTCGCCGATCTGGTTGGCCAGTTTCAGCCGTTGCCGCTCACCGCCCGACAGCGTCGTCAACGGCTGACCGAGCGTCAGATAGCCAAGGCCGACGTCGGCAAGATGCGCCAGAATCTTCTGCGCCGCAGGTGTTTTCGCATCACCGGAGCCGAAGAACTCCAGCGCCTCGGTCACCGGCATCGCCAGCACCTCGCTGATGTCACGGCCGCCGAGGGTGTACTCCAGCACAGACGCCTCGAATCGCTTGCCCTCGCACACGTCGCACGGCGTCGCGACGCCTGCCATCATCGCCAGGTCCATGTAGATGACCCCGGCGCCGTTGCAGTTGGGGCAGGCTCCTTCGGAGTTGGCCGAAAAGAGCGCGGGCTTAACACCATTGGCCTTGGCGAACGCCTTGCGGATCGGGTCGAGCAGCCCGGTGTAGGTCCCCGGATTGCTGCGCCGCGAGCCGCGGATCGGCGTCTGGTCGACGGTGACGACCCCGTCCCGGCCCGCCACCGACCCGTCGATCAGCGAGCTCTTGCCCGAGCCTGCGACGCCGGTGATCACCACCAGCACGCCCAGCGGGATGTCGACGTCGACCTTCTGCAGGTTGTTGGTGTCGGCGCCGCGCACCTGCAGGGCGCCGGAGGCGGTGCGCACCGTGTCCTTGAGTGTGGCACGGTCGCCGAGGTGGCGGCCGGTGACGGTGTCGCTCCTGCGCAAGCCGTCCACGTCGCCCTCGAAGACGACCTCACCGCCTGCCGTGCCCGCGCCGGGGCCGAGATCGACGACGTGGTCGGCGATTTCGATGACCTCGGGCTTGTGCTCGACGACCAGCACCGTGTTGCCCTTGTCGCGCAGCCGCAGCAGCAGGTCGTTCATCCGCGCGATGTCGTGCGGGTGCAGCCCGATCGTCGGCTCGTCGAACACGTAGGTGACGTCGGTGAGTGACGAACCGAGATGCCGAATCATCTTGACGCGTTGGGCTTCTCCGCCCGACAGCGTGCCTGCGGGCCGGTCCAGCGACAGATAGCCGAGCCCGATCTCGACGAAGGAGTCCAGCGTGTGCCGCAGCGCGGCCACCAACGGCGCGACCGACTTGTCGTCGATGCCCTTCACCCATTCCGCGAGATCGCTGATCTGCATCGCGCACACGTCGGCGATGTTGTGGCCCTTGATCTTTGATGATCGCGCCGTCTCCGACAGCCGGGTGCCGCCGCAGTCGGGGCATGCGGTGAACGTGACCGCCCGCTCGACGAAGGCGCGGATATGCGGTTGCATCGCCTCGACGTCCTTGTTCAGAAACGACTTCTTGATCTGCGGGATCAGCCCGAGGTAGGTCAGGTTGACGCCGTCGACCTTGATCTTGGTCGCCTCTTTGTGCAGCAGCGCGTCGAGTTCTTTCTTGGTGTACTTGCGGATCGGCTTGTCGCAGTCGAAGAAGCCGCAGCCCCGAAAGATTCGGCCGTACCAGCCCTCCATGCTGTAGCCGGGGATGGTGAGCGCACCCTCGTTGAGTGACTTGCTGTCGTCGTAGAGCGCGGTGAGGTCGATGTCGTTGACCGATCCGCGACCCTCGCAACGCGGACACATGCCGCCGGTGATGCTGAACTCGCGGCGTTCCTTGACGGTCCGCCCGCCGCGCTCCACGGTGACGGCGCCCGCCCCGCTGATCGAGGCGACGTTGAAGGAAAACGCCTGCGGCGGGCCGATGTGCGGCTTGCCCAGCCGGCTGAACAGGATGCGCAGCATCGCGCCGGTGTCGGTCGCGGTGCCCACCGTCGAGCGCGGATCCGAACCCATCCGCTGCTGGTCGACGATGATCGCGGTGGTCAACCCCTCCAGCACGTCGACCTCGGGCCGCGCCAGGTTCGGCATGAAGCCCTGGATGAACGCGCTGTAGGTCTCGTTGATCAACCGCTGCGACTCGGCGGCGATCGTGTCGAACACCAGCGAGCTCTTGCCTGAGCCGGACACGCCGGTGAACACCGTCAGCCTGCGCTTGGGCAGCTCGACGTTGACGTCCTTGAGATTGTTTTCACGGGCTCCGGTCACCCGGATGCGGTCATGGCTGTCTGCCTTGTGCATCGGTCCTCTGCTCGGGGCGTTGTTCGCGGTCGGCTAGCGCTGCTGAATGCGCAACATGTTGCCCGCGGGATCGCGCAGGGCACAGTCGCGCACACCATACGGCTGATCGGTGGGCTCCTGCACCACCTCGACGTTGCGGACATTGCGTTGTTGCACCTCTTCGAAAGTGGCGTCCACATCCTTGGTGGCCAGCACCAGCGTGCCGAACGTGCCCTTGGCCATCATCTCGGCGATGACGCGCCGCTCCTCGTCGGTGAGGCCGGGGGTCGCCGACGGCGGGTACAGCACGATCGACGTATCGGGCTGGTTGGGCGGGCCGACCGTGATCCACCGCATCTTGTTCTTGCCGACGTCGAGGCGCACTTCAAAGCCGAGCGCGTCGCGGTAGAACGCCAGCGACTCGTCGGGGTCATCGTGCGGAAGGAAGCTCGAGTAAATGGTGATGTCCATGGGTGCTCACGCTAGATGGCCCGCGACGGCGGGCGCTTCTCGATTCCTGATCGATTCGCCATCGCGCCCCGCCCGCTGTCACGAATCGCCTCGCTACCCGGTCTAAGTAAGTGACCGAGAAAAGATGGAGGCAAGAAGAGAATGGACGTCTACGAAGCGGTTACGACACGACGTGCCGTGCGTGGATTCACCGATGAAGAAGTACCGCGAGACGTCTTGGAGCGTGTGCTGTCCGCGGCGGCGTGGGCGCCGTCGGGATCGAACATCCAGCCCTGGCGAATATTCGTCGTCACCGGCGAACCGCTGGCGCAGCTGAAGAAGCGCGCCGTCGAGCGGGTGGCCACCGGCCAGCCGTGGGATGAGCGGGAGTTCGAGATGTATCCCCGCGAACTGAAGTCCCCGTACGCCGAGCGCAGATCGGCCTTCGGCAAGGAGCGCTACAGCGCGCTCGGCATCGCGCGCGAGGACTGGGAGGCGCGTCAGCGCGCCGCCATCGCCAACTGGGACTGCTTCGGCGCACCCGCCGCGCTGTTCTGCTACATCGACCGCGACCTCGGCAGGCCGCAATGGGCCGACCTCGGCATGTATCTGCAGACCGTCATGCTTCTGCTGCGCGCCGAAGGCCTGCACAGCTGCCCGCAGATGGCCTGGTCGCAGGTTCGGGAGACCGTCTCCGACATCGTCTGTCCGCCCGAAGGCCTGATGCTGTTCTGCGGCATGTCGATCGGCTACGAAGATCCCGCCGTCAACTACATCCGCACCGGCCGGGCCCCGCTCACCGAGAACGTCACGTTCATCGAGGATTAGCGGGCGTGAGCATCGTCGTCGTCGGCGGCACCGGCCGGGTCGGCTCGAAGGTGGTGCGCGCCTTGGCCGCCCGCGGTCGTGACGTCGTGGTCGCGGCCCCTTCGACCGGGGTGGACACCGTCACCGGTGCAGGCTTGGCCGACGCGCTGGCCGGCGCGTCCGTGGTGGTCGACACGTCGGATGCGCCGTCGTTTGATGCGGACGTCGCGACTTTGTTCTTCACGGAATCGACGACAAACCTGCTGAGGTTCGGCGCCGACGCCGGCGTTCGTTTCCACATCGCGCTGTCGGTGGTCGGCACCGACCGGCTGGCGCCGCTCGGCGGCTACTTTCGGGCCAAGCAGGTGCAGGAGACCCTCATCGCCGACGGCCCCGTCCCTTACTGCGTGCTGCGGTCCACCCAGGTCTTCGAATTCCTCAATCCCACAGCAGATTTCGCGACTGAGGGGGACACAGTGCGGCTGCCGTCTGCCCGGATCCAGCCGATCGCGTCGGACGACGTCGCCGAGGCCATCGCCGAGATCATCGATCGAGACCCGCCCAACGGCGTCATCGAAGTGGCCGGGCCCGAGACGTTCCGCCTCGACGACGTCGTTCGCATCCTGCTGACCGCTCACCGCGATGCCCGCCGCGTCGTCGCCGACACCGCGGCCCGGTTCTGCGGCGTCGAACTGTCCGAGAGCTTGTGTGAGAGCGCATTCCTGCCCGCCGACGACGCCGCCGTCGCGGCGGGCCGGTTCGCCGACTGGGTTCTGCGGACCGCCGCTACCAGATAGGCCCGGTAAGGTCCACTAAACGAACAACGTGGAGCCTTATGTCGAGTGATGGGCGGGGAGACCGTCTGCGGGGTCGCGCCGACGAATGCGCGGCGCTTCGCAGCCTGTTGTCGACCGTCCAATCGGGCAGCTGCCAGGTGTTGGTGCTGCGCGGCGAGGCGGGCGTCGGCAAGACGGCGCTGCTGGACTTCCTGGCCGACAGCGCCTCCGGGTTCCGATGCATCCATGTGGCAGGCGTCGAGTCCGACATGGAACTGGCCTTCGCCGGGCTGCAACAGCTGTGCGCGCCGCTGCTCAACCACCTCGACGAGTTGCCCGAGCCGCAGCGCGAGGCACTCAACGTGGCGTTCGGCCGCGGGGTCGGCGAGACGCCGGACCGCTTCCTCGTCGGGCTCGCGGTGCTGAGCCTGCTCGCGGCGGCGGCCGAAGACCAGCCCGTGCTGTGCATCGTCGACGACGCGCAGTGGCTCGACCAGGTGTCGGTGCAGACGCTCGGCTTCGTCGGGCGACGGCTGTTGGCCGACCCCGTCGCCCTGGTGTTCGGGGTGCGGAACCGTCCCGACGTGCTGTCGGGCCTGCCAGAACTCGGGCTGCGGGGCCTGTCCGACGGCGACGCGCGCGAACTGCTCGACTCTGTGGTGATCGGTCGCATCGACGAGCGGGTCCGCGACCGCATCATCGCCGAGACCAGGGGCATCCCGCTGGCGCTGCTCGAGGTGCCGCGCAACGTGTCGCCGGCCGAGCTGGCCAGCGGCTTCGGCAACGCTTCGACCCCGTCGTCGGCCGGCCTGCTCGAGGAACGCTACGTACGCCGCATCCAGTCGCTGCCCAAGGACACACAGTTGCTGCTGCTGCTCGCCGCCGCCGAGCCCGTCGGCGATGCGGCACTGTTCCTGCGCGCCGCAGCCGAGTTGGGCATCGCCGTCGACGCGCTGGCGCCAGCAGAAGCCGATGGTGTGATCGAATTCGGCCCGCGCATGCGGTTCCACCATCCGCTGGTGCGGTCGGCCGCGTATCGCGCCGCGGACCTGTTGGACCGCAGGAAGATTCACCACGCGCTCGCCGAAGCCACCGATCCGCAGTCCGACCCCGACCGGCGCGCGTGGCACGCCGCGATCGCGGCGACCGGCCCCGACGACGCGGTGGCCGACGAGCTCGACGCATCGGCGGACCGGGCGCAGAGCAGAGGCGGAATCGCCGCGGCGGCAGCGTTTCTGGAGCGCGCGGCGGTACTGACCGCCGACCCTGCCCGGCGCGGGGCACGAGCGCTGGCGGCCGCGGTGGCCAAGCGCGATGCGGCGGCACCGCAGGCAGCGCATGAAATGCTCGCGATCGCAGAGCTCGGCCAGTTGTCGGAACTGCAACGGGCACAGGTCGTTCGGCTGCGCGCGCAGATCGACTTCGTCCGCAGCCGCGGCGGTGACACCGGCGCACCGCGGGTGGGGGACACGGCGCCACAGCTTCTCGCCGCGGCGGGCCGGCTGGAAAAGCTCGACGACTACTCCGCCCCCGAGTCCTATCTGGAGGGTATTTCGGCATTGATGTACGCCGGGCGCCTCGGCACACCCGACGCCCTGTCGGCGGCCGCTCAAGCCGCGCAGGCGATGACACTGGAGCACGCCGAAGCGCCTCGGCCCGTTGACTTTCTGCTGCAAGGCATCGCCGAGCGCATCGCGGGCGGCCCCCCCGCTGGTGCGGGCCCGCTGCGCGTCGCCCTCGACCACATGTGCGCGCAGGCCACGGCCAACGACGTCGGGCGCTGGCTGGTGCCCGCGTTTCCGATCCTGCAGGAGTCCGCCGCGCATGAACTCTGGGACGAGTCGGTCGTGGATCGACTTTCGGCCTCCGTGGTGCGACACACGCGGGAGACCGGCGCGCTGGCGGCTCTTCCGCGCGCCCTGGTCTACCGGGCGGGTTTGCACATGTTGGCGGGCGAATTCGGTACGGCGACAACCCTCATTGAAGAGGCCGACTCGATCGGCGCGGCCACCGATCACTACGCGCCGGTGCGCTACCACCGAATGCTGCTCGCGGCGTGGCGGGGGATGACCACCGATGCGCTCGCCATCATCGAAGCGGCCGCCGCGCACGGCGTCGAACGGGGCGAGGGCCGCCTGTTAGGGCTCACCGGATACGCGTCGGCCGTGCTCTACAACGGACTCGGCCGCTACGAGGAGGCCTGCGCAGCCGCCCACAAGGCCTGTGAATACGAGGATCTCGGGTTCTACGGCTGGTGTCTGCTCGAGCTCGCCGAGGCGGCGGCGCATCTGAGCGACCAGCAGACCGTAGCGTCCGCGGTCGAACAACTGGAGCGACGCGCCGGGGCCAGCGGCACAGGCTGGGGGCTGGGTGTGATCGCCACGGCCCGCGCATTGGCCACCGACGGCGACGACGCCGAGGACCACTACCGCGACGCCGTCGAGCGGCTGGAGGGGACCAGGGTCGTCGTACAGCTCGCCCGCACGAAGCTGTGCTATGGCGAATGGCTGCGCCGCGGCAACCGGCGCGTGGATGCCCGTCGCCAGCTCGGCGAGGCGCATGAGATGTTCGTCACGATGGGCGCCCAGGGTTTCGCCGACCGCGCCCGCCGCGAGCTCGTCGCCACCGGCGAGAAGGTGCGCAGGCAGCCGGTGAGCAACGGCAGCGAGCTCACCGCACAGGAGGCGCAGATCGCCCGGCTGGCCGGCGACGGGCTGACGAACCAGGAGATCGGCGCGCAGCTGTTCATCAGCACGCATACCGTCGAATGGCACCTCCGGAAGGTCTTCGTCAAGCTCGGCATCAGCTCGCGACGCCAGCTGCGCACGGTGTCCTGGGCCAGCTAGCCCTCACTTTCTCCCCGCGAGCAGACGCTAATGTCCGCTTCTTCCTGGGCTTTTGCGGGCACGAGCGTCTGCTCGCGCAATAAAACCAGGGGGGCCTACGGACCGGACTACGGGTTTTCAAGGGCTCGGTTGCCTGCGGTGATCACAAGGCTGAGATGCATGACCGAGACAACCGCAGCCGCGCTCGCCGACATCACCGACGCAGTGGAGATCTTCGAAGGCGCCAGGCGCCGGATCTTCTCGGTCGCCTACCGGATGCTGCACAGCGTCGCCGACGCCGAGGACGTCGTTCAGGACGTGTGGCTGCGATGGCAGTTCTGTGACCGAGACGCGGTGCGCGATGTCACCGCGTTTCTGGTGACGACCACGACGCGGCTGTGCATCAACGTGCTGCAGTCGGCGCATGCCCGCCGCGAGACCTGCGCCGCGCCGTGGCTGCCCGAGCCGGTCGACACCAAAGCGGACCCTGCGCTGGGCGCCGAACGAGCCGACGCGCTGCAGTCGGCCACGCTGGCACTGCTCGAGAAGCTCGCACCAGCCGAGCGCGCCGCCTACATCCTGCGGGAGGCGTTCGACTACCCCTACGACTTGATCGGGCACACCGTCGGCGTCACCGACGTGAACGCCCGCCAGCTGGTGAGCCGGGCCCGCAAGCGGTTGACGACCGAACGCCGCACCGCCGCCGCGCCCGCCGATCAGCGGCGGCTGTTCTCGGCGTTCCTGTCGGCGGCCCGGACGGGCGAAATGGCCGCGCTCGAAGGAGTTCTCGCGGCCGACGTCGCCGCCTGATGCTCAGGCCAGGTGCAGGTGGGGCACCGTGCCGCCCGCCTTCCTCGTCGGCCTCGTCACATGCTTCTCCACGCACGACGGAATCGCCTTGGTGTTGCCCGCCGTCTGCTCGCGATACGCGCTCGGCGACATTCCGACCAGCTCGGTGAACCGGGTGCTGAACGTGCCCAGCGACGAGCAGCCCACCGCGAAACAGACTTCGGTGACCGACATCTCGCCTCGCCGCAGCAGCGTCATCGCACGCTCGATGCGCCGCGTCATCAGATACGAGTACGGCGATTCGCCGTAGGCGGCCTTGAATTGGCGCGACAGGTGGCCCGCCGACATGTTCACGTCGCGGGCGAGCGCCTCGACGTCCAGCGGCTGCGCGTACTCGCGATCCATCCGGTCGCGGACGCGCCGCAGGAGTTTCAACTCCTGCAGGCGACGCTGCTCGGCGGGTGAGGTCAACTCTCGGCCGCCGCCTTGATGCGCGCCAGCGTGGTCTTCATGCCGTCGACGAGTTCGCGCTCGAAGTTCGGCACGCCGCCGAACAACGTGTGCACCGTCAGGTTGGATACCGGCTTCACGCCGTTCTCGGCGTGCCTGCTCTCGATCACCCGCGTGCCGGTCTCGGTCGGCTCGAGCTCATAGGACCAGATGGTGTTGTTGGCGTCGACCCGAAACGCCAGCTTCCTTTCCGGAATTACCTCGACGATTGTGCTCGTCGTCGGCCAGAACAGGAAATTGCGGCGGTTGAGGTTCACCGTTTTGGTGCCTTGGCGCAGCGGTCCCAGCGGCTTCATCAGCCGGCATTGCGGACTCCACTGGGGCATCCGTTTGAAATCGGAGATCAATGCCCAGACCTTGGCCACCGGGGCGTTGATTTCGATCTGCTCCTGCAATAGCGGCTCTGCCATTGGTCTTCCTTCCCGTCGCTATTTCGTCGCTGCCTGAATTGACCCTCAGCTCAAGCCGCGTTGGGCGCCCCGCGAGCCGCGCCGAGCGGCGCGCCGCTGAATGAGAAAAATCGACGTGCCGAATGCGCCGACACCCAATCCGGCAACCGCGATCGGACGCCACTCGTGTAGTGCGGGAACTGCGAAGGCGAGGATGACGGCAACCAACCAGCCGACCGCGATGACGATGATGACCGGCCACGGTTCGAGCAAGATCCCGGGCAGCGCAGGCGGTTCCGGCTCAGCGGCGGTAGGCGGTTCGGCGTCCATCGATCCCAACCTAGTCGGTGACCGATGCGGGGAGCGGCCAGTGGCGACACCGACGGGCGACGCGACTGCGTCGGTTCGCCGGTCCGATTTTGCTGCGCTCGGGAAGAAGCGCTCGCTATTCTTTGCAATGTGAACGATGTTGATTCCCGATTGGCTAGCGACCTGTCCCTGGCAGTTATGCGATTGGCGCGCCAATTGAGGTTTCGACGAACGGAATCACCGATATCGCTGTCGCAATTGTCGGCGCTGTCGACTCTGGCAAAAGAGGGAGCCATGACTCCCGGTGCATTGGCCCTGCGTGAGCGGGTCAGACCGCCCTCGATGACGCGAGTAATCGCTTCGCTTGCAGAACTCGGATTTGTCGCACGAAGCGCGCATCCGGCAGACGGCCGACAGGTTTTGGTTTCGGTGTCGCCGCGCGGCGCGGAATTGATCGAAGCGGAGCGCAAAGCTAGCCAGGAATGGCTGAAAACGCGGCTTTCGCAGTTCAACGAGCAGCAGCGGGAGGCGTTGCTCGTCGCTGCCGACCTCATGTCGGTGCTTGTTGACGAGAAGTCGTGAAGACGCCTCGGGGGGCTGGGAGAAGCGCGGACACTGAAGGGCGATGAGTCCTGTCGTCGACGTGGCCGATCCGGCCGATCCGCGCCTGGACGATTTCCGCGACCTCAACAGCGTCGACCGCCGGCCCGATCTGCCGTCCGGCAAAGGATTGGTGATCGCCGAAGGCGTGCTCGTGGTGCAGCGGATGCTGGCGTCGCGGTTCCGGCCGCGCGCGATGCTGGGCACCGACCGCCGCCTGCAGGAGCTAACCGCCGACCTGCAAGACTGCGACGCCCCGTACTACCGCGTGAACGCCGAGGTGATGGCCGAGGTCGTCGGCTTCCACCTCAACCGCGGGGTGCTCGCCTCGGCGTCTCGGCCGCCGGAGCTGACCGTCGAGGCGGTGATTGACGGCGCGCGCACGGTCGCGGTGCTCGAAGGCGTCAACGACCACGAGAACCTCGGTTCGATCTTCCGCAACGCGGCGGGCCTCGGCGTCGACGGGGTGCTGTTCGGCACCGGATGCGCCGACCCGCTGTATCGACGCGCGGTGCGGGTGTCGATGGGCCATGCCCTGCTGGTGCCCTACGCCTGGGCGACGGCATGGCCGCGTGATCTGAACACATTGCGCGACAAGGGATTTCGCATTATGGCGATGACGCCCGACCCCGCCGCCCGCACGCTGGCGGACGCGATGGCGGAAGTCGGTGACCAGCCCGTCGCGATCCTCGTCGGCGCCGAAGGTCCCGGCCTGACCGAGACGGCGATGCGGGCCAGCGACGTCCGCGTGCGCATCCCGATGTCGCGGGGAACGGACTCGCTGAACGTCGCGACGGCTGCGGCGTTGGCGTTCTATGAACGGGTTAGATTCGAGCATCCGGCGGGGTAGCAGCGCAGCGACTGGGGGTTTGGGTATGACGACCAACGACTCGACGCCGTGGGGCACCGGCCTGACCGTTGCGGCGTTCGTCGCGATGGTGACCGCGGGCGCGGTGGTGGTGCTGAGCGTCGGTCTGATCCGCGTGCATCCGCTGCTGGCGATAGGGCTCAACTTGGTGGCGGTCGGCGGGTTGGCGCCGACGGTGTGGGGCTGGCGGCACACACCGGTGTTGCGGTGGTTCGTGCTCGGCCTCGGCGTCGGTGTCGCAGGCGCGTGGTTGGCGCTGCTGGCGATGACGCTCGGCGGGTGATCAGCGCTGGCCGCTGGAGCGCACGCCCAGCAGCACGTCCTCCCACGCCGGAACGGCCGGCTTGCCCTTGGCCTTGCGGGCGCGCGCCGGCTTGGGCTGCTCCTGCTGCGGCGGCTCGGGTTCTGCGGGTGCGACCGGTGGGGCTGCCTCGAAGTCGAGCTGGGCGACTGGGGCCACCGGACGCAGCGGCGGCCTGGCGAAGTCGGGGTCGATGAGTTCGGCGGCGGCATCGTCGAACGCGGTGACCGTGCCTCCGTGGGCGCCCGGCGTGAACCGGAAGTGCGCGACGTTGTCGGAGCGGCCCGCCTGCCACGACAGCTGCACGGTCCAGCGGCCGTCCTCGTTGCGCCAGGCGTCCCAGTTGGTGGAGTCGGGATCCAGGCCGCGGGCGATCAATGCGGTCGTGACCGTCTCCAACAGTGTCAGCACTGAAGGGCCGTCGGCCAGCACCGGATGTGCTGCGGTTGCCAGCTCGGCCGCGCGGGAGCGTTCGAGAAGGACCGGATGGGCGAAGCGCTCGACGCGGGAGATGTCGACGCCCGCTGCCTCGGCCACCTGCTCGATGGATGCGCCCGCGCGAATCCTGGCTTGAATCTCCTTGGGACGCAGCACGCTTGGAACCTCGGCATCGGGTTGGGATTGGCTGACTGCGGACTTCTCGCCGCGGATGGCGGCGCGCAACCGGTCGTCGGCGCGCAGGATGAACTTCTCGTGGGGGTCGTCGCTTTCGCAGATGATGCGTTTGCCATCAATGTCGAGTCCGACGACCTTGAGTTCCCGCATGCCGACCTCCTCCGGGCTTCGATGGCGCCGGGACGCCGTGCCCGATTAGCCGATCACCCTACTGCGTTATCGGCCCGTTACCCGGCCGACACGCCCGAGCTACCCAGGTCAGAGCCGTTCGACCACCCAGTCGACGCACTGTGTGAGGGCGCTGACGTCGTCGGGTTCGACCGCGACGAACATCGCCACCCGCAGCTGGTTGCGGCCGAGCTTGCGGTACGGCTCGGTGTCGACGATCCCGTTCGCCCTCAGCACCTTGGCGACCGCCGCCGCGTCGACGTCGTCGGAGAAGTCGATGGTGCCGACCACCTGCGAGCGATGTTCGGGGTCGGCGACGAACGGCGTCGCGAACTGCGAGGCCTCGGCCCATGAGTACAGCCGCTGCGACGAGTCGGCGGTGCGCTTGACGGCCCAGTCCAGCCCGCCGTTACCCAGCATCCAGTCCAGCTGCTCGGCGAGCAGGATCAGCGTGCCGATCGCAGGCGTGTTGTAGGTCTGGTTCTTCAGGCTGTTCTCGACGGCGATGGGCAGCGACAGGAAGTCGGGTACCCAGCGACCGGACGCCGCGATCGACTCGATGCGCGACAGCGCCGCCGGAGACACGACAGCGATCCACAGTCCGCCGTCACCGGCGAAATTCTTCTGCGGCGCAAAGTAATAGGCATCCGCGTCGGCGATGTCCACCGGCAGGCCGCCGGCCGCCGAGGTGGCGTCGATGACGATGAGCGCGTCGTCGGAACCCTCGGGCCGCTGCACGGGCACGGCCACACCCGTCGACGTCTCGTTGTGCGCCCACGCGATGACGTCAACCGACGGATCCGACTGCGGCGTCGGGGCGCTGCCCGGCTCGGCCTTGACGATCACCGGGTCGCCGACGAAGGGGTTCTTCGTCACCGCGGAGGCGAACTTCGAGCTGAATTCGCCGTAGGTCAGGTGCAGCGAGCGCTTGTCGATCAGGCCGAACGTCGCGGCATCCCAGAACGCCGTCGAGCCGCCGTTGCCGAGGATGACCTCGTAGCCGTCGGGCAGCGAAAACAGCGCACGCACCCCGTCGCGGACCCGGCCCACCAGATTTTTCACGGGCGCCTGGCGGTGCGAGGTGCCGAAAAGCTCGGTGGCCGCGGCAAGTGCCTGCAGTTGTTCGGGCCGCACCTTCGACGGCCCGGAGCCGAACCGTCCGTCGCTGGGCTTGAGGTCATTCGGGATCGTCAGCTCGGCCATAGGGACAAGAGTAGTGACCGGCCATATGCGGTTCCTGCGGGGATGGCGCGCGGAAAATACTTGAAAGATCAGTAAACGCCGGTTCAACTCGCCGCATTGTGGCCATACTGGGATCTGTCGGGGGACTGCAGCTCAAGCCCAAATTGGGGGGCGAGATGAGTCTCGGGACAGCCTCGACACTGACTTCTCTATGTGCGGCCTGTGCGGCCGCGGCCGTTTTCGGATCGCTGGGCGCCGCGGGCCCGGCGCTGGCCGACGGCGGTGACTTGGGCGGTGCCCTATTGAACGAAATCAACGCGACGCGGGCGGCCAACGGCTGCGGACCCGTCTCATCTAACCCGCAGTTGACCGCGGCGGCCGCGCGGCAGGCCACGGACATGCTCAACAACGGGGTGGCCGACCACACCGGATCCGACGGCTCGTCGGTCGTCCAGCGCGTCACTGACGCCGGCTACACGTCGTACGCCAACCTCGGCGAGGTCATCTTCTGGGGCACCGGTTCGGCAGGCACACCCGCGACCGCGGTCCACTGGTGGATGAACAGTCCCGGCCACCGCGCGATCATCACCGACTGCGGCTTGACCGAGGCCGGGTTCGCGGCGGTGAGCAACGGCCAGAAGATGACCGCGGCCGTCGACTTTGGGGCGCGGTAGCCACCCAGAGGTGTGATCCATCTCACAACAGGCCTCGCACGTCGGGGTCGGCCACATCGCGCACACGGCCCTGTTCAATATGCGATACCTGCGGTACCGTCGATGGACACAAAGGCTGTGAATGTAAACCTCATTGAGGAGGCTGCGATGGCTCGGACCCGGATGGTCAGGCGGTGGCGCCGCAACATGGAGGTGCTCGACGACACCGAATACACCACCATGCTCGCCACACTGTCCGAGGGATCGGTGCGGCGGAACTTCAATCCCTACACCGACATCGACTGGGATTCGCCGGAGTTCGCGGTCGTCGACAACGACAAGCGGTGGATCCTGCCCGCAACCGATCCGCTGGGTCGGCACCCTTGGTATCAGGCGCAGCCCGTCGAGCGGCAGATCGAGATCGGCAAGTTCCGCCAGGCCAACGTCGCGAAGGTCGGTCTGCAGTTCGAGCTGATCCTGATCCGCGGGCTGATGAACTACGCGTCATGGCTGCCCAACGGCTCCCCGGAGTACCGGTACTGCCTGCACGAGTCGGTCGAAGAGTGCAACCACACCATGATGTTTCAGGAGATGGTGAACCGGATCGGCGCCGACGCCCCCGGCATGCCGCGCGTGCTGCGCTGGCTGTCGCCGTTCATCCCGCTGATCGCCGGGCCGCTGCCGATCCCGTTCTTCTTCGGTGTGCTCGCGGGCGAGGAGCCGATCGATCACACCCAGAAAATGGTGCTGCGCGAAGGCAAGTCGCTGCATCCGATCATGGAGCGGGTGATGGCGATTCACGTCGCCGAGGAGGCCCGCCACATCTCGTTCGCACATGAGTATCTGCGCAAGCGGCTGCCGCACCTGCCTCGGCGGCAGCGGTTCCTGCTGTCGCTGCACGTGCCGATCGTGATGCGGGTGTTGTGCCAGGCGATCGTGGTGCCGCCGCGCAGCTTCTGGAAGGAATTCGACATCCCGCGCGAGGTGCGCAAGGAGCTGTTCTTCCGGTCGCCGGAGTCGCGGCAGTTCCTGCGCGACATGTTCGGCGACGTGCGGATGCTGTGCGCCGACACCGGGCTGATGAACCCGATCGCCAAGCTCATGTGGCGCATCTGCAAGATCGACGGCCCGCCCAGCCGGTACCGCAGCGAGCCGCAGCGCGGCCATGTGGTCGCCGCCGCGTAGGAGGCGTCGAAGTACATGCCGCATGTGATCACCCAGTCGTGCTGCAGCGACGGGTCGTGTGTCTACGCCTGCCCGGTGAACTGCATTCACCCGTCGCCGGACGAGCCGGGCTTCGCGACCGCCGAGATGCTCTACATCGACCCGGACGCCTGCGTCGACTGCGGCGCGTGCGTGAGCGCCTGCCCCGTGGGCGCGATCGCCGCCGACACCCGGCTGGATGACACGCAGCTACCGTTCGTGGAGCTCAATGCGGCCTACTACCCCGACCGGCCTCCTGGGCAGAAGCTGCCTCCCACGTCGAAGCTGGCACCCGTCATCGAGGCGCCGAAAGTTCTTGCCCGAGACGGGAATCCGTTGACCGTGGCGATAGTCGGCTCGGGACCCGCGGCGATGTACGCCGCCGACGAGTTGCTCACCCAGCCCGGGGTGCGGGTCAACGTGTTCGAGCGGCTGCCGACGCCCTACGGGCTGGCGCGCGCGGGCGTGGCGCCCGACCACCAGAGCACCAAGCGGGTCACCCGGCTGTTCGACAGGATCACCCGAAAGCGCGGGTTCCGGTTCTACCTCAACGTCGAAGTGGGATCCGACCTGACTCACGCCGAACTGCTGGCCCACCATCACGCGGTCCTCTACGCGGTCGGCGCGCCCAACGACCGCCGGCTCGACATCGACGGCATGGGGCTGCCCGGCACCGGCACCGCCACCGAGGTAGTGGCCTGGATCAACGGCCACCCCGAATTCGCCGACCTGCCAGTCGATTTGCGCCATGAGCGGGCGGTGATCGTCGGCAACGGCAACGTCGCCCTCGACGTCGCAAGGATCCTGTCCACCGACCCCGACGTGCTTGCCCGCACCGACATCTCCGCGCATGCCCTTGCCGCGCTGCGGAACTCGACGCTCACCGAGGTGGTGATCGCTGCCCGCCGTGGACCCGCGCAGTCGGCGTTCACGCTGCCCGAGCTGATCGGGCTGACGTCGACGTGCGAGGTGGTGCTCGACTCCGCCGATCACGAACTGGTGCAGGCCGACCTGACGACCGAGACCGATCCGCTGACGCGCAACAAGCTCGAGATCCTCAGCAAGCTGGGCGACGCCTCGGCGCCCGTCACCCGTCCGCGCGTCAGGCTCGCCTACCGACTCACGCCACACCGCGTCGTCGGCACAGACCGGGCCACCGGCATCGAGTTCACCGTGACCGGTCAAGGCGACGTCCGACGGATCGACGCCGGACTGGTGCTGAGCTCGATCGGCTACCGCGGCAAGCCCATTCGCGATCTGCCGTTCGACGAGGCGACCGCGGTGGTGCCCAACGACGGCGGCCGCGTCGTGGACCCGCAGACCAACCGGCCGGTGCCCGGCAGCTACGTGGCCGGCTGGATCAAACGCGGCCCGACCGGTTTCATCGGCACCAACAAGTCCTGCGCGCAGCAGACCGTGCGTCAGCTGGTCGACGACTACAACGCCGGTCGGCTCACCGATCCGGTGGCCAAGCCCGCCGAGCTGGACAAGCTGGTCCGGCGCCGGTGCCCGGATGTGGTCGACGCGGCAGGCTGGCGCGCCATCGACGAGGCCGAGGTCGCCCGCGGCGGCGACGAGCGCCCGCGCGAGAAGTTCACCTCGACCGCCGACATGCTGGCCGTCTCCGCCGCGGCGCCCACCCCGCCGATCCACAAGCGCGTGCTTGCACGGGTGGCGGCGCTCAGCAGCGCCTGAGCCGGCAGGCCGTTAGTGCCCCTCGCCCTTCATCGCGTTCTGAATTTCGGCCATATCGACCTCACGCACCGGCTGGCCCATCGACCACTGATGCCCGAAGGGATCCTGGAGCACGCCGTAGCGGTCACCCCAGAACTGGTCCTCGAGCGGCATCACAACGGTGGCGCCCGCGTCGATCGCCTGCTGGAACTTCTTGTCGACGTCGTTGACGACCAGATGGATGGTCACCGGCGAACCGCCGAGAGCCTTCGGCGTCATCGACTTGCCGCCGCTCATCTCCGGGAAGTCGTCGTTGAGCATCACCATCGATCCGTTGATGCCGAGCGAGGCGTGGATCAGTTTGCCGCCCGGCCCGGGAATGCGGTTGTGCTCAACCGCGTCGAACGCCTTCACATAGAAGTCGATTGCCGCGGCGGCGTCGTCGACGGTGAGGTGGGGAAGCACTGCGGGCTGAACCTCGATCGCCATATTGGTCTCCTCTCAAACGTGGTCGCCACTATTGACTCTCCACGCGACGAGAAGTCATCGCGGTCATACGACGGAAAAATTTGGCGGCAACGCGGCGCGTCCCGTCAGGGCAAGCAACACCGTTTCGCCGGCACTGATTGCCACGCCGATGCGGGCGGCAAGCGTCGCCGCCTCGGCCAGTGCATCCTCGGGCAGATCGAACGAAAGACCCGTTGCCCGAGCGATATCCAGCCCGTGCACCGCTAATTCGAATGTTCGCGTTGGAAGATAGGCGTGCAGTCGGATACCGAGGCCGCCGATGACTTCGATCAGCGGGTCGCCGACGCCGGCGAGGTCATCGAGCACGCGTGAGAGCAGTTGATCGACCGCCGCGGCCGGGTCGTCGCCGAGATCTCGACCCGCCTTGCGGCCGCGCTCGAGAACGGCCTCGGCGCCTTCACTCGCTGCGATGTCGCGGATCCGTACGTAGTAGTCCTGCGGCGTCGCGACGTCCTCGCGTTCGGCGGATGTCTGCAGGTAGGTGCTCACCGTGACCAGCGATCGCGAGGCGTGACCGACCAGCGCACGCAAGTCCCATTCGCCCAATCCCGGCTCGTCCCACCGGTCGCCGGGAATTCGGTGGACCAACTCGGCGTAGGCTCTGGCCGCCGACTGGAATGCGGCAATCGGTGATGCCACGGCCCGGTTAGGCCTTCGCCACTAGATTCCATCCGGGAACCGATTCGGGGCTACGCGGGTCGGGCCCGACGTAAATGGCCGATGGGCGAACCAGTTTCCCGAGTCGCTTCTGCTCGAGGATGTGCGCGCACCATCCCGCGGTGCGGCCACAGGTGAACATCGCGGGCATCATGTTGGCCGGCACCTGGGCGAAGTCCAGGATCACCGCGGCCCAGAACTCGACGTTGGTCTCGATCGCGCGGTCAGGGCGACGCTCCCGCAACTCGGCCAAAGCCGCCTGCTCGAGCGCGGCGGCGACCTCGTAGCGAGGCGCCTCGAGGCGCTTGGCCGTCGCCCGCAACACCCGGGCCCGCGGGTCTTCGGCCCGGTACACCCGGTGGCCGAAGCCCATCAACTTCTCCTGGCGGTCGAGGATGCCGCGGACCACCGCGCGCGCGTCGCCGGTGCGCTCGACCTCCTCGATCATCGGGATGACCCGGGCCGGAGCGCCGCCGTGCAACGGCCCGCTCATCGCGCCGATCGCGCCGGACAGCGCCGCCGCGACGTCGGCGCCCGTCGACGCGATCACCCGCGCGGTGAACGTCGAGGCGTTCATCCCGTGCTCGGCGGCCGACACCCAGTAGGCGTCGATCGCCTCGACGTGCCTCGGGTCCGGCTCGCCCTGCCAACGGGTCATGAAACGCGCTGTCACCGTTGGGCATTCGTCGATCGTGCGTTGTGGGACCGCGGGCTGGTAGATACCGCGGGCGGACTGGGCGACGTAGGACAGCGCCATCACCGACGCGCGGGCCAGCTGCTCGCGGGCGGTGGCGTCGTCGATGTCCAGCAACGGCGGGTAGCCCCAGATCGGCGCCAGCATCGCAAGACCGGCCTGCACGTCGACGCGGACGTCGCCGCTGTGGATCGGCAGCGGGAACGGCTCGGCGGGCGGCAACCCGTGCCCGAACTCCCCGTCCACCAGCAGCGCCCACACGTCGCCGAACGTCACCTTGCGGTTGACCAGGTCTTCGATGTCGACCCCGCGGTAGCGCAGCGCGCCGCCGTCCTTGTCCGGTTCTGCGATCTCGGTGGTGAACGCGACGACGCCTTCCAGGCCGGGCACGAAGCCCTCGGGTACCCCAGTCATGCGCTGATTCTTGCACCCGGGTCCAGCCCTCCCGCCGACGGTCGGCGCGCCGCAGGACCGCTCAGGCGTAGCGTATCCGCGTGGCTACCTCAGAAAACGAACATCTGGCCGCCATGCGTGTGGAGTACGGATCGGCGGAAAAGGACGGCAGCACCGACCTGGACGTCGACTGGCTCGCCGACGGGTGGGTTGCCCTGATGCGTAAGTGGTTAGCCGACGCCGAAGCCGCAGGTGTCGCAGAACCCAACGCCATGGTGGTCGGCACCGTCGACGAAAACGGGCGGCCGGTGACCCGCGCGGTGCTGTGCAAGAGCGTTGACGAATCCGGAATCACCTTCTTCACCAACTACGACTCCGACAAGGGCCGGCAGCTCGCGTCGACGCCGTATGCGTCCGCGACGTTCCCGTGGTTCGCGCTGGGCAGGCAGGTCCACGTCCGCGGACCAGTGACCAAGGTGTCGCCCGAGGTGACCGCCGATTACTGGCGACACCGGCCGCGCGGCTCGCAGCTCGGCGCGTGGGCGTCACACCAATCGCAGCCGATCGAGTCGCGCGCAGCGCTGCTTGACCAATTGGCCGAAGTGACACAGCGATTCGCCGACCTCGACGAGGTGCCGGTGCCGCCGAACTGGGGCGGCTATCTCATCGCGCCGGAAATCGTCGAGTTCTGGCAGGGCCGGGAAAACCGGGTGCACAACAGGATTCGACTCAGTCAGGGCCGCATCGAGCGGCTCCAGCCCTAGTGCGAAGACTCTTCGCCGACACCACGCCGCTGCGGACGCGTGACTTCCGGCGGCTGTGGTTGGCAGGCATACCCACCGTCATCGGTGCGAACCTGACCATCTTCGCGGTCCCCGTCCAGTTGTATGCGCTGACGCAGAACTCCGCCTACGTCGGCCTCTCCGGCATCTTCGCGTTGGTGCCGCTGGTGGTGTTCGGGCTGTGGGGCGGGGCATGGGCCGACGCGATGGACCGGCGGCGGCTGCTGATCATCGCCTCCTGCGGGCTCGCGGTGGCGTCGACGCTGCTGTGGGTGCAGGCCGCGATGGCGGTGAACAATGTGTGGCTCGTGCTGTGCCTGTTGTCGGTGCAGCAGGCGTTCTATGCGATCAACCAGCCCACCCGCTCGGCGGCCATTCCGCGCATGATCCCGCCCGCCCAATTGCCCGCGGCCAATTCGCTGAACATCTCCGTCACGCAGCTCGGTGCGATCGTCGGGCCGCTGCTGGCCGGCATCATGCTGCGCTGGGTGGACCTGTCCACGCTGTATCTGATCGACGCGATCACGTGCCTGGTGCCGATCTGGGCCACGTTCCGGCTTGCGCCGATTCCGCCGAGCAGCAGTGACCAGCGCGGAAATTGGGGATTCCGAGCGGTGCTCGACGGCTTCCGCTATCTGGCCGGCCACACCGTGGTGCTGATGTCGTTCGTGGTCGATTTGATCGCGATGATCTTCGGGATGCCGCGCGCGCTGTTTCCGCAGATGGCCCACGAAAGCTTCGGCGGACCGGTCGACGGCGGCACCACGATGGCGCTGCTGGCCGCGGCGATATCGGGCGGCGCCGTCGCGGGCGGCGTGTTCTCGGGGTGGCTGCCGCGCGTGCAGCGCCAGGGCCTGGCCGTCATCATCGCCATCGTGGTGTGGGGTGTGGCGATGATCGGCTTCGGCGTGGCCGGTGGACTGGCAGGCGGCACGGCGGGCGCGATGCTGTGGATTGCCGTGGCGTTCTTGGCGATTGGCGGCGCCGCCGACATGGTGTCGTCGGCGTTTCGCAACACGATCCTGCAGGAGGCCGCCACCGACGACGTCCGCGGCCGACTGCAGGGCGTGTTCATCGTCGTGGTGGCGGGCGGACCGCGGCTGGCCGACGCGGTGCACGGCGCGGCCGCGGCGGCCGTCGGCACCACCGTCGCGGCCGCCGGTGGCGGTGGGCTCGTCCTCGTCGGTGTGTTGATCGCCGCGCTCGCTGCGCCCGTGTTCGTGCGCTACCGCGTGCAGCGATATCACGCCGAGCCTGAGATCAGCGAACAAACGCCGGATGACGACAAAGTCTGATCGCGGCATCGTGCGCACCATTTTTCTTGGCAAGTTTCTGGCAGCGGGTTAGCATCCTGCCGTGCTTGGTGGTTCGGGGAAGTCGGCGGTCGGCTTACGCGAACGAAAGAAGCAACGTACGCGCGCGATGTTGATCGATGCGGCCATCGAGCTCTGTGAGCGGCAGGGATTCGAGCAGACCACCGTCGAGCAAATCGCCGCGATCGCCGACGTGTCACCGCGCACGTTCAGCCGATATTTCGCCACCAAGGAAGCCGTGTGCCTGGCGCTGGTCGACGACGCGATCGAGATGGCCGCCGTCGAACTCGCGCGTCTTCCGCGCGACATGAATCACCTTGAGGCGCTGTGTCGGGCGGCGGTGACCATGTACCGGAACACCAAACAGGCCGGCAACGGGGAACTGACCGCGTCGCGGTTGATGTCGACGCTGCGGATCATCGCGTCGTCGCCGACCCTGCGCCAGGCGGCCATGGAGTTTCGGTCGCATGCCGTCAACGTCGAGCTGGCCAGGCGGATGGGCACCGATCTCACCGATCGCGGGCTGCGCCTGGTGGCCTCGGTGTGGTCGTCGATCGTCATCACCGCTTTGACCGACCTCGGCGCCGTCACCAAGTGGCGCGGCGTCGGGGTCGACGACGCGATCGAGCACATCGAGAAGACGTTCGCGCAGTTCACCGGCTTCGTGGCGGGCGTCGCGCAGCCGGTCTGAACCTCCGTGCACCCCGCTGCGGCGCGATTGTCACAATGGGACTACCTTTTGAGGGCAGAGGTCGGTTCTCTCAGCGAGAAGGGATTCCCGTGGCAGAAAAAGATGAGCACGCCTCCCTGAAATATCCCGGCGGCGAGCTTGAACTGAGCATCGTCAACGCCACGGAGGGCGCGGACGGAATCGAACTGGGTTCGTTGTTGGCCAAGACCGGCTACACGACCTACGACGAGGGCTTCGTCAACACGGCCGCGACCAAGAGCGGCATCACCTACATCGACGGCGACGCGGGCATCCTGCGCTACCGCGGCTACCCGATCGAGCAGCTCGCCGAGAAGTCGTCCTTCCTCGAGGTCAGCTATCTGCTGATCTACGGTGAGCTGCCCACGCAGGACGAGCTCGACCGGTTCACCCACCAGATCCAGCGGCACACGCTGCTGCACGAGGATCTCAAGCGCTTCTTCGACGGCTTCCCGCGCAACGCGCATCCGATGCCGGTGGTGTCCAGCGCGGTTAACGCGCTGTCGGCGTACTACCAGGATTCGCTCGACCCGTTCGACGACGAGCAGGTCGAACTGTCGACGATCCGGTTGCTGGCCAAGTTGCCCACCATCGCCGCCTACGCGTACAAGAAGTCGGTCGGCCAGCCGTTCCTCTACCCGGACAACTCGCTGACCCTGGTGGAGAACTTCCTGCGGATGACGTTCGGCTTCCCGGCCGAGCCCTATGAGGTCGACCCGGAAGTCGTTCGGGCGCTGGACCTGTTGCTGATCCTGCACGCCGACCACGAGCAGAATTGCTCGACGTCGACGGTGCGGCTGGTCGGTTCGTCGCAGGCCAACCTGTTCACCTCGATCTCCGGCGGCATCAACGCGCTGTGGGGCCCGCTGCACGGCGGCGCGAACCAGGCCGTGCTGGAGATGCTGGAGAAGATCCGCACGGCCGACGGCGACGTGCACGACTTTGTGAAGAAGGTCAAGAACCGCGAAGACGGCGTCAAGCTGATGGGCTTCGGCCACCGAGTGTACAAGAACTACGACCCGCGTGCGCGCATCGTCAAGGAGCAGGCCGACAAGATCCTCGGCAAGCTCGGCGGTGACGACGAATTACTGGACATCGCCAAGGCTTTGGAGGAGGTTGCGCTCACCGACGAGTTCTTCATCGAGCGCAAGCTGTACCCCAACGTCGACTTCTACACCGGCGTGATCTACCGCGCGATGGGCTTCCCGACCCGCATGTTCACCGTGCTGTTCGCGGTGGGCCGGCTGCCGGGCTGGATCGCGCACTGGCGGGAGATGCACGAGGACGGCAGCGGCAAGATCGGCCGCCCGCGGCAGATCTACACCGGCTACACCGAGCGCGAGTACAAACCCCTCGACGCCCGCTAGTCAGGCCGGGCCCAGTCCGCCCGGGGCGCTATGGGACCCCAGTACGCCAGTCCGCCCAAAGCCGGCCGCCAAAAGCTTGGCGCCCAGTACGCCCAAACCGACATTTGGGCGTAAAAGTGCGAGTAACTCTCGCCATTTCGTCGATCTCGCGAACGCCCTGAGAGGCATTTCACTGCCATCCGCCTTGCCCGACCAACAGTTGTAGTTTCACAATTGTTGTGTGAATGAAACTGTCGTCCGATCGCTGAGCGCTCGGCACAAGGGCATCATCCTGTTGTCCTGCTGCCTGAGCCTGCTGATCGTGTCGATGGACGCGACGATCGTCAACGTCGCCATTCCGAGCATCCGCGCCGACTTTCACGCGTCGACCTCGCAGATCCAGTGGGTCATCGACATCTACACGCTGGTCCTGGCGTCGCTGCTGCTGCTCGCAGGCGCCACCGGCGACCGGTTCGGCCGCAGGCGGACCTTTCAGACGGGCCTGACGATCTTCGCCCTCGCGTCGCTGATGTGCAGCCTCGCGCCGAACATCCAGACGCTGATCGGAGCGCGTTTCCTGCAGGCCATCGGCGGCTCGATGATGAATCCCGTCGCGATGTCGATCATCACGCAAGTGTTCCGCGGACGGGTGGAGCGCGCCCGCGCGATCGGCGTGTGGGGCGGCGTCGTCGGCATCTCGATGGCGCTCGGCCCGATCGTCGGCGGCGCCCTGATCGAATACGTCGACTGGCGCGCGGTGTTCTGGATCAACTTGCCGATCTGTGCGATCGCGATCCTGCTGACGGCCCTGTTCGTGCCGGAATCGCGGTCGGCCACCATGCGCGACCTCGACCCGATCGGGCAATTGCTCGGGATGGCGTTCCTCTTCGGCGTCGTGTTCGTGCTCATCGAGGGACCCGGGATGGGCTGGACGAACGCCCGCACGATCGCAGTGGCCGTGGCGACCGTCGTCGCGCTCGCCGCCTTCCTGCGCTACGAGTCGCGGCGCCACGACCCGTTCATCGATCTGCGGTTCTTCCGCAGCATCCCGTTCACCTCGGCAACGGTGATCGCGATCGGCGCCTTCGCGTCCTGGGGTGCTTTCCTGTTCATGATGTCGCTGTATCTGCAGAGCGAGCGCGGCTTCTCGGCAATGCACACCGGGCTCATCTTCCTGCCCGTTGCCGTTGGGACGCTGATTTTTTCGCCGCTTTCCGGCCGCCTCGAGGGCCGCTTCGGCAGTCGGCCGTCGCTGCTCATCTCGGGCGCTTTGATCACCGCGGCGACGCTGTTGCTGACGCGATTGACGGCCACAACGGCGGTGTGGCAGCTGCTGGTGATTTTCGCCGTCTTCGGCATCGGTTTCGCGATGATCAACGCGCCGATCACCACGGCCGCCGTCAGCGGCATGCCGACCGATCGGGCGGGCGCGGCATCGGCGGTCGCGTCGACCAGCAGGCAGGTCGGCGTCAGTCTCGGTGTGGCGCTGTGCGGTTCGGTCGCTGGTGGCGCGTTGGCGACGACCGGTGCGGACTTCGCGGTGGCGTCCCGGCCGCTGTGGTTCATCTGCGCGGCGTTCGGTGTGACAATTCTCACGCTCGGTCTGTTCTCGACGACGCCCCGTGCGGCGCGCTCGGCCGAACGACTCGCGCCGCTGATCGAGCAGTCGCCGCGGGAGGGTTTGGGTGTCCGATAGTCAACTGGCCGACGAGGTTTGGCGCGCGATGGCGTCGCTGGTGATCGACAACCGCGACAGCTGGAGGCGTGCGGTGACCGAGCGGACGGGCCTGCCGTTCAGCCGGATTCGCGTGTTGCGCAGGCTGGCGGCAGGACCTCTGACGGTCAAACAGCTTGCGCAGGCGTCCACCATAGACGCGCCCGCTGCCACCGTCGCCGTCAACGACCTGGAGACCCGCGGCCTCGTCGTGCGCGCGACCAATCCGAACAATCGGCGCTGCAAGACGGTCTCGTTGACCGACGCGGGCCGCGACATGGTGCGGGCGATCGACGAGGTCGACGATCCAGCCCCCGACGCGCTCGCTGCGCTGGCCGACGACGAACTCAAGGATCTGCGCGCACTGCTGGACAAGATCTCGCCGAGATTGCGGTCAGGCTCGTGAAGGCTCCTGATGGCTGCTGATGGTTCCTGACGGCTCGTGAAGGGGCATGAAGTCGGGCATTTGACAGCCATCGATTCAATTCCGACGCAGGATCAGGGTGTGGGGATTTCGTGCGGGGTCTGTAGCGCCGATCTGCGCGACGGCGCCCGCTTCTGCGACAACTGCGGGTCGCCGGTCGCCACCGCCGACAGGCAGGCCGAGTACAAACAGGTCACCGTGCTGTTCGCCGACGTCGTGCACTCGATGGACATCGCGGCGGCCGTCGGTGCCGAACGGCTGCGCGAGATCATGGGCGAGGTGTTTCGCCGGTCGTCGGTGATCGTGCAGCGCTACGGCGGGACGGTCGACAAGTTCACCGGCGACGGCATCATGGCGGTGTTCGGCGCGCCCGTCGCACTCGAGGATCACGCGTTGCGCGCGTGCCGTGCGGCGCTCGACATCCAGGCCGACGCCACAGACCTCGCGACGGACGTGAAGCAACGCGACAGCATCGACCTGCGGCTGCGGATCGGACTGAACTCCGGTGAGGTGATCACCGGCGACATCGGATCGGGTCCGTTGGCGTACACGGCCGTTGGGGAGCAGGTTGGTATGGCACAACGCATGGAGTCGGTCGCGCCGCCCGGCGGGGTGATGCTGAGCGAATCGACCGCTCGTCTGGTTGAGCCGACCGCAGAACTTTCCGAGCCGGAGCTCGTCCACATCAAGGGCTCAGCAGACCCGGTTCCGGCCCGACGGCTGATGTCGATGGCCGCCGGTCGCCAAATCAACCGCGCAGAACCCACTTTCGTCGGTCGGGAATGGGAATTCGGTGCGCTCAAGGGAATGCTGGAGCGGATGGTCAACGGCGTCGGCTGCGTCGTCGGCATTGTGGGGCCACCGGGAATCGGCAAGAGCCGCATCGTGCGGGAGATTACGATGCTCGCTGAAGAAAAAGGCGTGGACGTCGGCACCACCATCTGCGAATCACACACCGCCGACGTGCCATTTCACGCCGGTGCCGGGCTGCTGCGATCCAGCGTGGGCGTAACCGGCATGGACGACGCGGCCGCGCGCCGACAGATACGGGCGAGGTTCGCCGACGCCGCCGACGACGATCTGGCACTGCTCGACGACCTGCTCGGCATCGGTGATCCCGATGTCGCGCTGCCGCAGATCGATCCCGACGCTCGGCGGCGACGGCTCGCGGCTACGGTCAAGGCCGCGGTGTTGGCGAGGTCGACGCCCGTCGTCTACGTCATCGAAGACGCGCACTGGATAGACGAAATCAGCGAGTCGATGCTGGCGGAGTTACTCGAAGTCGCACCCAGAACGCGCTCGATGGTGATCGTCACCTACCGGCCGGAATACGAAGGCGCGCTTGCCCATGCTCCTCGGTCGCAGACCATCGCCCTCGATCCGCTCGACGAATCACAGATGCGGCGCCTGAGTACCGAACTGCTCGGCGAGGACAATTCGGTCGCCGGCCTCACCGAACTGATCACCGAGCGGGCGGCGGGCAATCCGTTCTTCGCCGAAGAAATCGTCCGCGACCTCAGCGAGCGCGACGTGCTGATCGGCGGCCGCGGATGCTATCTGTGCGCCGAACCGATCGCCGACGTGCATGTGCCGAGCACGTTGCAGGCCGTGATCGCCGCTCGCATCGACCGTCTCCGCCCCGGCGCAAAGCGGACGCTGAACGCCGCAGCGGTGATCGGCTCCCGATTCACCCCGGAATTACTTGCCGCGCTGGGTGTTGAGGCCGTCGTCGACGACCTCGTGCGCGCCGAGCTCATCGAACAGACGGCATTCGGCCCACGATCGGAATACGCGTTCCGGCACCCGCTGGTGCGAGCAGTGGCATACGAATCACAGCTCAAGTCGGACCGCGCACAACTGCATCGCCGCGTGGCAGACGCTCTGGACCAGAGCGACCAGAACGCGGCCTTGATCGCCGAACATCACGAGGCGGCGGGGGAGTTGCGTAAAGCATACGAGTGGCACATGCGGGCGGGCGCGTGGCTGCTCAACCGTGACCACGCGAGCGCCCAACTGAGCTGGGAGCGTGCGTTATTGGCGGCGGACGCGTTGCCCGCAGACGACGGCGACGTTCTCGGCATGCGGATAGCGCCGCGATCGCTACTGTGCAGCAACGCATTTCGTAGATTCCATTCCGATATGTCGGTTCGCTTCGAAGAGTTGCGGGGGCTGTGCACTAGCGCCGACGACAAGGCGTCGCTGGCGATCGGCATGACAGGCCTGGTCATGGAGCACATCATTCGCGGACGGTTACGGGAGGCCTCGCAACTCGCGTCGGAGAATATGGCGCTGATCGAATCGATCGCCGATCCCGGCCTCACCGTGGCGCTGTCGTTCGCGTCCTCGGCGGCCAAATTCCAGGTCGGTGAGTTCGATGACCTGCTGAGATGGGCGCAGGCGGCCATCGATCTCGCAGGCAGAACAGAATCCGACGACAGCATAATTCTCGGTACACCGTTGGCGATGTACATTGCGTTCCGAGGCGTTGCCGGGTGGCAGATCGGACGCCCGGGGTGGCGCGAGGACCTCGAGCAGGCGCTCGCGTTGAGCAGTGCGGCTGACGCGGTCACGCGTTCAGCGGTGCTGGCGTATAGCTGCCTTGCGATCCCGGCGGGCGCGCTGATCGCAGACGACGAGACAGTCGCTGAGATCGACAGGACACTGCAGGCGGCCGAGCTGGCCGCCGAGGACATCGCCCTGGTCTTGATCCGCATGACGATGGGGTTCATGCTCGTGGAGCGCCGCGGCCGTGACGTCGACCGCGGCTACCAAATGTTGGCCGAGCTCTGCGAGATCTGCCTCAAGGAACGCTACACAATGAACATCGTGCCGGCATTGAATCTCTATGCGGCGCAACAGGTGATCCTCAAGAGCGGCGACATCGACAAGGCAATTTCGCACGCTCGCTCTGCTTGTACGGACGTGTTCGATTCAGCCAATTTCGCCAACGCTCACACCGGCACCGCGATCGTCGTCGAAGCGCTTCTGACGCGAGGTTCGGAACCCGACCTTGCCGAGGCAGAGTTGGCGATCGAGCGCCTGGCGTACTTGGCGCCGTGCCAACAATGGGCGATCAGAGATGTTTTCGTGCTGCGGCTGAGTGCGCTGGTGGCCCGGGCACGTGGTGACAACGCAGCGTATCGCGAGTTCCGCGACCGCTACCGCGCCATGGCCGCGGAGTACGGCTATGAGGGTCACATGCGGTCGGCAGCCGAACTGGCCTAGCGATGGCCAACCGGTGGCCTAGCCGCTGCGCGAGCGTGCGCAAACTACGGAAATCTCTCGGCGTGTCGCCTGCAGACACGCACGCTCGCCGAGGAAGGGTAAAGAAAGTCAAGACTCGAGGACCGCCATTGCGGCGTTATGACCGCCGATGCCTGACACCGCGCCGCCACGGCGAGAACCGGAGCCGCACAGCAGAATCCGATCATAGGCGGTGGCCACGCCCCACCGTTGCGCGGGCGTGTTCAGCGGCTCGTCGTTCTCGACGAACGGCCAACTCAACCCGCCGTGGAAGATGTTGCCCGCGGTCATCCCCAGCGTCTGCTCCAGATCCATTGTGGTCTTGGCCTCGATGCACGGCCGACCGGAGGAGTCCTCCAGCAAGACATCTTGAATGGGCTCGGCGAGAACGGAATTCAGCGAACGCAGCACCGCCGACGTCAAGTCCTCGCGCAGCCGGTCGGGATCGGCGCCGACCGTCAGCGAATGCGGTGTGTGCAGGCCGAACACCGTCAGCGTTTGCGCGCCGGATGTGCGCAACTGGTCGGACAGTATGCTCGGGTCGGTCAACGAGTGGCAGTAGATCTCGCAGGGCAACGGGTCGGGAACAGTGCCATCGGCCGCGCGCGAGTACGCGTCGTCGAGTTGGCTGTAGTTCTCGTTGATGTGGAACGTGCCACCGAAAGCCTGCTCGGGCGTGACGGTTTCGTCGTGCAGGCGCGGCAGTCGGCGCAGCATCAAGTTGACCTTCACTTGCGCGCCCTGAGTCACCGTCGGTGCGGGATCGCCCACCAGATCGGCCAATACGGCCGGTGTCACTCCGGCCATCACGTACCCGGCGTGCACGCGGTGCTCGTCGCCGTCCAGCCGGTAGCGCACCTCGCCGTCCGGATCGATACCGTAAACCTCTGCGTTCGTGGTGATTTCGGCGCCGAAGCCCGCAGCGGCCGCGGCCAGAGCGCCGCTGACGGCGCCCATCCCGCCGATCGGCACGTCCCAGTCGCCGGTGCCGTTGCCGAGCAGGTGGTACAGAAAACAGACGTTCTGGGTCAGCGACGGATCGTCGAGCCGGGCGAACGTGCCGATCAGCGCGTCGGTGGCCATCACCCCGCGCACCAGATCGCTGTCGACGGCTTCGGTGATGGCATCGCCGATCGGCGCGCAGATCAGCGCCTGCCACGCCGCATCCGCCTCCGGATCGCCGCCGGCAAGGACGAACTCGTGCATGTCGTCGCGCTTCCGCAGCGGCGTCGTCATCGTCGGCCACAGCCGCGACGTGACGATGCGGGCGCGGCGGTAGAACTCGGCGAACGGCTCGGCGTCTTGCTGCGCACCCACCGCCGCGAACGTCGACTCGGGACCGACCAGCAGCCCGGTGTGGCCGCCGTCGGCGGGATTGGGCGTGTACGACGAGTAGCGTCGACGCGCGAGACGCACCCGCACCCCGAGGTCGTCGATGATGCGCCGCGGCAGCAGGCTCACCAGATACGAGTAGCGCGACAGCCGTGCGTCGACGCCGTCGAACGCGTGCGCGGACACCGCCGCGCCGCCGACGTGGTCCAGCCGTTCCAGCACGCGCACACCGCGTCCGGCGCGGGCCAGATACGCGGCCGCGACGAGCGCATTGTGTCCGCCGCCGACGATGACGACGTCGGCCCGCGGATCAGTGATCAATTGAGGTAACCCTCGACCTCTTCCGGCGGCCTGGCCTGAGCTTCGCGCGGGTCACCGCCGCTGTCGCGGAGCGCCCGGCGCTGCCGCAGTAGGTCCCAACACTGGTCGAGTTCGACCTCCACGGCGCGCAGCCGCGCATGTTCTTCTTCCGCGGTGATCTCTCCGCGCTGCAGGCGCGACCGCAGTTCGTGCTCCTCGTCGACGAGCTCGTGGATGCGGGCCAGGGGATTGTTGTCAGCTGCCACGGGTCCAGTGTGCCCGCTGATCGGGCCGACACAACCTCATCGGCCGGAACAACCTGGCGCAACATTGGGCGTACTGTAACCCCCGTGGCGACGAAACCCGAGATTGACTTCCCCGACGGACCCGCCCCCAGCGAACTGGTCATCGAGGATTTGGTGGTCGGTGACGGCGCGGAAGCGGTACCGGGTGGCACCGTGAATGTGCACTATGTCGGCGTCGAGTACGAAACCGGCGAAGAGTTCGACAGTTCGTGGAACCGCGGCGAATCCATCGAGTTCCCGCTGCGCGGCCTGATCCAGGGCTGGCAGGACGGCATTCCCGGTATGAAGGTCGGCGGGCGCCGCAAGCTGGTGATCCCGCCCGCACAGGCCTACGGGCCCGCGGGCTCTGGGCATCGGTTGTCGGGCAAGACGCTTATTTTCGTCATCGACCTGTTGGCGGCCCGTTAGCGGGTAGGCCGCGCGGTTAAAGGATGTCACCGCGGCGATCACGCTCGAGTCCCCGAGTGGTCAAACACGCCATTTCCACGCCCCGAGCCAAAGGCACCATCGACCGCACCAACTACACAACCGCCACCACCATCGAGATCCTCGACGGTCAACAACAGGGCCTCAACGCTAACTGCGCGGCATTGCCATGAGCCCACTGAGCAACCAGCGCCCACTTGCAGGGCGGAGTCACGAGCAACACGACAGGCACCCTGCCGCGAGCGGGGCGGCCTCCATGTTGCTCGCGCCCGAGAGCCGACGTGTGCACCCCCCGCAACGCCGCGCCGCCAAACGCCTCTCAACCAAGAGCGGCGTACGGCTGTCGGGCTAGATCGGCCTGGATCTGCGCCGCGGTGTGCCGCAAGCGAGGAGCCAGATCGCCGATGCGACCATTCGCCTCCCCGAACTCCGCGTGGAGCGAGAGGCTCAACGCGGCTACGACCTGACCGCCCGCGATGATGGGCACAGCCACCAAGCACCGGCCTAGCTCTAACTCCTGGTATCGGCGAGGGAGTGCGCAGCGCCTGGTAGGTGATCTGTTGGGCGCCTCTTGGGTGATGCCGGCGGGGTGGCTGCTCGCAGGACTCGTCCGCCCAGGGCGGTGGATTTGAGTTCCAGAGAGCTGGTTTCGATCCCCCATCTGTGATGGTAGTCCGACCAGTTGCTATGCGGGGCAGCGTTTTTCGTCAGTCTGGGTGGTGGCCAAGCGGAGCACCCGACCCGGGTTCCCCTGCTGTCAAGGCGAACGGTATCGCGGCGTGGATGACAACTGAACCCATTCGTGCCGGCCGGCTGCGGTCGGGTAGTTGTTTGATCGGCGGCAACACGCGGGTGTCGATGCAGTGGATGAGCACGTGCGCCTGGGCTGCTGCGAGCTGTTCCGCGAGAGCGGTGACGGCGAAGTTGCGGTCGGCCAACAGCGGCATGTCTGGTTTTGCGCACCGCAATAACACTGGAGCGGAGCGGGTTTCGTCGATCGTAGGGGCCGAACACGGCGTCGATGACAGTGCAGGTGCCACAGGTCAGGACCGGTCACCTGGGTGTGTCCCACCGTGGCGTCCTTAACTGCGCTACCCGCTAGCGCACGCCGGGCAGCTTCAGCAGCAGCCGCACGCCGCCGAGTGGGCTTTCCTCCAAAGACGCAGTGCCGCCGTGCAATTCGGCTTGCTGCGCAACCAGCGCCAGGCCGAGGCCGGAACCGGACACCGACGCCGTCGACCCGCGGGAGAACCGTTCGAACACGATTGCGCGCTCTTCTTCCGGGATGCCGACGCCGTCGTCGTCGATCGCGATCTCCACACCCTCGCGTGAACTCACCGCCGACAGCTGCACCCGCGTCGCGCCGCCGTGCTTGACCGCGTTGGCGATCGCGTTGTCCACCGCCAGCCGCAGACCCGCGGGCAGGCCGACGATGATGATGGTCGGCGCGGGCACCAGCGACACGTCCAGATCCGGGTAGACGCGCATGGCGTCGTGGGCGGCGCGGTCGAGCAGTTCGGTGATGTCGACGGGCACGTGGTCGTCGGAGGTCGAGAGCTCGCCTTGGGCGAGCCGCTCCAGTGCGGTCAGGGTCGCCTCGATGCGCGACTGCGTGCGGATGACGTCGTTGATGACCTCTTTGCGTTGCTCGTCCGGCAGATCCAGGGTGGCGAGCACCTCAAGGTTGGTGCGCATCGCGGTCAACGGCGTGCGCAGCTCGTGCGCCGACACCGCCGAGAAGTCACGGGCCGACGCCAGCGCCGCCTTGGTGCGGTCCTGCTCGTTCCAGATGCGCTGCAGCAGGCCCTTGAGCGCCTCGGCGATCTCGACGGCTTCGGTGGCGCCGCGCACTTCGACGTCCGGCGCCTCGTCGCCCGCGTCGATCTGGCGGGTCTGCTCGGCGAGCTGTTTGAGCGGCCTTACCGCGAACGCGGCGAGCAACCACCCCGCGAACGTCGCGGCGCCGATCGCGAACGTGCAGATGATCAGGACCCGGCGGTGCAGGTTGTTGGTGTCGGCGATGGTGGAGTCGTAGGTGGCGCCGACGGCGACGAGCATCGGCTCGGGCACCCGGATGTCGACGGTGCGCACCCGGTAGCGCACGCCGTTGACGTAAGTGTCGGCGTAGCCGACGGGCAATTCCGGCAGAACGACATCCGAGTTCGATGTGACCTGATCGCCCTTGCGGACGGTCTTACCGCCCGGCTTGCACGGCGTTCGCGACGTTCTTGGCGAGCCTCACCGGGCATGTCGCGAACGCGTGATA
>NZ_PDCP01000051.1 GCF_002553505.1 Mycolicibacterium agri | reverse complement strand
CTTGACGTCCATGTGAACCAGCTCGCCGGGGCGCGACCGCTCATAACGCACCGCGGTGGTCTTAGAAGAGCGGATCACCTGACCGGTCATCGGGTCCAGCTCGCGTAGGTGGGGCATCTGTCGACGGTTGAGCACACGGGACACCGTTCGCGGGCACATCCCGAGCTTGGCGGCGATCTCGTCAGGACCGCACCGGTGGCGTTTGCGCCAGGCCACGATCTGGTTCTCCACGCTGGGCCGGACACGGGTCGGACTGGTATGCGGCCGCGAGGACCGGTCGTGAAGACCGTCTTCACCCTCGGTCTCAAAACGACTGATCCAGGTGTGGACGCATTTACGCGAAACCCCCATCGCTTTCGCGATATGGGCCTTGGGCCAGCCAGCCTGATACCGGCGCACTATCAGCAGCCGGCCGTGAAACGTCGTACGGGCATTACGGTGGGACACGAGAACCTCCGGACGGTGGTGGACCTAGACAAGCCACACCCCACCCGGAGGTTCTCCTCACATCAAGCCAACACGCCTGCTACCAACGTCCTGTCCCAGTACACCTAGGGCGCTGATTGAGGGGTCCGGTTCGGCGTCGCTGAGCGGGTTCGGCGCGGATGTGCGACCAGGATTGGCGGGCGGCCCCTCCGATTTGGAATTCCGGGTGGTGCACTCGCTCACCGTCGGTGGCCGGGGTTATTTCAGTTGACGTAGGTTAGCGCGGGCAGTGCGGGATGGAGTTCCACCTCTTGTGCTTTCACCACGAAGTAGACGGTCTGGCCGGGCGCGAGGTCGAGGTCTGCAGCGGATGCGGCGGTGATGTCGGCGGCAAGTCCGGCGCTTCCGTCGGGTTGGTCGGCGCCCCGGATCCGGACAGCCGTTCCGTGAATGTCCATTTCGGCGATAGTCTCTTTGAACACGTTGCGCGGGCTGGCATGTGGCGGGTCGAGGTGGACCGCCACCGCACTGGGCCGAAACAATGCGACCGCCGAGGCGCCTGACTCGAGGTCGCCGACGCCCGAAATATCAATGCCCCCCTGCTGTCCGGATCGTTCCCGGTGCGGTGACGACTCCGGGAATCAGGTTGACACCCGCGATCCGGGCGGTGAAAGCAGTTCGCGGGGAGGCCAAAACGGTACGGACGGGGCCGCTTTCCACGACCCGTCCGCGTTCGAGGACGACGACCTTGTCGGCGATCGCGAGGGCGTCGAGTAGGTCGTGGGTGACGATGATGGCGGTGCGGCGCTCGCGGCGCAGCACGTCACGCAGCAGTCGCCGCAGCGCTGGGGCGGCGGTGACGTCGAGTGCTGACATCGGTTCGTCGAGAAGCAGCACCTGGGGTTCGGCGGCCAGTGCGCGGGCGGCGGCGACACGTTGCGCCTGGCCTCCGGAGAGCTGGGCCGGGCGTCGGTCGGCGAGGTGTCCAGCGTCGACTGCCTCCAGCCAGCGTTGCGCGGTGGCGCGCGCGGCGGAGCGGCTCTGGCCCTTGCAGCGCGGGGCATAGGCGACGTTGGCGACCGCGCTCATGTGCGGGAACAGCAGTGCCTGCTGGGACAGCATGGCGACACCACGCGCGTGTGCGGCCACGAACACCCCTGCGCTGGTGTCGGTGACCACGTTTTCGCCGAGTTCGATTCGGCCGTGGTCGGGTCGCAACAGTCCGGCGATCATCAGCAGAAGCGACGATTTTCCTGCACCGTTGGGCCCGAGCACGGCGAGCACCTCGCCGTCGTCGAGTGCGAGGTCGAATTTGATTCCCCGCTGCTCGAGGGCGGCCTGCACACATACGCTGCTCATGCCGGCCCCGCCAGGCGATGGCTGGCCGACGCGATGACGATGGCCGCGGCGACCACGATGAGTACCAGCGAAAGAGCGACGGCGGCGTCGGGATCGGTCTCGCGTTGCAGGTAGATCTCGAGCGGCAGTGTCCGGGTGACGCCCTGCAGCGAGCCGGCGAAGGTCAGCGTCGCTCCGAATTCGCCCAGGGAGCGAGCGAACGCCAGCACCGCTCCCGACATCAACCCGGGAATCACCAGGGGCAACGTCACCGTCCGCAGCACGGTGGTGGGCCGGCCACCGAGGGTCGCGGCGATGCGTTCGTAGTCGGTGCCGGCGGTGCGCAGTGCACCCTCGAGGCTGACCACGAGGAAGGGCAGCGACACGAAGGACTGTGCCAGCACCACCGCGATGGTCGAAAACGCGATCTGGATGCCCGCCACCTCGAGTTGATGACCGAGCAGCCCTTGCCGGCCGAAGGTGTACAACAGGGCAATCCCACCCACGACCGGGGGCAGGACAAGCGGGAGCACGACGAGAGCTCGCAGGACCGACTGGCCGGGGAATGTTGCGCGGCCGAGTACCAGCGCCATCGGTACGCCGACGAGCACACAGACTGTGGTGCTCGCCGCGGAGGTCTTCAAGCTCAACACCAATGCGGTGCGCGAGGATTCGGACGCGATGAGGGCGATGAAGTTCGGCCAGTCAATCTTGAGCAGGATCGCCACTAGCGGCACGATCACGAAGAGCGCACCGACCACCGCAGGCAGAAAGATCCAGGCTGGCAGCCCGACCTGGATCAGTCCACCAGACCGCCGTCCTGCCGTCATGGCGCAGCGAAACCCGCTTCCGCCAACACCTTCCGCCCCTCCGCGCCTGACACGAGATCAACGAACTTTTGCGCGGCGGCAGGGTTCTTCGACCCCTTGAGGACGGCGATCGGGTACGTGTTCACAGCGCCGCTGGACTCGGGGAACGGGACCGTGGTGACCTTGTCACCGGCACCTTTGGCATCGGTGACGTAGACCAGTCCAGCGTCGGCCTGGCCGGCGGTGATCTTTCCCAGCACGTCGGTGACTGTTGATTCCTCGCTCACCGGCTTCAGGGTCACGCCGGTGGCTTTCTCGACCTTTTCGGTGGCCGATCCGCAGGGCACCTGGGGTGCGCACACCACGACCTGGGTGCCGGGCTTGGCCAGATCCGCGAACGATGCGATCTTTTTCGGGTTTCCCGGCGGAGTGACGATGGTCAGCGTGTTGGTGGCGAAGTTGACCGGATCTTTGGCCACCAGGCCGGCGTCGACCGCCTTGGTCATGTTCTTCGTGTCGGCGGACGCGAACACGTCGGCGGGTGCGCCTTGCGTGAGTTGGGCAACCAGATCGGAGGAACCCGCGAAATTGAACGTGACCTTCGTTCCCGGGTTGTCTTTCTCCAGTTGGGCGGCCAATTTGGTGAAGGTCGACTTCACCGATGAAGCCGCGAACACGGTGATATCGCCGGTGATGCTCGCGGGTGCCGGCGATGCACCTCCGGTCGTCGTCGAGGCGGTATCGGTCCCTGACGTCGAGCAGCCGCCGACAAGAGTCGCAGCGCCCAATGCCGCCACGGCCACAGCGAAGATCGATCTCATGACGTTCCTCCAGGTGTTTCGATGATCACGGTTGTTGCTTTGACGACCGCCACGGCGACGACGCCCGGTTCGAGGCCGAGTTCGGTGGCCGACTCACTGCTCATCAGCGAGACGATGGTGAAGGGTCCGCACTGCATCTGCACTTCGGCCATCACCTGATCTGTAGTCACCTTCGTGACGAGACCGACGAACCGGTTACGTGCGGAACTGGCGACGCCGAGGGGATTCGGTGGCGGCGCCGCGTGTTCCCGGGCGAACTCGGCCAGCGCATCGCCGGCGATTACTTTGCGTCCCGACTCGTCCTTGAACGAAGGAAGGCTGCCGCTATCGATCCAGCGGCGCACCGTGTCGTCGCTGACACCGAGGAGCGCAGCCGCATCCTTGATCCGAATGGCTGTCACGCCGACCTCCTCTGCGCCAGTATGGCTCCGCACATGCGGAAAAACCATACAAACTGAGTGCGGTTTACGGTTAAGTATCGCTCAGAATTCCGCAGATAAGGCGCTATCAGATTCCCTCTGCGTCGAGTACGGTGTGACCGTCGCTACTGCACAGAAGGGGATCTCGGAATGCGTCTGTCCACCCGCAATCAGCTGCCGGCCACCGTCACCGAAGTGAATATCGGCGGCGTGATGGCGACGGTGAAGGTTCGCCTCGACGGCGGCGATCAGATCATGACCGCATCCATCACCAAAGACGCGGTCGAAGAGCTCGGCCTTGCCGAAGGGGTTGCTACCACCGTGCTGGTGAAGTCGACCGAGGTGGCACTCGCCGTCGACTAGGACGTCGACGAAGCTACCCGCCGGCAAATGGCGGCAACACATCGACCGTGTCGCCGGAGAGCAACATGACCGCGTGGTCGCGGACAGCGACGCCGTCTCGCAGGAACGAGCATCGCCGCAGCACCCGCGCCAACTCTTCGCCGCGGTCACCCAGCATCCCGAGCAATTCGGCAACCGTCGTGCCGTCGTCCAGGGCGATCGCTTCAGCCTCCGCACCCGCCGCCGCCCGGGCTGCGGCAAAGTATCGGACGGTGACGGTGGTCATCCGCCGATCGCACTCATCGGCCGGTCCGGCTGCACGAATCCGGGGTCGTTGATGCCGTGTCCGGCCGGTTTTGCCCACATGGCGGCACGCCAGGCCGCCTCGATGACGTCGTCGTCGGCGCCGCCGCGCAGCAGACCCCGCAAATCCTTCTCGCGCTGGGAGAACAGGCAGCTGCGCACCTGTCCGTCCGCGGTGAGGCGGGTGCGGTCGCAGGCTCCGCAGAACTCGTGGGACACCGACGCGATGATGCCCACCTTGGCGGGCCCGCCGTCCACGAGCCACAGCTCGGCCGGTGCCGACCCCCGTGGCGCGGGATCGGGGGTCAGCTGGAAATGTGCCTGGAGCGCGGCCAGCACGCCGTCGGCACGTTGCGCGGTGTCGCGGTCCCAGTGATGTTCGGCGTCGAGTGGCATCTGCTCAATGAACCGCAACTGATAGCCATGGGCAACGCAGAAGCGCAGCAGCTCGACCGCGTCGGCCAGCCCGGTCCCCGGATCCAACACTGCGTTCACCTTGACCGGTGAGAGCCCGGCCGCCGCTGCGCCTGCGAGCCCTTCCAGTACATCGGCGAGGCGGTTCCGTCGGGTGGTGGCGGCGAAGCGCTGCGGGTCGACGGTGTCCAGCGACACGTTGATCCGGTCCAGCCCGGCACGCTTGAGGCCAGCCGCCCGTCGTCCCAGCCCGATCCCGTTGGTAGTCAGCGCGATCTCCGGGCGGGGTTGCAGGGCCGCCGTCGCCGCGACGATCCGCTCCAGACCCTTGGCCACCAGCGGCTCACCACCGGTGAACCGGACACTCTTGATTCCCAGGCGGGTGACCGCGATGCGCAACAGCCGGATCAGCTCGTCGGGCTGCAGCAGCGCGTCGCCCGGCAGCCAGTCCAGGCCTTCGGCGGGCATGCAGTACGTGCAGCGCAGGTTACAGCGGTCCGTCAGCGACACGCGCAGATCGGTAGCAACCCGCCCGTAGGTATCGACCAGCGGACCAGTGTCCGGGGCCGAAAGCGCGTTCGGCATGGAGGGCACGCCCAATGCGACCATCGTCATACCCGCACGATCTCCTCACCCAACGGCCACCACATCGTGTGCGCCATGATCGCAACTCTCACGACAGAGCACCAATCAGATTTCCCCGCGATCATCGAACCTATCGGTTTAGATATCTCGGCGCGGCCATGAGACGTGTCCAAGTACGGGCCACCTCTCCCAAGCAGGCGCGGTTATCTGACACCGTTCAGCGGGGCGCTCATGGGTTGGCGGGACTCGCTGGACGAGTGGCCTCTGAACGGTGCGTTGACTTCGGGAGGGTTTCAGCTCGTGATGCTGTCGGGTCGGTGTAGTGGTAGCTGATATCACGGACGGTGAGGTGCTCGCCACACTGCGCACAGCGCAATGACTGTTCCACAGCCCCGCCGTCGGTGACGTGTGTGAGTGTCAGCGGGGGCTGGTCGACAATCCAGCGGTCGGCCCAGTTCATGAGCGCAACGATGACGCCGTACAGGTCGAGGCCCTTCTCGGTGAGTCGGTACTCGTCGCGAGGTGGATTCTGGCTATAGGGACGGCGCAGCAGGATTGCGTTGTCGACAAGTTTGCCAAGCCGGTCGGACAAGATATTGCGGGCCACGCCGAGGTTACGTTGAAAGTCAGCGAAACGGGTGACTCCGAAGAAGGACTCGCGCAACACGAGGAACGTCCACCGGTCTCCAACCTCGCCCAGGGCGGCCGCGACCGAATCGATGCGAAACTCGCCTAGATCCATCATGGGATACAGCGTACAAGGGTCAGTTGCAAACTAATACTCACTGTGCTTCACTGTCGGTAGCCAAACGCAACTTAACTGGTTGAAGGAGAATCGCTGTGGCCAGTGTCGAGAATCGTCTCGCGCCGGGAGCGCCGGCACCATCAGCGCACCACGTCGAACTTCCGTACGCAGGCCTGCTGTATGCCGAAGACGGCGCTGTCGCGCGCCTGACCCTGAACCGCCCCCAAGCCCACAACGCGCTGTCGATGCAGCTCTCGAACGAGTTCATCCACGCTTTGGAACGGGTCCGCGACAGCACCACCATCAAGGTGCTGGTCGTCGAGGGCACCGGCGGCACGTTCTGCGCCGGGGACGACATCACCGAGATGTTCCAGTGGGGCAACGCCGACCAGGTAATGCGGCGCGTCACCGGCTATCAGCACATGGCTGACACGCTGGAGGAGCTGGACAAAGTGACCATCGCGCGCGTCGACGGTTACGCCGTCGGTGGCGGCTTGGAGATCACCATGGCCTGCGACTTCGTCATCGCTGCGGCAACCGCGAAGTGGGGCATGCCCGAGGTCGACGTCGGCATCACCCCGGGCTGGGGAGGCACCACGCGGATGGCTCGGCTGATCGGTCGGCGTCTGACTAAGGAGATCAACCTGCTGGGTGCCTTGCACCCAGCATCACGAGCAGCCGAGCTGTCACTGTGGAATCGGGTCGTCCCTGATGGGCAGCTCGACGCCGCCGTAGACGAGTTGATCACCGTGGTACTCAGCAAGAATCAGCAGGCGGTGCGGCAACTGAAATTCATCATCAACAACGGCGTTGAGGCGGACCTGAAGACCGCGCAAGCATTCGAGAAACTCTCCGCCGGGCTGACGGGCGCGGTTAACGGAGCCTGGCAGATCCCCGACGCCGACCAGGGCACCGGAGTTATCGGATTCCAGGCCAAGGACTCGCTGTGGCCGCACCGCCGCGCACTGGCCCGCGACCTGTGGACAGACGGCCCCACCCCCGCGCCCTAACCGCGGCGGCGCCGACGCTGCCAACCTACGTCTGGAGATTCGATGACCGAGCACTGGACCACCGACCAGATCCCCGACCTCACGGGGCGCACCGCCGTTGTCACCGGCGCCAACAGCGGGCTGGGCTAACTCACCGTCCTGGCGTTGACGCGGGCAGGAGCAAGTGTCACCGCAGCCTGTCGCTCCGAGGCCAAATCCGCCGACGCCGTCACCCGCGTGCGTACCGAGGTTCCGGCCGCAGACATTCGTGGCACTGTTCTCGACCTTGGCGCGTTGGCAAGTGTTCGCCGATTCGCGACCGACCTTCAGCACAGTCACGACCACCTCGACATCCTGGTCAACAATGCCGGGGTGATGATGCCGCCGCGGACGCTGACCGAGGACGGCTTCGAGAACCAGTTCGGCACAAACCATCTCGCCCACTTCGCCTTGACCGGGTTGTTGTTCCCGCTCCTTGAGTCAGCACCAAACGCCCGAGTGGTGACGGTGACCAGCACCGAGCACAAACCCGGACGTATCCACTGGGACGATCTGGACGGGGCCGTCGCCTACAGCCCGCGCGCCTTTTACCAACAGTCCAAATTCGCCAACGCCGTCTTCGGCCTTGAACTGCATCGCCGACTACACGAGGCCGGCAAGCGCACCGCGAGCCTGCTGGCGCACCCCGGCTACTCGGCCACCAACCTGCAATCCTCCGGTCCCACCGGCATCACCAAACAGTTCATGCGCATTACGAACCGCATCCTGGCCCAAGACCCGCGCCGCGGCGTCCTGCCACAGCTGTTCGCCGCCACCGGCCCGACCGCCCGCGGCGGCGATGTGATCGGCCCGGACGGGCCACTTGAAAGCCGGGGCTACCCCACCCGCGTGTCCGCTGTCGCCGCCGCTCACGATCCGCACACCGCCGCTGAGCTCTGGTCGCTTTCGGAGCGCCTCACCTCGGTCACCTACCCGATCCCGTAGCGAGGGCCCCGACGAAAGCCGTATGCGACCTATCCCTGCAGACGATCCAGCTCGAGCAGCACGGCCGCGTTCTCACTGCGACCTACGTGAACCCACCGATCAACCTGGTGAACTCGACGTTCCTTCGCGAACTTGACCTGCTGACCAAGGCGGTCGACCGTGATCCGTCGATCGGCGCGGTTGTTCTAACCGGCGGGGGGTGGCGTCAGTTCGAGCAAGTGTTGACGTCTGTGCTCAAAGTCCCGGCAGCGTTCAACCTCGTCACGGTCGTCATTCTTTTGCTGGAATTCAGACATCTTCCCTGTCCGGATGCCCTGGTCAGGTGATGTAAATACGGTGCCCCATCGCTTGTGGATCCCGTGTTTCGCTGCCTGGCAGTGTGCGATGACTCACTGGGCGGTGATTGGTATTTCGGATGCGGTGGCGAATGCGAGTTCACCGCCCACGTAGGTTCGCCGCACGATGACCGTGGTCAGGGTGTCGACGTCAATCTGGGTCGGGTCGTCGGAGAGCACGACAATGTCAGCGCGCTTGCCGGGTTGTAGCGTGCCAGCCACATTGTCGACGCCGAGGGCCAGGGCTGACCCCGCCGTGTAAGCGCGCAGGCCCTCTTCAACGCTGAGCGCTTCCTCGGGTTCACACTGCAGACCGCTGCGGGTGCGCCGGGTCGCGGCGGCTTGGACGCTGGCGAGGACGTCGAAGTCGACAACCGGATAGTCCGAACTGCCGGCCAGTATCACCCCGGCATCGGTGAGCGTGCGAAGCGGCAAGACCAGGAGAGGTTCGGAATCGGCGTCCTCGCGACGGCGTCCCCGAGAAAGTCATAGACGAAGTAGGGCTGGACTGTGGCGATGGCGCCCACGTTGGCGATGCGCTGTGCGAGCGGCGGGTCAATCAGGACGGTGTGTTCCAGGCGCGGTCGTCCGGGCAGCCTGTGCAGGCGTTGCTGGTGTTCTTCCAATGCCGTGACCGCCATGTTCACCGCTTCGTTGCCGATCGCGTGTTGGGCGACCTGGAGCTGGTTGTCAACGGCCTCAGCGACGGCGGCGTTGAGTTGTTCCTGTTGCCAGAACAACATTCTCGCGTGGACGAGCTGATCGCGGCCGATACGCCATTGCAGGTGTGACTCCGCCCGCAGCGCCGCTAAGCTTCGTGCGGCGACGGCCGACCTGATCGCTTTCGCGGCGAATGTGGCCGCCTGCTGGATCGAGAAACACAGCGCGCAGCGGCTTGCGCCGTCGAGGATCAGTTTCGCCGGCCCGACCGGGGTGCTCTCGGGTCCAGAGCCGGTTGGCCCTACGTCGAAGCGTGGATCGAGCATGCTGCGACCACCCAATGGCATCCGATGAACGATGACTGGTAGTGCCCGGGCGCGGGCGGCGCGTTCAAACAGCGGGTCGAACATCGGTGCCACCGCCGCGTCTGCCACGCGGACTATCCCGGCGGCGAGCAATCGTCGCGAGTGCCGCTCGCATTCGGCGGTCCAGATATCCTCGCCGCGATGGGACAACGATCCGCGCGATCTCGCGTCCGCCAGAAACGTCGCGCCTTCGACGATTTCACCGGTCAAGCGGCCCAACCGGTCTCGTCGAAGCAAGCCTCCGGGTGGATTGGGTGAGCTTCGGTTCCAGCCCATCTCGGCCATCGCCCGCGAGTTGACACATCCGTCGTGACCGCTGTAATCGATGAGTAGCAGCGGGTAGTCGGGGCAGACCTCGTCGAGCTCGCGGATGTGCGGGCCCCGACCCTCGTTCAGCAGGGCCGGGTCGTATCCGCGCATGCGTATCCAGCCGTGCCCGTCGTGGTCGGAGACCGCCCGGTTGACCAGTTTCAGAAGATCGCCGACCCGGCTGCCGGGCGGCAGGTGCAGGCCGGGCACCCCGGCGTCGAACACGGCCAGGGAGAAATGGTGATGTGCGTCGATGAATCCCGGCAGGATCGCCGCTGAACCGAGGTCATCGACCGGGACGTGTTGACCCATGGCCGACCGAACATGCTCGACGGTGCCGACCGATTCGATGACACCGTCGCGGATTCCCACCGCGCCGGCCCGCGGCTGGTGGGGCTCCATGGTGATGACGGCGCCGCGCAGGATGCGCTCCCGCGGTTCGGCGGGGCGGCACGTCGCTCGTTGGATATCGTCGTCTCTAGCCAGGGGGCATTTCGAGGACGAGCTTGTGCCCCGGCGGGAGGTCGGCCAGTTGCCGGTGGGCGTCGATGACCTCGTCGAAGGGCGCCGTGGTCACCGTGGGTGCCCGGAGTTGGCCGCCGGCGATTCGGTGTAGTTGGTCGTGCAGGATCTGTCGGTACCTTTGCGGCTGTAACGCGACCAGTAGCGGGACTGAGCACAGACGTTCACTGGGCGAGGTGAATCTGCGAGCCAACGTCGCGGGCCCACCCCGCGCGGCGTCGACGCGACCGTGTCCGGGCCGGCCGCTCCATGCGGTACGGACCACCGTGCCCGTGCGCCTGGTCGCCGCCCGAACCAGTGCGGTGCCGGTGTGGTCGACGCCGGCGTGCGCCCCGCCGGCGGTCAGCTGCCGAATCATTATGGGCCAGTTCGGATCCCGGTAGTTCACGACGTGCGCGCCAAGGGACTCCGCGCTGGCGCGGGTGCGCTCCGATGCCGTGCCGAACACCCGCAGTCCTTTCGCGACGGCGAGCTGAGTGAGCAAGCTGCCGACCGGGCCGGAGACTCCCTGGACGAAAAGTGTTCCGCCGTGGGGTGGTTCGGCTAGCTCGAGTGCCAGGTCCGCGGTGACCAGGTCCAGTGGCAGGGCGGCGGCAACTGTTGAGTCGAGTTCATCGGGCAACGGAACCAGGCGATCGATGCAGGCATTCAAATGTGTTGTGTAGGACCCCATCCGGGCTAGACAGCCGATCACCCGCATGCCGATAGACAGTCCCCGGCGAGCCGCGGCGGCATTGGTGGTCTCGACCACGCCCACGAAGTCATAGCCAGGAACGAAGCCGGGCCGGGGCTGGAAGAGGTAATCGCCTGACCGCGCCATCGCGTCGGTCGATCCGACCGACGCATGCGTTACGCGCACGCGCACGCGCCGACGCCCCGGCTCACCCAACGCGAACGATTCGACGTGCAACATCTCGGGCGGCCCGAATCGGTCGACCGTTACCCGGCGGGCGTGTGGCGCGATCATTGGCGACGCACCGCGGCGGCGGACGACAGCTCAGCGGTTGGGCCGTTCATGACTACCCTTAAGTTCGTAGGTGCAGTTACTTCGTGTTGTTACGTTGGGCTGTGACCCGGGTGGGCCGGGTGAGGCAGCATGACTCGTGCCGGCCTGATGGTGCGGCTTGAAAGGACTGGCCGCCCGGCCTGCCTGGACTTCCTCTGGCCGCTGATTGAGATCTGCGATGCGATCGCCTATTTAAGGAAATGCTGGCGGGGTTGTCCGTGGGGATTGTGTTGGTAGACAAGTGAAAAGGGGTTCGATGACGACGGGCCAGTTGTGGGCTGGTGTGGATGTCGGCAAGGAGTACCACTGGGTCTGTGTGGTCGATGACAAGGGCGCGGTGGTGTTGTCGCGCAGGCTGGTCAATGACGAACAAGCGATCCGCGAGCTCGTCAGTGACATTGACGCACTGGGTGATCAGGTGTCCTGGACGGTGGATCTGACCACGGTCTACGCCGCCTTGTTGCTGACGGTGTTGGCCGAGGCCGGCAAGTCGGTGCGCTATCTGGCGGGCCGCGCGGTCTGGCATCACAGAGGTCGTGCCAGCGCCCGAGGATCCCGTGACCGAGACGATCGGATTTTTGCGTGACACGCTAGTCAGACCGCCGCGCTGCGGAACAGGCCGCGTGTGCCGTAGAGCGGCAATTTGGAGGCCAGCTCATAGGATTCGCCGTGGTAATCCTCGATGATTGCGACCTCCTCGCGAGCACCGAACACGAAAGAGACCCGCTGGTGCACATCGGTGGGAACCACGTCGAGGAGACGGCCTCGTCCGGTGCTGGCCGCGCCGCCGGCTTGCTCGATGAGAAATGCCACTGGATTCGCCTCGTACAGCAGCCGCAACCGGCCGGGCTTGACCGGCTGCCGCGAGTCACGCGGATACAGGAAAACTCCTCCACGGGTGAGGATCCGGTGAGTTTCAGCCACCAGCGAGGCGACCCAGCGCATATTGAAGTCTTTTTGGCGGGGCCCTGAGCGGCCGGCGAGACACTCCTGCACATACCGTTGCACGGCCGGCTCCCAGAATCGCTGGTTGGACGCGTTGATAGCGAATTCCTTGGTGCTCTCCGGTATTTGGATTGACTCGCGGGTGAGGATGAACTCCCCCAGGTTCGGGTCCAGGGTGAACGCGTGCACCCCGGTGCCGACCGACAGGACAAGCATCGTCGACGGCCCGTAGATCGCATATCCGGCGCACACCTGCTCACAGCCGGGCTGCAGAAAGTCCTGCGGCTCGGGGTCCGAGCCGGGTTGCGGCGCCCTCAGTATCGAAAAGATGCTGCCAACCGACACATTGACGTCGATGTTCGAGGATCCGTCGAGCGGATCGAACAACAGCAGGTATTTGCCCCTGGGGTGTTCGGCTGGCAGCCGGTAGGGCTCGTCGAGCTCCTCGGACACCATCCCGGCGACACGACCGCTCCACTCGGTGGCGCGCAGAAAGTATTCGCATGGTTGGCGGACCGCTTCAACGGAGTCCCGACCGCATCGAACTGCAGACAGTTCTAGGAGCGACGCAGCCAGGCGTGACGGCACGGCCTGCAGGTTTCTCGACACCGGGGCGATGGAGGTCCAGACACGGTCTGGACGAGGCCTTATCGGTTCCAGATGTTTCGGTTACAGGCTCAGCTCGGTCGGCAGCCACCCAGCCACCCACCCAGGCGGGGGATGGCCGGTCAGCACCGCCCCCGACATCCTTGGGGCATGTTTGCCGATCGCACCACCTTGGTGCAGTTTCTGATTGAAGAACGCCGGCGTCACCCCGACGCGTCCGGGGACCTCAACGGCCTGATCCTCGATGTCGCGCTCGCCTGCAAGGCGATTTCGAACCGTGTCGCGGCCGGCGCGCTGGCCGGGGTACTGGGTTCGGCGGACCACACCAACGTCCAGGGCGAGGTGCAGCAGAAGCTCGATGTGCTGGCCAACCGTGGTCCGCTCACCATCCACGAACAGCGGCAACAGCAGGTTGATGTCCAACTTGTTGAACAGCGGTCCGGGCATCGACGGATAGTGACACCGCCGCCCCGAGGGCTCCCAGCAATGCACCGAGGGCCGAATAGGAAGCCAGCTTTCCGATCAGGAACCCGCCCACGGGCAGCAGGTCCAACCGCGCGGACGCGACTGACATCGGGCACCGCCTGGCCATGACATGTCCTTGTCCGATCGTCCGTAGCCGTGTCCGGGATCGGCAATCGCGCTCGCGCCACCGGCGCCGGTGATGAGCAGCCCGGACGCGACGAGAACCGCCGACGCGGCGACACGCACACGCGGAGCCACTCGGTCACCACCTCTCAGCACGCCCGTCGACCGAGGGGCGGACGGGGAGTGTCACAATTGTCGCACAAACGCCTCACACACGTTTGCTAGTGGATCGAACCACATGCGCACCGGGGCACGCCAACGCTGGCCCGAATGCGGGGCGATAGTGTTGGTGCTGCGCCATCGCGCAGATCAGTGGCCACGATGTCGACGAGACGACCGGAAGGCGGCCAGATGGGCCTGTTCAAGCGACGCAAAAGCCGCGCTACTCGGCGAGCTGAGGCCCGCGCCATCAAGGCGAAAGCGAAGCTTGAGGCCAAGCTCGCCGCGAAGAACGAGCGCCGTCGCGACAAGGCGGCCCGCAAGGCCGAGGCCAAGGCGCTCAAGGCCCAATTGCGCGCCCAGCGGCAGAGCGACAAGGCCGCGCTCAAGGTTGCTGAAACTCAGCTCAAGGCGGCCCAGGAGGGCAAGCTGTTCTCTCCGACGCGGATCCGCCGCGCGTTGACCGTCACCCGGCTGTTGGCGCCGATCGCCGTGCCGCTGGCCTACCGCGGGGCAATGGCCGCGCGGGGCTTCCTCGACGAACGGCGCGCCGATCGGCTCGGCGTTCCACTCAGCCAGCTGGGCCAGTTCTCGGGGCACGGCGCCCAGCTGTCGGCCCGCATCGCGGGCGCCGAGCAGACGCTGCGGCTCGTCGCCGAGAAGAAGCCCAAGGACGCCGAGACCAAGGAGTTCGTCGCCGCCATCACCGAGCGGCTCAGCGAGCTGTCCGCCGCGGTCACCGCCGCCGAGAACATGCCGTCGGGCAAGCGCAAGGCGGCCCACGATTCGATCTCCCGCCAGCTCGACGGCATCGACGCCGACCTGATGGCTCGCCTCGGCGTGGCCTGAAAGGCATCGCCGTGAGCCAGCCGTCGACCGTCGCAGCGCGTCTGCGGGGGACGGCTGCCGGGCTGCTGACCGCGACGCTGGCGGTGGCGGCCCACGGCCTGGCAGGCAGTGCCGCTCCGACGGGCACATCGGCGGCGCTGCTCGCGGTGCTGGCCGTGACGGTCGGCAGTCTGGCCGCGAGCATCGCCCGCACGTCAGACGCCCGCGTGCTGCTGGCATTGCTCGCAGCAGGTCAGCTCGCCGGCCACCTGATGTTGAGCGCCGCAGGCCACAGCCACGGCGGCGACACCGCGACGGTGCTGCCCGCCCCGGCGATGCTGGCGGCGCACGCGATGGCGGTGGTGGTCGGCGCGCTGCTGATCGCGGCGGGCGACCATCTCTGCCGGGCGGTATCGCGCGTCGTCGGCTCCGTCGCGCGCGTCATCGTGCCGCCGACGCCCGAGCGCGCCGTTGTCACGATCTGCGCCGACCAGCCGATGCATTCGGCGCTTCTGCTCGCCGCTTCGATGTCACACCGGGGACCGCCGGTCAGCCCCGCACGCTGACCGTCCGAAATCCCCAACACAGAAAGTGACAATTGAATGCGTTCCCCATCCGGGGCGCCCAAGCGCGCCCTTATCAGCGTGGCCACCACGGCCGCGGCCTTCACTCTCGGGCTGGTGACCGCCGGCCCGGCGTCGGCGCACGTCCACGTCGACGCCGACGATCCCGCGCCGGGCACCACATCGGTGCTGACGTTCCGGGTGCCGGGCGAATCCGACACCGGGGCCTTGACGACGCAGTTGCGTGTCGAGCTGCCCGACGTCGCGTCGGCGCGTACCGAAGTCATGCCCGGCTGGACGGCCACGGTCGAACGGGACACCGCGGCGGGCACCGTCCACTCGGTCACCTGGACGGCCGACCCGACGATCGGCATCTCGTCGGACCAGTTCGCGCTGTTCCGGGTGTCGGTGAAGCTGCCCGACGGCGACAGCGTCAGCTTCCCGACCACCCAGACGTACTCCGACGGGACGGTGGTGCGCTGGGACCAGGCGCCGCTACCCGACGGCGCTGAACCGGAGCATCCCGCGCCTGTGCTGAGCTTGACCGGTGCGACGCCGACGACCTCCGAGCACGCGATGACGGCTCAGGCCACGCAGGGCGCCGACAACACCGCGCGCTGGCTCGCCGGCGGCGCCATCACGCTGGCCGCCGTCGGGGTGGCCGCGGCATTGATCGCGCGGAGACGCACATGATCCGGATTGCCCGGCTCGCGTTCATCGCCGCCCTGGTGGCGGCGATGGCGCTGGCCGGCGCCCCGGTTGCATCCGCACACGCCGTCCGCATCGCGGCCGATCCCGCCGAAGGCGCCGCGCTGGCGCAGGGACCGCAACGGGTCAGCGCGACATTCAACGAGCAGATACAGCCCGATTTCGCCGCGATGACCGTGGTGGGACCGGACGGCAACCTGTGGTCGGACGGCGACCCGCAGGTCGAGGGCGCGGTGGTCTCGGTGAGTGTGCGCCCGCTCGGGCCGACGGGCACCTACACGGTGAACTACCGCGTGACGTCGGCGGACGGCCATCCGGTGTCGGGGTCGTGGCAGTTCGAGCTGACGGCGCCAGGGCCTGGCACGCCGGGCCGGGCGACGGCCGCACCGGCCGAACCCACAGATGGCGGGATTCCGGTGTGGCCGTTCCTGGTGATCGGTGCGCTGATCATCGCCGGCGGAGTCTGGTGGGCGACGCGGCGAAAGACGTGACCCGGACCCACGCCGCGCTGGGCGGGCTGCTCGTCGTGCTCGCCGCCTCAGGCGCGGCGTGGGCGTTGGCGTACCCGCAGGCCGCGCCGGCCCAGGCGGTGGTGCGTGCGGTCGCCGACTGCGCGGCGGCCGTCACGCTCGGCCTCGCGACGGCGCCTGCGCTCGAGGACGGCCGCCACCGAACCGAGCTCATGCACCGGGCCGAGGCACCGCTCGCGGTCGCGGCGGGCGTCTGGCTGGTGGCCGAACTGTGCCGCTTGGTCGTCGGCGCCGCAGCGGCTGCCGCGATGCCGGTGACGCGGGTCGGCCTCGGCACGGCCCTTGAGTTCGCGTCGGCGACCGCGGTCGGGCGCTCGGGGGTGTTCAGCGCGGCGGCGGCCGGTGTGGTGCTGCTGCTGGCCGTCGCCGCCCCGAGGACTGCCCCGGTGACCGTCGCCGTCGCGGGCGTCACGGCAGTTGGGTTGGTGGCACGCACAATTGGCGGTCACATGGCCGCGAGTGCCCTGGGCGGGGCGGCAATTGCGGTGCACGCGTTGACGGCCGCGCTGTGGTGCGGAACGTTGGCGGCGCTGGTGCTGACGGTCGAGCACCGCGGGCAGTGGGCCCGGGTGCTGCCGCGGTTCTCGGAGCTGTCGCTGGGGTGTGTGATCGCCCTGCTGGCCGGCGGGGTCGCCGGGGCGCTGGTGGTCATCGGCAGCCCGTCGCAGTTGTTCGGCACGGGCTACGGGCGGGTGTTGCTGATCAAGATCGTGCTAACTGTTGTATTGCTCGCGCTAGCGTGGAGCAACCGGGCCCGATGGTTACCCGCGGCAAAGTCGCACCGCGTGACCGCATATTTGTCGCGGTCTCGATCGCTGACCGAGCTGGCAATCATGACCGTCGCGTTGACCATGGCCGCTGCCCTTTCCGTCACGGGCTAGGGTTGAGTGACTAAAGACGAGACACTGCAAAGGAGCAGCCCGATGGCCGACCCGCAGGATCGCGCCGACGAAAAGCCTGACGTGCCAGCGCCTGCGCAGATACCGCCGAAGCCGGAGACACCCACCCCCGCTTCGGATGCCGCTCCTGCACCTGCCCCGGCTGCTGAACCGTCACCCGAAAAACCCACCGAGCCGACGGGCGACAAGCCGCCCGCCAAGAAGGCGGCTGCCAAGAAAGCCAAGGCCGCGAAGAAGGCTCCGGCCAAGACCCCCAAGAAGACCCCTGCGAAGGCCGCCAAGAAGGCGGCGCCGGCGAAGAAGGCCGCCGCGAAGAAAGCTTCCGCCAAGAAGGCCGCGGCCAAGAAACCGCCCGCAAAGAAGGCGGCCGCGAAAGCGGTAGACGGCGACCGCGATCTCGTCACCGAGGCCAAACAGACTGCCGCACAAGCGAAGTCGACGGTGGCCGCAGCGGGTAACCCGGTGACGGCGCCGCCGAGCGTTCCGTTGGTCGGCCCCCCGCAGTCGCGGCTGCCGATCGCTGCGGCGATCGCTGCGGGTGTGCTCGCGATTCTGTTGGTCATCATCGCCAGCCGCCGCGGAAACACCGACTAACAACTTGACCCTCACGCGGCGTCAGGGTTGATAGTGGCTTCATGGACGCCAAAACGGTTGGTGCGGTAGCCGCCCTGACGGGGGTCTCCGTTCGCACCCTGCACCACTACGACCACATCGGCCTGGTGGTGCCGAGCGTTCGCACGCCTGCCGGATACCGCGGCTACACCGACGCCGACATCGAGCGGCTGCACCTCGTACTGGTGTACCGGTCGGTCGGGATGCCACTCGACGAGATTCGCACGCTGCTCGACGACCCGGACGCCGATGTGGTCGCCCACCTACAGCGACAGCATGCGCTGCTGTCCGAGCAGGTTGACCGGCTTCAAGACACCATCAGGGCAGTGGAGGAACTAATGTCCGCGCACCGCAAGGGAATTCAGCTGACGGCTGAGGAGCAGGTGGAGATCTTCGGCACCACCGCCTTCAGCGAGGAGTACGCCGCAGAAGCCGAGCAACGGTGGGGCGACACCGACGCCTGGAAGCAGTCGCAACAGCGGGCAGCCAGCTTCACCAAAGAGGACTGGATCCGGATCAAGGCCGAGAATGACGCCTTGCTCGACGCACTCGCCGAGGCCAAGCGCGCCGGCGTCACACCCGGCTCGGAGCGCGCCAACGAGTTGGCCGCCAGGCACCGCGCATCGATCGAGCGGTACTACGACTGCAGCGACGAGATGCACCGGTGCCTGGTCGAGATGTACCTCGCCGACGAACGGTTCACCCGCTACTACGACGACGCCGAACCGGGCCTGGCGCAGTACGTGCACGACATCGTGGTGGCTAGCATCGACGGGTGAGCATTCAACCGCGTCCCACGGCTGACCTTGTCGACGAGATCGGCGCCGACGTGCGCAGCTGCGATCTGCAACTGCGCCAGTTCGGCGGCCGATCGCAGTTCGCCGGACCGATCACCACCGTCAAGTGCTTCGAGGACAACACGCTGCTGAAATCGGTTCTGTCCGAACCCGGTAACGGCGCGGTGCTGGTCGTCGACGGCGACGGATCCCTGCACACCGCACTCGTCGGCGACCTCATCGCGGGCCTCGGCGTCGACAACGGCTGGGCGGGGCTGATCATCAACGGCGCGGTACGGGACTCCGCGGCGTTGCGCACCCTCGACATCGGTATCAAGGCGTTGGGCACCAACCCTCGTAAGAGCGGCAAGACCGGCGAGGGGCAGCGCGACGTCGCCGTCGACTTCGGGGGCGTGGTGTTCGTGCCGGGGCACATCGCCTACAGCGACGACGACGGGATCGTCGTCGTCGCCCCGGACTGAGCGTGGGTCCCAGCGCACCTCCCCCGCGAGACGGAACCTACGCAGGCGTCTTCTCGCACTTCCGCTGCGAGGATTCCGTTTCGCGGGTAGACGGGAGCACGAGGAGCCCCTACGGCTAGATCTCCGTCAGACCGAAGCCGCCACGGGCGCACGGTGTTTGGTGAAATGCAGCGACTCTTCGTCGACCTTGCCGTAGCGGATCATCCGCATGTCGAAGAGGTAGTTCTGCTTGAGCCGCCACGGTGCGCGCGAACCCGACTTCGGCAACAGATGCTCGGCGCGCTTGAAGTAGCCCGGTGAGAAGTCCATGAACGGCATCTCGTCCACCGCATCGCCGGGATGCTGCGGCTCGACACGGTCAAACCCGTTGTCGTCCATGTAGTTCAGCAGCCGGCAGGTGAACTCGGAGACCAGGTCGGCCTTCAGCGTCCACGAGGCGTTGGTGTAGCCGAACGTCATCACGAAGTTCGGGATGCCCGAGAACATGCAGCCCTTGTAGGTCATCAACGACGGCAGGTCGATCGGCTCGCCGTTCTTGGTCGGTTCCAGCCCGCCAAGCAGTTGCATGTTCAAACCGGTTGCGGTGACGATGATGTCGGCGTGGAGCTCTTCGCCTGACGTCAGCTTGATGCCCGTGGTGGTGAACCGGTCGATGGTGTCGGTGACCACGTCGGCCTTGCCTTTGCGGATGGCCTTGAACAGGTCGCCGTTGGGCGCCAGGCACACTCGCTGGTCCCACGGCTTGTAGGTCGGCGTGAAGTGTTTGTCCCAGTCGAAGTCTTCTGGCAGCCTGCGCTCGCCCATCTTGCGCAGAGCGTTCTTGAAGAAGTTGGGGAACTTCCTGGCGATCTGGTACTGCACCGTGGCCTGGATGATCGCCTTCCAGCGCGTCGCCGCATAGGCCGCCTTCTCCGGCAGCACCTTGCTGACCTTGGCCACGAACGGGTCCTTGTCCGGCATCGCTGCGATGTAGGTCGGCGAGCGCTGCAGCATCGTCACATGCCCGGAGCCGGACGCGATCAGCGCGGGGATCAGGGTGACGGCGGTGGCGCCGCTGCCGATGACGACGATCTTCTTGCCCTGGTAGTCGAGATCCTCGGGCCAGTGCTGCGGGTGCACGATCTGGCCTTCGAAGTCGTCGGCCCCGGCGAACTCGGGCAGGTAGCCCTCGTCGTAGTTGTAGTAGCCGGTGCAGCCGATCACAAACGAGCAGGCGATCTCGCGCTGCTGCCCGTCGGCTTCCACCCGCAGAGTCCACCGATTGTCGGCGTCGGACCAGTCGGCGGCGACCACGTTCTGGCCGAACCGCATGTGCTTGTCGATGCCGTTCTCGGCCGCCGCCTCCTTCAGGTAGTTCAGGATCGATGGGCCTTCGGCGATGGCCTGCTCGGACAGATAGGGCTTGAAACGGAAGCCGAGCGTGTACATGTCGGAGTCGGAGCGCAGGCCCGGGTACTTGAACAGGTCCCAGGTGCCGCCGAGGTTGTCCCGGCGCTCGAGGATGACGTAGCTCTTGTCGGGACACCGCTGCTGCAGGTGCCACGCGGCGCTGATGCCGGAGATGCCGGCTCCGACGATGATCACGTCGACAAATTCGGTCATGATGTAAAGCTATCAACGCGGTGTCGAATAAGTCAACAGTGTGTCGACAAATTCGACACCGTGTAAAGTTTCTGCTGTGACGACCGCCAGCCACCCCCGCTTAGCCCGGGGCCGCCGGGCTGCCCGCCCCTCCGGCGACGACCGTGAGCTGGCGATTCTGGCGACCGCAGAGCGGCTGCTCGCGCAACGCCCGCTGGCCGACATCTCCGTCGATGACCTGGCCAAAGGGGCGGGAATCTCCCGGCCGACGTTCTACTTCTATTTCCCGTCCAAGGATGCCGTCCTGCTCACCCTGATGGACCGGGTCATGGCCGAGGCGGATGCAGCCCGCGAGGCCCTGGTGGCGAATCCGCCCAACGATCGTGCCGAGTTCTGGCGGGCCGCCATCGGCGTGTACTACTCGACATTCCACTCGCACCAGGCGCTGGCCGCGCCCTGGTCGGTGGCCAAATACACCAACTCCGAAGCCCGCAAAAAGTGGGCGGAGTTCATGCAGACCAACATCGACCAGACCACCGAGGTGATCGAGGCGGTGCGGGCCCGCGGGGAGGCGCCCGACCACATCCCGGCGCGCGAACTGGCCACGTCGTTGAATCTGCTCAACGAGGCCGTGATGACCGCCGCCTTCGCCGGTCAGAAGCCGGCTCTGGCCGACGAGCGCGTGCTCGACAACCTGGTGCACATCTGGTTGAACGCAATCTACGGCACAGCGCCCTAAAGCCTGGTCCCGCGTCGGACCCTGATGCGAACATACGTTCGTGGTCCGGGTTGCATCAACGGCGCCGACGGCGGACGCCACGATCCTGCACGCCGACCTCGACTCGTTCTATGCCTCGGTCGAGCAGCGCGACGATCCCGCGCTGCGCGGCAGGCCGGTCATCGTCGGCGGCGGCGTCGTGCTCGCGGCGAGCTATGAGGCCAAGGCCTACGGCGTGCGCACTGCGATGGGCGGGCGCCAGGCCCGGCAGCTGTGCCCGCACGCGTTGGTCGTGCCGCCGCGCATGTCGGCCTACTCCGAGGCAAGCGACGCGGTCTTCGAGGTGTTCCGCGACACCACACCGCTGGTCGAACCACTGTCGGTGGACGAGGCCTTCCTCGACGTTGCCGGGCTGCGCCGCATCGCGGGCACGCCCGTCGAGATCGCCGCGCGGCTACGCGCCCAGGTGCGCGACCGCGTCGGCCTGCCCATCACCGTCGGCATCGCCCGCACCAAATTCCTCGCCAAGGTCGCCAGCCAGGAGGCCAAGCCCGACGGCCTGCTGCTCGTGCCGCCCGACCGTGAACTGGCGTTCCTGCATCCGCTGCCGGTACGCCGGCTCTGGGGTGTCGGCGCCAAGACCGCCGAGAAGCTGCACACCTACGGCATCGAGACCGTCGCCGACGTGGCCGAACTCAGCGAGTCGACACTGTGCTCACTCGTCGGTCACGCGATGGGGTGCCGGTTGTTCGCGTTGTCCCGCAACATCGATCGCCGCCGCGTGGTCACCGGCGTGCGCCGCCACTCGGTCGGTGCGCAACGCGCGCTCGGCCGCCGCGGCAACACGATGTCGGCGGCCGAGATCGACGCCGTCGTGGTCAACCTGATCGACCGCATCACCCGCCGCATGCGCAACGCCGGACGCACGGCGCGAACGGTGGTGCTGCGGTTGAGGTTTGACGACTTCGGCCGCGCCACCCGGTCGCACACCATGGCCAGGGCCACCGCGTCGACCGACGTGATCCTCGCCGCCGCACGCGATCTCGTCGCGGCCGCCGCTCCGCTGATCGCCGAGCGCGGGCTGACGCTGATCGGTTTCGCGGTGTCCAACATCGACCGCGACGGGGCGCAGCAGCTGGAGCTGCCCTACGAGGAACACGCCGACACCGTTGCGCTCGACGACGCCGTCGACAAGGTGCGCAAGCGCTACGGCAATTCGGCGATCACCCGCGGCGTGCTCGTCGGGCGCGATCCTGGCCTCGAGATGCCGCACCTGCCCGACTGACTAGGACTGACTAGGACGCCGCCCACTCCAGCAGTTTGTCGGCGGGCCATGTGTTGACGATCCGGTCGACGGGCACTTCGGCGTCCAGCGCCCGCTGCGCGCCGTAGCCGAGGAAGTCCAGCTGGCCCGGGGCGTGCGAGTCGGTGTCGATCGAGAACACGCAGCCGATCTCCAGCGCCAGGTTCAGCAGCCGCGTCGGCGGGTCGCGCCGCTCGGGTCGCGAGTTGATCTCCACCGCGGTGCCGTTGTCGCGGCATGCGGTGAACACCTTCTCGGCGTCGAACTTCGACTCCGGTCGCATGCCCCGCCCACCCGTCACGAGTCGGCCCGTGCAGTGGCCGAGGACGTCGGTGTGCGGGTTCTCCACCGCCTTGATCATCCGTCGTGTCATCGCGGGCGCATCCATCGCCAGCTTGGAGTGCACGCTGGCCACGACGACATCGAGCCGCTCGAGAAGCTCGGGGTCCTGGTCCAGCGAGCCGTCCTCGAGGATGTCGACCTCGATGCCGGTCAGGATCCGCATCGGCGCCACCTTCTCGCGGAGCTCGTCGATCACGTCGAGCTGGCGCCGCAGCCGCTCCGGCGACAGCCCGTTGGCGATCGTCAGCCGCGGCGAGTGATCGGTCAGCGCGCAGTACTCGTGGCCCAAATCCTTTGCGGCCAGCATCATTTCCTCGATCGGCGCGGACCCGTCCGACCAGTTGGAGTGCACATGCAGATCGCCCCGCAACGCCGCCCGCACGTCACCGCCGCCGAGATCCTGGACGTTCGAACGCAATTCGACGAGGGCGTCGGGCTCGCGACCGGCCCACGCCTGCGCGATCACCTTCGCCGTCTTCGGTCCGATGCCCGGCAGCGTCTGCCAGCTGTTCGCGGCGCCATGGCGTTCACGCTCGGCGTCGCTGAGCGCTTCAACGATGTCGGCGGCCTTGCGGTAGGCCATCACCCGCCGCGGTTCCTCGCGTGCCCGGTCCTTGTAGTACGCAATCTGGCGCAGCGCGACGACGGGGTCCATGACTCCAGTGTGCCCGCTTACGGCACCCGCCAAGCCGGGTCCCGTCCGCTCAGGGCGACGACCCGGTCGAGTGCAGGCGCGTCGTCGGCGATCGGCACCGCAGGTCCGAACATCCCTTGGGTGCCTGCGGGGTCGAACTGTGCGAGGTAAGCCAGGCAGGCCTGCAGCGTCGCCGCGTCCACGTCGTAGGGCTCGCCGATCACACGGGCGACATCCCAGCCGTGGATGACGACCTCGGCCAGCGCGACGTTGCCCATCACCTCGGCGGGCAGTTCGACGCCACCCGCGCGGGTCATGCCCGCCCATGCGGCGGGGTTCTTCCACGCGAGGGCGAGCGCGGCCAGCCGCTGTGGGTAGGCGGTGCGCCAGTCCGCGTCGATTGCGGCATCGTCGGCGGGCGGGGTGTCGGTCAGCGGGCCGAACTCCTTGCCCGCGGCGGCCTCGAAGGCCAGACAGAGACCGCCGATGTGCGCGATCAACGCGTCCAGAGGCATTCTTTCGCACGGTGTGGACAGGCCGAGTTGGTCGTCTTTGACGCAGGCGAGCACGTCCGCTGTGCGCTGACAGGCTGGGGTCAGTTCAATCATGCAAGTACTGACCGGCGCTACCACGCGAACTCATCGGTGATTCATCGGTTCGGCAGCGGCTTCGTCGCGCCGTTGACGAGCGCCCGCACCTGGTCCTCGACTCCGCCGCCGACGAAGAACAGCATCTCGTCGTTGGCCTCGAGCACGTCGTCGGGCTTGGGCAGCAGCACCCCGCCCTCGCGCACGATGATGGCCAGCGCGGTGTTCTCCGCCATCGTGAGGTCACGCACCCGCTTGCCGACCATCGGATCGTCTTCGGGCAGTCGCAGTTTGGCCAGGCTGACCTGGCCCTGGCGCAACTCCATCAGCCGCACCATGTGCCCGATGTCGATAGCGCCCTCGATCGCGGCCACCAGCGCGCGTGGCGCCGACACCGCCAGGTCGACGCCCCATGCCTCGTTGAACAACCACTCGTTGCGCGCGTCGTTAACCCGCGCCACCACCCGTGGCACACCGAACTCCGTCTTGGCCAGCAGCGAGGCCGCGAGGTTCACCTTGTCGTCGCCGGTGGCTGCGATCACCACGTCGCACAGCTGCAGCCCGGCCTCTTCCAGCGAGGTCAACTCGCAGGCGTCGGCCAACAGCCAGTCGGCGCCGGGCACCGTGTGTGGTTCGTAGTGCCGAACGTTCTGCTCGATCAATAAGACCTTGTGCCCGTAGGCGAGCAGTTCAAGGGCGACGGACCGGCCGATGGCCCCGGCGCCGGCGATGCCGATGCGCATCGTCGGGTGCTCATCGGCGGGGCTCGGAGCCTCCTCCTGTGGCCGCCTCCTGATTCGCAACACAAGGTCATAGTGACCCATGCGCGGCCGTACTGGTTAACTGCGGTGTGAAATGACCCTGCAGCAGCTGTATCTAGTACTGCTCGCCGGCGGCCTGGTGATGCTGGCGAGCATCGTCGCTACGCGCGCGACGAGCCGAGTGGGCCTGCCGAGCCTGCTGCTGTTCCTCGGCATCGGTGTGCTGGTCGGCGAAGACGGGCTGGGTCTGAACTTCGAGAACTACTTGCTCGCCGATCACCTCGGCACGGTGGCCCTGGCGGTCATCCTGGTCGAGGGCGGTCTGACGACGCGGTTCGCCGACATCCGAAAGGTGTTGGCGCCCGCGGCAATGCTCGCCACCGTCGGGGTGGCGGTCACCATGCTGGTCACGGCCGCCGGGGCGCATCTGCTGCTCGGGCTGGACTGGCAGCTGTCCCTGTTGCTCGGCGCGATCGTGTCGTCCACCGACGCGGCCGCGGTGTTCTCGGTCTTGCGTGTCGTGCCTCTTCCGAGGCGCGTCGCGGGCCTGCTGGAGGCCGAGTCGGGTTTCAACGACGCACCGGCAGTCATCCTCGTCTTGTTGTTCTCCGCGACGCCGCTGGAGTTGTCGCCGTTTCATCTCGTCGCTGAACTGGTCTACGAGCTCGGCGCCGGCGCGGTGATCGGACTGGGTTGTGGTTTTCTGGGCTCAATGGCGTTGCGGCACATCGCCCTTCCCGCCTCCGGATTGTATCCGCTTGCGACCTTCGGCCTTGGCATGGTGGCGTTCGCCGCGGCTGGCAGTGCACACGCCAGCGGCTTCCTGGCCGCTTACCTGTCCTCGGTGGTGTTGGCCAACACCGGGCTTCCGCACCGATCGGCGACCAGATCGTTCGCCGAGGGTCTGGCATGGCTCGCGCAGATCGGGTTGTTCGTCCTGCTCGGTCTGCTGGTCGATCCCAGCGACCTCGGCGGAGATCTATTGGCCGCCATCGTGGTCGGTTTGGTGTTGCTGCTTGTCGCGCGCCCGGTGGCAGTGGTGGTCGCGCTCGCCGGCTTCCGCGTTCCGTTGCGAGAACAGGTCTTCCTGTCGTGGGCCGGCCTGCGCGGCGCGGTGCCGATCGTGCTGGCCACGTTTCCGATCGTCGAGGGAGTTCCCGACAGCGTGCGGCTGCTGAACATCGTGTTCATCCTGGTGGTGGTGTACACGCTGATCCAGGGCCCCAGCTTGAAACCGCTGGCGCACTGGTTGGGGTTGATCCCCCGCGAGGCCACCCGCGAGATCCAGGTAGAGGCGGCACCGCTCGACGTGCTGGAAGCCGAGCTGCTGACGATGACGGTGCATCCGCCGTCGCGGCTGCACGGAGTCACGGTGCTCGAACTGCGGCTGCCCGAACCCACCGTCATCACGCTGATCATCCGCGACGGCAACACCTTCGTGCCCCAACCCGACACGCGTCTGGCCGTAGGCGACGAACTGCTCATCGTCACCACGCCGAAGACCCGCGCGGCCGCCGAACGCCGGCTGCGCGCGGTGAGCCGCCGCGGCAAGCTCGCCTACTGGTTCGGCGAATACGGCGAAGCCGAGTAGCCCTCGCTCACAGCGCGCGACCAGAAAAGCGCGACTACGATCAGTTCAGTGCGATTCGCTTTCAAGACTTCCCCGCAGAACACCGCCTGGCGTGACTTGCTTGCCGTTTGGCAGGCGGCCGACAATATCGACATCTTCGAGTCCGGCTGGACGTTCGACCACTTCTACCCGATCTTCTCCGACCCCACCGGCCCGTGTCTGGAGGGTTGGACGACGCTGACGGCGCTCGCCCAGGCCACCAAGCGTCTTCGGGTCGGCGTGCTGGTCACCGGCATTCACTACCGCCATCCGGCCGTCCTCGCGAATATGGCTGCTGCGCTTGACATCATCTCCGACGGCAGGCTCGAGCTCGGCATCGGCGCGGGCTGGAACGAGGAGGAGTCCGGCGCCTACGGCATCGAACTCGGCTCCATCAAGGAGCGCTTCGACCGCTTCGAGGAGGCGTGCGAGGTGCTCATCAGCCTGCTGACCAAGGAATCGACCACCTTCGACGGCAAGTACTACCAACTCAAGGACGCGCGTAACGAGCCGAAGGGCCCACAACAGCCCCACCCGCCGATCTGCATCGGCGGCAGCGGGGAGAAGCGCACACTGCCGCTGACCGCGCGCTACGCCGACCACTGGAACTTCGCCGGTGGGACGCCCGAGGAGTTCGCCCGCAAGCGTGACGTGCTGGCCGCGCGCTGCGCCGACATCGGCCGCGACCCGAAGGAGATCACGCTGTCGTCGCACGTGCGCCTGGAGCCGGACCTGGACTACGGCAAGGTGATCGACGAGGCCGCGGGGCTGGGCAACGAGGGGCTGGACCTCGCGATCGTCTATCTGCCCCCGCCGCACACGCCCGCGGTGCTCGAGCCGTTGGCCGAGGCCATCAGGGATTCGGGTCTGCTGACGAGGAACTAACCTCGCGCCCTCGCCTCCAACGTGAAGAAATTGCGGAGATTCGCGCGCAAACTCGCAGAGGCTTCACGTTCGGCGCACGGGGCACGCGCGAGTCAACGCACGCGTTCGTCTAGCAAAGCTAACCGACGATAACGGATGTATAACAGCTCGGCAAAGAAACGGTCACAGCGCGACGTGATGTCGTAACCGGCGCGGTCGAAAAGTTGCTAGAAACCGTAGCGGAGTAGCTCGTCACGGGTAATCAGACGCTCGGCCTGAGCCGGGTACTGACGGCTCTTGAGCGGATGAAGTAGTAGGGACCAGGCAATTCGACTCACCCGAGAGCGGGACAGTGGATTGAGGTACACGTCGATCACTCCTGCGGTATAGCAATTGCTGAACCGAGACCCTACGTTACCGCAGCGTCCTCATGAAGTCATTAGATACCGCTTATCCGGCAAACAAAACTAGGCGCGCCGTATAAAAATCATATGATTTTAATGAGACAGATGTGACAGATGAGGTTTGCAGCAGGAACCACATCGTTACGCGACGGTGCGCACACGACGCTCCCAGACGACCCCGTCCAGCGCTCCTAGGGTCAGCGCTGGGGAACCGCGGTCGGCTTGATCGGCGCGGGCAGAACGGTCTTGCCCATCAGGTAGCGGTCGACGCCCGCGGCGGCGGCGCGGCCCTCGGCGATCGCCCACACGATCAGTGACTGGCCGCGGCCCATGTCGCCCGCGACAAAGACGCCCGGCACCGACGACGCGAAGTTCGCATCCCGTGCGACGTTGCCGCGCTCGTTGATCTCGACGCCGAGGTCGGTCAGCAGGCCTTCGCGCTGCGGGCCGACGAAGCCCATCGCCAGCAGCACCAGATCGGCTTCCATCTCGAAGTCGGTGCCCTCGACCTTCTGGAACTTGCCGTCGACCATCTTGACCTCGTGTCCGCGCAGGCCGGTGACCTTGCCGTCGCGGCCGAGGAACTCCTCGGTGTTGACCGAGTACACCCGCTCGCCACCCTCCTCGTGGGCAGACGAGACGCGGAACATCAGCGGATAGACCGGCCACGGCGTGGAGTCGGCGCGCGTGTCCGGCGGCCGCGGCATGATCTCGAACTGGTGCACGCTCGCGGCGCCCTGGCGGTGCACGGTGCCAAGGCAGTCCGCGCCGGTGTCGCCGCCGCCGATGATGATGACCTTCTTGCCCTTTGCGTGGATCGGCGGCAGGCCCTCGGCGTCGGTGACCGGGTCGCCCTGCTGGACGCGGTTGGCCCAGGGCAGGAACTCCATCGCCTGGTGGATGCCGTCCAGTTCGCGGCCCGGGATCGGCAGATCACGCCACGCGGTCGCCCCGCCGGCCAGCACCACCGCGTCGAACTGCCTGCGCAACTCGTCGGCGGTGATGTCGACGCCGACGTTGACGTTGACGCGGAACTGCGTGCCCTCGGCCTCCATCTGCGCCAGACGGCGGTCGATGTGGCGCTTCTCCATCTTGAATTCGGGGATGCCGTAGCGCAGCAGGCCGCCGATCCGGTCGTCGCGCTCGAACACCGTCACGGTATGGCCGGCCCGGGTCAACTGTTGCGCCGCGGCCAGCCCGGCGGGGCCGGAGCCGACGACGGCGACGGTCTTGCCCGTCTTCTTCTCCGGCGGCAGCGGCACGACGAAGCCTTCGTCGAAGGCCTTGTCGATGATCTCGACCTCGATCTGCTTGATCGTCACGGGATCCTGGTTGATGCCGAGCACGCAGGAGCCCTCGCAGGGCGCGGGGCACAGCCGGCCGGTGAACTCCGGGAAGTTGTTGGTCGCGTGCAACCGCTCGATCGCGTCGCGCCAGCGGCCGTTTCGGACCAGGTCGTTCCACTCCGGGATGAGATTGCCCAGCGGACAGCCGTTGTGGCAGAACGGGATACCGCAATCCATGCAGCGGGTCGCCTGCTCGCGCAGCGTGTCGTGGGAGAAGTCTTCGTAGACCTCTTTCCAGTCGAGCAACCGCAGCGGGACCGGCCGCCGTTGCGGGGTCTCGCGCCGTGTGTACTTGAGAAAGCCCTTGGGGTCAGCCATTGGCAGCCGCCATGATCGCTGTGTTCACGTCCTCGCCGGTCTCCTCGGCCTGGGCGATGGCCTTGAGCACACGCTTGAAGTCGCGCGGCATGACCTTGACGAACCGCTTGAGCTCGTTGTCCCAGTCGTTCAAAATCCGCTGTCCCACGGCCGAATCCGTGGCGTCGACATGTGCGGTGATCATGCCGCGCAGGTATTCGATGTCGGCCTCGTCCATCTCGTCGAGATCGACCATCTCGGCATTCAGGTTCTGCTCGAACGTGCCGTCGACGTTGTAGATGTAGGCCACGCCGCCCGACATGCCCGCCGCGAAGTTGCGGCCGACCCGGCCGAGGATGATGACCTTGCCGCCGGTCATGTACTCGCAACCGTGGTCGCCGACGCCTTCGACGACCGCGTGCGCGCCCGAGTTGCGTACCGCGAAGCGCTCACCGACAACGCCGCGCAGGAACACCTGGCCGCTGGTCGCGCCGAACAGGATGACGTTGCCCGCGATGATGTTCTCCTCGGCGACGTAGTCTTCCGGCGCGTTGTCCGACGGCCGCACGACGATCCGTCCGCCTGACAGGCCCTTGCCGACGTAGTCGTTGGCATCGCCGTACACCCGCAGGGTGATGCCCTTCGGGACGAACGCGCCGAAGCTGTTGCCCGCGGACCCGTCGAACGTGATGTCGATCGTGCCGTCGGGAAGCCCCTGCCCGCCATAGGCTTTCGTCAGCTCGTGGCCGAGCATGGTGCCGACCGTGCGGTTGGTGTTGGCGATCGTCGTGGAGAAGCGCACCGGCGTGCCGGAGTCGAGCGCCTCCCGGCACATCACGATGAGCTGCTGATCGAGCGCCTTGTCGAGGCCGTGGTCCTGTCGCGAACTGCAGTACAGGTCCTGGTTCATGAACGCCGACTCCGGCTCGTGCAGCACCGGTGTCAGGTCCAGCTTGTAGGCCTTCCAGTGCTCGGCGGCCTTGGCGGTGTCCAGCACGCCGACCTGTCCGACCATCTCGTTGACGGTGCGGAAGCCCAACTGCGCCATCAGTTCCCGCACTTCCTCGGCGATGAACATGAAGAAGTTCTCGACGAACTCCGGCTTGCCCGCGAACCGCTGCCGCAGCACCGGGTTCTGGGTCGCGACGCCGACCGGGCAGGTGTCGAGGTGACACACCCGCATCATGACGCAGCCCGAAACCACCAGCGGCGCCGTCGCGAAGCCGAACTCCTCGGCGCCGAGCAGCGCGGCGATCACCACGTCGCGGCCGGTCTTCAGCTGGCCGTCGACCTGAACGACGATGCGGTCGCGTAACCCGTTGAGCAGCAACGTCTGCTGGGTTTCGGCCAGTCCGAGCTCCCACGGCGCGCCCGCGTGCTTCATCGACGTCAGCGGCGTCGCGCCGGTGCCGCCGTCGTGGCCCGAGATGAGCACCACGTCGGCGTGCGCCTTCGACACGCCCGCGGCCACGGTGCCGACGCCGTTCTCGCTCACCAGCTTGACGTGCACACGGGCCTGCGGGTTGGCGTTCTTCAGGTCGTGGATCAGCTGCGCGAGATCCTCGATCGAATAGATGTCGTGGTGCGGGGGCGGCGAGATCAGCCCGACGCCGGGCGTCGAGTGCCGCACCTCGGCCACCCACGGGTAGACCTTGTTACCCGGAAGCTGGCCGCCCTCACCGGGTTTCGCACCCTGGGCCATCTTGATCTGGATGTCGGTGCAGTTTGTCAGGTAGTGGCTGGTCACGCCGAACCGGCCGGACGCCACCTGCTTGATCGCGCTGCGACGCCAGTCACCGTTCTCGTCGCGGTCGAACCGGCTCACGGCTTCGCCGCCTTCACCCGAATTCGACCGTCCGCCAAGGCGGTTCATCGCGATGGCCAATGTCTCGTGCGCCTCGGCCGAGATCGAGCCGTAGCTCATCGCTCCGGTGGAGAAGCGCTTGACGATCTCGCTGGCCGGCTCGACCTCCTCGATCGGCACCGGCGGGCGCACGCCTTCCTTGAACTTCAGAAGCCCGCGCAGCGACGCCATCCGCTCGCTCTGGTCGTCGACCAGCTTGGTGTACTCCTTGAAGATCGAGTACTGCCCGGTGCGGGTGGAGTGCTGCAGCTTGAACACCGTGTCCGGGTTGAACAGGTGGTACTCGCCTTCGCGGCGCCACTGGTACTCGCCGCCCACCTCCAACTCGCGATGTGCCCACTCGTTCGGCCGGTCCAGGAAGGCCAGCGAGTGCCGCTTGGCGACGTCGTCGGCGATGTCGTCGAGGTCGATGCCGCCGACCGGACAGGTCAGGCCGGTGAAGTACTCGTCGAGCACCTGCTGGCTGATGCCGATGGCCTGGAACAGTTGCGCGCCGGTGTAGGACGCCAGCGTCGAGATGCCCATCTTGGACATCACTTTCAGCACGCCCTTGCCGGCGGCCTTGACGTAGTTCGCCTTGGCCTGGTCGCTGCTGATGCCGGTGATCACGCCGCGGTCGACCATGTCCTCAATCGACTCGAACGCCATGTACGGGTTGATGGCAGCGGCGCCGAAGCCGACCAGGCAGGCCATGTGGTGCACCTCGCGGGCGTCGCCGGTCTCCACCACCAGGCCGACCATGGTGCGGGTGCGGTCGCGGACCAGGTGGTGGTGCACCGCCGAAACGCTCAGCAGCGACGGGATCGGCGCCATCGACTCGTCGGACTCGCGGTCGGACAGCACGATGATGCGCGCGCCGTCGCGGATGGCCTCCGACACCTGGGCACGGATCTTGTCGAGCGCCTCCCTGAGGCCCTGCCCGCCGCGCTTGACCGGATACAGGCAGCGGATCACCGCGGCGCGCATGCCGTGCTTGTGGCCGCGGATCTCGTGGTCGGGGTCGACGCAGATCAGCTTCGACAGTTCGGCGTTGCGCAGGATCGGCTGCGGCAACACGATCTGCCGACAGGAGTCTGCGTTCGGGTTGAGCAGGTCACCCTCCGGGCCGACCGTGCCCTGCAGGCTGGTCACGCACTCTTCGCGGATGGCGTCCAGCGGCGGGTTGGTCACCTGCGCGAAGAGCTGGTGGAAGTAGTCGTAGAGCATCCGCGGCCGCTGCGAGAGCACCGCGACCGGGGTGTCGGTGCCCATCGACCCGATCGGCTCGACACCGGTGCGCGCCATCGGCGCCACCAACAGGTTGAGTTCCTCGTAGGTGTAGCCGAACACCTGCTGGCGCAACACGACTCGGTGATGCGGCATGCGGACGTAGTCGCCGGGAGGCAGCTCGTCGAGGTGGAACAAACCGGCGTCGAGCCACTCCTGGTACGGGTGCTCGGCGGCCAGTTCGGCCTTGATCTCTTCGTCGTCGACGATGCGGCCCTTGGACGTGTCGACGAGGAACATGCGGCCCGGCTGCAGGCGCATCTTCTTGACGACCGTCGACGGGTCCAGGTCCAGCACTCCGGCCTCCGACGCCATCACGACCAGGCCGTCCTTGGTCACCCAGATGCGCGACGGGCGAAGGCCGTTGCGGTCGAGCACCGCACCGATCACGGTGCCGTCGGTGAAGGTCATCGAGGCCGGGCCGTCCCACGGCTCCATCAGCGACGCGTGGTACTGGTAGAAGGCCCGACGGGCGGGATCCATCGACTCGTGGCGTTCCCACGCCTCGGGAATCATCATCAGCACGGCGTGCGGCAGGCTGCGCCCGCCGAGATGCAACAGTTCCAGCACCTCGTCGAAGCGCGCGGTGTCCGAAGCGCCGGGGGTGCAGATCGGCGTCACCTTCTCGAGGTTGCGGCCGCCGAACAGGTCGGTCTTGATCAGCGCCTCGCGGGCGCGCATCCAGTTCTCGTTGCCGGTGACGGTGTTGATCTCGCCGTTGTGCGCGATCCGCCGGAACGGATGAGCCAGCGGCCATGACGGGAACGTGTTCGTCGAGAACCGGGAGTGCACGATGCCCAGCGCGCTGGTCAGCCGATCATCCTGCAGATCGAGATAGAAGGCCTTCAGCTGCGGCGTGGTCAGCATGCCCTTGTAGACAAAGGTCTGACTGGAAAGACTTGGGAAATAAACGGTTTCGCGGCCCGGGCCGTCCTGTCCCGGACCCTTGGTGCCGAGTTCGTGTTCGGCGCGCTTGCGCACCACGTAGGCCAGCCGCTCGAGATCCATCCCCGAGGCGCCGCCGATGAACACCTGGCGGAAGGTCGGCATGGCGTCGCGGGCCAGCGCACCGAGTGAGGATTCGTCGGTGGGCACCTCGCGCCAGCCGAGCACCTCCAGCCCCTCGGCCTCGGCGATCTTCTCGACGGCCTCGCACGCCGCGGCGGCATCCTTCGACGACTGCGGCAGGAAGGCGATGCCCGTGGCGTAGCTGCCGGGCTCGGGCAGGTCGAAGTCGACGACCGCGCGCAGGAACCCGTCGGGGACCTGCAGCAGGATGCCCGCGCCGTCACCGGTGTGCGGTTCGGCGCCCTGGGCCCCGCGGTGCTCGAGGTTCAACAGCGCGGTGATCGCCTTGTCGACGATGTCGCGGCTTCGGCGGCCGTGCATGTCGGCGACCATGGCAACGCCACACGCGTCGTGCTCGAACACGGGGTTGTAGAGACCCTGCGCACGCGAGGAGCGATCGGACCCCTGCGCACGCGAGGAGCGATTGAACCCCTGCGCACGCGAGGAGCGATTGAACCCCTGCGCACGCGAGGAGCGATTGGACCCCTGCGAGTGCGGGGAGCGAGCCCCACCCCTACGACTGGGCGTCATTCCCACCTAGCCCTTCAACGTTTACTAGAAACTCTGTTGGCCACCGTCGACGGCGTCGACCTGTCGTGGCGGTGGCGGTGCCCGCGTGCAGCACTGAACGACGACCCCTGCCCCACTCGGCACAAGTGGGGAAAACGATATGACAAACCCCGCTTGACATGCCAACTTAGTCGAACCTAACTAGGCCGGTATGTCAGCGCGGTCACGCTGGCCCACCCGCGCTCAATGATACGGGCGATATTGTTGTGCGCCTTTGGGTTTCGGCTGGCGGCTGAAGGCGGCGGGCAGGAACGTGACGAGCGTCGCATCGGTCAGAATCGGGAGCAATTGTTGCTATGACAACAAACCATGCCTAGTGACGTGCCCTTAGCCGATCCACTCACCTTTGCTAGAAAGCTTAGTCAGATTCTTAGAGACGGGCGATCCGCCCGCCGGCCCGCTCCCCCCTCGTAGAGCGGGCGGGCGGCGAAACTTCTCAGCGGTGCACCTGGTAGCCGCCGCGCTCGGCCAGCGACCGCAGCTGCTTGAGCGCGAATGTGCGGCCGCGGCCGCCTTCGGGAATGTGGATGCCCGCCCACAGGCCCTGGGCGTTGGGCATCTCGCACGCCTCCTTCGCGCACAGCCAGCGACGGGGGCAGGCCCGGCACACCGCTTTCGTCTGCGCGTCGGTCGCGGTCATCCACCGGTCCGGGTCTTGTGTGCAGGCGCCGATCTGGTCGGCCAGAACGGGCATTTCGATCATGACGGTCATGACCACTTCCTCTCGCTCGACGGCGGTGCTGCAAACCGTAGCGTTCTTTCCGTAGCAGTGCAACAGTTGTTATGGTTTTCCCGCTTCGGTGTTGTCGGCGCTGTCGGAGCCGTCGGGCTGGCTACACTGGGCGGGTGGACGAGGTGGCCGGCGATCCTGGCATTGCCCGCGCGGGTGCCGCTGTCGCCGCCCGCCGCCGCGAATTGGACATCAAGCAACGAAATCTCGCGAAGTACAAGATCATCAACGCCGGCGCGCTGATCGCGTTCGAGAAGGGGCGCAGCTGGCCGAGGGAGCGGACGAGGGCCAAGCTGGAGGAGGTCCTTCAGTGGCCCGCCGGAACCATAGCGACGATACGGTATGGCGGTCCGATTCCCGGTGCCGCGCCGGAGCCGCCCGCCGACGACGGGTCGGCGTCGCTGATCGTCGACGCCGTCGACGTGGCGATGAAGACGTTCGGCGCCGCGATCGAGTCGCTGCCGCCCGACCACGATCCAGCGTTCCCGGCTCGGGTCACGGTGATCCTCGCCGACCTGCGCAAGCTCGAGACCGTGGTGGCCCGTGCCGCCCAGCGCAGCCGTGGCACGCCCGACGTGGTGCTGGCGCTGCGCACCGTGCGGCGCTGCTACGACGACCTGATGTTCCGCGCCGCCGCCACGCCGGGGGCGACGCTGGGCCAGCGGCTCTACGTCGCGCGGCGCCGGGCCAACCTGTCGGCCGACGAGACCGCCATCGCCGCCGGCCTGCCCGTGGAGCTGGTCAACGCTGTCGAGGCCGGTGAAGCCGCGGGCGAGGCGGACGCGGAAGTACTCAACCGTCTCATCGCCTCCCTCGATGGCTGATACTGGATCGCGTGCCACTGCCGGATCTGCTTCGCAACGTCGGTGACGTGCTTTCCCGGGCCGACGGATTGTTCGGCGCCCCGAACCCCGACGCGGCCGCATCGGCCGCAGGACACCTGACCGACGCCACCGACACCATCCGGTCGGGGCAGGAGCAGGCCGCATCGATGACGGGCGACGCGCTCGCCCAGTACGCCGATTTCGCGCAGGGCATCCGCGATGCGCTCGATCACCTGTCCGGTGTCGAGTCCGATCTCGGTCAGCACCTGCAGGATGCCGCCGAGGCGGTGGCTGCGGCGAAGTCGGCTTCCCAGTCGGCGCTCGGCGTGGTCTCGTCGGCGTCGGATGCGCTCGAGGATCTGCCGGACTCGCCCGCGACGGAACTGGCCATCCTGACGGCGTTGCGAGCCCAGGTCGCTCGCGAGATGGACCTCGTCCGCACGCATGAGGCCGTCGCCGAACAATTGGGCGCAGCGCTGCGCGGCCTCGACTACTAGACGACTACTCGACGCTGCGCTCGGGCCGCAGGTCCAATTTTCTCAGCAGTTGCGCATTGAGCGCGACGACCACCGTCGACGCCGACATCAGCAGCGCACCGACCGACATCGGCATCACGAATCCGATCGGGGCCAGCACGCCGGCCGCCAGCGGCACCGAGATCAGGTTGTATCCGGCTGCCCACCAGAGGTTCTGCTGCATCTTGCGGTAGGCCGCCTTCGACAGCGTGATGACGGAGAGCACCGAGCGCGGGTCCGAGCTGGCCAGGATGACGCCTGCCGATGCGATCGCCACGTCGGTGCCCGCGCCGATGGCGATGCCGACGTCGGCCTGCGCCAGGGCGGGTGCGTCGTTGACACCGTCACCCACCATCGCCACTTTCAGTCCTTCGGCCTGCAGTTCGGCGACCTTGCCTGCCTTGTCCTCCGGACGCACACCCGCGAACACCCGGTCGATGCCCAGATCGTCGGCCACAGCGCGGGCCACCGGTTCGGCGTCTCCGGTGATCATCACAACCGTCAGCCCGAGCCGGTGCAGCGCGTCGACGGCCTGGCGGGACTCCGGCCGCACCTCGTCGGCCAATTTGAGTGCCGCGACGACCGCGCCGTCGACCAGAACGTGCAAGACGATCGCGCCCTCTTCGTGCCAGCTGCGCACCGCCGCCAGTTCCGACTGATTGGTTTCCCCCAGCAGCCTCGGGCCGCCGACACGCACCTGACGGCCGTCGACCATCGCCGTGACACCGACCGCCGGTGACGACGAAAAGTCCGACGCGGCAGGCACTTTCAGCGAATTGGCGCGCGCCGCGTCGACGATCGCGTTGGCCAGCGGGTGTTCGGAATCCGACTCCGCGGCGGCCGCCAGCCGCAGCGCGTCGTCCCGATCCCACCCGTCGACGACAACCACGTCCGTGACGCTCGGCTCACCCTTGGTCAGCGTGCCCGTCTTGTCGAACAGCACGGCACGCACCGTGCGCATGCTTTCCAGCGCCAGCCGATCCTTGACCAACACGCCGCCGCGGGCCGCGCGTTCGGTCGCGATTGAGACCACGAGCGGGATCGCCAGGCCCAGCGCGTGCGGGCAGGCGATGACCAACACGGTGATGGTGCGGATGACGGCCTCGTCCGGCAGGCCCAGCATCCCCCAGACCACCGCGGTGATGATCGCGGCGCCCAGCGCGAACCAGAACAGCCAGCCCGCCGCGGTGTCGGCCAGCCGCTGCGCCCGTGACGACGAGTTCTGCGCCTCGGTCACCAGCCGCTGAATGCCTGCCAACGTGGTGTCGTCGCCGATGGCGGTGACCTTGACCCGCAGGCCGGAGTCGGTGGCGACGGTGCCCGCGACGACGTGCTCGCCGACGCCGCGGCGCACCGGCCGCGACTCGCCGGTGACCATCGATTCGTTGATGTCGGCGGAGCCGTCGACGATCTCGCCGTCGGCGGGCACGCTTCCGCCGGGGCGCACGATCACGACGTCGCCGACGCGCAGAGCCGATGGATCGACGATGGTGACCTCGTCGCCGTCCACGCGCTCGGCTTCGTCGGGCAGCAGCGCCGCCAGTGAGTCCAGCGCCGAACTGGTCTGCGCCAGCGAGCGCATCTCGATCCAATGGCCGAGCAGCATGATGACGATCAGCAGCGCCAGTTCCCACCAGAAGTCGAGCTGGTGGTCGAGCACGCCGATGCTCGCGCCCCACGAGGAGACGAACGCGACGGTGATGGCGAGCCCGATCAGCAGCATCATTCCCGGTGTGCGGGAACGGATTTCGCTGATCGCACCGGTCAGGAACGGGCGGCCGCCCCAGAAGTACATCACGGTGCCCAGTACTGGCGAGACCCACCGCGCCCCAGGGAACTCCGGCACGGCGTAGCCGATGATCATCGCGAACATCGCCGAGCATGCCACCGTCGGGATGGCGAAGGCGACCATCACCCAGAACAGCTTGCGGAACTGCGCGACGTGGTCGCCGTGGCCGCCATGCCCGCCGTGAGCGCCGTGGCCCCCGTGGTCGCCGTGAGAACCGTGGTCCTGGTGCTCGGCGTGACCCGCGTGCCCCGAATGCTCGACTTCGGTCATGCGGGCCACTATACCCTCGGGGGGTATATACGGGTAGTGGTCGCATCACCTTGACGGCGGGTGACACTGGCGCGGATCTGCAAAACTAGAGATCCCGGTCGTCCGGCGGCGAAGGAGAACGGTGGCAGATCGCGATCAGTTCGACGATTCGATGCGGGGTTCGCTGCAAATCTGTGTCACGGCGGTCGTCGCGGGCGTATTCATCGGGTTCGCCGGCGGCGCCTTCCGCTGGTGCCTGGACACCGCGGACCGCCTCCGCGGCCATCTCGTCGACTGGGCGCACAGCCTGCCCGGCCCCGGCTGGCTGGTCCCCATCGCCGTCGCCGCGGCCGGTGCGACACTCGCGGGACTGATCGTGCGGTGGGAACCGCTGGCCGCAGGCAGCGGCATCCAACACGTCGAAGCGGTGTTCCTCGGCGAGGCTCGGCCGCCGCTGATTCGGTTGCTTCCGGCGAAGTTCGTCGGCGGCGTGCTGTCCATGGGGTCGGGTCTCGTGCTGGGCCGCGAAGGGCCGACGGTGCACATGGGCGCGGCGATCGGCGCCGAGACAGCCAGGCGGGCGCGGCTACCCGATCCCGAAGTCCGCATGATGCAGACCGCGCTGGGCGGCGCTGGCCTGGCGGTGGCGTTCAACGCGCCGATCGGCGGCGCCCTCTTCACCCTGGAAGAGGTCACCAAGTCTTTCCGAATGAAAACCGTTCTGGCAGCCGTCTTTTCGGCTGCAACGGCGGTGGCCTGTTCCCGTGTTGTGCTCGGCAACCACGCCGACTTCGACGTCGAACCGATCGGAACTCCGGCGCTGGGGTGGCTGCCACTGTTCCTCGTGTTCGGGGTGCTCACAGGGATCATCGGTGCCGCGTACAACGGGCTCGTGCTGTGGTTCCTCGACCACATCGCCGCGATCCGCCGCATCCCCACACTGGCCAAGGCGGCCGTCATCGGCGGCATCATCGGCGCGGCGATGTTCGTCTACCCAAAATCGGTGGGCGGCGGCGACGACCTCACCCAGCAGATCCTGAGCGGCGAGCACATCGTGATATCGGTCGTCATCGCCCTACTGGTCGTGCGCTTCATCGCGGGCCCGCTGTCGTATTCGGCGGCGGTCCCCGGCGGGCTGTTCGCCCCACTGCTAGCTGTCGGCGCACTGTGGGGACTGCTGTTCACCGCGTGCTTCGAGGCCGTATGGCCGGATGACGCAACCCAATTGGCGGTACCGATGGCCTTGGTCGGCATGGCGGCCTTCTTCGGGGCCACCGTGCGTGCGCCGGTGACGGCGATGGTGCTTGTCACCGAGATGACGGCCACCACGGAGGTGCTCATCCCGATGATGGTCGCGACCGCCGCGGCGGTGCTCGTCGCCAATCTCGTTGGATCGCCGCCGATCTACGACAGCCTTCGCGATCGGATGCCCGAGGATCTCAAACAGCGAGGCGCTTGAGGCGCTACTTGACCGGCGCCTTCTTCTTGGCGCGGCTCGCCGCGGCCTTCTCGGTCTTGGCGCCCTCGTTGGCCAGCTGACCGCCCGAGTTCTCCAGGTGCGCCCGGACGAACCACTGGAACTTCTCCAGCTCGCCCGCGTGCGAGATGAGGAGGTCCTGGGACACCAGGTCCAAGTCCTCAAGCCGGTCGATGGACTTGCGGGTGTCCTCGATGACGCCGGTGTAGACCAGATCGAGGGCGGCCAGGTGTGCCTGCACGGTGTCCCGCTCGACGGAGTAGTCGTCCCACGTGCGGTCGTTGATGATCGCGCCGGGTGTGCCCAGCGGGGACTTGCCCAGGGTGGCGATCCGCTCGGCGACCTCGTCGGCGTAGCCGCGCACCAATTCGACCTGCGGATCGATCATCTCGTGCACGCCGATGAAGTTCGGGCCGACCACATTCCAGTGCACGTGCTTCAACGTCAAGTGCAAGTCGTTGTAGCGGCTGAGCGCCTTCTGCAGCAGCTCGGCGACCTCGCTGCCCGCCTTGTCGGACAGGCCTGGGACCGTGAATTGAGTCATCGATTAGCCTTACCTTTCTTGAAGGGTGTTTGGGGTCGTCGGCCTTAGGCTTCGAATCACCCAGGGATGTCGGGTATGGCTTTC
>NZ_PDCP01000050.1 GCF_002553505.1 Mycolicibacterium agri | reverse complement strand
ATAACTGGCAATCCAGGTGGTCCCATCACCCTGGCAAAAATCAGGTCACACTGGTCCCATCCTCATGGCAGGCGACACACGCCCACATCGATCACTACACGCTCACCCAGAGTCAACCGCGGCCGCTTCCGCGGCCCCTCGTCAAGAAATTTAGGTCTCACCCCGCCAGCATCAGCAAACCACCGGCGTCCGCTGTGGACCGACACGCCGACGGCTAACCCAGCCTCGCCAGCAGACATCCCATCCCGAACGCGATCCCAGAACTGACGCATAATCCAGGGATAAGCCTTCAGATACACAACAACCTCCAACAAGGTGGCTGTTGCAATCACCCCCAGAAATCGCCCCAGGACAATGCGGACATTTACGTCTGCTCGCGCAGGAAAATCTGAACCAGCCGGCTGCGCGTGGCAGTTGAATACCGCCCCGGCTCAGTTCGAGGGTGGATTCTTCAGCAGATCGGCGACGACAGGCCGACCGACGGTGTAGATGTTCTCCAGCGCCAGGTTGAATCCCGCGGACCGCTGCTCAAGGTGCTGGACCACCGTCTGCCCCGGATACGGCTGATCGAAGTTCCTGACTGTGCGCAGCGACAGATAACGGTTCAGGTAGCCGTGCGCATTGAGAGCCGTGGCGACCGCGTTGTCCTCCATCTGGGTGGTGCAGTAGACGCCCTTGCCTTCGGTACGGATCTCCATGATGTAGCGGGCTTGATCCGACGGCATCTTGCCGGAGAAGTAGTCGTCGCCGGTCATGGTGCCGCACTTCATGACTGCCGGCGTGCGGCCCTGCTGGTCGGGGTAAAGCGCCCGCTCGGCGGCGGCTTCGGGGCTGTCGGCCAGCCTGGCCTCGCGGGTCAGCTGAAATGCCCTGTCCACCAAGGCTTCATCGAGGTAGTAGGCGTCGGTGTTGTAATTCTCGACGGGCCGGTAGGCAAAGGGCACCTCGGGGGCCTCGCTCGGATCGAGGTGATTGCCGAGGTCGAAGTCCACCACCCAGTCAGCCCAGATCGCGGAGCCGAGGGTGCCCTGGTCGGGCGGGGTGCCGGCAGTACCCGCGGTGAGGAAGTAGGCGTTGGAGAAGTCGAACCTATCGCTGCCGAGGATGGCCATCATCGTGGTGGCCGCATTGGATTTGCCCTCACCGGTTTCGGCGACGCATAACCTGTCCGAGTTGCACCGCACCGGCTTGTACGCGCCAGGCACGTCCACCGTGGTGGGCAGCTGCTCGCGCTGCAGCCACACCTCGTTCTCCGGAGGGAACATGGTGATGACCAGTACCCCAACATCGATTCTGTCGGGATCGTCTTGTCCGCTGGCGCATCCGGGGGCCACCGCCACAGCGGTCAACCCGAGTGCGACAGCAAATTTGCAGAACCGTCTGGTCATTTCGACAGATTAGGGGACTTTGCTCTCTCGCGTGTGCGTGAACCTATGCCGGTCTGCTTGCAGCGGGATTCGTTGTCGCCGTTAATTTCCCTCTCGCCCCACCGCCGCACTGCCGGCCGTTCCAGCAATTCCCCCGACCTCGCAGTCGCTCAGCGGCGTTGTCGCCGAACGACTACGAAAAGATTGCTGCGATTCAACCGGACACAGCTTAAGTTGATAGGAAGCCGCCACGATTCGACGGGAAACACACCTGCCTACCCACGAGCGACTCGTCTACCGCGCTCCGACCACATCGGCCAGAACGCGAACATCATTGACGGCTACGTCAAGAACGAGCACGGCGGCAAGCGATACGGCGAACACGAGTTCACCGTGCGGCCAACGTCTTCGCCGGCAGCCCAACCGGACTCCCGTGCCAACACACCCCGCCGGGCATAGGAGGTATCGCCATGCCGGAAGACACCAAAGTACGACACGACAACTTCTCGCCGGCCGAGAAGCACCAGATGGCCAAGCGCGCCGCTGTGGCGAGTCTCGTCGGCACCGCCGTTGAGTGGTACGACTACTTTCTCTTCGGCACCGCATCGGCGCTTGTGTTCGGCGCCGTGTTCTTTCCTGATGACACCCCGCTCATCGGGACGCTTTCTGCCTTCGCTGTGTTCGGTGTCGGCTTCTTCGCCCGGCCGCTGGGCGGAATCGTGTTCGGGCATATGGGTGATCGCATCGGTCGCAAACGCACCCTCGTGGTGACACTGATGATCATGGGCATCGCCACGTTCGCCATCGGTCTGCTGCCTACTGCAGCGCAGGTCGGTGTGCTCGCGCCCATCCTGTTGGTAGCGCTGCGGTTGCTCCAGGGATTCGCTGCGGGCGGCGAGTGGGGCGGTGCGGCACTCGTCGCCGTCGAGTACGCGCCCGAGGGAAAGCGCGGCACCTACGGCACATTCCCGCCCGTCGGCAACACGATAGGACAACTCGCCTCTACCGGGATCTGGCTCCTGGTCTCCGCGCTACCCGACGACCAGCTGTTCTCCTGGGGCTGGCGGGTGCCCTTCCTGGCAAGCATCGTGCTCGTCGTTGTCGGGCTGCTGATCCGGCTCAAGCTGACCGAGACGCCGGCTTTCCGTGCGGCACAGGCCGAACTGGAGGAACAGCAGGCCGCGGGCCACCACACCGAGACCTCGCCGTTCGCGGCCCTGTTGCGCACCTCGCGACGTCCGCTGTTGATCGCGATGGGGATGCGACTCGGCGAGGGCATCCTCGCCTACGTCGTGCTCACGGTCGTACTGACGTATGCCACGTCGTACACCAAACTCAGCCGTTCGGACGTGCTGGCCGCCTTGACGGTGGCCTCGGCACTGGGTGCGGTCACCTTCTATCTGCTGGGACGCCTGTCGGATCGCATCGGACGGCGTCCGGTGTTCATGGTCGGCGCGGCGATCGGGATCGTGTTCGCGTTCCCGGTGTTCTGGATCCTCGACACGAACTCGGTCGTCGGCCTGTATATGGCGGTAGCCGTTATATACAGCGTGGGTGTGGGCGCTATGTACGCGGTGGAGTCCAGCTTGTTCTCCGAGCTGTTCGGTACCCGGGTGCGCTACTCGGGTATGTCGGCTGCCGTCCAGCTCCCCAGCATCCTGGTGGGCGCGTGGCCTTTCGCTGCCACCGCGATGCTCGTTGCGACCGACGGAAATCCGTGGCCAATTTCGATCACCACCATCATCGTGGTCGGCATCGGCCTAGTGTGCGCACGCCTCGCACCGGAAACCCGTCATGTCGACCTGAACCGAATCGGGCGCGGCTGATCAGCACCCGACCCAGTTCCGTCGAAACTCAGTCCGTCGCCGTTGATTCGAAGGCGCGCAGGTGCTTCGGTGAAGCCCTCGATCCGGCTGAGCTTGTGGCCGCGGATACGGTGACGAGGGTCAGGTTGGCGATTGCGGCCTTGGCCGCGCCCTGGGCTCCTAATCCGCGCCGCTGCACAGTAATTCGGTTGACCTACGATGCCACCGAGTTGTCGCCGCGGTATTCGGCAATGACCTGTCCGATGGGCTCAATCTCGATCTCGGTGTGACCGCGACCAACGGTTTACTGCGCGACAGCCGAGGGATGTCAGCGAACAGCGCCTGCACCGAGCAGATTGGGTCACGTCTGGAGATGGCGGGGCAAACCGTGCCGTCTCCAACTGGCGTCCTTCTGTTACGAACTGGACAGCCCGGTCCAGCGACAATGCAGGGTTGACGAACCTGTATCGCGATCGACAGCAACTCGCATACTAGTATGAGGCGTTGTGACTGCCGGGTGTACGAAGGAGGTTGCGCGCCCCGGTTCACCTGCGCTGATGCCTTCGTTGCGATACAGTCGCAGTTCCAGCCAAACGTCAAGCAGGGAAGGCGTTTTCATGCCGATCAGGATGACTTGGAATTCTGACGGAGGCGAAAACGTCATCGCCGCAACGCTGTACTTCGGCGATCACAGATAATGGCTGCGGCAGCGCAACTTCATAGGCACGCAAGCCGGTACCGGACGCTGCTGGTCCATGGAATCTTCTACACGGCCGGCGTGCAACTCGCCAACGTGTCTACTGTTCTGCCGTTTATATGCGCACAACAGGGAATCTATTGGGCCGCGGGGCTTCTGTATCCGGCATTCAGTATCGGGATTATCTTCGGTAACTCGATCTCGTCGTTCATCCTGAACCTGTCTCGTCGCCGTAAGCATCTTGTCCTCGCCGCCACGGCCTCAACAACGTCGGCAACGATCGTCTGTAATGCCATCGCCGCTCAGACCGCGCTGCTCATCGCCTCAGTGTTCTTGACGACATCATTGGTAGCGGGGGTTGCCAAAGGGGTATCGAAGGTCGCATTCTCCGAGGTGGTCTCGAGCAAGGTGTCCGAAGCGCGGCGGGCAGATCTGGTCCTCAATCAAGGCGCCTTCGGATCCATACTCGCCATCGTCACGACGCTTCTACTCCTGCCCATGGCAACTCGTCGTGATGGTGCGCTTACTCGTCATGTGGATCTGTTGTGGCTGGGCGCGGCGGCACTGGCGGCCGCGGGCGTGGCCGCCGTATTCGTTGGACCGGTCCGCTCCGCGTCGCAGAGGGCGGCGCGTCGTTTCCGAGACACTTACCGCGAAGGTATGGCCGCGGTACGGGCCGACCAATGGTTCCGCCGCTACACCGTGACCTCGCTCTTGTTCGTTCCCATCAGCCTTGGCACAACGTTTTACAGTTTGCACGCGGCGGCGCAGTTCGGAGACAAGGCCGGCAGTCTGCATGTGCTGGTCGTCTTTGCCAGCATCGGTCTGCTCCTCGGGTCCTTCCTGTGGCGTTGGGTCTACCGAAAGAGATTCGGCGTACGGGGCATGCTGCTGCTCAGCGCACTGATCGGCTCGACCGCGGCACTGATCTGCATGACCGTCCAGGCTTTCCATGGCTGGTCACAGGTATGGGCGCAGGGGATCGTTTTTCTGCTCGCAACGGTGGCGAGCCAAGCGATCTTCACCGCGGGAATAGCGTGGGTGAACATCTATGCGGCCGATTACCAGCGGGCGACGCTGTTCGGCTTCTCAGCCGTTGCGGTCGCTGTGGAAACGTCGCTGCTCGGCGCGGGATTGGGAGTGATCGCCCAGAAATCGTCGGCCATTTGGCCGGTAGTCATCCTGTTGATCCTCAACCTGGTAGCCGCGGTCGCAGCGTTGCGCGCGCCCACCCGCAGCTAAGCTAGGTGTACCGAGTCATGACGTTGGTGTCAGTCGGCTGATCGGTGGGAGGCCGCCGAGTGCGCTGTGGCGTCGTTGAGTGTTGTAGTAGTGCAGCCAGGGTGCAAGTGCTTGGGCACGTTGAGCGTTAGAGGTGAAGACTCGTTTGTAGGCCCATTCGGTCTGCAGGGTGCGGTTGAGCCGTTCGACCTTGCCGTTCTGCCAGGGGCAGTGCGGTTTGATGAATAGCTGGCGGGCGCCCAGCTCTGCGCACACGTCACGTATCGAGTAGCGGTAGGCCCAGGCGTTGTCGGTCATCACCTCTTCGATGGTGGTGATCCCGTGCGCGCGGAAATGATGCGCTGCTCGTCGTAGGAATCCGGCGCAGGTAGCGCCTTTCTCGTCGGGCAGGATTTCTGAGTAGGCCAGCCGGGAGTAGTCATCGACCAACGAGTGAATGTAGTCGAATCCATGGCCGTTCTTGCGATCTCGATCCGGTGCACGTCCTCGTCCGTGCGCGCGCCATCCACCGCCGGCGGGGATGCGACCCAGCTTCTTGACGTCCATGTGAACCAGCTCGCCGGGGCGCGACCGCTCATAACGGACAGCGGTGGTCTTGGAGGCGCGGATCACCTGACCGGTCATCGGGTCCAGCTCGCGTAGGTGGGGCATCTGTCGACGGTTGAGCACACGGGACACCGTTCGCGGGCAGATCCCGAGCTTGGCGGCGATCTCGTCAGGACCGCACCGGTGGCGTTTGCGCCAGGCCACGATCTGGTTCTCCACGCTGGGCCGGACACGGGTCGGACTGGTATGCGGCCGCGAGGACCGGTCGTGAAGACCGTCTTCACCCTCGGTCTCAAAACGACTGATCCAGGTGTGGACGCATTTACGCGAAACCCCCATCGCTTTCGCGATATGGGCCTTGGGCCAGCCAGCCTGATACCGGCGCACTATCAGCAGCCGGCCGTGAAACGTCGTACGGGCATTACGGTGGGACACGAGAACCTCCGGACGGTGGTGGACCTAGACAAGCCACACCCCACCCGGAGGTTCTCCTCACATCAAGCCAACACGCCTGCTACCAACGTCCTGTCCCAGTACAACTAGCTGGCCGTTTGACGACGTACCAGACGCGCCGAGGTCGACGGGTGTGCGCAGGCCGCCCAGCGACTGATGGCTCTGGTGCAGCCGCGGCCGCCACCACTCCGGCGCCACGAAGTACAGCATCTTGTCGACGTCGAAGATGGTGTTGAGAAGTTCGGCGACCACGTGCCGCGTCCGGTCATCCGGCATCGGCAGATCCTTGGTCAGCATCTCCTGGATCAGGCTGCGATACACCACAATCCGCTCTTCCTCGCGGAGCTCGTCGAACGAACGCGGCTCGATGTTGCTGGCCTTGTTGATCCGGTCACGGGCCGCATCGACGAACGCCTTCTCGTACTCCCAACGGGTCTGCTCGTTGTACTTGTCCATCGCCGCCTCATACGCGGCGTTGATGCCGTTGACGACCTCTTCCTTCGGGTGCCACGTGACCTTGACGGTCACGTGGAGGGGCGACACATTGTGGAAGTTGACGTGTTTGACGTGCACCCCGAACGAGATCTTGCCGGACGGACTCTCCACGAGATCTTTGACCCTGAGCCGAATGTCGTTGCCGCCATAGTCGAATTCGATGATGCCGTTCTCGACGACGCCGTTGGGCCCGAACTCGTATCCGGGTTGGCCACACATTGCGGTGAAGCCCCCGAAGTCGGCCTGAATCCTTTCGGGGTCGCCCTCATTGGTGTCTTCGAGGTTGACCTCCTTGCCGTCCTTGTACACCTCGTCCATGTCGTCCGCCGGGATGGTGTCCTCGGTCGTCGGCACGAACGGGATTTCGATCGGATGTTCGGTGACGATCGGCGTCGGCATCGCGGGAGCCTCCGGCGCGGGAATGTTGCCCACCTCCGGATCCTTCGCCAGATGCACCAACTCGGCGATGCCGAGCTGGCGGCCGGGATCGTCGACGTAGGTCTGCCAACACAAGTAGGTCCCGACATCTTGGACCTGGACGCCGACCTGTCGCATCTTGCGGCGCAGCTCGTAGTTGATCAGGTCGTCGGTGGTGTTGCTGAGAACGTAACGGCGACTGGACGTGTCGGTGGTTTCGGTGACCGTGCGGAACGTCGTCTTGTAGTTCTTGCGGATCTCGGTGGACAGCTTCTCGGTCTGCTCGCGCATGCGCCGGTGGGTGACTTCCCTGGCGTTGGCCTGCGTCTTGCCGATGTCGATGCTGGCCGACGCGCTCGCGCTGCCGCCGATCCAGCTCTGGTTCGCCGTGGTGTCCACACCGAATTTGACGTCAGACCTGTTGTCCTCTTTGACCGCATCGGAGATCTCATCCTGTTCGGTGGTGGACTTCTCGGATTTCACGACGGTCTCGATCGCGGTCTCGGTGTAACGCTCGGTCAGCGTCTTGCGCGTGCTGACCTCGACCAGTTCGACCGTCGCGCCTGGGCTCATCCAGACGTGTCCGACGGGCGGACCGAGAAACGTGTCGAACTCGAAGAAGAACTGGCGAAACAGATGAACGATTCCAAGCGGCGACAAGCTCACCCGATCGAGGTCCTTGAACGGGTCCATGTAGTCCAGCGGATCGCGGAACCTGAGCAGCGACAGCAGCCGACCGAGGTACTTGTCCGGCTGATAGAAGAGCTTCCGCAGCGCGTCGAACTGGCCGTTGGACTTCAAGTACATGACGAATCCGGCGGCGGCGGACTCCCGGTTGAGCTGATCGGCGACCATGTCGTTGAGCGCGGCGGCGGTCCGCCCCGTCGGCTGGCGCTCCGTTCCGCGAGTAAGTGCCGTCCGATGCCATTTCAGCGTTTCGGGAATGACGACCCGTTGCAAGACTTCCTGAATCCTCGGGGCCTGAATGGCTTGATCCCACACCGACGGGTCGTACTCATCGAGCGGCGGCAATGCTTCGGCGATGCTTTCCATCACGAAACTGCGCCCGACGCGCGTCTCCGCGTCGATCAATTGCGCCGGTGCCAGCTTGGCTATGTCGGCCAGTGACCCGCGCTCGTCGAGCCTGAATTCGAAGTCGGCCCGAAACTTTTTGTACAGCGAATCGAAGGCGCGGGAAAGGTCCGCGGAGAATCCGCGCTCCCACCGGCGGGTCATGCGCTTCGCCCGCCATCCCAGCATCGGCTGGTAGACACCGAAGATCTCGCTTGCGTAGGGGATGATGTTCGTGTATTGCGACAAGTCGGTGGTCTTTTTCACGGCGATCGTCCCTTCTCGCGGCAATAGACGCTGCAAATTGTCGCTGGCGAAGATGCCATTTCGGCAGAAAATTGACGGGAAAACAGAATGCCTTTGCGATGCGTTCCGTCCGCCATTTTCGTTTCTCCGCTGTGATCGCGAGAGACTCCATTTACGATAAATTTGCACAACATGTTCCGAGCTAATGCCTTGCAGGATGATCCGATGCATCAACTTGGCCGGATAGCGAATTCGCTTGCTCGCAGACTGCATTCTGTCGGTAGCTGCACGCGTGCTGGGTAGATGGCGGAGGATGCGGGTATGCCCCCGGACATGGCGCTTCGTCGGTACGGCCTTCCCGAGCCCGAAGCCCGACTGTTGCGCCGCGAATCGGTGCCGACCTGGTGCACCCCGACCCTCGCGACGCTGACCGAAAAACGTTTCTCCGATCCGGCGTGGATCTTCGAGCGCAAGCTCGACGGGGTGCGATGCCTGGCGTTCCGCGACGGCCGACGGGTACGCCTGCTGTCACGCAATCAACTGACCCTCAACGGCACCTACCCCGAAGTGGTCGACGCCCTCGCGGCGCAGGCATGCGACAAATTCGTCGTCGACGGCGAAATCGTTGCGTTCGAAGGCCGTCGCACCAGCTTCGCGCGGCTGCAGGGCCGCTCGGGCCTCACCGACCCCGACGAGGCCCGCGCCACCGGTATCCCGGTCTTCTACTACGTGTTCGACCTCTTGCATCTGGACGGCTACTCGACCAGGGATCTTCCGCTGCTATCGCGTAAACGACTGCTGCGCAAGGCGTTCACGTTCGACGACCCGCTGCGCTTCACCACGCATCGGGTCAAGGACGGTGAAGCCGCCTATGAGGAGGCGTGCCGGCGCGGCGACGAGGGCGTCATCGCCAAGCGAGCCGACGCGCCGTATGAGGGCCGCCGCAGCGCCAACTGGCTGAAGTTCAAGTGCAGCAAGGATCAGGAGTTCGTCGTCGTCGGCTACACCGCCCCCAAGGGCAGCCGCATCGGCCTGGGCGCACTGCTGCTCGGCTATCACGACGGCGAGGTGCTGCGGTATGCGGGCAAGGTGGGCACGGGTTTCGACACCGCGACCCTTCGCAGCTTGCACGAGCGGCTTGCACCGACCGAGCAGGACGACCCCCCGGTGGTCGGTGCGGTGAAGCAAGCCGGAGCGCACTGGGTTCGGCCGACACTGGTGGTCCAGGTGGCGTTCAGCGAGAAATGGGTGGAATTGCATCTGATGCAACATTGCGCTCCGTGGAACATCCGGCGTCTGCGCCGCTCACGGCATGGTAGCGCGGTGAGCGTTCGCGGATGATCGATCGCTGACTGGTCCATTCCGCCTGCGCATCATTGATGCATCTGATACAACAGGGCGGTGAACGTGCCGCTTCCGGGTTCCGCAGGTGTTTTCCTGGTGGACAACGTTGTTCATCTTGAACCTGAGCCTGCGATTCTCGAGGCGATGCTGGAGGGTTGGCGTCGCCAGCAATCCGCTCGATTTCTGCGGCCATCGACCATGTTGATGCGTCTGCGGTTGATCAATCGACTGGTCGACTTCACGGGGCTGTACCCGTGGCAGTGGACGCCCGCCGATGGTGAGGCATTTATCGACCATCTAAGGAATCTGGACGAGCCGCGTGCGCTGTCGACAGTGCGGGGCTACGAGGTCGCCATCAACCTTTTCCTTGAGTTTCTGCTCGATCCTCGCTACGGGTGGGCAAGCGCCTGTGAGGAACGGTTTGGCGAAGTGCCGCAACTGATCTTTCATGACGGCAACTCCATCGTCCACCGAAGCGATTACGAGGGTGATCCACGTCGGCGCCCGCTTACCTACGACGAGATCCAAGCGTTGTTCGACGCCGCCGATGCTCGGCCGAGCAAGATCGTGCGCCGGGGCGTGAAGGGTGGCCTGGGTGCAGCTCGCGACGCGACGGTGCTCAAGTTGATCTACGCGTTCGGGTTGCGGCGTACCGAGGCTTCCAAGCTCGACCTAGTCGACCTGCGCGCCAATCCGCAAATGCCTCAGTTCGGTCGGTTCGGCAGCCTCATGGTGCGCTTCGGAAAGTCATCGAAAGGCGCTGCGCCCAAACGACGGTGCGTCTTGCTGGTACCGGAGATGGACTGGATCATCGAGGTGCTCGACCAATGGCTCACCGAGTTGCGGCCACGCTTTTCGCCCGGGCCCCATCCGGCGCTGTGGATTACTGAGCGGGTGGGCAGGTTGCAGCCGCGCTCCATCAACGACGCGTTCGTCGCCGCGAAGCGAGACGCTGGCTTGGACGAGCATCTCGATGTCCATTGCCTTCGCCATTCGGCGGTGACGCACTGGACCGAGTTTGGTTACCCCGCAAGGTTTTCCCAAGAACAGGTAGGACACTCGCACGCCTCGACAACCGCCATTTACACCGGAGTATCCAACGAATTCCGCAATCAGATGCTGGTCGCTTCGCTGAAGGGCCGGCTCGGGAAGAACTGGGATGTGATCCGATGATCAAGAAGATGGGCTACCGATGGCGCCTACGGGATCTCATGGCCGACCAACAGATGTTTCAGACCTCGAATCTGGTCCCGCTACTGGCCGAACGTGGCGTCACCTTATCGCGTGAACAGGTTTATCGCCTGGTTACTCAACCGCCACAACGGCTCAGCATGGATGTGCTGGTTGCGCTCTGCGACATCCTCGGCTGCACTCCGAATGATCTGATCGAACCTGAAGTCGTCAACGTGCAGGTGCGCAAGACTGCTGGGGGGAAGTCAGGTTCAGATCCGATCCAGCCGCGCCGGACCGTCATTCGAAGGCCTGGCCGTCAATGACCGCCGCATCGGCCAGACATGATGAAGCACTGGCCGAAGTCCGCTTACGCTTGATCAGCGTTCTATGTGAGGTCGGCGGCCCGGACATGACCGGTGAGACAGCTGAACGCGTGTTGCGGCAGGCGCATGCCTGGGAGTCGGTCGGTGCCCGCCAGCTGGCCACCTATCTGATCGACCATCCTGATGCGTTTGTCGCTCCGTCGCCGCATATTCCGCTGTCGATGGCGACACTGTTTAAGCTGTTCGCAGACAATGGTTTCGGCGACCGAGTGGTCCTACCTGGATGCGTCCGCTGCGGTCGCACCGACAAACTTCTGAAACGCCAGACGCCGGAAGGTCGGTGTTGTGAGCGGTGCATGGAACGAGTCGAGCGGCGACAGTGCGCTCGGTGCGGCAAGATCGGTCGGATCGTCGGCCAACGCGAGGAAGGAAAGATCTGCCGCCAGTGCTACCGGCGAGACCCGGCCCGGCACGCCGAATGCTCGCAATGCGGCAGAGTGGCCGGAATCACGAGCCGTACCAAAGACGGTGCGCCGCTGTGCAATCGCTGCAGGCCGCGGCCGAAGAAGCCGTGTGTCCACTGCGGCCGCGTCCGGGTCGTCTGCGCGAACACCACCAAAGGCCCGCTATGTAAGAACTGCCACACCGCACCACCTCGTCAATGCGGCGTGTGCGGAAACGTCCGCACGATCACGCGCCGCGGCGATGGCGGTAGCCGCCCGGACATGTGCCAGAGTTGTAGTCGCGACACCGGTGAATGCGTGAAATGCGGTCGGCATCGGCGCGGATCGCGCTACCGCGGCGGCCCTTTCTACTGCAGCAGCTGCTCCCCGAGAACACCGCGAGCGTGCTCGATCTGCCAACGCGTGCACCCGGTGACGGCGGTATGGCCCGTCGGACCGGTGTGTCAGAGATGCTACCGCACCCGACTGGAACGTCCCGAGACGTGCGCAGGGTGCCTAAACACCCGAATTCTGGTCTGCGTCAACGAGTCCGGCGATGCCGTATGCACCCGATGCGGCGGGGCGGATCTCAACTTCGCGTGCAAGGACTGCGGCGAGGAGGGACCGGGATTCCGGGACGGCAGATGCGACAGGTGCCTGGTACTGGCGAAGGTCAATACGCTCCTCGGCGAGGAGAGATCGATACGCGATGCGCGACTGAAACCACTCTTCAACGCGCTCGCCGCGGTGAACCCTGGCAGCGTCCACACCTGGGTGCGCGAAAAGCGCTCGCTGGCCTGGCTGGCCGAACTGGCTCGATCAGGTCGGGACATCACCCATGAGGAAATTGACCGACTTCCGCAGAACGCCCAGACTCTCCATATCCGAGCGGCGTTCGTCGCGGCGGGTGTCCTGCCGCAGCGCAACGAAGCCTTGGCCCAGCTCCAGCTCTGGGTCGATCGCACCATCCCGACCATTGCCGTTGAGTACCAATCCGTGATCCGCGCCTACGCCGAATGGCACATCGTCCGCCGAGCACGCCAGCGAGCGGCCCGCGGCCCCTTCCGCCCTGGCGCTGATTCATCGAACCGGCAACGAATCCGGTGTGCAGTCACCTTCTTGGCCTGGCTGACCGAGGTGGGTGCTTCTGTCGCAGATCTGCGCCAGCACCACGTCGACACGTACTTCGCCGCCGGCGCGCCGAATCCGAAGGCTCTGAGCACATTCCTGGCATGGATGCAGGCACGACATCTGATCAACGGCATCGAGATCCCGCGCAAGAAAGACGGCCTCCCGTTTCGATTCCAGGACCAAGACGACCAAACCGACCAGCTCCGGCGATGTCTGACTGCCACCGAGATACCGCTGGAAGTTCGCATAATCGGTGCCCTGGTTCGGCTCTACGCCATCCCGGTCGCCCGCATCGTCGAACTGACCACCGACCGGTTCAGCCGAGACGACACCGACGCCTACTTGGTCATTGAGCAGAACTCGGTTGTCCTACCGCCGTCGCTCGCGGCGCTCATCGAAGAACTGATCGCACACAGGCACTCAACCGGACGTCCAGATTCGGGGCCCGGGATACCTGCCTACCTATTCCCCGGCAGACCACCGAGCCGACCTCGCAACACCAAAGCCCTGAGCCGAACCCTGAACCGCTACGGACTACCGACGTTGACTGCTCGCAACTCGGCCATGATCGCCAACATCCTCGATCTAGAACCGATCGTGGTCAGCGATCTCTTCGGCGTCGCACCACAGACCGCACACAAATGGGCCCAATATGCTCAATCCAGCTGGGCCACCTACCTGGCTGCACGACCCGTCGAGCGCCAGCGCACGTAGACACTTCAGCAGCGTGTCAGACCAAGATTCAGATCCACCGTCGTTCCCAGTCGGAGCGCTACCGGCTTACCTCCGCGATCGGAACCGAACGGGCACATCGTGGTCGCTTGCGCTGGGCACTCTGAGGGTTGCCGAAGTTCACCCAGCTGGGGTGACTTTGCGGCTGTCCGACGGGGTCGGCGGCGTTAGCCTTTGCTATATGAGGGTGAGACGCGGACTCGTCGGCCGCATCGGGGGCCTCCGTTCACCCCGTTCTAGCCCTCGCGCGACACGGAAGTGGATTGTAGCTATCACAGTCGGCGGGACCTCCCTAGCAGCCCTCTTCACCGTAATCTGGCTGGTGTTCGCAACGCAGACTATCGCCGGAACCCCAAGGATGATCGGGCGCTCCCACAACGACCCGAACTTTCCGAACGTTCACGCGGTTTCCGGCATGCCCAGCGAGTGGATAGCAACAGTGTGCAAGCCGCATGCGTATGCGAACTTCTGGACCGCGCTCTTCCCGGCGAAAGCCCAGTATCTGTATCCGAATACCGCTTTCCACCTGCCACGATCGGTGCACAGCGCCTTGTGTTCGGCGAAATACGAAGAGGCCTCCGACCCCGTGGTTTTGATCGCGGTGTACCAGTCAGAGGACCTGATGCAGCTCGACCTCGCCGACAACGGAATCCAGTGGTACTGCTTTGCTGCAGTTGATGGGAACCTTTTTGTGATGGCGACCCGGGCGGAGGAGCGCGTCATGGGCGCCAACAGCTTGAACGCCTCACCAGTCTTGGCACCGCTAGTTGACGACGGCTTCATCGTCTATGCGGATCCGGGACGATAGCCCATTTACGCCCTCGGCGCCACGTCCCTTGACATAAGACAGATAGGCGGCCACAACCCAGAATACTGATCGTCGCCCTCACGGCTTACCTGTAAGACTTGGCGCACCGATAACCATGCGGAAACTTTCGTCGCGGTCGGCAACCTGTCAAGAGGATAGATGCTTTCCGTAACTAACTATTCCAATAAGACGTTTGGTCAGCTGCACAACAAGATAGGAATTCGCAAATTATCTACCATCGCGTCATTAAACAGAAAGCAATTTTTCACCACGCTACGCGTGTCGCCGACAGCAAACCGCGCCTCCAGGCTTACCGTGGTCCACGGAAGATAAACCGTGCGCAGATGCACATCAGCAATAGGGGCTCGATTCACAATGCGTACTTTTCTCAGCGTTCCGTTAGCGATCGCGATTCTAGGCTTTTGCGTGCCAGCTACAGCAACCGCCGATCCCACCATCCTGGCAGAACCTTCATGCACGGGAACTAACCTCGGACCCGAAGCAGGTCCCAGGCAAGATGGAAAAGATACCGTCCAAGCCTCAGCTGACGTACGGTGCCCCAACGCAAGATTCTATGTTTCAGTGACCTTCCACATCACAGGCGACGGGCACGACTGGACCGACGAGATAAGCAATTGGGCAAACCCCGCCGTGCTCATTACTAGCAACAACCACAAGGTGGGCGGGGACTTGGAGGGCCAGTTGTATACGGTCACCGCCAGAGTGAAGGTCTGGGCTGGCCCAGCATTCTGCGGTACCCCGGCGAACTGCTATCCGTTCGGCACGCCGCTCCAGACCTTTGATCTTCCCGTGGTATCACGGGGGGTGTATGACTAATTTGGCATCATCTCCCCGCGCTATCGGTGAAGCCACATCGAATACTCTCTCACTATCAGCACTGTGAATTCTCTACGGAAATGCTCGCCGCGGCGAGCTCCTACGATGGGACCGCAAGGTGTCGAGTCCATCACGCGACACCCAACAACTTAAGGAAAAGGACATACAAGAGGCATTCATTGATGGTGTGGAATATTGCTACTAACGGAAGGCCTCTGATCGTCGCCATCCTTACGGCAGTTGTCATGGCCACGGGTATTGCGGCTTGTTCACATAGTCAGACATCGCCACCATTGACGGCTAGTAGTCTAAATAGCCGTCAGGACATGGTGATGCCAAATCTATTGGGCAAATACTGGATGAACGCCGAAAAAGAACTACGAAGTTTAGGATGGACCGGCAGCCTTGATAGGGGGCCAGACGTACCCGTGGAGCCGGAGAACCATAATCGAATCATGCGCCAGATACCGAGCGCTGGCGAGCGCATCAAGAGCGACGATCGGATCACCATCCAATTCGGCGATTAGCGATGGATTTCGGGAGGTTCAAGAGCAACATCGAGGCTAATGGCGACGGGTAACCAGCAATTCCAGGCTCCTACGTAACGATTTTTCACGCGAGAACTCGGCGGGCTTTGAACCGCCTCGGGACGCATGGCGGGCTGGGTCATCGCCCTCGGCCATCAACGGCTCGGCCGGGAATCCGCGATAGGACAATCCCGTTCGACAGCGGCGGAGGGCATGCTCGGTCGCCACGCCGAACCCAGCGCTCGTGCACTGTCGTCCACGAGATGCGGTACTCACGCTGGATCCCGCGCCAACCCCGCCGCGAGCATCCGGGACCGATTGCCGGCGCCCGACTGGGTGACTGCTGAATTCGCAGTCAACAACGGTATATCGACCCGAGAAGCCTGGCCCATGGCAACCGGCCGGGGCCGAGGCGTTTGGTGTGGCCATGAAGCCGGGCATCAGGTGCGAGAGGAATTGTGCACGATCGGAATACGAACGCTCCACCAGATTGGACACGCGACGGCAAGCTGCGCCACCCCCGCTACCTGGGCCTGCGCACAGACAAGAGCCCCGACGAGGTTGTGAGGGAAAGCCGCTGATGGCCACCAAGGTTGAAGTCACCCACCCCGATCGGGTGCTGTTTCCCGCCGACGGCATCACCAAAGCCGAGTTGGTGGACTACTACTCCACCGTCGCCGACGTCATGCTGCCCCACTTGAAGGATCGCCCGCTGACACTGTGGCGCTATCCGCGCGGCATCGACCAGAAGGGTTTCGTCCAGCAGGATTTCGCCGATTCGATGCCGGACTGGATGGGCCGCGTCGAGGTCGACAAGGAGAACGGCACCGTCGTGCACCCCGTCGCCGACAGCCGGGAGTCGTTGCGGTGGCTGGCGAATCAGAACTGCGTGACGGTGCACGCATGGCTGTCGCGGCGCGACCGGTTGCACACGCCCGACCGGATCGTCTTCGACCTCGACCCGTCGGCCGACGACTTCGCGGTCGTGAAGGCGACCGCCCGCGCCGTCGCCGATCTGCTCACCCAGATCGGTCTTGTGCCGTATGTGCAGACCACCGGATCGCGCGGCCTGCATGTCGTCACACCGATTCGCGGCGACGCCGACTACGACACCGTGCGCCAATTCGCCCGCGACGTCGCCGAAGTCACCGTCGCTGACGATCCCGACCACCGCACGGTCGAGATGCGCAAGGCCAATCGTGGCGACCGCGTGTACATCGACGTCATGCGCAACGCCTATGCGCAGACCGCCGTCGCGCCGTATGCCGTGCGCGCCCGCCGCGGCGCGCCGGTGGCCACGCCATTGGAGTGGGACGAGCTCGACCGCCGCGGCCTGCGCGCCGACCTCTTCACGATGCTGGACGTGCCCAAGCGGGTGGCCGAACACGGCGATCCGTGGGGCGACATCGGCAGGCGCGCCCGCGCATTGGCGCGCCCGGCGCAGCAGTTGACGAAGATCCGTGCCTGAACTGCCCGACGTCGAGGGGTTCCGCCGGGAACTCGCCGACACCTTGCCTGGGCGCCGGGTGGTCCGCGTCGACGTGCGCGATCCCGGCGTACTGCGCAACACCAGCGCCCGGAATCTGGCGCGGACGTTGGTCGGGCGGCGGTTCGGCACGCCACGCCGCCACGGCAAGTGGCTGATCCTGCCGACGGACGGCCCGACAGTCATGGTGCACAGCGGGATGACCGGCCACCCGTACTTCGCGCAGTCCGGTGACCCCGATATCGGCCACGAGCGCCTGGTGATCACACTCGACCGCGGCGAGTTCCGGTATGCCGACCTGCGCAAGCTGCGCGGCGTCTGGCTGGCCGCCGACGACGATGACGTGGCTCGGGTGATGGGTGAACAGGGCCCCGATGCGCTGACGATCGACCTGCGCGCGTTCGCGGCGGCGTTGCAGGGCCGCCGCGGGGCGGTGAAATCGACGCTGATGGACCAGTCGGTGATCGCGGGCCTTGGCAACCTGCTCACCGACGAGATCTGCTGGCGCGCCCGCATCAACCCGTCGCGGCCGGTCGCCGACCTCGATCGCGACGACCTGCGCCGCCTGCACGGCGCAATGAAGCGCACGTTGCTGACCGCGGTCAAACACGGCTGTGTTCCCGGCCTTCCGCGTTGGCTGACCCGGGTTCGCGACGCCCCCGACCCGGCGTGCCCCCGCTGCGGGACACGGCTTCGCCGCCGTCGCGTCGCCGGTAGGACGTCGGTGTGGTGCCCGAACTGCCAGCCGGCGTGACTAGTTTGCTGCCGGCAACCTCTTGGACCCCACCAGAGGCGGTGGCGTAATCTCGCAGCCATGAGCCTTGCCGAGCGCGGATGGATCTTCGCCGCTGCGCTGGCGACATTTGTCGCCGGCTCTCAGTTAAGTCCCGCGTCTGCGCTGGCCGATCCCGAAGATCCGCCGCCTGCGGATCCGGCGGCCCAGGGCAGCGAGGATGTGCTGCACAACATCGTCTACCGCGCCCGTGTCGACGGCGTATCCCGCGGTGCGACGATCACTTTCGCGGCCGAGGGCAATCAGACGCAGACGGCGAATCCGACGATGGTGCCCGGGCGCACGTTCGAGGCCAACACCGTGTTGCCCGAGAGCGCCACCGCCAACATGCGGGTGTCGATCGACTGGCCGTATTCGGCGAACTTGACCTGCGAGATTCTGGTGGACGACGCGGTCGTCGCCAAGGCCGAGGACTTCATCGCACCCCGCGTGCTGCCGGTGAAGGACGATCCCGACTACGGCGCCCTGACCTGCGAGGCGCCGGTCAGCGGGATACCCAACCCGGCCGCGCCGGGCGGTGGGCTCCCGCCCGCAGATCCGCCGCCGGTCGAGGGTGCCCCGGTCGACGGCGCCGCTCCCGCCAGCGCCTAACCCGAATCAGGTTCGCTCGGCTGCCAACCGGTCGCGTCGGCCCATGCCTTGGCGCGCCAGTAGGCGTCGAGGAACCACGGCTCTTTGGCCTCCACGTAGTCCGCAGCGGTCAACGCGGTGCGCTTGACCGCCAGATAGTCCTCCCGCACGGCGGGGTTGGCCTTCAACCAGTCCACGAAGAACAACGCGAACTGTTGATTGGGCCAGCCGTTCACTCGCAAATGCACATGGGCCGGGCGACCGGGATCGGCCGCACCGTGAAATCGCTTGCGCCACACCGATGGATCGTCGCTGTGCACCCTGTCGCGGGTGATGTCGTCGACGCGCGGATAGCCGACGGCGGTCAAGGAGTCGGCGAGTTCGTCTGCCACAGCGAGTGATTCGACCGTCACCTGGATATCGATGACGTCCTTGGCGGCCATGCCGGGCACCGCCGTGGAACCGATGTGGTCCACCCGCAGGGCTTTTGGCCCGCATGCCATTTTCAGCCGGCTGATGATGCGGCGCGCGTCGTCGGGCCATGCCGGGTTGTAGGGCACGACCTTCGGTGGGGTGCGTACCATCTGGCGAGTACGGATGTTGTGCGCCAGCGGCAGCACACGCTGATACCAAACCTCACGCGCGCGTTCGACGAGTTCGCCGGGCGTGCCCGAATTGTCAAGCAGCACATCGGCGATCGCGACGCGCTGCTCTTCGGGCGCCTGAGCCTTGATCCGCGCGCGGGCGTCGGCCTCGTCCATTCCGCGTTTGATCAACCGCTCGACGCGTGTCTCTTCGTCGGCGTGGACGACGACCACGAGCGGGAACATCGGCGCCATGCCCGTCTCGACGAGCAGCGGGATGTCCTCGACCACCACGGCATCCTCGGACACCGCCGCGATGATCTCCTCACGGCGCCGCGCCACCAGAGGGTGCACGATGCCGTTGAGCTTGGCGCGTTGCTCGTCGTCGACAAAGGCCTTGGCCGCCAACGCGGGTCGATTCAGCGCGCCGCTGGGCAGCAGGATGTCGTGGCCGAACGCGTCGACGAGCGCAGCGAGACCTTCGGTGCCGGGTTCGACGACCTCCCTGGCGATGACGTCGCCATCGACGATGATGCCGCCGCACTCAGCGAACGCGGCGGACACCGTCGACTTGCCGGCGCCGATACCGCCGGTCAGACCGATGCGCAGCATGCGGTCAGGCGCCGGTTAGGCGCTGCCCGCGAGCTTCTCCCGAAGCGCCGCAAGCTGGGCATCGCTGGCCAGCGAGCCGCCTGCCGACTGCTCCTCGGAGCGCGTGGCACCGTTGGCCGCCGAGGACGCCGCCGCTTCGGCTTCCGCCGCGGCGAACTTCTCCATCTGCGCGGTGTGCATCTTGTGCCTGCGCTCGGCCTCGGCGTAGCGGGCCTCCCACTCCTCGCGCTGCGCCTCGAAGCCCTCGAGCCACTCGTTGGTCTCCGGGTCGAAGCCCTCCGGGAAGATGTAGTTGCCCTGCTCGTCGTAGCTGTCGGCCATGCCGTACTTCGCCGGGTCGAACTCCTCGGTGTAGTCCTCGTTGGCCTGCTTGAGGCTCAGCGAGATGCGGCGCCGCTCCAGGTCGATGTCGATGACCTTGACCATCGCGTCGTCGCCGACGGCGACCACCTGATCGGGCACCTCGACGTGCCGCTCGGCCAGCTCGGAGATGTGCACCAGGCCCTCGATGCCCTCCTCGACGCGGACGAACGCGCCGAACGGCACCAGCTTGGTGACCTTGCCGGGCACGATCTGGCCGATCGCGTGGGTGCGGGCGAAGTGCCGCCACGGGTCTTCTTGAGTTGCCTTGAGCGACAACGAAACCCGCTCGCGATCCATGTCGACGTCGAGCACCTCGACGGTGACCTCGTCACCGACCTGAACCACCTCGGACGGATGGTCGATGTGCTTCCAGGACAGTTCGGAGACGTGCACCAGGCCGTCCACCCCGCCCAAGTCGACGAAGGCGCCGAAGTTGACGATCGAGGACACGACACCCTTGCGGATCGCACCCTTCTGCAGCTGGTTGAGGAACTCGCTGCGCACCTCGGACTGGGTCTGCTCCAGCCAGGCGCGGCGGGACAGCACCACGTTGTTGCGGTTTTTGTCGAGCTCGATGATCTTGGCCTCGATCTCCTTGCCGATGTACGGCTGCAGATCGCGAACGCGGCGCATCTCGACCAGCGACGCCGGCAGGAAGCCGCGCAGGCCGATGTCGAGGATCAGGCCGCCCTTGACGACCTCGATGACGGTGCCCTTGACGGCCTCGTCCTTTTCTTTGAGTTCTTCGATGGTGCCCCAGGCGCGCTCGTACTGGGCGCGCTTCTTGGACAGGATCAGGCGGCCTTCCTTGTCCTCCTTGGTGAGGACCAGGGCCTCGACCTCATCGCCGACGGACACAACCTCGTTGGGGTCGACGTCGTGCTTGATGGAGAGCTCTCGGGAGGGAATGACGCCTTCGGTCTTGTAACCGATGTCGAGCAGAACCTCGTCACGGTCAACCTTGACGATGGTTCCCTCGACGATGTCGCCATCGTTGAAGTATTTGATGGTCTTGTCGATGGCGGCGAGAAAGTCCTCGCTCGAGCCGATGTCGTTGACGGCTACTTGCGGCGAGGTGACGGAGGGACTTGGCATGTGGTGGGTTGCTCCGGACAGGTTTGGTCGTAGGGACTTGGGACTTTCGGGTTATTGGTGTGACCCGCAGCAGAGATCGCAAAACCACAGACGGGTACCTGTCGAGGTTACTCGACCGGGCACATGCTGGACAAACCCGGCCCCGCAAGCTGCGAAATCGTGATCAGAGCCACGTGCGGCCACGACAGTGTGTCACAGATACCCTGCTCAGGTGTCCTATGCCGGTCCGCCAGCGCACCCGCTCGCCTATGGCCCGTCCTATCCGCCGGTCCAGAAGAAGATGCGCAAGGTCGGAGCGCCACTGGGCGTGCTGATCGCGCTCGGGGTGGTCGTCGGGTTGATCGTCATCGGAATGACCGCGTTGAACCCGGTCGGAACCGCCATCGGGTTCGTGCTGTCCAGCATCGCCATGGTGGTCGTCGTGCTGGCCTACCTGTGGCTTGACCGCTGGGAGCCCGAGCCGCCGCGGCTGCTGATCTTGGCATTCCTGTGGGGCGCGTCGGTGGCTGTCGTCATCGCGGGAATCCTTCAGGTCGTCGCCGAAGCCGCCTTCAACCCGGGCGACTCCGGATCGGTCAGCACCGTCACGCTCGTCGTCGGCGCCCCGCTGACCGAGGAGGCGGCCAAGGGGCTGTTTCTGCTGGTGATGCTGACCGGGCGGCGCCGAAATGAACTGAACTCGTTGACCGACTGCCTCGTCTACGCCGGACTGGTCGGCGCGGGTTTCGCCTGGCTGGAGGACATCCTCTACATCGGCAGCGGCGACACAGTCGGCGACTCGCTGCTGACCGCGGCGATGCGGTTGATCATGGCGCCGTTCGCCCATTCGCTGTTCACCACGGCGTTCGGCATCGGGGTGTGGTTTGCGCTGCAGCGTCGCGGCGCCGGGGCCAAGGCCGGCTGTATTCTGCTCGGCTACGCGGGCGCGGTGTTGCTGCACGGCCTCTGGAACGGCTCCTCGATGCTGGGCGTCGGCGCCTACCTGGCGGTCTACGTGCTGTGGATGGTGCCGATCTTCGCGCTGGCCGTCGCGCTGGCCGTGCACAGCCGACGCAGGGAACAGCGGGTCGTCGCCGCGAAACTGCCCGGCATGGTCACCGCGGGGCTGTTGACGCCCAACGAGGCGACATGGCTGGGGTCCATCAAGGCGCGAAAGGCCGCGATCGGCCAGGCCGCCCGTATCGGCGGTCGGCCCGCCGCGGCTTCGGTCAAGAAGTTCGCCGCCCAGGTCGTCGAGCTGGCCTTCGTCCGCGACCGCATCGACCGCGGCTTCGGCGACGAACGGGTGCACGCGTTGCTGACCGAGGAGACCTACGCGGTCTACGGCGCTCGGGCCGCCGCGCCGGCACTGCAGGCGCTCTCCGGATTCCGCGTCAGCGACGCCTCCGCGCGGCGCCGCTGAACTCTTCTTGCGGCCTTCACGGTCCGACGCACAAGCCCCGTCAGTCGCTATCGTTTCCGATAGGGAGGTCAGGGTGGCGAGCATCAGAGACGTGGCCGCGGCCGCCGGCGTGTCACTGACAACGGTCTCGCATGCGCTCAATAACCGAGGACGCATAGCCGAGGAGACACGCATTCGGGTCCTCCAGGCTGCCGCCCAATTGGGTTACCAGGCAAACGTCCACGCCCAACAACTCGTCACGCGCCGAAGCCGAATCATCGCTATCCAGCTGCCTGCCCTCGAGAACAAACGAGGCCCGGCGCTCCCAGATTCGGCGTACTTCCTCGACGTCATCAATGGGGCGGCCGCAGCAGCCGACAGCGCTGGGTACGCGCTAGTGGTTACGCCATCCGGCGGCAAAGCCAGCATCTTCGGCGGCTTCGCGATCGACGGTGCAATCATCGTCGATCCCCAGGGCGACGAGCCGATCTTCGCCACTGGCGTTCCCGTTGTCACCGTTGGGATCGCGCAATGCGAGACGCATGACGTGCTGGCGGTCGATAACGACCACGCCTCGGCCGCTCGGTTGGTGCTGGATCACTTCGAGCAAAACGGACGCGGCTGCCCGGCAATGGTTGCCGACGACACCCACCGCTCATACGTCAATGATGTGATGTCGGGTTACCGGGAATGGGTGCGCGGCAAAGGCTTACGAGACGTCACCCTGACACTGGCGTCCCTAGACGATCAACGCGCAGTCGATCGCATCGTTGCCAGACTGTGCGAGGAACATGTCGACGCCGTCTATACGAGTTCCGACGATCTCGCGCTTGCCATACTCGACGCGGCACTGCGGGCCGGATTGAGCGTGCCGGACGACCTGGCAATCGCTTCGGCTGTCGACGCCAGATCGCTGACCCTGACCTCGCCGCAAATCTCGGCCACCAACCTGTTTCCGTTCCGCACAGGCGCGACCGCCGCCCAGCTTTTGATCGACCGTCTGGAAAACGGTGCGACACCCGACGACACACGCCTGATTCCGACGCAGTTCGTCGCACGCGCTTCGTCGACGGTCGCAGATTCCACACCCACTTCTGTGTGAACTCCTTGACACCTTCAAGTGTCTGTGACTACTGTCACTGCGAACTTCAGCCAAAACCATTTGGCTGAGGTCACCGCTCTCCCGACACGGCAACACAAACCCTGAGACAGACAACTGAACGGCACAACAATAAAAGCCAAAACGTTTTGGCAAAAGGGGCAAGCTATGCAACACGACCGCGAAAAAGCCAATGCGGCTGCGATCCAGGCACTCCTTGCGTCGGACCCAGTCCTGATCGCGGTCGAGACCGCCGACAGGGCCATGAGGCTTCCAAAGTCGACGGTGCTCACCTCAGGTCCAGCAATGCCGTTCGGCTCCTACACAGGCGGTCAGCGGGCGGCGATCATCGGTGGCGCGCTGTACGAAGGGCTGGCGTCCGACGAGGCTGGGGCTGTTGCCGCGTTCGAACGCGGGGACATACAAGTGCGAGGCTGCCAGGAGTTCGGTTGCGTTGGCTCACTCGCCGGCGTCACCACTGCGTCCATGCCGGTTGTAGTCGTGGCCGACGACCGCAGCGGCGAACGTGCTTACTGCACCCTCTACGAAGGCGACAGCGCGGACCGCCTCAACTACGGCACCTACACGGAGGCCACCAGGAGCAATCTGGAGGACTTACGTCTTCGCATCGCACCTGCGCTGAACACCCTGATCAACTCTCAAACCGAAGCGCTACGGCTGAAGCCGATCATGGCGCGCGCCCTCGCGATGGGCGATGAGCTGCACAGCCGTAACGCCGCCGCCACGCTGTTGCTTCTGAGGCGACTGCTCGTCGGCGCCAAACAGCTCGGCGCAGAACTAGAGGCGGTCCTCGATTCGCTGTGCGACGACTATTTCTTCCTCCGGCTGTCGATGGCCGCGAGCAAGGTCATGGCCAATGCAATGCGCGGCTTCGACGGCTCCAGCGTGGTCACCGCCATGGCCTTTTCCTGCGCCGAGTTCGGAATTCAGACGTCCGGCACCGGCGACACCTGGTTCACCGGTCCGCTTCCGACCTTCGACGATTACCTCCTCGAATCCGGTCACGACGCAACCGACATGGAGTTCATGGGTGGGGAGAGCACCATCACCGAAGTGGTCGGCCTCGGCGGCCTCGCCCAGGCAGCGGGATTGCCACTGCATCGGTCCAGTGGCCGCGACGTATCGACGATGATCGCGCGCACCACTGCGATGTACGAGATCACCGTCACGGAAAGTCCCGATTTCCTTATTCCAGTCCTGAACTATCGGGGCACACCGCTTGGATTGGACGTCGAAAAGATCGCAACCAGAGGCGATCTCACACCATTTCTCGACATCGGCATCGCAGGCCGATCAAAACGACAGATCGGAGGTGGCGTCGCGAAAGCACCCCTCGTGCCCTTCAGTAAGGCATGGGATGCGCTGCACCCCAGATAGCTCAAATCCTCGCAGCAGACCGCGCCTCCTGCGATCCGTCAGCCGAAGCAGGTCCTTGCAACAGCAGACGGTGACGCGGGGTCGACGTGCAAGAGTCGATCCCAAATCCGGACAGATAGGTTTCACCGAAGGACTTACCAGTATGGAAAACGTGGCACAGCACAACGAAGTCGAACAGCCACCCGCAAGAGTCGATGCCGTCGGCAAGGTCGAAAGCTACGGGATCGAGTACATCCCCGACGAAGACAGGCATTCCCGTCCCCGAAATCTGTTGTGGATTCTCTTCGGCGGAAGCATGACGTTCGGCATCATCGTCATCGGTTGGATCCCCGTATCGCTGGGCCTGGGGTGGTGGGCATCCGCCAGCGCCATCGTTGTCGGCTCGGCGATCGGCGCGACCCTGATGGCGCCGATGACGTTACTAGGGCTGAGAAGCGGCAGTAACAACCCAGTGGCCAGCGGCGCGCACTTCGGCGCCCTCGGTCGAATGATCGGCTCGGCCCTCGGTATCACTGCAGACATCGTCTTCGCTGCCTTGTGCATCTGGGCGGCGGGAGAAGTGCTGGCGCGCAGCGTTGTTCGGCTCTTCGCAATAGACAGTCAAACGACAACGGTCGTCCTGCTGGTCCTTGCCTACACCCTGGTCGCCGTCGTCATGACAATCATCGCGGTGCTTGGTCATGCCAACATGGTGTCGTTCACCAAATGGATGGTGCCCACTGCGGGCAGCATCATGCTTCTTTATGTCTTCGTCGCCGCACCGAACTTCGATCCCGGGTATGCGGGTGGCGAGTATCTGCTGGGAAGCTTCTGGCCGACCTGGATTCTCGGCATGCTTGCGTGCGCTGGAACCGTCAATTCGTACGGTCCGTACGCCGGCGACTGGACCCGTCACATTTCAACCAAGAAATACCCGCCTTCGCACTCGGTCGTGGCGGCCTGGGTGGGCGGATTCTTCGGCATGGGTGGGGCGTTCATGTTCGGCGCGTATACGGCGGTCACGTTCAAGGACCCACTCAACGCCTACGCAACGGAGTTCGCCAACAACGTACCGTTTTGGTTCCTGTTCTTCGCGCTGTATCTGGCGTTCGTTCCGGGTACCGCCCAAGCGGTCATCAACATCTACAACATGGGGCTGGACTTCTCGTCCGTCGTTCCACGACTCAGTCGGGTCCGAGCCACCATCTACCTGTCGATCGTCTCAACCTTGCTGGTTTTCGTCGGGGCGTTCTATCAACAGCTTTCGGCCATCGTAAGCTCCTATCTCGCAATTCTCATCGTGCTCGGGGCGCCCTGGAGCATCATCAACCTGATTGGCTACTTCAACAACCGCGGCTACTACGACTCTGACTCCCTGCAGGTTTACAACCGCGGCCAAATGGGCGGTCGATACTGGTCCTCCATCGGTCTTAACCACCGTGCGGTGATCGCCTGGATGGCAGCCGTCGTCATCGGGATGCTGTTCGTCAACACCGGCTGGTACGTCGGCCCTGGCGCAGAAATGTTGAACGGCGCCGACATGGGCTTTGTCGTCTCCACCCTTGTCGGCGCCGTTGTCTACATCGGGTTCCTCAAGTGGAATCCAGAACCGGCATATGTGTTCGGCCCCAAAGGTGCACGCATCGCCAGTGCGCCGCCGGACCGGTACGGCGACTTCATGCCTATCCAGCCGATGGACATCTCGAAAGTCAGGTTCCGATTCGGCTGACCCTACCCCACTACTGAGTACGTACCGCAACCGAAACAGAAAGAGATACAACAAGAATGGATACACTCCGCGCGGTCGACCCCGCGCACGCGAAGAAGACCCGCGAGTTGGCCGACGCCGGCGTTCGCTATGTCACGGCTGCGTGGATCGACATCCTCGGCCGGTCGAGGGGCAAGAGTCATCCGGTGGAGCGCTATTCGGAGTTGCTTGCGGGGTTCGCCCGCTACACCCCTCGCGGCATCAACGGAATCGGCCGGATGGATCCTGTCGAAGAAGAGGTCACCGCCCTCCCCGACCCCGACACGCTTACCGTGCTGCCGTGGGACAGGCGGTTTGCGTGGATGGCGTCCGACATGTGGTCCGACAAAGGCGAACCCTTCGCGCTGTGCCCGCGATCGATCCTGAAGCGCCAGATCCGGCGCGCTGCGGATCAGGGCTACCGGTGCACGCTGGGTATCGAGCCCGAGTTCTACCTTTACCGGCCAGAGAACCTGACGTCGAACGGCTTCGGTGACCTCACCGCGTCGGGTGCAGTCGAGCCCAGCCCTGCCTACGACGTCGAGACGACGTACGACGTATCGGTATTTCTCGACGAAGTCGTTTCGACAATGAAAGAGATCGGCCTCGAGGCCTTCGCGATTGGCGCCGAGGGCGGAGTCAACCAGTTCGAGATCGACTTCTACTACCGCGATCTGCTTCAGATGGCCGACCGGCTCACCTTGTTCCGGCTCATGATGCACCAGGTTGCCAAGCAGCATGGACTGGCTGTGACCTTCATGCCGAAACCTTTTGCCAACTTGTGGGGCTCCGGTGCGCACTTCAACCTCGGGCTCTGCACGTTGGAGGGCGAAGAGGAAAGCGTGCTGCGGATCGGCGGGTCCAGCGTCGGTGGTGAAGACGAATGGTCGAAAGAATCGAAGTATTTCGTCGGCGGGTTGCTCAAGCATGCACGCGCGTTGACTGCGATCACCAACCCCCTGGTCAATTCCTACAAGCGGTTAACGCCGAGGCTGGTCGACGGATCGGTGTCCTGGGCTCCGATCAAGATCGCCTATGGACCCAACAACCGTTCCTGCATGGTGCGCATCCCGGAGAACCGGCCGGCAATCGAGGTTCGCAACCCCGATGCATCGGCGAACGTCTATCTCGCCGGCGCCTTCCTGCTCGCGGCTGGACTGGACGGCATCGAGAACGAGATCGATCCGGGCCCGGAAATGACCGAGCTCGCGTCGGAGCACGAGGAGATCGCGCGGTTGCCGCGGACACTCCTGGAAGCCATTGAAGCCTTCGAACAGGACGAGCTCAGCTACGAGGTCTTCGGTGACGAGTTCATCAAGGAGTACGTCGCCACAAAGCAGACCGAATGGGAGCAGGACCACCTGCCGGTGAGCGAGGCCGAGAGGACCCAGCATCTTCCCTACTACTAGGACCCAGCGGTGACGGTGATCGCAGCAGATCAGCTGAAGGATCTAGTCGAACAGGTGAAGCCCTGGCTCGGCTCCGGCGCGGTGTCGAACTACCTGCCGGAGCTGAGCCAGGCTCGTCCTGACGACCTGGCCGTCGCCGTCGATTTCGGCGAAGACGGCGTTGTCACCGCGGGAGACCGCATAGCCAAGTTCACGCTGCAGAGCGTGGTGAAGGTCTTCACCCTCCTGTTGGCGCTGCACCACCGCGGCAAGGATTATGTCTTCGAACGCGTGGGGTGCGATCAGGCTCTGGGCTCGTACAACTCACTCGAGTCGTTTGTCAGGACGTCCGGTGTGCCCGTCAACCCGTTCGTCAATGCCGGCGCGCTCGTCATCGTGGACATGTTGCCCGGACACGATCCGGACGACCGAGTGGCGAGCGTGTTGGATTTCGTTCGGGCGCTCGCGAACAACCCGGCGATCGGTGTCGATCTCGGTACGGCGAGATCTGAGTTGATGCTCGCAGATCAGAACCGGGCACTCGCCTATTACCTGCGCGGCCACAATTTCGTCTCCACAACGGTCGAAGAGCTTTTGTGGGCGTATTGCCAGATGTGCGCCATCGAAGTCGATGTCGTCGATCTGGCTACCGCGGGGCGCATGCTCTCCGAGAGCACCGACATTTGCGTCATGGGCGAGATGCTCGACGCTTCGCATCTACGGCTCGTACGTCGTCTGATGTTGTCCACGGGCATGTACGAGGCCTCTGGCCACTATGCCTGCGAAGTGGGCATCCCAGCCAAATGCGGCGTGTCCGGGGCGATGATGGGCGTAGTACGCCACCATAAGGGCATCGGGATCTACGGTCCGGCGCTTGATGCATCGGGCAATAGCATCGGGGGCCTTCGGCTGATGCAGCTGCTGTCAAAGTTGCTCGACGTCGACTGACCCGCGGGTTCAGTGGGCCGCGGCGTCCCAGCTGCGCCCGAACCCGACCGAGACCTCCAGCGGCACGTCGAGCGGATAGGCGCTGCCCATCTGCTCGCGGACGAGCTTCTCGACCTGCTCACGCTCACCCGGGGCGATCTCGAAGAGCAGTTCGTCGTGCACCTGCAGCAGCATGCGCGACTTCAACCCCGCCGCCTTCAGCGCCTTGTCGACCTGGATCATCGCCATCTTGATGATGTCGGCGGCGCTGCCCTGGATCGGCGCGTTGAGCGCGGCTCGTTCCGCGGCCTCGCGCACGTTGCGGTTGCTGCTGTCCAATTCCGGCAAGTATCGACGCCTGCCGAACACCGTCGACGTGTAGCCGTCCTTGCGGGCCTGGTCCACCACCGCGCGCAGATAGTCACGCACCCCGCCGAAGCGGTTGAAGTACTGCTCCATCTGCACCTTGGCTTCCTCGGTGGAGATCTTCAGCTGCGCCGCCAGGCCGTATGCGCTCAACCCGTAAGCCAGGCCGTAGGACATGGCCTTGACGCGGCGCCGCAGTTCGGGCGTGACCTCGTCGATCGGCACCGAGAACGCGCGTGATGCGACGAACGAGTGCAGGTCCTCGCCGGTGCGGAACGCCTCTATCAGGCCCTCGTCCTTGGACAGGTGGGCCATGATCCGCATCTCGATCTGGCTGTAGTCGGCCGTCATCAACTGTTCGTAGCCCTTGCCGACGACGAACGCGTCGCGGATGCGCCTGCCCGCGTCGGTGCGGATCGGGATGTTCTGCAGGTTGGGCTCCGTCGACGACAAGCGGCCCGTCGCGGCGATGGTCTGGTTGAACGTCGTGTGGATGCGGCCGTCGGAGGCCACCGAGTTCAACAGCCCGTCGACGGTCACCTTGAGCCGGGTGGCGTCCCGGTGGGCCAGCAGATGCTGCAGGAACGGGTGACCGGTCTTGTCGAACAGCGACTGCAGCGCGTCGGCGTCGGTGGTGTAACCGGTCTTGGTGCGCTTGGTCTTCGGCATCTGCAGCTCGTCGAACAGCACCACCTGCAGCTGCTTGGGCGAGCCGAGGTTGATCTGCTTGCCGATCACCGAGTAGGCGGCCTCCGCGGCGTCGCGGATCATGTCGGCGAACTCGCTCTGCAGCTGCGACAGCTGGTCGAGGTCGACGGCGATGCCTGCGGTCTCCATCTCGGCCAGCACCCGCTGCACCGGCAGTTCCATGTCGGCGAGCAGCGACGAGGATTCGATGCGGGCCAGTTCTTCGTCGAGCGCGTCGGCGAGATCCATCACCGCGCTGGCCCGCAGGATCGAGGTCTGCACCGCCTGCTCGTCGACGCCCTCACTGTCGTCGAGCAACGAAAGTTGTTGCTGCTCAGGGTTTTCCGCACGCAATTCGCGTTTGAGATAGCGCAGCGACAAATCGTCGAGCGCGAAACTGCGCTGGCCAGGCCGCACCAGGTAGGCCGCCAGCGCAGTGTCGGAGGTGACGCCGTTCAACGTCCAGCCGCGGCCGTGAAGGTCGTGCATGGCCAGCTTGGCCTCGTGCAGCGCCTTGGGCGAGGCCGGGTCGGCGAGCCAAGCGGCGAGCGCGGCTTCGTCGTCGGGGTCCAGGTCGGTTGTGTCGACGTAGCGCCCCTCGCCGTCGGCGGCCACGATCGCCAGCGCGGTCGCGTCGCCGTCGAACGCGAGGTGGGTGCCGATGACCGCGAGCCCGGCCCGCTTGCCCTTGATGTGCTGGGCCAGCCAGCCGGCCAGTTCACCGGACTCCAGCGCGCGGCCGCGCACATCGAAGCCCTGGTCCACCTCCGGGTCGGACGACGCCAGCGTGTCGAACAGCCGGTCGCGCAGCACCCGGAACTCCAGGTCGTCGAACAATCGGTGGATTCGTTCGCGGTTCCACGGCTGCATGCGCAGCGTGTCGGGGGTCTGCGCCAGCGGCACGTCCTTGACGAGATCGGTGAGCTCGCGGTTGAGCACGACGTTCGACAGATTGGCCCGCAGCGCGTCGCCGACCTTGCCCTTCACCGTGTCGACCTGGTCGACGAGGGCCTGCAGCGAGCCGTACTCGGCGATCCATTTCGTCGCCGTCTTCTCCCCCACGCCCGGGATGCCGGGCAGGTTGTCGCTGGGGTCGCCGCGCAACGCCGCGAAGTCCGGGTACTGCGCCGGGGTCAGGCCGTACTTCTCCAGCACGGCCTCCGGGGTGAACCGGGTCAGCTCGCTGACGCCTTTGCGCGGATAGAGCACGGTGACGTCGTCGCTGACGAGTTGCAGCGAGTCCCGGTCGCCGGTGACCACCAGCACCCGGTAGCCCTCTTGTTCGGCCTGCGTGGCCAACGTGGCGATGACGTCGTCGGCCTCGTAGCCGGGTTCGGCCAGCACGGTGATGCCCAGCGCGGTGAGCACCTCCTTGGTGATGTCGATCTGGCCGCGGAACTCGTCGGGGGTGGTGGCCCGGCCCGCCTTGTACTCGGGGTACTTCTCCAGCCGGAACGTCTCGCGGGACACGTCGAACGCGGCGGCGATGTGGGTGGGCTGCTCGTCGCGTAGCAGGTTGATCAGCATCGCGGTGAACCCGTACACCGCGTTGGTGGTCAGGCCGCCCTGGGTCTTGAAGTTCTCCGCCGGCAGCGCGTAAAAGGCCCGAAACGCCAGCGAATTGCCGTCCAGCAGCATCAGTGTCGGCTTTTCGGTCGCCTTCTTCTCGGCCGTTGCGGTTGCGCTTGCGGTCACGGCCCTACTCTATGCACGCGCGGTGACACGCAGTAACCGCCGAGCTCGATCGATCAGAACGCGCGCGGCGGGACTGACCGGACCCGCCGACCGCCAGGCCAGCACCAGCCGCCCGCGCAACTCAGGAACAAACGCCAGCGCGTGCAGGTCGTCGCGGCCGCGTGGCACCGACTCCGGCACGATGGCCACACCGAGACCGCGTTCGGCCATATCGGCGAGCTCCAGCGGCGAGCTGGCCTCGAACGCGATGCGCGGCGTGACGCCGGCCTGCGCGCACGCTCGGTCGAACTGACGACGGATGCCGGCCCCCACCGGCAGCGCGATCACCGCCCTGTCACGCAGATCGGTCACCTGGATGGTCTTACGGGTGGCCAGAGGGTCGGTGCGTGCCACCGCCGCGGTGATCGCCTCGTCGGTGGTCGTCTCCACCGCCACACCGTCCGGCACCTCGTCGGGCCCGACCGCGGCGATCGCGACGTCCAGCCTGCCGGTGCGGACGTTCTCGATGAGGTTGTCCGAACTGTCCATGCCAAGGGTGATCTCGACGCCGGGATGGTCGGCGTGGAAGTCGGCCAGCAGTCGCGGGATGTCGACGTTGTGCGACGTCACCGTGCCGATGGAGACCGTCCCCCGGATCAGTTGGCCGACGTCGTCCACGGCGACCTGCATGTCGCTGACGGCCTGTAGCACGGTCTTCGCGTACGGCAGCGCGGCCGCACCGGCGGCGGTGAGGCGAACGCTGCGCCGCGACCTGTCCAAGAGTTGTTGCCCCACTTCGCGTTCCAGCCGCTGAATCTGTGCGCTGACGGCGGGCTGGGCGACGCGGATACGCGCGGCGGCGCGGGTGAAGTTGGCCTCCTCGGCGACCGCGACGAAGTACTCCAGCTGCCGAAGTTCCATAAGCATTCATTATAGTTTCTGGAATAACTAGGTATTGGACTTATAACGATTGGCGGCCGAGGCTGGGGCCATGACCGAAAACGTCCTCATCGTCGGAGCCGGCATCGGCGGCTTGACCGCCGCGCTCGCGCTGCATGGCCAGGGCATCGACGTCACCGTCATCGAACGCACCGACCTGCGTCCGCTGGGTGTGGGCATCAACCTGCTGCCCCACGCCGTGCGTGAGCTCTACGCGCTGGGGCTGGGCGACGCGTTGGCGCGACAGTCCGTGGCGCCGACAGCGATCGCGTACTACGACACCGACGGCACGCTGCTGTTCCGCGAACCGCGCGGTATCGACGGCGGTTACGGCTACCCGCAGTACTCGGTGCACCGCGGCAGACTGCAGGCATTGTTGTTGGCTGCGCTGCGAGATCGGCTGGGCGCCAGCGCTGTTCGATCGAACACCGAACTGACCGCCGTCACCGCCACCACGAACGGGGTGCGCGCGCAGACATCTGCCGGTGCCATCGACGCCGCCGTCCTCGTCGGCGCCGACGGCATCCACTCGACCGTTCGTAAGCTGCTTCACCCGGGTCCGGACCCGCTGCTGTGGTCGGGAGTGCGGATGTTCCGCGGCGCCGCGGAAGGCGAACCGTTCCTGGACGGCCGCATGATGTCGATTGTCAAGGGCGCCAACGGCGTCGACCTCGTCGTCTACCCGATCGGCGGCGGCCTGATCAACTGGGTGGTGATGCTGCCCGAAGCGGATCCGGGACCGCTACCGGGCGACGCGAAGTGGAACAAGCCCGGCGACCGCGCCGAGGTGCTGCGGCATGTGGAGCAGTGGCGGCTCGGCTGGCTGGACGCGGCCGACCTGGTGCGCCGCACCGACCCGGTGCTGGAGTATCCGATGGTCGATCGCGACCCGCTGCCGTGGTGGGGGCAGGGCCGGGTGACGTTGCTCGGCGATGCGGCCCATCCGATGTATCCCGTTGGCGCCAACGGTGGTTCGCAGGCGATCGTCGACGCCGCCGTGCTCGCCGAGGAGCTCGCCAGTGACTCCTGGAACTGCGGGCTGCGTCGGTACGAAAACCGACGCCGACCTGAAACCCTGCGTGTCGTCGAAGCCAACCGCGAGATGCACCGCGCAGGCGCGAGCAGGCGCCCCGACGAATTGGCCCGTGTCACTGCGGATTACCGAGTCCGAACGGCTGCGGACAAAGTACGGTCATGACCACCTATGTCCTGATACCTGGCGCCTGCCACGGTGCATGGTGCTTCGACGACCTCGCCGCCGCACTGCGGGACCGTGGTCACCAGGTGCTGGCTTTGACGCTCACCGGGGTCGCCGAACGCGCGCATCTGGCCCATGCGGGCGTCAACCTCGACACGCACATCACCGACGTCCTGGCGGCGCTGGCGGTGGAGCCCGACGCCGAGGATCTGGTGCTGGTCGGGCACAGCTACGGCGGAATGGTGATCACCGGAGTCGCCGACAGAATCCCGGAAAAGGTCGACGCGCTTGTGTATTTGGACGCGCTCGTGCCCTACGACGGGGAATCTTGCTGGCATCTGGTCAACGACGAGGAGCGGCAGTGGTATGTCAATGTCGACCACACCGGCTACGGCGTCCCTCCGCTGCCGTTCTTCGACCCGCGTGCGACCGCGCATCCCCTCGCATCGTTGCTGCAGCCGATCCGGCTGACCGGGGATCTGAACAGGTTTCGTCGCCGCGACTTCGTATATGCGCTGAACTGGCCGGGTGACTCGCCGTTGCGGCTGTGCTACGAGCGCGTGAAGGGCGATCCGAATTGGACCGTCCACGAACTCGGCGGCAGGCACAACCTGATGCGCGACAACCCCGACGACCTGCTGCGCATCCTGCTGGACGCGGGCCGCCGCTAGACCCGGCTTGCAGCCGCGCTCCCGGGCGATGGCGATCATCCGAGACGCTACGCGGCCCGCCGGCTCGAATTGGAACACGTTTCAGTTTCGGCCGCGGACTCGGTACGCTGACCCCGTGTCAGCTTCTACGCAACCTGCGATCGACGGCTGGTTCGCCACCGACGGCTCCGGAGCGCCCTACCTGATCGGCGCCAAGTGCCATCAGTGCGGCACCTATGTGTTCCCGCCGCGGGCGAACAACTGCCCCAATCCCGCCTGTGACGGCGATGAGCTCGCCCAGGTGCCGCTGTCGCGGCGCGGCACGCTGTGGAGCTACACCGAGAACCGATATCCCCCGCCCGCGCCTTATCCGGCGCCGGATCCGTTCGAACCGTTCGCGATCGCGGCGGTCGAACTGGCCGACGAGGGAATGATCGTGCTGGGCAAGGTCGTCGAAGGAACGCTGGCCGCCGATCTGAAGGTCGGCATGGAGATGGAACTGGCCACCATGCCGCTGTATGTCGACGACGACGGTGTGGAGCGGATCGTGCACGCGTGGCGGCCCGTGACGAGCCAGAGAGGACCCGCGAAATGAGTCCAGAACCGCTGTACATCCTCGGCGCGGGTATGCACCCGTGGGGCAAGTGGGGCCGCGATTTCACCGAGTACGGCGTGGTCGCGGCGCGCGCTGCCCTCGCTGAAGCCGGATTGGATTGGCGTCAAATCGAATTGGTGGCCGGCGCCGACACCATCCGCAACGGCTATCCCGGCTTCATCGCGGGATCCACGTTCGCCCAGAAGTTGGGGTGGAACGGCATCCCGGTCAGTTCGAGCTACGCCGCATGCGCCAGCGGATCCCAGGCGCTGCAGAGCGCCCGCGCCCAGATTCTCGCCGGTTTCTGCGACGTCGCCCTGGTGATCGGCGCCGACACCACGCCCAAGGGGGCGTTCGCGCCGGTCGGCGGGGAGCGCAAGAACGACCCGGACTGGCAGCGGTTCCACTTGATCGGCGCGATGAACCCGGTGTACTTCGCGCTGCTGGCGCGGCGGCGGATGGACCTCTACGGCGCCACATCGGCGGACTTCGCCCAGGTCAAGGTGAAGAACGCCCGGCACGGGCTGCAGAACCCGAATGCCCGCTACCGCAAGGAGAATACGGTCGAGGACGTGCTGGCCAGTCCCGTCGTCGCCGATCCGCTGCGCCAGCTGGACATCTGCGCAACCTCCGACGGCGCCGCGGCCCTGATCGTGGCGAGCAAGTCGTTCACCGAGAAACACCTGGGTTCGGTCAAGGGTGTGCCGTCGGTACGGGCGGTCAGCACCGTCACGCCGCAGTATCCGCAGCACCTGCCCGAATTGCCGGATATTGCAACGGATTCCACTGCGGTGGTGCCTGCGCCCGAGCGGGTGTTCAAGGACCAGATCCTCGACGCCGCCTACGCCGAGGCCGGTATCGGGCCCGAGGACGTCAGCCTGGCTGAGGTCTACGACCTGTCAACGGCGCTGGAGCTGGACTGGTACGAGCACCTCAGACTGTGTCCGAAGGGCGAGGCCGAGCAGTTTCTGCGCAGCGGTGCGACGGCCATCGGCGGCAAGGTCCCTGTCAACCCGTCCGGCGGGCTGGCCTGCTTCGGTGAGGCCATTCCGGCGCAGGCCATCGCTCAAGTCTGCGAGCTGACATGGCAATTGAAGGGCCAGGCCACCGGCAGGCAGGTGGAGAACGCCAAGGTTGGTGTGACAGCGAACCAGGGCCTGTTCGGCCACGGCTCGTCAGTGATCGTCGCCATCTAGGCGAGAGTGCGTGTCTGCGGCCGACACTCCATGACTGCGGCGAGAGTGCGTGTCTGCGGCCGACACGCCGTAGAAATTCCTGATTTCACGCACGCTCGCGAGGCTGCCGGCCGAGCATTTCGTCCAACCGCAGCGGGCAGCACCTCAGAACCGCGGCGGGCAGCCCCTCAGGAACGCGGCAGGCAGACCGTCAGAAACGCGGCGGGCAGCACCTCAAACCGCGGCGGGCAGACCGTCAGAAACGCGGCGGGCAGCCCCTCAGAGCTTCGGCGAGCGTGCGCAAACGCGTGCATTTCATCGGCGTGTCGCCTGCAGACACGCACGCTCGCCGCAAGAAAAAGGAGGGGGTGCCGAAGCGAGGGTCAGGCGACGCCGAGGTAGGCGGCGCGAATGCTGTCGTCCTGCAACAGCTCTCGCGCCTTGCCGTGGCGGGTGATCTCGCCGGTCTCGAGGATGTAGGCGCGGTGCGACCGCGTCAGCGCTTGCTGGGCATTCTGCTCGACCAAGAGCACCGTGGTGCCCTGGGCGTTGATGTCGGCGATGATGCCGAAGATCTGCGATATCACCATGGGCGCCAACCCCATCGACGGCTCGTCGAGCAACAGCACCCGCGGGCGCGCCATCAGGGCGCGGCCGATCGCCAGCATCTGTTGTTCGCCGCCGGACAGCGTGCCGCCGACCTGGTTCTTGCGTTCGGCGAGCCGTGGGAACGTCTCCAAAACCCATTCGAAGCGTTCCTTGTGCTCGGCTCTGGACTCGAACGGCCGCCCGAAGCAACCCATTTCGAGGTTTTCGGTGACGGTCATGCCAGGGAACACACCGCGGCCCTCGGGCGCCTGGATCAGACCCTCGGCGACACGCCGGTGCGCCTTCATCCGGCTGATGTCCTTGCCCTCGAACCACACCGAACCCGACGTCAACGGCCGCAAGCCGGAGATGGCCCGCATGGTCGTCGTCTTACCCGCCCCGTTGGAGCCGAGCAGCGTGACCAACTCCCCCTGCCGCACCTGCAGCGATACGCCGTGCAGGGCGCGGATGCGGCCGTAGTGCACGACGATGTCGCGGACCTCCAGCAGGACGGGCGCCTCGCTGGCGTCACTCGAGTTCGTCATCGGGCACTCCCAAATACGCGGCGATGACCTTCGGGTCTTCGCGGATGTCGGCGGGCAGGCCATCGGCGATCTTGCGGCCGAATTCGAGCACGACGATCCGGTCGGTCACGCCCATCACCAGCCGCATGTCGTGCTCGATCAGCAGCACGGTGTAGCCGTCGTCGCGGATCTTGCGGATCAGGTCGATCAGCGCGGCCTTCTCGCTCGGGTTGAAGCCGGCCGCAGGCTCATCGAGGCACAGCAGCTTGGGTTCGGTGGCCAACGCGCGGGCGATCTCCAACCGCCGCTGATCGCCATAGGGCAGGTTTCTGGCCTTCTCGTCGCCGCGGTGGGCGATGCCGACGAAGTGCAGCAGTGCGGTCGCGCGCTCGATCGCCGACTTCTCCTCGCGGCGGTGCCGCGGCGTGCGCACCAGCGCGCCGGGCACCGAGGTGCGGTGGCGGGCGTCGGTGCCGACCATGACGTTCTCCAGCGCGGTCATGTCGCCGAACAACCGGATGTTCTGGAAAGTGCGCGCGATGCCCTTGCGGGTGATCTGGTGGCGCTTGATCCGGCCCAGCGGAGCGCCATCGAAGATCACCTGACCCGAAGTCGGCCGATACACACCTGTTATCGCGTTGAAGCAGGTGGTCTTGCCCGCGCCGTTGGGACCGATCATGCCGAGGATCTCGCCGCGGCGGATGTCGAAGGTCACCGAGTCCAGCGCCGTCAGGCCGCCGAATTTGACCGTCAGATCCTTTGTCTGCAGCAGGGTTTCGCCTTCGGCGGCGTGGATTTCGCGATGGACACCCGCCAGTTCTTCGATCGACTCTTCTGTGCCCGGCAACGGTGCGGTCATGCGGCCGGCTCCTTCTCCCGCGGTTCGGCCCGCAACAGGGCGGTGGCCGACTTTCCGTATGCCAGCAGCTGCGCCCGGGCCGGGAACAGCCCCTGCGGCCGGAAGATCATCAGCACCACCAACGCGAGCCCGAAGAACAGGTACTTCAAGTCGCCGAGGTTGATCCCGAGGAAGTGCACGCCGAGCAACCGGTTGGGCAGGTAGACGATGACGAACGCGCCGAAGATCACGCCCAGCTTGTTGCCCTGGCCGCCGAGCACCACCGCGCACAGGAACAGCATCGAGTTGATGATGTTGAACGTGGGCGGCGCGACGTACTGCACCTGGCCCGCGTACAGCGCGCCGGACAGGCCGCCGATGGCCGCCCCGATCACGAACGCCCAAAGCTTGAACCGGAAGGTGTTGACGCCCATGACTTCCGCGGCGTCCTCGTCTTCCCGGATCGAGATCCAGGCGCGGCCGACGCGGCTGCGTTCGAGGTTGCCGACGAGCATCAGGATCGCCGCGATGAGCAGAATGCCCAGCCAGAACCACCACGTGCCGTAATTCGCGTCGCCGCCGGAATTGGCGCTGGAGAACACGCCTTCGGGCAGTTTCTCGCTCTCGCCCAACCGCGGGAACGCCACCTCGTTGAGGCCGCGCGGCCCGTTGGTGATGTCGGAGAGATTGTCGGCCATCAGGCGAATGATCTCGCCGAATCCCAGCGTGACGATCGCCAGATAGTCGCCGCGCAACCGCAGCGTCGGCGTGCCGAGGATGAGGCCGGCCAGCGCGGTGATCGCCATCGCCAGCGGCACGCAGGACAGCCACGCCCACGGCGTGCTGAAGAACCCCGTCGGGCTGAGCCTGTTCCATGGGCTGTCGGGGCTGGTGAGCAGCGCCACGGTGTAGGCCCCGACGGCGTAGAAGCCGACGTAGCCGAGGTCGAGGAGGCCCGCCTGCCCCACCACCACGTTGAGGCCGATGGCGATGATCGCGATCATCGCGAACTGCGCCATCGTGCCGCCGAAGCTGATGCCTGGCGTGTCGAGGAAGGGCGGCGTGTACAGCGGCAGCAGGGCCAGCACGCCGAACATCAGCACACCGAAGCCCCACTTCTGCACCCGGGATCGGGCGTCCCACCACTCTCGGATGGAGTCGCCGGGCGCGAGGAGTCGTTTGGTCATACCCGTGCCCTCCCGAGGCTCTCTCCGAGTATCCCAGTCGGCCGGAACAACAGCACGAGGACGAGCAGCACGAACGCGACCACGTCGCGCCACTGCGTGCCGAACACGGCCTGGCCGTAGTTTTCCATGATGCCCAGCAGCAGACCGCCGAGCAGTGCGCCGCGCAGGTTACCGATGCCGCCGAGCACCGCGGCGGAGAAAGCCTTGATGCCCAACAGGAATCCGCCGGAGTAGATGATGCCCTGCGGCACCTTCAGAGTGTACAGCAGCGCTGCGGCGCCCGCGAGCAGGCCACCGATCACGAACGTGGTGACGATGATGCGTTCCCGGGATACGCCCATCAGCGTCGCGGTGTCGGGATCCTGGGCGACCGCGCGAATGCCGCGACCGAACTTCGTGCGGTTGATCGCCAGGTCAGTCATGAAGGCCAAAAAGAGCGCGGATATCACGATGATCAGCGTGATATTGGAAACGGCCGAATCAAAGACGTGGAACTGAGTCTTGGGTTCCACCAACCGGATCGGCTGTTGGGCGTTGGAGCCGCCGTAGCCGGGAATGATCTTCGGCAGGATGAAATGCACGAATTCCTGCAGCACGAACGACATTCCGATAGCGGTGATCAGGAACGACAGCCGCTCGGCGTTGCGTCGTCGCAGCGGCCGGTAGGCGACGAACTCCAGTCCCGCGGCCGTCGCGCCCGACACCAGCATCGCGAAGAGCATCGCGATGAGCAGATACAGCACGGTCAGCGAGAGACCGAGGTTGTAGGTGTTGCCGCTGGGCGTGAATCCCAGGATGAAGTCGAGGCAGAAATACGCGCCGAACATGCCGAACATGAACACTTCGGAGTGGGCGAAGTTGATCAGCTTCAGCACGCCGTACACCAACGTGTACCCGACCGCGACCAGCGCATAGATCCCGCCCCATGCCAGGCCGTCGATTGTCAACTGCCAGAAGCCGGTTCGCAGGTTCTCCAAATTGAAGTTGATGTTGGCTGCCAAACAGGCGTACTGGTCGACGCACTCAAGGGGAATCGGGCTCATGCCGGTGGCGGGCTCCTCGCGCAAGCAGTCTGAAACGAAGCGCGTCCGGGCCGCAGGCCGCGGGCGCGCGTGGCGACAGGGGTTTTTGGCCGTGAATATACAGATAAGGTTGGTGGTGTGCTGACCCGGGGGGGGCCCCAGGTGGTTTGGGGGCACCCCGGGT
>NZ_PDCP01000004.1 GCF_002553505.1 Mycolicibacterium agri | reverse complement strand
GCAGCGTCAGATGTGTATAAGAGACAGGGACCCGACCCACCCGACTATCAAGCGGCATGAGCCGCTGGTCCAACAGCCCGGAACCATAGGGTGTTTGCGGTCGCGCCCAGCGACCACACCCTGCGACACCGCATGCGCTAAGGCATTCCCGCGCGCTTAACAAACCCGCGAACGCCAGCAGCGTTACGCCAGCAGCGTCAGGACCATCCAGCCAGCGACCGCCGACGGCAGCATCGCGTCGATGCGGTCCATGATTCCGCCGTGGCCCGGCAACAACGTGCCCATGTCCTTGATGCCGAGATCGCGCTTCACTTGCGACTCGACCAGATCGCCGAGCACCCCGGTGATGACGAGCATCAGCCCGAGCGGCACACCCACCCATGCGGGCTTGTCCATCAGGAACGTCACGGACACGACGGCGGCGGCGATGCCGAACACCAGCGAGCCGCCGAGCCCCTCCCAGGATTTCTTGGGGCTGATCGTCGGCACCATGAGGTGCTTACCGAACAAGACACCGGCGACATATCCGCCGATATCGGCGAACACCACCGTGGCGATCACGGTGAACACCCGGCTGCCGCCATGGTCCTGGAAAATCAGCAATGCGCTGAAGGCCGCGAACAGCGGCACCCAGGTGGCGAGCAGCACCGAAGCCGAGATGTCGCGCAGATAGTTCACCGGCTGCTGGCGCAGGCCCTGGCCGATCAGCCGCCACACCATGCAGACGACGATCGTGCCGCCGTATGCGCCGAGCATCCCGGTCGGCCCCCACGGCCATGTCAGCCAGATCATGGCCTGGCCGCCGAGCAGCAGTGGGATCGCAGGCAGGTCGTATCCGGCTTCCCGCAGCCGGCGAATCACCTCGTGCGTGGCGATCGGGATGAACACCGCCAGCACCGGCAGCCACCAGATCGGCGCAAACAGCAGCACGCCGATCGCCAGTGCGCCGAGCAGAACCCCCACCGCGATCGCGGCGGGCAGGTTACGACCGGCCCGCGACTTCTTCGGTGGTTCGTCGACGGGAGGACCTGCCACGGGATCTGCTCGCTGCTTGGCCACTAGACCTCCAGCAGCTCGCCCTCTTTGTGCTTGACCAATTCGTCGATCTGGCTGGTGTAGTTGTGCGTGGTCTTGTCGAGTTCCTTCTCGGCGTGCTTGACCTCGTCCTCGCCTGCCTCGCCGTCTTTCTTGATGCGGTGCAGTTCTTCCATCGCCTTGCGCCGGATGTTTCGCACTGCGACGCGGGCGTCCTCGCCCTTCGCCTTGGCCTGTTTCACCAGCTCGCGACGGCGTTCCTCGGTCAGCTGTGGAATGGCCACGCGGATGACGTTGCCGTCGTTGGTCGGATTGACGCCGAGGTCGGAGTTGCGGATCGCGTCCTCGATCGCCTTGAGCTGCGACTGCTCGTACGGCTTGATGACGACCAGCCGGGCCTCGGGCACATTGATGCTCGACAGCTGGGTGATCGGCGTGGGCGACCCGTAGTAGTCGATCGAGATCCGCGAGAACATGCCGGGGTTGGCGCGGCCGGTCCGGATGGAGGACAGGTCGTCGCGGGCAACGGCGACCGCCTTCTCCATCTTCTCCTCAGCGTCGAAGAGGGTTTCCTCGATCACGGCTTCTCCTTTTCCGCGCCGCGCGTGCGCGGTCGACAGTCAGCTCAGGTGGTGGTGACCAGTGTTCCGATCTTCTCACCTGCGACCGCCCGCGCGATATTGCCGTCGACGAGAAGGTTGAACACCAGGATGGGCATGCCGTTGTCCATGCACAGACTGAACGCTGTGGCGTCGGCGACCGCGAGTCCCCTGTCGATCACCTCGCGGTGGGTGATGGCCGCGATCAGTTCGGCGTCCGGATTCGACCGCGGGTCGTCGGTGAACACACCGTCGACGGCCTTGGCCATCAGCACCACCTCGGCGCCGATCTCCAGCGCCCGCTGCGCCGCGGTGGTGTCGGTCGAGAAGTACGGCAACCCCATGCCGGCGCCGAAGATGACCACGCGGCCCTTCTCCAGATGCCTGCGGGCGCGCAGCGGAATGTAGGGCTCGGCGACCTGTCCCATCGTGATGGCGGTCTGCACCCTGGTCGCGATGCCTTCCTTCTCCAGGAAGTCCTGCAGCGCAAGGCTGTTCATCACGGTGCCGAGCATGCCCATGTAGTCCGAGCGGCTGCGCTCCATGCCCCGTTGCTGCAGTTGGGCGCCGCGGAAGAAGTTGCCGCCGCCGATCACCACCGCAACCTGCACGCCGCTGCGGACGACCTCGGCGATCTGGCGCGCCACCTGGTGCACCACGTCAGGGTCGAGGCCGACCTGGCCGCCACCGAACATCTCGCCGCCAAGCTTGAGCAGCACGCGGGTGTACGTGGGCCGGATCGCCGAAGCCGCCTCGCCAGCGAGATCAGATTCCGCCATCCGACTCCTTCGGGTCCGCGCATGAGATCGCCATCCCAGGACGATCCCTGGGACGGCATCTCTAATCCTGCCTCATCGCAGCCTCGCATCCACTATGGGGTGGCGAGGCGCGTTTCAGCCCAAATGCGCCGACAGCAGCCAGGCAGCCGTGGATTTACGGCCGTTGGGTTCGTCGCGGATGTCGGTGAAGGGCAGCTGCGCGGCGAGTTCGCCCGGGAAAACGCCGTGGATGCGGGCCGGCCGGATTTCGTCGATCTCCCAGTACTTGCTGACGACGTCGCGCAGTTCGTCCTCGGTGACGGCGTGCATCGGCGCATCTGGAGGCAGGCCCGCCGCGTCGAAGACCAACACGAAGTACGAGGCACCCGGCGCGGCCGCGCGCACGATGCACTGCTGGTAGCCCTCGCGCAGCTCGACAGGCATGGAATGGAAGAGAGTCGAGTCGACGATTGTGCCGAACCGCCCGTCATAGCCGGTGAAGTTGCTGATGTCGGCCACCTCGAAGCTGGCGCTGGTCAGCCCGCGCTTGGCGGCCTCCTTGCGGGCCAACTCGATCGCGGTCGCCGACTGGTCGAGCCCGACGGTGGTGAAGCCGCGCTCGGCCAGATACAACGAAGTCGCCGCCTCCCCACAACCGGCGTCGAGCACATCGCCGTGGAACTTGCCCGCGTCGATCAGTGCTTTGATGTCGGGTTGCGGCTCACCGATGCTCCACGGCGGCCTCGCCCCCGCGAACTCCTCGGCCTCACCGCGGTATGCCGCTTCGAACAGCTGTGCTTCGGGTTGTGTTGTCATACCCCGTGTCTATCAACTAGGTTGATATATGTCAATATGCTTGATATGAGTGCGTTCCTCGAGGATCAGCCGCTCGGTTACCTGCTGTACCGAGTGCACACCGCGCTGCGCGCGGAGATCTCCTCGAGCGTGCTCGAACCGCTCAATTTGGCGTTTCCGCAATACATTTGCATGCGCCTCCTCCAGCACTTTCCAGGCCGCTCCAACGCCGAACTCGCCCGCGACAACAACGTCTCCCCGCAGGCGATGAACATGGTGGTGCGCTCGCTCGAAGAGCGCGGACTGGTGACAAGGCCGACGAGTGTCGCGTCCGGTCGATCGCTGCCCGCTCAGCTGACCCGCGAGGGCAAGGAGCTACTGAAGAAGACCGACACCGGAGTCCGCGCCGCCGAGCGTCGGCTGCTGTCGAGACTCACCGACGAGCAGGCCAAGGAGTTCCGGCGGATGCTGGTCGTGCTCGGCTCCGACCCGGCCTGACGTTTCCTCGTATCGACATTGTGTATCAACGCCGCAACGGATTTGGTCGCCGTCAAGCGCGACGGCCGATGCCCGCCACCATGAGCGGCGTGAAGACCCGAACGCCGCCCGCCATGCGGGATGCTGCCGCGTCGGCGTCTTCTCGGGAGAGTTCGCCGGATTCGACGAGCGTGTTGCGCAGGCTCTCGAACGACAGCCGGAAGAAATCGAACCCCGGGTCATGCGGACCGACAACGCGGGCGCGGCCTTCTCCTCGCACATCGCAGAAGCCGGCGTCGTCGAGATCGGAAACCAAACGGCGGCCGTAGTCGCGGTCGAAACCGGCCCTGGCCATGAACGCGTTGACCGCTTCGGTCACCGTGTCGATGGCGCGGTCCTGGCCCTCGAAGCCGAAGCAACTCCATTCGTAGTCTTCGATCATGATCCAGCCGCCCGGCCGCAGCGTCGCGGCGAGTCGGTCGAGGATCTGCCGTCGTTGGGACAGGTGCTCGAGAACCAGACGCGCGTGCACGAGGTCGAACTCGGACTGCGGCAACTCATCGGTGCGAATGTCGACGCGCCGCACGGTGATCGCGTCGGAGGCGAACTGCTCGATGAACCGGGTGTCGATGTCGACGGCCGTCACGTGCGCGCCGCGGTCGGCGAGCCATTGCACCAGCGAGCCGCCACCGGCGCCGACCTCCAGGCACCGCCAGCCCTGGCCGACACCGAGTTCGTCGAGCAGCGCCTGGCTGCCCGGATCCCACAGCGCTTCCATCGCCGCAAGCCGGCGCTGCTCTTCGGAAAACCCTTGGTCGAAGGCGTAATCGCGTTTCACATGTCGATCCGGGGCCACGGGCGCGCCTCTTCGAGTTCGTAGGCCAGTTCCAGCAGCCGGCGCTCGTGGCCCCTGACCGTCGACAGCATCATGCCGACCGGCAGACCGGAGGCGGACTCCGCAAGGGGCAGCGAGATCGCCGGGTCGCCGGTGGCGTTCTGCAACGGGGTGAACGCCACCCAGTCGATCAGCCGATCCATGATCTGCTCGTAGCGCAAAGTGGGATCGAGATGTCCGATGCGCGGTGTGGCGTCGGACAGCGTCGGCATCAGCACGGCGTCATATGTCGACGACAGGCGAGACGTGATCCGAGAGGATGCCGCCAGCCGCGCAATCGCCAGCGGCACCTTGTGCAGATCGCGCGCGGCGCTGCGGGCCAGTCCCAGCGTCAGGTTGTCCAGCTTGGTCGGGTCGAAGCTCGGTCCCTTCATCCGGCGTCCGGCACGCACGGTCGCAAAGGCGAGGAATTCCCAGTAGAGGATGAAGTCGTCCTTGAATCGCGGGGTCACCGGGTTGTCGATCTCGGTGACCTTGTGCCCCAACTCCTCGAGCAGCGCCGCCGTTTTCAAAGTCAGCTCGCGCATCTCCGGACTAGCTTGCCGCACAACAGATTTCGTGCAGACAGCGATACGCAGCCGCTCTCTGCTCGGATGGGTGACATCACCGATGGGAGGCAGCTTCGGATTGCGATAGGCCCGCTCGGCTTCGCGCAAAAACGCCGCGGTGTCGCGAACCGAACGGCTGACGACGCCGTTTTCGACGATGTGCAGCGGCATCTGGGCGTGGTCGCCCTCCCACGGCAGCCTGGCGCGCGTCGGCTTGAGGCCGACAAGGCCGTTGCACGCCGCGGGAATCCTGATCGATCCGCCGCCGTCGTTGGCGTGCGCGATGGGTACGACGCCCGCCGCGACGAACGCACCTGACCCCGACGACGACGCACCCGCCGTGTGATCCGGGTGCCACGGATTGCGCACCGGCCCGATGCGGGGATGCTCGGCCGACGCGCTGAAGCCGTACTCCGACATCTGCGTCTTGCCCAGCGGTATCAGGCCCGTGGACAGGAAGGTCCGCGTGAACGCGCCGTCGCTGCGCATCGGGCGGGGCTCCCACGCATCGGTGCCCTGCATCGTGGGCATCCCTGCGACGGCGACGTTGTCCTTGATGAAGCTCGGGACGCCGTCGAAGTAGCCGCCGTAGGGACGCGGCGCCCTTGCCCGCCGACGGGCGCGGTCGAAGGCCTCGAAGGCCAACCCGTTGAGGATCGGGTTGACCGCCTCGGTACGGGCGATGGCCGCCTCGACGAGTTCGATCGGCGAGACCTCGCGGCCGCGCAACGCGTCGACAAGGGCCACAGCGTCACGGTCACCCAGGGCGTCGTCGCCGAAGGCGTGAATGCGGGTCATGCCGTGACGGTACCAATTGGTACCGAATCGGCGTACCCCCTGCGGCTAGGCCTGGCCGACCTCGAACCGCACGAACCGGGTGACGGTGACGCCTGCCTCGTCGAGCAGTGACTTGACGGTCTTCTTGTTGTCGGACACCGACGGCTGATCCAGCAGCACGACATCCTTGAAGAAGCCGTTGAGCCGGCCTTCGACGATCTTGGGCAGCGCCTGCTCCGGCTTGCCCTCTTCCTTGGCGGTCTCCTCGGCGATGCGGCGCTCGTTGGCCACGACGTCCTCGGGCACGTCGTCGCGAGTCAAGTACTTCGGCTTGAGCGCAGCGATCTGCAGGGCGACCGCGTGCGCGGCCCCCTTGGCTGCGTCGCCGTCACCGGTGTACTCGACCAACACGCCGACCGCGGGCGGCAGGTCGGCGGCCCGCTTGTGCAGGTACGTCTCGACGGTGCCGTCGAAGTAGGCGGCGCGGCGCAGCTCGAGCTTCTCGCCGATCTTGGCGGACAGGTCCGCGATCAGCTGCTCGACGGTGGTGTCGCCGACCTTGGCGGCCTTCAGTGTCTCGACGTCGGTCGCCTTCGCCGCGGCAGCCGCCGTGACGATCTGGTCGGCGACGGCCTGGAACTCGGCGTTCTTCGCGACGAAGTCGGTCTCCGAGTTCAGCTCGATGAGCGCGCCGTCCTTCGCCGCGACCAGGCCCTCGGCGGTGGCCCGTTCGGCGCGCTTGCCGACGTCCTTCGCACCCTTGATGCGCAGCAGTTCGACGGCCTTGTCAAAATCGCCGTCGGCCTCGACCAGCGCGTTCTTGCTGTCCAGCATGCCTGCGCCGGTCAGCTCCCGCAGGCGCTTGACGTCGGCAGCGGTGTAGTTCGCCATGTGTTTCGTTCCTAGGGGTTTGTGGGGGGCTTCGGTTCGGTCTGGACGTCTGCTTCCGGAGTGCCGGGCGCGGCGCCTTCGGCGGTCGGGCTCGCGGTCGAGGCGGCCGGTGCGGTCGCGCTGGCCAGCAGCTCCTGCTCCCATTCGGGCAGCGGCTCGGCGGCCTCGGCCTCCGGCTTGTCGCCGTTGCCGCCGACGCCGGCGCGGGCCTGCAGACCCTCGGCGACCGCCGACGCGATCACCTTGGTCAGCAACGCGGCCGAGCGGATCGCGTCGTCGTTGCCCGGGATCGGGTAGTCGACCAGGTCGGGGTCGCAGTTGGTGTCGAGGATCGCGATGACCGGGATGCCCAGCTTGCGCGCCTCACCGACGGCGATGTGCTCCTTGTTGGTGTCGACGACCCAGACGGCCGACGGCACCTTCTGCATGTCGCGGATGCCGCCGAGGCTGCGCTCGAGCTTGTTCTTCTCGCGGGTCAGCATCAGGATTTCCTTCTTGGTGCGACCCTCGAAACCGCCCGTCTGCTCCATGGCCTCGAGTTCCTTGAGGCGCTGCAGCCGCTTGTGGACGGTGGAGAAGTTGGTGAGCATGCCGCCCAGCCAGCGCTGGTTCACGTAAGGCATGCCGACCCGGGTGGCCTCCGCGGCGATGGCCTCCTGCGCCTGCTTCTTGGTGCCGACGAACAGGATGGTGCCGCCGTGGGCGACGGTCTCCTTGACGAACTCGTACGCCTTGTCGATATAGGTCAGCGTCTGCTGCAGATCGATGATGTAGATGCCGTTGCGGTCGGTGAAGATGAACCGCTTCATCTTCGGGTTCCAGCGACGGGTCTGGTGCCCGAAATGTGCGCCGCTGTCAAGCAGCTGCTTCATGGTTACAACAGCCATGGTGGCCATGTCCTTTTAGTTGTCGGTTGTCGTCCGGCATCGGGTGAGGCCGGACCCTGGCGTCTGCTGCATGCCGGACCCGAGAGGAGTGCTCCGACTCGGGACCGCCCGGCATGCGGGTGCAACCCTGATTTGTTCGATGGAACAAGGCGTGGGCCGCGGCGCAGGCGCGCGAAGTCAATCCGCCGAGGCGAATTGCGGATACGAGTTTACACCGTCCCAGCAGGTGCTTTGTCCACACCGCTGCGTTGATCCCCAGGTGACCGGCTCGTGTCTTTCGGATCCCGCGCCGACGCGCTGAGCTGGAACTATGCGCTTGCTGGTCGCCTTCGCCGTGGTGGCGGTGTGGTTCGCGGCGCCTGCGTGGGCCGACGACACCCGCCTGAGCTGGCCATTGCGGCCGCGACCAGCGGTTATGCGGGTGTTCGACGCTCCGACGCCGAACTGGCAGCGTGGCCATCGCGGAGTCGACCTCGCAGGCGCGGCCGACCAGCCGGTGTATGCGGCCGGGGCCGGAACGGTGGTGTTCGCCGGCGAGCTGGCCGGGCGGCCGGTGGTCTCGGTGGCACATCCCGGCGGGCTGCGGACCAGCTATGAGCCCGTCACGCCGGTGGTGCGGCCCGGTCAACTGGTGGCCGAGGGCACACCGCTGGGCGGCTTGGTCGCCGGGCATAGCGGCTGCGCGGCGCCCGCGTGCCTGCACTGGGGCGCGATGTGGGGTCCGGCCGCCAACGCCGACTACGTCGACCCGCTCGGCCTGCTGGCCAGCACCCCCATCCGCCTGAAGCCCCTGCACCCGTGAATCCCCTCCCCTGTAGTCCGCTAAGTCCGCTAAGTCCGCTAAGTCGGCGAGAGTGCGTGTCTGCGGCCGACACGCCGGTCGAAATCGCGAGTTCACGCACGCTCGCGGGCATCCGGGGGACACGTCTACCGTCGGGCACATGGTCACCGATGCACATCGCAATCGCCCGATGCGGTTCGGCATCGCCACCGCGTTACCCAGGCCCAGTGCCCAGATGCGCGACTTCGCGCGATCCGTCGAGGCGGCCGGCTTCGATGTGATGTCGTTTCCCGACCATCTCGTCCCGTTGGCGGCTCCGATCGCGGGTGCGACGGCGGCGGGCGTGGCGACGGAGCGGTTGACGGTCGGAACGCTGGTGCTGAACAACGACTTTCGCCATCCCGTCGACACGGCCCGCGAATGCGCCACCATCACGACGGTCACCGACGGGCGCTTCGAATTGGGCCTTGGCGCAGGGCATATGAAATCCGAATACGACGCCGCGGGCATCCCGTTCGAGCGCGGCGGCGTGCGGGTGTCGCGGTTGGTGGAGTCGGCGCACATCATTCGCGGTCTGCTCGACGGCGAGGCGGTGCACGTCGACGGCGCGCACTACCGGGTGCACGCGGAGGCCGGCTCGCTGATCGCGCCTCCCCCGTCGCATGTCCCGATGTTGATCGGCGGCAACGGAACTCGTGTCCTGCAGTTGGCCGGACAGCTCGCCGACATCGCCGGTTTCGCCGGCATCACCCACAACCGCGACGCCACCCAGGTACGACTGACCCATTTCGACCCGCAGGGCCTGGAGGACCGCATCGCGGTCGTCCGCGACGCCGCCGGCGACCGGTTCGACCAGATCGAACTCAACGCGTTGATACAGGCCGTCGTCTGCACTGCCGACCGTGCAGCCGCGGCCGCCGAGCTCGCCGCGACGCTGGACGCCGACGCCGACGCGCTGCTGGACTCCCCGTTCATTCTGCTGGGCACCCATGAGCAGATGGCCGAAATGCTGGCCGAGCGCCAGCGCCGTTTCGGCATCAGCTACTGGACGGTGTTCGACGAAATTCCGGGCAGGCCATCGGCCATGCCTGACATCGCGAGAGTCATTGCGCTACTGCGCCGATAAAGCTCAGCCCATCGTCACGGCACGCACCGGGGCGCCGTCGGCGTCGATCGGCAGCGGGAAGAACCCGATTCGCTCCTGCGGCCCGAGTTCCGAAATGCCGCAGATGTTTTCGACAATGAGGGCATCGGCACCGAGCACCACCTGATGCACCGGGAACCCGGATCCCCAATCCCCTGTCGGGTCGGGGCTCAGCGTGTCGACGGCCAGCACATGCATGCCGCGACGAACCAGTTCGGACGCCGCCTCAACGGACAGCGCGGGATGGTCGACGGCGGTGTCGGTGCCGAAGCGCGTCGCCCACCCCGTGTCGAAAACCACTATCGGCGGCAGCCTTTCAGGAAAGCCGCCCAGCGCGGCCGCGATCTCGTCGACGCCGTACACGGTGCGCGCCTGCACCGGTGCCAGGTGGACGATCAGCGCGTCGGCGACGAGTTCGTGCAGACCGATCGCACCCGTGGTGCGCCCGCCTGCGATGGTGTGCGACGGGGCGTCGAGGTGCGTGCCGGTGTGCGAGCCGAAATGCAGTGCGGCGACGTCGACGCCGTCACGCTCCAGCAGCAGCGCCGGCTCGATGTGGACGGCGGGATCGCCCGGATAGACCTGCATTCCGGCGGCGATGGGGTGGCTCAGCTCACGCATGGTCACCCGCGCTCATGCGACGTCGACCTGTTCGGTCGGCGCGGTGTCGGCGAGATGCCTGCTTGGTTCACGCGGGGAACGTGACCGCTCGGGCAGCATGGCCAGTAGATACAGCACGAAGGTCAGCACGAAAGCCGGGATAGTGGCGCCAATCGGGTTGGGCCACACGTACGTCCAGATGTACGACGCCACCGCGCCGATCGCCCACACCGCGACCGCGATCCAGTTCACACCGCCTCGGTACCAGTAGCGTCCGCCGCGGCTGAGCAGAATGTCCGGGTGGTACGACGACCGCTTCACCAGGTAGTAGTCCACGATCATGATCGCGAACACCGGGACGAAGAAAGCGCCGATGACCGTCAGGAAGTCGGTGAACTGCGCCAGCAGCCCCAACCACGTCGCGCCGATGATCGATATCAGGCCGAGCACCAAAGCCGTTGGCAGGAATCGCAGGCGGGCTGATACCGGAGCGTTCACCACCGATGTGGCCATGCCGTAGACCACCATCGTGTTGGTGGCCATCACCGACAGGAAGATCACGATCGCCAGCGGCGCGCCGAACGCCTCGACGATGGTGGCGGGGTCGAACGGCACGGCCTCTTTGTTGCTCAGGATGACGAATGCAATCGCGGTGACGCCCAACGACATCGAGATCACCGTGGACAGTGTGTAGCCGACGCCGGAGCCGGTGATGCCTGCACGGCTCGAACGCGCGAGCCGGTTGAAGTCGGCCGACAGCACCGTCCACGAGATCGCCGTCGCGATCACGATGTCGAGCACGATCACCGGGGTGTAGCCCAGCGACGCGTCGACCGGGATCGACTGGATCTCGGCGGGGCTGAAGTTCGTGAATGCGACGACGAAGATCCATGCGATGATCGCCAGCATCAGCACGGCCAGCCACGGTTCGACTCTCGCGATGCCCTCGTGGCCCAGTATCGCGATCAGCACGACGATCGTCTGGCACAGCACGGAAAACAGGATGGGGCTGGAGAATCCGGTCAGACTTTCGACGAGGTAGTCGACGGTGACGCCTGCCAACATCGCCTGCACCCAACTCCAGCCCATCAAGATGATGACGTTGGCCGTCACCGGCAGCAGGCTGCCGCGGGTGCCGAACGCGCCGCGGGTCAACGCCATCGTCGGCAGGCCGGTCCGGGTGCCGATGTTGCCGACCAGCGTGAGAACCACTGCGCCGCACAGGGTGCCGGCAACGATCATCGACACCGCGGTGCCGTAGCTCACCGCTGGGACCAGCAGCGTGCCGGTCAACAAAGTGGTGACGACGAGGTTGGCGGCCAGCCAGATCATGCCGATCCGGCGCACCGAGAACGTGCCGCGGACCGGGCCGGCGTTGTCTGCCTGCTCTTCGAGACGACGGTCAAGGCGGTGGTACAGCGACGTCATGGCGTTTCTCCTGAAAGGTCGACCGGCGCGGGCGAGAGATGCTCGTGTATGGCGACGAGGCGGTCGTCGTCGACGCGGAACACGATCGTCTCGCGCTCATGGGTGAGCTCCTCGCCGTCGGCGGTGGCGACGATCGTCGCGACGTCGTGGGTGAAGACGGCGCCGCCCGGAAATGTCTGGACGAGCTGATTGGACGATTCGCAGGACCGCACGCGCCAGCCGGATGAGATCCACTCCTGCCACAGCCGCTCGTAGGCGGCGCGGTCGTTCAGCCGGTCGGGCTCGGTGTGGAAGCAGAACGTGGCGTCGGGCGAGAAGCAGGCGAAATACCGGTCGCCGTCGGTCGCGGCGAAGGCGTCCACGATGCGTTGTGCGGCCTCGATGACCTGGCCGGTAGTGGGTTCATGCGTCGCCATGGCCGCTCCTGAAGAACGCCGGGATTGAAGTCATCTCAGACTCTAGGGATCGTGGCGCGGAATCGCAGTGTCCTGGCGAAACCTCGGGTGTCCGTACCCTGGATGGCAATGAGTATTGCTCCTGATACCGCCGTCGCGTTGGATCACCGATTCGCCCGTGAGCTACCCGAGCTCGCGGTGCGCTGGCAGGCCGAGTCCGCACCTGACCCGCGGCTGCTTGTCCTCAACGAGCCGTTGGCCGCCGAGATGGGGCTCGACGCCGAGTGGCTGCGCACGCCCGACGGGCTGGGCTTTCTGGTCGGGACATCGTTGCCCGACGATGCGCAGCCGGTCGCGCAGGGCTATGCCGGTCACCAGTTCGGCGGCTGGGTGCCCCGCCTGGGCGACGGCCGCGCGTTGCTGCTCGGCGAACTGGTCGACAGCGGAGGGCAGTTGCGCGACATCCACCTGAAGGGGTCCGGCCGCACGCCGTTCGCCCGCGGGGGCGACGGCCTGGCCGCGGTGGGCCCCATGCTGCGCGAGTACGTGGTCAGCGAGGCGATGCACGCGCTGGGCATCCCGACCACGCGTTCGCTTTCGGTGGTCGCGACGGGCCGCAAAGTGCACCGCGAGACCACGCTGGACGGCGCCGTGCTGGCGCGTGTCGCCAAGAGCCATCTGCGGGTGGGCAGCTTCCAATATGTCGCTGCCTCAGGCGATCTCGATGTGCTGCGCCGGCTCGCCGACCACGCGATCGCCAGGCACTACCCCGCCGTTGCCGACGCCGACAACCCGTATCTCGCTCTGCTCGAGGCGGTGATCTCGGCGCAGGCGCGCCTGGTCGCGCAATGGATGCTGGTCGGTTTCATCCACGGGGTGATAAACACCGACAACATGACGATCTCGGGCGAGACGATCGACTACGGGCCGTGCGCGTTCATGGACGCCTTCGACCCGACAACGGTGTTCAGCTCGATCGATTCGTGGGGCCGCTACGCCTACGGCAATCAGCCGACGGTGGCCGGCTGGAACCTCGCGCGCTTCGCCGAGGCGTTGCTGCCGCTGATCGCCGATGACCAGGACGAGGGCATCAAGCTCGCGACTGCGTCGATGCAGGATTTCCCGCGCCAGTACACGGCGGCGTGGACGGCGGGCATGCGCGACAAGCTCGGCCTGCGCGCGGCCGTCTCCGACGCCACCGTCGCGGAGCTGGCGGAGGATCTGCTGGAACTCCTGCGCGGTGACCGCGTCGATTACACGTCGTTCTTCCGGCTGCTCGTCAGGGCGGCTCGCGGCGAAACCGGGCCAGCGCTGGCGGTGTTCAGCGACCGTCCGGGCGCCGACGCGTGGCTACAGCGATGGCGCACGCTGGCGCCCGACGCCGAGGCGATGGACCGCGTCAACCCCGTCTACATCCCGCGCAACCACCTCGTCGAAGAGGCACTCGCCGCAGCCACCGCCGGCGACCTGGAGCCGCTGCGGCAATTGTTGGCGGCCGTGACGTCGCCCTACAGCGAACGGCCCGGGTTCGAGCGCTACGCCGAGCCCGCGCCGGAAGAATTCACCGGCTGCTTCCAAACCTTCTGCGGCACGTAGCGATTTCGGCGCGCTAACGTGCGCGTAGCGCCGTTCAGCGCGCCGAAATCGCAGGCTTATGCGCGGGGGTGGGCCTGGTCGTGCACCGCGCGCAACCGCGCCACCGTGACGTGGGTGTAGAGCTGGGTGGTGGCCAGCGTCGAGTGGCCGAGCAGTTCCTGCACGACGCGCAGGTCGGCGCCGCCTTCGAGCAGGTGGGTGGCCGCGCTGTGGCGCAGCCCGTGCGGCCCGATGTCGGGCGCGCCGGCGACGGCGGCGACCGTCTGGTGCACGACGGTGCGGGCCTGGCGTTGATCGAGTCGACGACCGCGGGCGCCGAGCAGCAGCGCAGGCCCTGATTCGGCGGTGGCCAGCGCGGGGCGCCCGTCGGTCAGCCAGGCCCTCAACGCGGCCTGCGCGGGCTCCCCGAACGGCACGGTGCGCTGCTTGTTGCCCTTGCCGAGCACCCGCAGCAGGCGCCGCGACGTGTCGACATCGTCGATGTCGAGGCCGCACAGCTCGCTGACCCGGATGCCGGTGGCGTAGAGCATCTCCACGATCAGCCGGTCCCGCAGCGCCATCGGATCACCTTGCTGCGCACCGGAATTCGCTGCATCCATGGCCGAGAGCGCCTGATCCTGACGGAGCACCGCGGGCAATGTCCGGCGCGCCTTCGGCATCTGCAGCCGGGTGGCGGGATCGCCGGCCATCAGCCCGCGCCGCGTCGCCCACGCGGTGAACGTCTTGACCGCCGAGGTGCGCCGCGCCAGCGTGGTGCGGGCCACGCCCGCGGCCGCCTGCGCCGACAGCCAGGACCGCAGGACCGGCAGCGTGAGGTTGCTCAGTTGCGGTTCGGCGGTGCGTTGCGACAGGAACTCGAACAGGGACCGCAGATCACCGAGGTAGGCGCGGCGGGTGTGCTCCGAGCGGCCGCGTTCCAACGCCAGATGCTCGTCGAACTGCTCGAGGATGGCGTCCACGCGTCAACCGTGGCAGACCGCGACAGCGCAACTCACGTGACGCGCCGAAGCGCTTCCGGAGTGAGATCTTTCAGTGACGGATAGCCATCGACGGCCATCGTCAGGTCCGCCTCGGCCAGCAGCGAGCGCAGCACGTGCACGACGCCGTCGACCCCGCCGATGGCCAGCCCGTACGCGTAGGGTCTGCCGATGCCGACCGCGGTGGCGCCCAGCGCCAGCGCCTTGACGATGTCGGCGCCGCTGCGGATGCCGGAGTCGAACAGCACCGGAACCCCTTGCGCGGCTTCGACAACGCCGGGCAGGCAGTCGATCGCCGCAATTCCGCCGTTGGCCTGGCGGCCGCCGTGGTTGGAGCAGTAGATGCCGTCGACGCCGCCATCGACGGCGCGCCTGGCGTCGTCGGGGTGGCAGATGCCCTTCACGATCAGCGGCAGCTCGGTCAGCGAGCGCAGCCACGGCAGGTCATTCCAGGTGAGCGAGTTGCCGAACATCTGCACCCAGTGCAGCACGGTCGCCTGCGGATTCTGCTCCGGCGGTTGGTTCAGGCCTGCGCGGAAGACGGGGTCGCTGGAGTAGTTGCTCAGGCATTTGCCGCGCAGTTGCGGGAAGTTCGACGTGGACAGGTCTCGCGGACGCCAGCCCGGCACCCAGGTGTCGAGCGTGACGATGATGCCCTTGTAGCCCGCTTCCTCGGCACGGCGCACGAAGCTGGCCGCCAGCTCGCGGTCGGTCGGCGTGTAAAGCTGGAAAAAGCCTGGGGTGTCGCCGAATTCGGCGGCGATGTCCTCCAGCGGATCCTCGGTCAGCGTGGAGACGACCATCGGAACGCCGGTCTGTGCGGCGGCGCGGGCGGTCGCGAGGTCGCCGTGGCCGTCCTGCGCGCAGATCCCGATGACGCCGATGGGCGCCATGAACACCGGCGACGGAAGCTTCAGGCCGAACATCTCGACGGACAGGTCGCGCTGGGTGGCGCCGACGAACATGCGCGGCATCAGCCCCCAGTTGTCGAACGCGGTGCGGTTGACGCGCTGGGTCCGTTCGTCTCCCGCTCCGCCGGCCACATACGACCAGATCGACGGCGGCATCGCGGCCTGGGCCTTGGCTTCCCAATCCGCGTAGGTCATCGGGAACTTCGGGACCACGCCCGACAGCCCCTGCATATAGATCTCGAGTTGGTAGTCGCCGAACGCCATGGGGGTCAGCCTGCCAGGGCGGCGGTCAGGCGTTGGCGCGTTGCTCCGCTTCGGCGAGTTCGCGCTTCCACTGCCGGAAGGTCTCCTCGGTGCGGCCGCGGCGCCAGTATCCCGAGATCGACGCGGCCCACTTGGCCTCCACGCCGCGCTCCTTGCGGATGTAGGGCCGCAGGTTGTGCATGACCGTCTGCGCCTCGCCGTGTATGAACACCTGCACCTGGCCGGGCCACCATTCGGCCTCCTTGACCGCCGCGATGAGCGGCGCGTGATCACCGGCTTTCTCCTCGGGCACCAGATCGGCGCGCCCGCCGCGGTAGATCCATGTGACGTCCACCCCCGGCGGGGCGTTCAGCGGGATCTCGTCGTCGGGGCCCGCGACCTCGATGAACGCCTGGCCGACCGCGTCGTCGGGCATGGCTTCCAAGGCGGCGCTGATCGCCGGTAGCGCCGATTCGTCTCCCGCCAGCAGGTGCCAGTCGGCCGCCGGGTCGGGTGCATACGCGCCGCTGGGGCCCATCAGGTAGGCGGGCTGGCCGGGAGCGGCCGCCAGCGCCCAAGGGCCCGCAACGCCGTGGTCGCCGTGGACGACGAAATCGATGGTGAGTTCGCGGCGTTCGGTGTCGAGTTTGCGGACGGTGTAGGTGCGCACCACAGGGCGGCGTTCGACGGGCAGTTCGTTGAAGCTGTCCAGGGTCAGCGGCTTCGGCAATGCGGAGACCTCGACATCGTCGCGGACGAACACCAGCTTGACGTAGGCGTCGGTGAAGTCGTTCGGCTTGAAGGTGTCGAAGCCCTTGCCGCCGAGGACCACACGAACGATGTGCGGCGTCAACTTCTCGCTGCTTACCACCTCGAAAGTGTGCACGGGACGTCCAGCCACATTTCCTCCAAATCGCTCGCCGGCTTGATTAGCCAGTCTCACTGACTATACGAGCGCGCCTCTTTGCGCGGTCGGCTACGTCGGCCGGCTCAACTTCCAGTAGCCGTCGACCCGCGTCACCAAACCGAACAGCTCCAGCATCGACAGCGGCCCCAACACCTGCGCGGTCGGCAGGCCCGACGCGACGGCGATCTGGCCGGTGGTGCGCCTGCCGCGGGCGGGCAGCGCATCGTAGACGCGCTGTTCGGCCTCGCTGAGGTCGTCGAGCGGAGATGCAGGCCGTTGCTCGTCGGGCGCCAGTTCGCCGACGTGGCCGATCAGTTCGACGACGTCGGCGGCACGCGTGACGATGTCGGCCTCGTGGCGACGCAGCATGGCGTGACACCCGATCGACGCCGACGACGTGATCGGCCCCGGCACCGCGCACACCGCCCGCCCGAGTGCCCGTGCCCACGCCGCGGTGTTGGCCGCCCCGCTGCGGGCGCCCGCTTCGACGACGACGGTCGCCCCCGACAAGGCCGCGACCAGCCGGTTGCGTGTCAGGAACCGGTGCCGCGCAGGACGCACACCCGGCGGATACTCGCTGATCACCAAGCCCTGCTGCGCGATCCGATGCAACAGCGAGGCGTGACCGGCGGGATAGGGCACGTCGACGCCGCCCGCGAGCACCGCGGCCGTCAGCCCGTCGCCGGCCAGCGCGGCGCGGTGCGCGGCGCCGTCGATTCCGTAGGCGCCACCCGATACCACCGTGACGTCCCGCTCGACCAGACCGGCCGCGAGATCGGCCGCGACGTACTCGCCGTAGGCGGTGGCCGCTCTGGTGCCGACGATTGCGGCTGCGCGCTGCGCGACGTCGTCGAGGCGGACGTCGCCGAACACCCACAACGCCAGCGGCGGATGTCCCTGCGGCCGCTCCTTATGGTCGACGCCAGAGAACGCGGCGAAGGCCAGGAACGGCCATTCGTCATCGTCCGCGGCGATCAAGCGGCCGCCGCGGCGCGCCAGCAGATCGAGATCATCTGCCGCGCAGTCAATTTCACGACGCGCCAGAGTGTGCCGGGCCAGTTTGTCGTCGACGTCGCCGGTCTTGATCCTCGTGGCCGCCTCGACGGGCCCGACACGTCCGACGAATTCGGTCAGCGCGGCACAGGGCGGTTCTGCTACGCGGGAGAGGTAGGCCAGCGCCAGACGCGTGTCGTCGGTCATTGCGCACCGCCCGGCTGCCGGAAGCTCAACGCGGTCTTGACGTCGTCGAGCGACGGCGATGTTCGCCCACCGAGGTCGGCCAGCGTCCACGCGACGCGCAGCGTTCTGTCCACACCGCGGTTGCTGAGCAGCCCGCGCTCCAGTGACGTGCTGAGTGGCCGCATCACGTCCCTGTCGAGCCTGAACTCGCGCCGCAGCAGGGCGCCGCTGACTTCGGCGTTGGTGCGGATGCCGTAAGCCTTCCAGCGCTCCGCTGCCGTTTCACGCGCCGCCAGCACCCGTTGCCGCACTGCCGCAGTGGATTCGCCCGCTTCGGCGGCGAAGGCGCCCGCCTTCTCGCGGGGCATGAAGACCTGTAGGTCGACCCGGTCCACCAGCGGGCCCGACAACTTGCTCAGATAGCGCCGTTTGGCGACTGACGTGCACATGCAGTCGTTCGGGTCGGGTGCGGCGCACGGGCACGGGTTGGCGGCCAGCACCAACTGGAAGCGCGCCGGGTATTTCGCCACGCCGTCGCGTCGGGCCAGTCGAATCTGCCCGTCCTCCAGCGGTGTTCGCAATGCCTCCAGCGCGCTGTTGCCGATCTCGGCGTACTCGTCGAGGAAGAGGACACCGCGATGCGCCCGGCTGACAGCGCCCGGCCGCGCCATTCCCGAACCGCCGCCGACGAGTGCGGCCACGCTCGAGGTGTGATGCGGCGCGACGAACGGCGGCCTGGTGATCAGCGGCGTGTCCCCCGACAGCAGGCCCGCTACCGAGTGGATCGCGGTGACCTCCAGCGACTCGTCGTGCGACAGCTCGGGAAGCAGTCCCGGAAGCCGTTGAGCCAGCATCGTTTTGCCGACACCTGGCGGACCGGTCAATCTGAGGTGGTGTGCACCGGCGGCAGCCACTTCGACGGCGAAGCGGGCATGGGGCTGCCCGACGACATCGGCGAGGTCGACGTCGGACGCCGGCGGGGCCGTCGGCGCGTCCATCCGCTCCGCCAGATCCGCCTTGCCGCACAGCCATGCCTGGACGTGGGCCAATGTGCGCGCACCCAGTACCTCGATGCCGTCGACGAGGCTGGCCTCGCGGAGGTTGTCGAGCGGAACCACCGCGACCGGCCAGCCCTGGCGCTTGGCGGTCAACACCGCGGGCAGCACGCCTTTCACGGGGCGCACCCTGCCGTCCAGAGCCAATTCGCCCAACAGCACCGTCTTTTCGAGGCGGGCCCACTTCTTCTTCCCGTGCGCCGACAGCACCGCCGCTGCCAGCGCCACGTCGTAGACCGAGCCCATCTTCGGCAGCGTGGCCGGCGAGAGGGCCAGCGTCAGCCGCGACTGCGGCCAGTCGTTGCCGCAGTTGGTGATGGCTGCGCGGACGCGATCACGCGATTCCTGCAGTGCGGCGTCGGGCAGCCCCACGAGATGGACACCGGGTAGGCCCGAGGCGATGTGGGCCTCGATCTCCACGATCTCACCTTCCAGCCCCCGTACCGCGACCGAGAACGCTCTGCCCAGCGCCATCAGCCGACCCCCTGCAGATGGGTGATCTCCGGGGTGCGTTGCCTGCCGATGCGCACGCCGATGACGTCGATACGCACCCCGGCCCAGCTGCCGTCCTGAGCGGCCAGCCACACCCCGGCCAGCCTGCGCAGCCGCCGCACCTTATCGGGGGTGACCGCCTCAGCGATGCCACCGAATCCGTCGCCGGTGCGGGTCTTCACCTCGACGAAAACGACCGTGCACGTGGCTTTCTCGGCCGCGATGATGTCCAGCTCGCCGAAGCGGCAACGCCAGTTGCGGTGCAGCACGGCGAGCCCCTGCGAGGTGAGGTGATCGACCGCCAACTGCTCGCCGAGCGCCCCGATTTCGGCCCTGGTCCATGTCGTCATGACGCACAGACTCTCGCCGAACCCCGACACGGGCGGCACCGCCAGGCCGAGTTATCCACAGATCCGACTTCATCCACAGCGGCGAATTTGAATTCGAGTAGTGCAGTACTTACGCGAAAACTTGATCTTGGTGTGAAGCTCACTGCATGCGCGCACTAACTCCTCTGGCACCTGGCGACACGGGTGGGTCGGTCGCCGATTTGCATAACGCGCTGGACGTCCTCGGCGTCGGCGGTGCAATCACACATCAGGAGCGGTCGACACAACGATATGGCGACGGGACCCGTGAGGCGGTCGCACTGCTGCAAGCCCGCTATGAGTGGTCCGACCTCACGGTCGGGCACTTCGACGCACGCTGCGCGGCCCGCACCAATCAGTTGCTCAGCGGCCGCGGTGACATAGACATCGTCCCCGATGACAGTGCACCAATAGCCGCCCTCTGGGAACAATCCCGAGTCGCCGGACCTGGATCGGCATCGGAATCCAGCGACGTGGCCGCGCTGTCGCGGCATCCGGCCAACCTGGAGGTGTGGTGGCGCAACGCCGCAAATGAGATTCGCGGCGGGTACTGGTACGACGACGACAAGGGCTGGCAGACGCCATATACAGTGCCCGGCCGCAAGGCGTCCCCACACAGCGGCATCGCCGCGGTGTCCCGCATGCACGACACCATGGAGACGTGGCGAATCGATGCTCAAGAAGCGGTCCGCGGTGCCTTCTGGTACGACGACGGCAAGGGCTGGCGGGAATACCGCGACCCGGTGGCACAGGGCGTCGACAGGGCTACGGATCACAGTGGCATCGCGGCCGTCTCACGCGGTCCGAAGTCTCAGGAGATCTGGTGGATAGCGTCCGACGGCCTAGTCCGGGGTTCCTGGTATGACGACAACCGCAAGAATTGGAATACCTACGGCGGGATCTCAGCCCAGAAGGCTTCGCTGAAGAGCGGTCTCGCAGCGGTGTCTCGGTTCACCGACAACATGGAGGTCTGGTGGGTCGGCGAGCACCGTTCCGTGGAGGGAGCATTCTGGTACAACGACGGTAAACCGTGGCGGCCCTACGGCGAACCGGTCGCTGCACCCGGCAGCGCGGCCGAAGGACCGCACAATCTCACCGCCGTATCTCGAACGCCGACGAGCATGGATCTGTTGTGGATCAGCCCGGAGGGCGCCGTTCGGTGGGCGTATTGGCGAGAGGGACACGATTGGCAGCTGTCGCCGGTCGTGGTGGCCGACGACGGAAGCGCTTCAACCCAGGGCGGGATTGCCGCGATCACGCGTGACGCCGAGAGCATGGAGGTGTTCTGGATCGCCCAGGACGGCTCCGTGCGGAGCGCCGAATGGACAACCGCAAGTGGCTGGCAGATCGGCGCAATCCCGGTGGCGGGCAAGGACAGCGCGTCGTCGACCAGCGGCCTGGCGGCCACGCGACGCACCGCGACCACCACCGAAGTGTTCTGGGTCGAGGCGGACGGCTCTGTGCAGGTCGCGGTCCGCGACGACGCTAACGTGCCGTTCTCCTTCCGTATGCTGCGTCCACACGACCTATTGGATCTCACGTGTGACGTCGTCGGGTGCCGGGTCACCACCGGCGCGGCGGCCCCGACCCTCATGCACAAGGTCGTCAGCGGTGAGACCCTATGGGCGATTGCCGAGAAGTACTACGGCGAGGGCAACCTCTTCACATTGATTGCGGCGGCCAACAAACTGCCGAACGCTAACCTGATCCGGCCGGGCGATGTGCTGATCATTCCCCCAAAACCCACATCGCCGGGACCGCCCGACACCTACACCGTCGCGCCCGGAGACAAGCTGTGGGACATCGCCAAACGCTTCTACGGCGACGGGAACAAGTACTCGATCATTGCCAACGCCAACCACATCGCCGATCCCGACCTGATACTTCCAGGCCAGCAGTTGATCATTCCGCGGTTGAATCGGCCCGGTAGCCAGGCGCACCTTGTCGCTGTGACCGACGACGCCCACATCGTGGTGCGATTCGGCTCCCAGCATGTGTTCGAACAGGCCTGGCCTGATCCTCCTGGCACCGCAACCGGCACCGCCCAGTCGCGCGCGGCCAACGAGTCCCGCGTGGTGTTCGCGGTGCCCAAAGGAACCACGATGGCGTTCACGGTGCCGGGCGTACTAGCTGGGCTGACGCAGCTGCGATTGCGGGTCTCGCCATTGGCAGTGCCGCGGGCGGAGGACACGCGGCGTCCACCCGACGCGCAGGGACCGCCTACTCCGCCCAAAGGCGACCAGACGGCGATAGAGGCCCCCTATCGCCTGGTCGTTTCGCCCGACGAGAGATATGGGGGGTTCGCTCACTCCGCCGATGCCGCGGAGGCCCCCGGCGACCCGTCACGGGTGGAACTGTGGCATACCAGGCTGGCAGTCCGGATGTTCGACTCGCAGGACCGCTTTGTGGGAATCGATGAGCGCGACAACACACGACGTACCGTTCGCGCGATCTGGAGCCGCGACGAGAACGGATCCGGCGCTCCCGCAACCGGATTCGAAGGCTCCCTCAACCCCGCTGATCGACGGGCCATCGTCCGCCAAACCGCTGATCCGCGGCTGGAGGACCGCAACCAGTCGGGCAAGCTGATCGAACCCAACCCGCTGACCGTCGACCGGTTCTATCTCAGTTCACTCGGCGCCTGGATCGACTGGCGCGCGGCGTGGGAGTGGCAGCGATACAAGCCGCCGGGAGCGGGCGAGAAGATTCTCTCGGCCTATCGGCATCTGGCCACCCTCGGCCGCGATCACTATGTGCGGGTGGAGATACCCATATACCTCTACCCGTTCGGCCAATTCGGCACCCTGGTGAAACTGACCGAACGCAGGATAAACCTCGGCGAAGACGAGGCGGCCTACCTTTTCACGCGCAAGTTCATCGTGCTGCGTCAACCACTGCGCGAGTACAGCGAGGACCTGCTTCAAGTCGGCAACGTCAAAGCGTCGGCGCTCTACCAGCTTCCCTTCACAGCGACACTCGTCGATCCAATCGTGTCACCCAACCTCGATTCAGCCGACGAGAGTAAGCCGTTCGTGCCACACGTCGGCGGGAAGCCCTACCGGTGGAAGGTGACCGGCATCGACCACGCGAAACGCAGAGTATCGATGATGACTGCGCTCGTCGTCGTCCCGGCCGGACTGGGTCCCGAGGTGTACGGAAAGGCGCAGAAAACCTGGTTCGACGACGTCATGAACAACACTGCGGACAAGCACCCGATCGACCTGAATGGCGCCGAAGTCGCCTTCGCTCCATCGGACAACGCCGGTGATACCACAATGCGCGTACAGGGTATGGAGTTTCACGGCGAGGCGTATGACCATGGGTGTACCCCATGGCTTTTCAAGGCGCAGGTCGCCATCCCGGCGTTGGCGACACTCAACAAGGTCGGCGGACCTGTCGCGGTCAAATGGGCCGGGAAGTATCGCAGCGGCGGCTTCAATTCGGCGGATAAAGCCGAGATCTTCCTGACCCTGGATAACGAGGCGAAGCTCGATTTCGCGGGTGGAAGCGACCGCGGCGGCGGATTCGTCGAGCCGACCATATCGGTCAAAGGTATTTCGCGGGTGCTCGGCGGTGTTGGTGACACGACCGGAAGCCCCACCGGCATCGCGGGCGGACATTTCGACCCAGATCTGTTCAAGGGCACCGCGTTGCCGAAACTGTTCGGCCTGATCAATCTGTTCGACATCATCGCCAAGGATGGCGGATTCGAGAGAGCACCACGACTCATCGCCGAACAGTTCGGTCTTGTCAAGACCATCGACACGGCATGGCGCAGGCTGATCGACGCGCTCACGCAGGCGCGAGAGATATTCGATTCGGACAGAAAGATTCCCGACGCGCCCGCCGGCGCCAAGTTGCGCGCCGATGCTCTTTACAACTCCGCGAATTCGGCGATCAACAATCTCGCACAAGCCCCACTGCAACAGTTGTTGGCAGGCCTGAGCGCGACGCCCCCGTCCAACGCTCACGCAACAGAGGTCGCGAATCGGTTGACGAATATGTCAGCGTTGCTGACGGATCCGTTCTTGCCGGCTTTTCTGCGCGCGCAGCTGCAGCGTCCATATGACGCCACGAATGCTGCCTTGACGACGGCGCGGGGCACCGACTTCGCGAAGGCACTGCGGGCGGCGGTGGAGAACAACGTCGTGCGCTACGAATGGTCTCCGACCATCAAGGGATGGCCCGACGCGGACCACATATTCCACCCGAACGACGTCAAGCGGGGTCTGAACATCGCGGTGGAGGTTCGCACGGCGAAGGATGGGCGACCCCAATCCGACGTCAGTGCCCAATTGCGAGATTTCGAGCTGCGCCTGCTGCCCGGACAAACAGAACTCCTTCGAATCAAATTCGGTCGCATCGGCTTTCGGATGGCCACCGGCGGCAAGCCGGAAGTTGACGTGCAGTTCAACGGAATGGAATTTCTCGGAGTTCTCGGCTTCATCGAAAAGCTGCGACAGATCATCCCGTTCGACGGGTTCTCCGATCCGCCGTATGTCGACGTGGACACGGGCAGCGTCACCGCCGGCTTCGACCTCGCGCTTCCCAGCGTCGCGATCGGGGTGTTCTCACTGGAGAACATCGCGCTGGGCGCCGACTGCCGAGTGCCTTTCCTCGGTGAGGCTGTCACCGTCGGGTTCTACTTCTGCACCAAAGAGGCACCGTTCCGACTCACCGTCATGGCGATCGGAGGTGGCGGATGGGTCGGCATCCGGCTGTCACCGGACGGCCTGGTCTTACTGGAAATGGGGTTGGAGGCCGGTGCCTCCCTCAGCGTCGATCTCGGCGTGGCCTCCGGTTCGGTGTCGGTCATGGTCGGCGTTTATCTCCGGCTCGAAGACAAGATCGGTCAACTTACGGGATACTTCCGCATTCGTGGCGAGGTGGAGGTGCTCGGTATCGCCTCCGCGTCCATCACTCTCGAACTGTCGCTGACGTACCACTTCCAATCCGGCAAGCTGATCGGACGCGCCAGCCTCCAAGTCGAGATCGAGGTCGCATTCTTCTCTGCATCGGTGGAGATCACCTGCGAGCGCAAGCTTGCCGGTTCTCGCGGCGACCCGACGTTGCGCGACATCATGCCGCCAGAGGACGGCGGGCAAACCATGTGGAACAAGTACTTCGACTCGTTTGCGATCGCAGGAGATTGACCGATGCCCACCACCCGGTACATGACAACGGTTCTGCCCTACTCGGTCAGCCCGTCAGCGGAATTTCATGTGTCGCTGTACATCTCCCATCGCCTCGACGGCGGCGGCCAGCTGACCGACTACCCGCCAATGGTCGACTGGGTCGAAACCCTGGCCGGCGCGACGATCGAGCTGTACACCGACAAGAGCGACCCGGATCCCATCCGCTGCGAAGTACTCAACAAGTCCGACAAGACGATCTGGGCCAAAGTGTTTCCGCCTGAGACCGAGGTCGAGGACTACCCGACACCGAAGCCCGCTTCGGCCACGTGGATGAGCTTTCCCGCGCATCGAATGTCGGATTATGCACTTTGGGTGCACTACGTATCACTGCTGTGTTCCCCGGTCGACAGGCCCGGAGTCCGTGGCAATGCGCTTGCCGACGCGGTGTTCAGCGCGTTGCGGAACGTCCGCGACGCCGCCAACGTCATCGACGAACTGACCGGCGAAGGCGACGGCTATCTCGATCAGCAGAGAGAACGATTGGACAGAATCCGAGCCGATCGAGCCAAGGCCGCAGGCGATGCTCTCGATCCGCAGAAACCGGAGCCCGAAAATCCCGTGCCCGGGCCTGCACTTCATGACGCGTTCGCGGGCCAGCCCTGGAAATCGCCGATCGAGCTGCTGCTCGAGCACGACCGCCTCGACGAGAACATCAGCACGTACCTCGACGGCCTCGACAACGGGAATGTCGGGGTGCCTATCCCGCCGATGCTGTCGATACTTCGCGATACCCGCCGCGCCTATCGCTACTACGAACGCAAAGAGGCCCAGTACGAACCCCAGCCCACACCGGACTCGTCGCTTGCGCCTGCGCGAACCACGCACCCCACGCCCGCGTTCCACGAGCGCGTCGCGACTGCCTGCAATGTGTCCGCCCTTGCGCGCAAGCTCGGCTTGATCGTCGATGTGAAGGTGCACGAGGACGACCTGGACAGGTTGAAGAACGCGCAACGCATCTGGTGCGACATCACGCTCGCGAACGCCGACGCCGTTGACACCGAGCGATACCTCGCACCCGCAACGCTCTGCCAAGCGGAGGGGGACCGGTTCTACGCGCAGCCGAAAGACGACACGCGCTGGCACGGAGGGCGAATGCGGATCGGCAGGCCGGACCGATATCGCGTGATGGACCTCGATCCGGACGCCTCCGCACTCTCGCTCGAGCAACATCTTCGCAGCGCCCTGCGTGCACTCGCCATCGAAATCAACGGTGACCGTGGTTCATACGCGCCCGCCGCCCTACGGGCCACCGGTTTTGCGGTCGCCGAACTCGATCGAGCGGAACGGCTGCAGGCCCAGGTTGCAACGAGCGAGACCCTGAAACCCATTATCGAAGACCCGAACGCAGCGCAGCAGCGCCAAGCCTTTCACTTTGAGGGGTTGTTGCGCGGCACGCGAATCGAGGTCTGGGATGACTTCACGCGCAAGTGGCACAGCCTGCACGAGCGCACGGTCGACGTGTCTTTCAAGACGGGTGCGTCGACGCCGACACCGTTCCTCACCGCAGAACCTGACGTCGGCCATCTGCAGAACCCACCGTTGAGTCGAACGCCCGGCGGCGAGGACAACCCGTACTACGCACACGAGGTGTTAGCCGGCTGGGACGGATGGAGCCTGTCAGCACCACGCCCCGGCAAGGTGATCAAACACAACGGTGCAACGACCGATAATCCTGAGCCGAGCAATCCTGACACCGAGATCATCGAGGAGGCAGGCGGATCGGTCGACGGATTGTGGGTGAGGTCGGCCGCCAAACCTGGGTCACTACCCGCCTTGCGCTACGGCCGCCGATACTCGTTCCGCATCGCAGGAGTCGATCTGGCCGGCAACGGCGTTCCGATGGATCAGTTGCCACCGACGACGGCGAATGCGTCGCTGGTGGCTGCAGCCGCCGAGCACCTCGAGAGGCTGCGCGACGAGGCCGCCCAGCGCGATCGGCTCGGACTGTTGGAGTCGCTGCGCAATTCGGACACCGGCACGCTGCCCTGCTACCGCCCTGGCGGTCAAGGGGTGCGAGCCGATGTCGAACGCGCAACGGCCTCGGTCGTGGAGAACGCCAAGGCACTGACGATCCGGCCTCACTGGGATGTCGACCCCCACCTGCTCGCGGCGCTTTCGGCGGACTCAGAAGACCCGGAAACCGTCACTGCGCCGCGGAAATTCCTGCGTTGGGATCCGATCCCTGCCCCGGCGCTGGTGCCCAGGTCCGCCTACATCACCGGCGAGTCGTTGCAACGCATGGTGATTCGGACCGGCCTGACCGGATCACCGGGAACCTGTCAACGTCATATTGTGCCGCCGAAGGGCAGTGAGCTGGAGGCGGAGCAGGACGGACGCCTTGACAACTTGATGCTCACGGGCAATCGCGCACGCGCGTACGCGATCGCACTCAAAGAGCGAGGAAACCTCTTTCACACCAGGATTCAGGATCTCAATGATCCGAAGAAGACCGTCGTCCAGCCCGGCGTCGAGCTCATCTCGATGCCCGGCGTCACTGACGGTGAAACCCTGGAGAGCATTCAGGATCCCGATGTCCAACCCAAGGAGGGCCAGTACGTCATTCATAACGTCGACCAACTGGTAGTGCCCTACCTGCCAGATCCGATGGCGAATGGCGTGGCGTTGGTGTTTTACGAGGCCGGTGCAAATCATCAATTTCTCAACCCGCGCGTCTTGCAGTCGGTGTTCGTGAAGTACGTGGGAACGTGGCCCGAACTACAGCCGCTGCGACTGGTGCTGCACAATGCCGACCGTCTGGATGCGCGGCAGGACGGCAATGTCATCCACGTTGGTCTTCCCCAGGGTGAACAGGTCGCCCTCAGGATCTCCACGATGCTCGACAACGAACACCTCGCGAAGATGGGGCTCTGGGTCCATCATCCGGTGCACGACGCGACTGTGTCCGATGCGGAGCGGGAAGTGCTCGCCGATGCCGCCCGCAACGGCTGGATGTGGTGGTTGACGCCCGCGGAGGAGGTCCGCCTGGTACATGCGACAGCGCGCCCGGCCATCGCGCCGAAGATCTCCCGGCTCGCGGCACGACCGCGCAAGCCAGGAATGGCGCCCGCGGCGCTGGACGGAGTTCTCGACGTACACGGCGCCAGCACCGACAAAATCGAGTTGCACGCACGGTGGGTAGATCGCGTAGATGACCCCGACGCCGACGGACCCGAGCAGCGGACCACCGCTGAGGTCGTCGCCGACTACCGGATCGCCGAGTCCGAGCGCTTCTCGCTGCTGACACTCGACGACGCGGAGATCACACCGGCGGATGAGGTGGGCTCACGGAAGGTTGTCGAGCCCATCAGGACCGCGATCCATCGTCTGCCAGACACCAAGGCACGCAAGGTGATCTACCAGTTGCACGGATCGTCGAGATACCGCGAATTCTTCTTGCCCGACGAACTGCCTCCGGTCGGCGATGCCGAGTCGGCGGGCAACGCGGTCGAGGTGATCATACCGAGTTCGGCGCGCCCAGCTCCGCCGAGCGTGCACGCCATCATGCCGATGTTCAAGTGGGAGGAGCACACTGAGCCCGAGCACCCGTTCGCTGTGCGGCGCGTTCGTCGCAGCGGGGTTCGCATCTGGCTGGATCGGCCGTGGTTTTCCAGCGGCGACGGCGAAATGCTGGCCGTCATCACAACCGGCGATCCGGCGATGTTCGGCGAGCCCAGCCTGCCGGGGAGCCGCCCGGAGACGGTCAGCCTGTGGGCCCGCGACCCGATTCAGGTCGGTCCTGCCATGAGTTACTCCTATGAGGTGCCGATCCTGCCTGCGTGGCAGCAACGCGCTGTGCAGCTGCGGCTGGCTCCGGAAAGCCTGCCCGGCCGCCCGGTTGCGCACGTGGTGCGTAACGGACCAGTCGATGCCAAGCAGCGGGATAGGACGGTCAACGCCTATGCCTATGTTCCCGAGTTCGATCCGAAACGCAAGCGCTGGTTTGTCGACGTCATCTTGGATTCGACCAATGCCGTCTGGCCGTTCCTACGGCTGGCCGTTGCGAGGTACCAGCCGAACTCCATTGCCGGGCAGGCGTTTTCGCCCGTCGTCACTACGGACTTCGTTCAGCTGCCTCCGGAACGCATCGGCACGCTGAGCCGTCCGGAGTTGGGAGAGGTGCGCATCTCGCTGAGTGGCGTCACCGCACTGACAGGTGCGCCGGGGATTTCCCTGCCCGAGAAGCCGAACTTCGAGCAGCTGGCGGAACTACTGCCGAAAACCCGGCGAGTGGTGGCGACCCTGCAGGCCCGCAACGCGGTGTCGAACTCCGACATCGACTGGGTGAAGCGTGGCGAAGCCGTGCAGTGCGAGTTGGCTGGTGTGGATGGCGTGTCGTTCAACGCCACGTGGTCGGCGGCATTGTCCTTGACGCCCCCCGAGCCGCTCGCCACCCCCTCCACGACGGATGATCTGCGCGTACAGGTCGAGGAGTACGAGATCATGACGGCCGATCCGCACCCAGGTACTGAAGAACTGACCAAGACCGAGAGGCTCGTGTACGCCGACCACTTCTACCTTTAGTGGCTTCACGGCCGATCGCCTCTGTCCACGAACCGACTCACGGCAGGGTGATCAACACGACCCCGGCCAGCACCACCGCGGCCGCGATTGCGCGCCGCGCGCCGAGGCGCTCACCGAGGAACACCGCTCCGATCAGCGCGCCGAACACGATGCTCGTCTCGCGCAGCGCGGCGATGGGGGCGAGCGCACCGCTGGTCTGCGCCCACAGCACGATCGTGTAGGCCGCGATCGAGATGGCACCGCCCGCAAGCCCGGCCGCCGCCGAACCGCGCACCGCGGTGGGTAGGTGCCTGCCGCGGCGAACCGCGGCAGGCACCGCGATCGGCGGGCCCTGAAGCAGGAACATCCAGCCGGTGTAGGCCAACAGCGGCGCCTGCATCACCCCCACCCCGTCGACGACCGTGTACGAGGCGATCGCCAGGCCGGTCAGCGCGGCCGCGGCGAGTGCGGGCAGTTCCTTGCGATTCGGCCGGCCGCCGATGAACACCAACGCGATGAGCCCGCCCGACACCGCCAGCACGCCCGCAAGCTCGGTAAGGGGCAGCTGGTGACCGAGCACCACGACCGACACCAGCGCGACCACCCACGGCGACGTGCCCCGCGCCAGGGGATACATCTGGCTGAACTCACCAAGTTCGTAGCTCGCCAGCAGCAGCAGGTTGTACACGACGTGCAGTGCGGCGGAGGCGATGACGAACGGCCAGGCTCCCGCGGGTGGCAGACCGGCGAAGGCCACCATTGCGCCGCCGCCGATCGCGTCGGCCACGCCGATCAGCGCGAAGCCCACCAGACGGTCAGAAACGGCGTGCGCCAACGAGTTCCACGTCGCGTGCAGCAACGCCGAGAAGAGCACGGCGAACACGATCGACAACGTCACCCGCGGCTCTCCTTTCGCGCCGACCCTACGTGGCCGGGTGAACCCCGGATGAAACCGCCATCCGCGGGGCACACGAACCGCAGGTTTCGACTGCGTCAAAAAGCGGGTACTGGCTTCGGCAACCGGCTAGGAGGTCGAGATGAGCACCACGTCAGTTCACGGCGCAGTCGATCGGGCAACCGACAGCAAGGCATTCGAGTACACGGCCCGCGCCGGCTTCGCCGCCAGCGGCGTGCTGCACCTACTGGTCGGCTTCATCATCCTGCGGCTGGCGTTCGGCTCCGGCGGAAGCGCCGACCAGTCCGGTGCACTCGCGACGCTGGCCGGCCAGCCCGGCGGAAGGATCATGCTGTGGGTCGCCGCCATCGGACTGCTGGCCCTCGGGCTGTGGCGCGTTGCCGAGGCCGTCGTCGGTTCTAAGCCCGGCGAACGCACCGGCGCGCAGCACGACGACAACCCCGCCTGGAAGCGCGTCAAGTCGCTCGGGCTGGCGGTCGCGAACTTTGCGATCGCGTTCTCGGCCGCCCGGTTCGCCATGGGCGGCGGCCAGTCCAACGGGCAGCAGAACGCCGGGCTCTCCGCGCAGTTGATGCAGTCCGGCTGGGGCAAGGCGCTGCTCATCATCGTCGGCCTCGGCGTCGCGGCCGTCGGCGGCTATCACGTCTACAAGGGCGCAGCCAAGAAGTTCCTCAAGGACCTGCGCGTGTATGGCGGCACCGGCGTCACCGCGGTCGGCGTCACCGGCTACGTGGCCAAGGGGTTGGTCCTTGGCGGCGCGGGCTTGCTCGTCATCGTCGCGACGCTGCAGGCCGATCCGGCGAAGGCCGCAGGCCTGGACGCGGCCGTCAAGACGCTGGGCCAGGCCCCATTCGGCAAGATCCTTCTGATCCTCGCCGCGGTGGGCATCGCCGCGTTCGGCGCCTACAGCTTCGTCCGCAGCCGCCATGGACGCATGTAACGCCGGATGTAGTTACTGGAACTGTTCGACCAGCGCCGCCAACTGCCCCGGCGACACCGAAACGCCGCACTGGGCGCGCAGATCCGTCAACGGTTGGGCGATCCGCTTGAGGTCGAGGAACTCACCCGGATGCCCCAGGAAATAGTTCTGGACATTGGCCTTGGCCTGGTCCGTCGGCTGCGAGCCTGCCGCGGTCAACACGTCGTCGGCGCCGGGATGCGCGGCCAGATAGGTGCCCGCTTCGGCCAGCACCCCGCTGGCAGTCGAGGACAGCCCGCTTGCCGTGCACGGTGCGGCACTGGCCGTCGGCAGCGCCACCGTGATCGCCGCGGCACCGCCGAGCACTCCCAGCAGCGCACCCATCACCCCACGGCGCATCACAGTTGTAGACGTTGTCATTCGGTCACCCCTCGTCGTCATCCAGAACCGGCCAAGCTGCTGAGAGTCTTACACGTCGCGCTGCGGATGGCCCGCGAAAGCGGGTCAGGCTCCGATCGCCAGCCAATTCACAGGCCCGATGTGTACGGGGCAGCCCTCGGCGCGATCGGAGTAAGGGTATGTTCATGTTGATTAGGTAAACCTCAGCTAAAGACGCCCCGATGGCGCCAAGAAAGGACCGCCTGGATGCGACCCCGATGGAGCCGGATCGCCGCAATCGCCTCGACGCTTGCCGTCGCGCTGTCGATGACCGCCTGTTCGAGTTCGAACGATGGCGACGAGCTGCTCATCTATAACGCCCAGCACGAGTCGCTGACCAAGGAATGGATCGACGCCTTCACCGAGGAAACCGGCATCAAGGTGACCTACCGTCAGGGCGGCGACACCGAGCTGGGCAATCAATTGGTCGCCGAGGGTGACGCGTCGCCCGCCGATGTCTTCCTGACCGAGAACTCCCCCGCCATGGCCGCGGTGGAGAAGGCTGGCCTGTTCGCCGACCTGAACCAGGACACCCTCGACCAGGTGCCGGCGCAGTTCCGCCCGGCGACCGGCAAGTGGACCGGGGTGGCGGCGCGCAGCACCGTCTTCGTCTACAACAAGGACCGGCTGCAGCCCGACCAGCTGCCGAAGTCCATGACCGACCTGCAGCAGCCGGAGTGGCGGGGACGCTGGGGCGGCGCTCCCGCCAAGGCGGACTTCCAAGCCATTGTGTCGGCGTACCTGCAGCTCAAGGGCGAACCCGCCACCGAGCAGTGGTTGGCAGGCATGAAGACCAACGCCAAGATCTACAACGACAACATCGCGACCATGAAGGCCGTCAACGCCGGCGAGGTCGACGGCGGCATCATCTACCACTACTACTGGTATCGCGACCAATCCAAAACCAAAGAAGGCAGCGCTGATACTGCTCTGCACTACTTCAAGAACGAAGACCCCGGCGCCTTTGTGAGCCTGTCCGGTGGCGGAGTGCTGAAGTCGGCCAAGAAGCCGCAAGAGGCCCAGCAGTTCATCAAGTTCATCACGAGCCGGGCCGGCCAGGAAGTGCTCGAGAAGGGCGACTCGTTCGAGTACCCCGTCGCCAGCGGTGTTCCCGCGAATCCGGCTCTGCCGCCGCTCGATTCACTGCAGGCGCCCAAGGTCGATCCGTCGACACTCGACGAGCAGAAGGTGACCGAATTGATGACGAAGGCTGGGCTGCTGTAGGTGGTCGCACCACCGCTATCCCGCCCCGCGACTGAGGTATCGCGGCCGGAGTCGACGGCCCGCCCAGGGCCGCTCGTCTCGGCGACCGTCGCGATTCTCGTTGCCGCCACGTGCATCCCGTTGGGTTACGTGGTGTGGGGCGCGATATCGGTGGGGTGGTCGCGCGCCTACGAACTGGTGGTTCGGCCGCGGGTCGGCGAGCTGCTCATCAACACGGTGTCGCTCGTGGTGGTCACCGTCCCGCTGTGCGCGGTGATCGGAGTTGGGGTGGCCTGGTTGGTGGAGCGGACGGACCTGCCCGGGCGCACCCTGTGGCGGCCGTTGTTCGTTGCGCCGCTGGCCATTCCCGCGTTCGTCAACAGCTACGCCTGGGTGGGTGTGATCCCGTCGCTGAACGGGCTGTGGGCGGGCGTGCTGATCTCGACGTTGTCGTATTTCCCGTTCGTGTATCTGCCGGTGGCGGCGACGCTGCGCCGGCTCGATCCCGCCGTGGAGGAGTCGGCGCGGGCGCTGGGCTCCGACTCGGCCGGGGTGTTCTTCCGCGTCGTGCTGCCGCAGTTGCGGTTGGCGATCCTCGGCGGCGGCCTGTTGATCGGGGTCCATCTGCTCGCCGAGTTCGGCGCCTTCGCCATGGTGCGGTTCGACACCTTCACCGTCGCGATCTTCCAGCAGTTCCAGGTCACGTTCGACGGGGCGGCGGGCAGCATGCTCGCCGGGGTGCTGGTGCTGTTGTGCCTGGTGCTGCTGGTCTCTGAGGCCGTTGCCCGCGGCACCGCAAGATACGCCAGAATCGGATCGGGCGCGCCTCGCGCCGCGGCGCCAATTCCCCTGCGGCACTACACTATTACGGCCACGGCCGGTCTCACCGCGCTGGCCGCGCTCGCCCTCGGTGTGCCGGTGTGGACGATCCTGCGGTGGCTGTCCATCGGCGGCGCGGACGTATGGGATGTCGACGAGATCGCCACCGCGCTCGGCCAGACCATCGGGTTGGCCGCCGCCGCGGCCGTGTTGACGACGGTGCTGGCGTTCCCGGTCGCCTGGGTCGCGGTCCGGTCACACGGGGTGTTGGCCCGTGCCGTGGAGGGCGCGAACTACATCACCAGCTCGCTGCCCGGCATCGTCACCGCGCTGGCGCTGGTCACCGTGGCGATCCATTTCGCCCGCCCGCTGTATCAATCCGTGCCGCTCATTGTGTTCGCCTACATCTTGCTCTTCATGCCCCGCGCCCTGGTCAATGTGCGCGCCGGACTCGCCCAGGTGCCGCCCGGCCTCGAGGAGGCCTCCCGGTCGCTGGGCAGTTCGCCGACGGCGACCTTTTTCCGGGTCACCCTGCGGCTCACCGCGCCCGCCGCGGCCGCCGCTGCTGCGTTTGTATTCGTGGCGGTGGCAACCGAATTGACCGCTACCCTGCTGCTGGCCCCCACCGGCACGCGGACCCTGGCGATGCTGTTCTGGTCGTTCAGCAGCGAGCTGGACTACGCGGCGGCCGCACCGTACGCCCTCGTGTTGGTGGTGCTCGCGATCCCCGTGACGCTTGTGCTGTTCCGGCAGTCGACGAAGGTGGCCGCGCTATGACCGCCATGCTCGACATCCGCGGACTGGCCAAGTCCTTCAACGGTCACACCGTGCTCGACCACATCGACCTTTCGGTTCCGCGCGGCAGCACCACCGTCGTCGTCGGCGCCTCAGGTTGCGGGAAGACGACGCTGCTGCGCATCGTCGCCGGATTCGAATCCCCCGACGCCGGAACGGTTTCCATCGACGGACGCCAGGTGGCCAGTCCCCAGCGCTCGGTCGCTGCACACCGGCGCGGCGTCGGCTACGTCGCACAGGACGGCGCGCTCTTCCCGCACCTCACCGTCGCCCAGAACATCGCATACGGGCTGCCCGGCTCGGCCCGCCGTCGCGAAGTACGGCAGCGGGTGGCCGAACTGCTCGAAACCGTCTCGCTTGACCCGTCTTACGGACCTCGCCGGCCGCATCAACTCTCCGGCGGCCAGCAGCAGCGCGTCGCGCTGGCTCGCGCGCTGGCCCGCAAACCGGTACTCATGTTGCTCGACGAACCATTCAGCGCGCTCGACACCGGACTGCGGGCGTCGACGCGAAAGGCGGTCGCGGCGCTGCTCGCCGACGCCGGTGTGACGACCCTGCTGGTGACCCACGACCAGGAGGAGGCGCTCTCGGTCGCCGACCAGATTGCGGTCATGCGGGACGGCCGGTTCACCCAGATCGGTGCTCCGCAGCAGGTATACCGGCAGCCGCAGGATCGCTTCACCGCGGAGTTCCTCGGCGACTGCATCGCGCTGCCGTGCACCATCGCCGCCGGCTTCGCCGAATGCGCGCTGGGCCGGGTGCCTGTCCAAGAAGCGGTCGGCGACGGTCCCGCCACGCTGGCGCTGCGGCCGGAACAGCTTCGGGCCACAATTGTTTCGGACATCGCACAGGCGGGCAGCGCAGACGATTCGCACGGCCTTGGCACGGTCGTCGCGACCGAGTTTCTGGGCCACGACGTGCTGCTGACCATCGACCCCGCCGGCGACAACGGTCTCATCGTCGTGCGCCAGCACAGCCTCAACCACCCGACCGTCGATGCCAAGGTGCACATCGAGGTCATCGGCAGCGGAGTCGCCCTCAAGTGAGCCGGCTCATCGACCATCTGCGGAGCCACGGCGATCTAATAGCAGTACTGACCGAGCACACCTCCTTGACGTATCGCGAGCTCGCCGATCAAGTCGCTGGTGTGGCAGCCGAACTCGGCGACACCCGCAGGCTGGTGCTGCTGGAGACACGCAACGACCTGCCGGCCCTGACGGGTTATCTCGGTGCGCTCGCCGGCGGCCACGTCGTGCTGCCCGTCCCCGCAGGCCGCGAGCATGCGGCCGTGCTGAGCACCTACGACCCCGATGTCGTCATCGACGCCGACGGGGTCCACGCCCGGCGGCGCGGCAGCGCACACCGGCTGCACGCCGACCTTGCCCTGCTGCTGTCGACCTCCGGCACCACCGGGTCGCCGAAATTGGTGCGCTTGTCACACACGAACCTGCTGGCCAACGCGGCCGCGATCGCCGAGTATCTCGACATCCGGCAAACCGACCGCGCGGCAACGACATTGCCGATGTCGTACTGCTACGGCCTTTCCGTCGTCCACAGCCACCTCCTCCGAGGCGCCGCGCTGATCCTCACCGACCACTCGGTGGTCGACGACGAGTTCTGGACGCTGTTCCGCCGCCACCGCGGGACGTCGTTCGCCGGCGTTCCCTATACGTTCGAGGTGCTCGAGCGGATCGGCTTCGACGGCTTCGACCTGCCGCACTTGCGCTACATCACCCAGGCGGGAGGCCGGCTCTCGCCGGAACGCGTCCGCAGCTTCGCCGCGCTCGGTCAGCGCAAGGGCTGGCGGCTGTTCGTGATGTACGGCGCCACCGAGGCCACCTCTCGAATGGCTTATCTGCCACCGGAACTCGCGCAGGCTCACCCGTCGTCGATCGGCAGACCGATACCCGGCGGTGAGTTCACCATCGAACCGGTCGACGGCTGGTCGGATCCCGATGCCGGCGAGTTGGTCTACCGCGGGCCGAACGTGATGATGGGCTACGCGCACGGGCCTGCTGACCTGGCGCTTGGCAAGACCGTCGAGACCCTGCGCACCGGCGACGTCGCACGCCGCACGGCCGACGGACTCTACGAGGTGATCGGCCGCAGCAGCAGATTCGTCAAGCTGTACGGGTTGCGCATCGATCTGCAACGCGTGGAATCAATACTCAGCGCGGCGGGTGTGACGGCGTTCTGCGTCGACCACGACGGCAAACTGGTCGTCGCCGCGGTCGACGCCACAGAGTGCGCCGACGTGCAACACCTCACCGCCACCGCGGCCGGTCTGCCGCCTGCGGCCGTGCGCGTGGTCAGCGTCCCCGAGTTACCGCTGCTGCCGTCGGGCAAGCCGGACTACCGGACCATCCGGGCCCTCGCCGGCCATGCCGACGAACCCGCCGCAGCGGCAACCGATCTGCGGACGCTGTTCGCCGACGTGCTGCAGATCGATGGGCGCACCATCCGCCCCGACCAGAGCTTCGTCGACCTCGGCGGCAATTCGCTGTCCTATGTGGCCATGTCGGTGCGTCTCGAGCGGGCGCTGGGCGGGTTGCCCGCCGACTGGCATCGGCGGCCACTGGCCGAGTTGCAGCGCACCGCATCCCCGACGCGCCGGTCGTGGCCGTGGCTGAACGCGACGCTGGAGACCAGTGTCGCGCTGCGGGCGGCGGCGATCGTGCTGATCGTCGGGTCGCACGCCACCCTCTACGAGATGTGGGGCGGCGCGCATCTGCTGCTCGGCATCGCCGGATACAACTTCGCGCGGTTCTGTCTGACTCCGGTGCCGCGGGTTCAACGGATGCGCCATCTGCGGAACACGATCGGGTGGATCGTTGTGCCGTCGGTGATCTGGATCGCGATCGCGCTGGTGATCACCGACGACTACCACTGGACGAATCTGCTGCTCGCCGAGAAGTTCTTCGGCCCGCCGCACAGCATGACCGCGGGCCGGTTGTGGTTCGTCGAGGTTCTGGTCTGGATCCTGATCGCGCTGACGCTGGTGTGCTGGCTGCCGGCCGCCGACCGGTGGGAGCGGCGCCGTCCGTTCGCATTCGCGGCGGCGTTCCTGGTGGTCGGGTTGGCCCTGCGCTACGAGCTGCTCGGCCTGCACTTCGGGCATGAGGCCTGGTTCACCGTGCTGGCCTTCTGGTTCTTCGCCGTCGGCTGGGCGGCGGCCAAGTCGTCGACGGTGTGGCAGCGGATCGCGGTGTCGGCGGTGTTGATCGTCAGCCTGCACGGCTACTTCGGCAGCACGAGTCGAGAAATGTTGGTGCTGAGCGGGTTCCTGCTGTTGATCTGGCTGCCCGCCATCCGCTGCCCGGCGTGGTTGACGGTGGTCGCGGGAACGGTGGCAGAGGCCTCGCTCTACACCTATCTGACGCACTACCAGGTGTATCCGCTGTTCGACGCGCACCCGTTACTCGGTGTCGTCGCCGCGATCGTCGTCGGTGTGCTGCTGACGCGCCTACTCAACGCGGCTCGTTCGCGGCTGCGCGAGCGCGCCGAGCGCGCGGCTATGAAGGCGTCGGTTCCCGCTCTGCGATAAGGCCTTCCTGGGCCAGGGTGGCGGCGATGAGGCCGTCGGCGCGCACCAGGCTGCCCGTCACCACACCGCGGCCTCGCGCGGCCGCGGGCGACCGGGTCTCCAGCAGGTTCCATTCATCGGCGTGGATCGGCCGGTGAAACCAGATCGACGAGTCGGTGGTCCCGCTGCGGTGGGTGCGCGCCTGCATCGAGTGTCCGTGCACCTGCAGCGCCGGGTCGATCATGTACACGTCGGTGACATAGGCGGCGACGAGCGTGTGCACCTGCGGCTCGTCTGGTATCGGAACCGTTGCGCGCCACCAGAACCGGCGAACGAACTCGCCGTCGATGATCTCGTCGGCGATCCGGATGTCCAGTTCGTCCAGCGGCATCGACGGCGCCGGTCCTGCGGGTCCGGTCCGCGGCAGCGACTCCGGGTCGGCGGGCATCCGGATCCGGTGTCCGTGCTCGGGGCCGGGCAGGTCGACCGCGAAGGACACCGACGCCGTCGTCAACAGGCGTTCGCCCTGCCGGGAGTCGACGCGGCGCGCGGCGGCGGTACGTCCGTCGAACACCGACGTCACCGTGTACTCGACCGGATCACCCGCCTCACCGCCGCGCAGGAATTGCAGGTGCATGTTGGTCGGCAGCCGGTCGGCGTCGACGGTGCGGCAGGCGGCGGCAAGACTCTGCGCTACGAATTGGCCGCCGAACGCGCGCTTGCCCTGCGGCCCGCTGGCCGGTCCGATCCACGTCGCGTCGCCGCTACGCTGCTGCAGCTCGAGCAGTTTGAGTAGGCGGCTCATCGCACCGTGCCCGATTCGGTGAGCCTGCCGATCTCGTCGGCGTCGAGGCCGAGCCACTGCTCAAGCACCGCCGCGGTGTCGTCGCCCAGCGCGGGTGCGGGGATCGCGCGCGGATAGTCGCCGTTGATCGACACCGGCAGGCCGGGCGCGAGGTATTCGCCGATGCGGGGTTGGTCGAGCGGGGCGAACAGCGGATTGGCCGTGACACGCTGGTCGGTGACGACCTCGGCGAATGTGCGGTAGCGCTCCCACAGCACCGACGTGGCCGACAGCCCCTCGGCGATCTCGTCGGCGGTGTGCGCGGCGAACCACTCGGCGAACAGCCCGGTCAGCGCGTCGCGGTGACGGTAGCGTTCGCCCTCGTCGGTGAAATCAGTGCCGAGCGTTTCGGCGAGTGCGGCAACGGATTCCGTTGTTCCGGTCAGCTTCGTGAGATCGGTGAAGTGGCGCGGCGTCAGCGCGACGATCATGAAGGAGACGCCGTCGCTGCTGGTGAATTCCTGCCCGTACTGCCCGTAGATCGCATTGCCGATGCGCTGGCGCGACGTTCCGTTCACCATCATCTCGGTGAGGAAGCTGAGGTTGCCTGCGGTGGCCAGGGCCACGTTCTCCAGCGGGATGGAGATCCGTTGGCCCTGCCCCGTCGCATCGCGGTGCCGCAGCGCGGTGACGACCGACAGCGCCGTGTAAAGACCGCACGCGACGTCCCATGCAGGCAGCACGTGGTTGACCGGCCCTGCGAGTTCGGGCGGCCCGGTCACCAGCGGAAATCCAAGGCCCGCGTTGACGGTGTAGTCCACGCCGGTGCCGCCGTCCGCGCGTCCGGAGACCTCGACATGAATCAGGTCGCGGCGCAACTGGGTCAGGGATTCGTATGAATGCCATTGCCGCCCAGCCACATTCGTGATCAACAGGCCGCAGTCGGCGATCAGGCGGGCAACGAGTTGTTGGCCTTCGGGCGAACGGAAATCGGCTGCCACCGACCGCTTGCCCTTGTTCAGGCCCGCCCAGTAGATGCTCGTCCCGTCCTCGGTGACCGGCCAGCGCTGGTAGTCCGCGGCGCCGCCGATCGGGTCGACCCGCACCACCTCGGCGCCGAGCTGGCTCAGCGTCATACCCGCCAGCGGCACGGCGACGAAGCTGGAGATCTCCACGATGCGGACACCGGCCAGCGGTCGCGCGGGGTGCGGGGAATCGCTCACCCGCTCAAGTTAGCAATCGCCGTTCGGGCGCTTCGGTGCTAGCCGGTCAGTTTGACGGCCGCGGCCTCGATGGTCTCCTCACTGAGCAGCACCTGCAGCGCGGCATCGCCGAGCGGAATGAAGCTGTCGGCGCTGGCAACCCGATCGACGGCGCCGCGGTACCCGTGCTGCAGCAGCGCGGCGAGGATCCCCTCTCCTACTCCCCCGGTCTGCCGGGTTTCGTCGACGATGAGCGTCTTATTGGTGGCGTTGGCCTCGCGCAGCATGCCGGCAACCGGCAGCGGCGCCAGCCATCGCAGGTCGACGACGCGCACGCCGACTCCTCGTGCCTCGAGCCTGCGGGCGACGCGCAGGCTCATCCGCAGGCCGTTGGCGAACGTGAGAATCGTCAAATCCGTTCCCTCGCCGTAGGTGCGGGCGCGGCCGACCGGCACGCCCGCCTCGGGATAGGCGGCCAGCCACTGCTCGTCGCCGTCGTCATAGAGGTCGCGGGTGTGATACAGCGCGATCGGTTCGAGGAACATGCACACCGCACCGGCGTTCTTGGCCGCCGCGGCGCAAGTGTGCAGCATCGCCGCCGCATCGTCGGGCCGCGCCGGTGACGCGATCACCAGTCCGGGGATGTCGCGCATCGCGGCGATCGAGTTGTCGTTGTGGAAGTGTCCGCCGAACCCCTTCTGGTAGCCGTAGGCGGCGACGCGCACCACCATCGGGTTGCGGTACTGCCTGTTGGAGAAGAACTGCAGCGTCGCGCCCTCGCCGCGGATCTGGTCGGCGGCATTGTGAAAGTAGGCCAGGTACTGGATCTCCGGTATGGGCAGTAGCCCGGACACCCCGGCGCCGAGGGCGAGGCCGAGGATGGCCTGTTCGTCGAGCAGCGTGTCGAACACCCGCGCCGAACTCGTGCGGCTGAGCAGTCCGCGGGTGACCCCGTAGACGCCGCCCTTGCGCGCCACGTCCTCGCCGAAGACGATGGCCTCCGGGTAGCGGTCGAGGATGTCGTTGAGCGCTCGGTTGATGCCCTGCGCCACCGTGATCGGCGCGTCCGGGTCGTGGGTACGCACCGATGCCGCCAGCGACTCCGGCGCCGCGGCGAGCGCTTCCTCCATGGTGGACGTGAGCGGTTCGGCCACCGCTGCGGCGCTGTCGAGTTGGGCGGCCTCGGCCACCTCGCCCGCGAGTTTGATGACCTCGGCGCGCTTGGCTTCGTAGCGGTCGAGCACCTCCGCCGGCGTCAGCACTTCCTGCTCGATCAGCAGTTTCGCGGTGCGCAGCACCGGATCTCGGCCGTAGTCGGCGCTGATCTCCGCGGGCCGTCGATAGGCCGGTTCATAGTCCGAGCCAGCGTGCCCCATCAGCCGGACGGTGCGCAGATGCAGAAACGCCGGGCGCCGACGCGCGCGCACCCAGTCGGCGGCCGCGGCCGCGGCATCGAACGTGGCGGGCAGATCGCAGCCGTCGGCGCCGAAAAACGCCAGGCCCGTGCGGTTTTGGTAGGTCTGCTCGATCCAGCCGCCGGGGGTCTTGACACTGATGCCGATGCCGTTGTCCTCGCACACGAACAGCAACGGCATCGGCACGCCCTGGTACGCCGCGTGCAGAGCGGTGTTGATCGCCCCGACGGCGGTGGAGTGGTTGACCGACGCGTCGCCGAAGCTGCACACGATGACCGCGTCGTCGGGCCATGCGCAGCTCACCCCGAGCTTCTTGGCACGGGCGATGGAGAACGCGACCCCGACCGCTCGCGGCAGATGCGAGGCGATGGTCGAGGTCTGCGGGATGATCTGCAGGTCGTGGCGGCCGAAGACCTTGTGCCTGCCGCCTGCGATGGGTTCATCGGTGGAGGCGACCAACCCGAGCAGGACATCGCGCAACGGTTCGCGGCCGTTGGCAAGCGCGGCGCGAGCCAAAAAGAACGCCCCGGACCGGTAGTGGAGAAGCGCCGGGTCGGTGGGCCGCAACGCCGCGGCCACGGCCGCGTTGCCCTCGTGCCCGGACGACCCGATGGTGTAGTAGCCCTTGTTCTGCGAGCGCAGCCACCGCGCGGCCAGGTCGAGGTGACGGCTGCCGATCGCAACGTCGAACAGCGCCAGGCACACTCGCGCCGAGAGCGACGTGCCGTCCCGGATCGGGTCGTCGTCGGCGCGCCGATGCACCGACCCACTCATCGCCGAGATGGTGGCGGTGAAGTACTCGTCGATGGGTTCGGCCACGTGTCTCCTGGGCTAGCGGCTGCTCGCGGGCGCCACCACGTTACGGATGAACCCCACGATCTCGGCGGCGGCGGCCCGGTTCGGGTCCTGGTCTGGATCGTAGATCGCGATGCTGGCACCGACACACGACGCAGGAGTGGTGAACAATTCCGCCACCAATTCGGTGAGTTGAGGCCAGGTGAGCCCGCCGGGGTCATCGGGGTAATCGGGAAGGCCCTGCGGCGGGAACACGACCGGGTCGAGCACGTCGAGGTCGATGTGCAGCCACCAGCGGTCGACCTGACCGGCGAGGTATTCGATGGCGCGGCGGCCCGCACCTGCCGGGTCGTTGGCGACCCCCGGCGCATCGGTGGTGCTCGTCAGCGGCGAAACCCACACTCCGACATCGGCGAGCGTGCCGACGTTGAAGCGGCGCCGCCACGCGTCGTCGCGCGGCCCGAGCACCACGAGATGCTCGCGTGGCAACGCGGGCAATCGGTCGGCGAGCTCCGCGCCGAGCGTGCGGCCCGTCAGGCCGAGCAGCAGGCCGATTTCGGTGTTGGCGGCTTCGCCGTCCTCGGAGACGTCGAGCGGCATGGTGTCCTCGTGTCCGTCGATGAAGACCAGCCCGACGGCACCGACGTGGTCGCGCAATCCCGTGACGATGCCGAGCAGCGCCGAGCAGTCGCCGCCGTACACGATCGGCAGCCGCCCCGCGATCACCGCCGAGCCGACCCGTTCGTTGAGCGCGGCGGTCATCGCGAGCAGCGCGTCCTCGTTGATCAGCCCGGTCGACGGTCCGCGCGCCGGATCGCCTGCAGGCAGAGTCAGATCACCGACGATGACGTCGCGCTGGCCCAAGGCGTCGACCAACCCCGCCTCGCGCAGCGCGGCGGCCGCGTTCGCCTGATTTCCCGGGCGCCCGAAGCCGTCGAACGGAACACCGATCAGCTCGATCTGCGCCATGGCCCGAACCTATGTGCAGCACGCCGCCACGCTGAGGGAAATGACCCATTCTGACTGGTAGACCGCCGTCCAGACGAAAAGAATGCTTAGGGTAACCTAAGCTCGGTGAGTTTCAGCCATGGCCTCGTGACCGAAGCGGTCGAGCTGGGCCCGCGCCTGCGACGCGTCGTGGTGCGGGTCGACGACCCCGCCGCCCTCGACGTGAAACCCGCCGCCGACTCGGCCGTCGGCGTCTACTTTCCGATCGCCGCACCCGACGGGACAACCCGCATCGACCCGACGTCAGAGGGGCGCAACTACTCGGTGCGCTACCACGACGGCGACCGGATCACGCTCGACATCTTCCTGCACGCCCACGGCCCGGGAACCTCCTGGGCGGCGACGGCCAGCGCAGGCGGCCGCGTCGGCCTCGACCACGCGCGGTCGTGGTACCGGCCGCCCGCGAGCACCGAGTGGCAACTGCTCGTCACCGATCTGTCGGGTCTTCCAGCCACGGCTCGCATCGTCGAGGAGTCCACCCTGCCCGTGACGGTGATCGCCGAGGTCGCCGACCGTGAAGACTTGGAGTACCTGCCCCGCCGCGCCGACATGAGGGTGATCACCACCGTCGGTACCGGCAACGGCCACGCCCCCAGTCGGCTCGCCGAGTTGGTGCGCGCGTATGCGCTACCCGCCGGGCAGGGCTACTGCTGGTTCGCAGGCGAGGCCGCCGAATCCCGCGCGGTGCGCAAGCATTTCCGCGCCATGGGCTGGACGATCGACCAACTCGACGTCACCGGCTACTGGCGGTTCGACTCCGAGACCTGGGACGCCAGGTTCGCCGAGGTCGAAGACGAGGTCGTCGCGGTCTACACACGGGCGCTCGCGCAGGGCAAGGGCGACAAGGTGGCGTCCGAGGAGTTCGACGAAGCTCTGGAACGAGTCGGCCTCTAGGCACCGTGACCGTTCAGACAGCGACGCAACCGGTTACGCGGACCGCTCGCTACCCGACGACGCGCAGCCGCGCGGCGGGCTTGGGCTTGGCGGCCGTGCTGCTGGTCGCGGCCTGCGTGGCCAGCTTGGCGATCGGCACCGAGAACGTCGACCTGTCCACGGTGTGGCATGCGCTCACCGACTACCGCGACAGCGGCGATGAGTGGATCGTGCACGATCTGCGGGTCCCCCGCACGGTGCTGGCCCTGCTGGTCGGGTTGGCGCTGGGCCTGTCGGGGACCCTGATCCAGTCCATCGGCCGAAATCCGCTAGCCGACACCGAGATTCTCGGAATCAATTCGGGTGCAGCGCTTTTCATCGTGACGGCGATCGCCTTTTTCGGCATGAGCGGAATCTGGACCTACATCTGGTTCGGTTTCGCCGGGGCGCTCTTCGCGATGGCGTTGGTGTATCTGGTCGGGATGACGGGGCGGGCGGCCATCACCCCGGTTCGGGTGCTGCTTGCCGGTGTCGCGGTCGGCGCGGTGATGGACGGCGTCGGCTATGTGGTGCGACTGCACCACCCACGTGCCTTCGACAACATGCGGTTCTGGGATGCCGGGGCTCTCGACGGGCGCGCCCTCGACGTGACGGCGACCATTGCCCCGTTCATCGTCGCCGGTGCGGTGCTGTGCGTCGTCGTGGCCCGCTCGCTGAATGTCACCGCCCTCGGCGACGATTTGGCGAAGAGCATGGGCGGCAACGTTGTTCGTACGCAGGTGCTGAGTCTGGTGGCGGTCGCGCTGCTGGCGGGCGCGGCCACCGCAGGCGCGGGCCCGATCGGCTTCGTCGGCCTTATGGTGCCGCATGCTGTTCGCCGCTTCACCGGTCCGGACTGGCGCTGGATTCTCGGCTACGCTACTTTGGTCGCCCCGACGTTGCTGTTGGCCGCCGACATACTCGGGCGCGTTGTCATCCGCCCCGCGGAGCTGCCTGCGGGCATCGTGACCGCGTTTCTCGGTGCTCCGGTGCTGATCTGGCTCATCCGCAAGCGAGGAGCGGACCGATGAGCGTGCTCGCCGACCGCATCGACTTCGGCCGACAGCAGTGTGTCGTGCGGGTAGGCTCCCTATCGGCGCGGGCGTCGTTGCGAGCGGTCGTCGTCGTCGCGACCCTGCTTACCGCGATCGTCGTCGTCGCCGTAATCGCCATCGGCATGGGCAAATACACCGTCGCACCCCTCGACGTCGTGCGCGTGCTCATCGGCGCCGATACGTCCTTCAACCGCGTCGTGGTCCTCGACTGGCGAATGCCGCGAATGTTGATGGCCGTGTTGATCGGTGCGGCGCTCGGCAATTCTGGTGCGGTGTTCCAGGCTTTGACGCGCAATGCATTAGGCAGCCCGGACATCATCGGGGTCAATTCGGGCGCCTACACCGGGGCTCTGGTAGTGATCGGCGGGATCGGCGGCGGCTACTACGTCGTCGCGGCCGGGGCGCTGATCGGCGGTCTGGCCACCGCTGTCACGGTGTACGCCTTGGCATATCGCAACGGGCTGGCCGGCCACCGGTTGATCGTCGTCGGCATCGGCATGAGCGCGGTGCTGAACTCGGTCAACCAATGGATCGTCATCAAACTCGACCATCACACCGCGGTCACCGCTTCGGTGTGGCAGCAGGGCACGCTCAATGGGCTGAGCTGGTCGCAGGTGCTGCCCATGACCGTGTGCCTGGCCGCGGCGACCGCGACGCTGCTGGCCCTGGGGCCGCGCCTGCCGGTGCTGCAGATGGGCGACGACGCCGCAGGCGGTCTGGGGCTGCAGCCGGACCGCACCCGGCTGGCGTATCTGGTTGCGGCCGTCGGGCTGGTCGCGGTGGCCTGCGCCGCGGCGGGGCCGATCGCGTTCATCGCGCTGGCGGCGCCTCAGGTGGCACGGCGGCTCACCCGCAGCCCGGGCGTCGCGCTGGCGCCGTCGGCGGCGATGGGCGCGCTGCTGCTGTTGGTCAGCGACGTGATCGCCCAGCAGTTGTTCGCGGGCAACGAGCTTCCGGTGGGCGCGGTCACCGTCTGCCTCGGCGGGGCGTATCTGGTTTACCTTCTGATCTCGCAGGCACGGCAGCGCTGATGGACCGACCGACGAAGGAGGTGCCGATGCAATCCGGTTCCCGGCTGCGTGCCGACGGACTTGCCATCGGCTACGACGACAGGACGGTCATCGAGGGGCTGTCCGTCGATGTGCTCGACGGACGCATCACCGCGATCGTCGGGCCCAACGCGTGCGGCAAGTCGACACTGCTGCGCGGTCTGGCTCGGCTGCTGAAACCGTCAGCGGGGCAGGTGATTCTGGACGGCCAGGCCATCAACAGCCTGCACACCAAGGAGGTGGCGCGCCGGCTCGGGCTGCTTCCGCAGACGTCGATCGCACCGGAGGGCATCAGCGTCGCCGACCTGGTGGCGCGTGGCCGGTTTCCGCACCAGAAAGTGATGCGTCAGTGGTCCCGCGACGACGCCGAGACCGTCGCCGAAGCCATGCGCTGCGTGGGGGTGACCGACCTCGCGGGTCGGCTGGTCGACGAGCTGTCGGGCGGTCAGCGGCAACGGGTTTGGGTTGCGGTGCTGCTGGCCCAGCAGACACCGTTGATGCTGCTCGACGAGCCGACCACATATCTCGACATCGCGCATCAGGTGGAGCTGCTCGACCTGTTCGCGATGCTGAACCGGGAGCAGAATCGCACTGTGGTGGTGGTCCTCCACGATCTGCAACACGCCTGCCGCTATGCCGATCAGATCATCGTGATGAAGTCGGGGCAGATTGTGGCAGAGGGTAATCCGAATGTGGTTATCACCGAGGCGCTGGTCGAGGACGTGTACGGGCTCAAGTGCCAGATCATCGACGACCCGCAGACCGGGACGCCGCTGGTGATTCCGCAGGCGTCGCCGTACGTGCGCACACGGACCTGACGCTCACGGTCGCGACGTCAGGTATCCGCCGCCGTGCCCGAAATACGCCATGGCGTCGTGGTCGACGCCGTCGTCGGTGCGCACCACGTCGAGCACTATCCCCGGCGACCTGCCCCGGTAGGCGTCGGCGCCTGCGACGATCACCATGCCGCCGTCCTCTTCGATGAACACCCGACCCGGTGTGCCGCCATACATGCACCGGGAGACGTGGGCCTTGATCAGACGCAACCGCTCACCGCGAAAGTATGTATAGGCGTTGGGAAATGGATCCGAAAGCGCACGGATGAAACGCTCGATGTCCGCCGCGGGCCATGTCCAGTCGACGACGCTGTCGCGGTCGGAGCGCTTGTGAAAGAACGTGCGAGCGCTCAGGTCTTGAGGAACCGGTTTCGCGGTGCCGAACTCCAATTGGTCCAGCGCTTCCTCGAGCACCTCCGCAATCAGGTCCAGGGTGGCCAGCACCAGACTCGTGCCCGTGCTCGTCGGGGTGATCTCCACGGCCCGCTGCACGAGTATGTCGCCCGTATCCAACTCAGCGTCCATCAGATGTGCCGTCAGACCGGTATGACTGGCGCCGCTGATCAACGCCCATACCACCGGTGAGAACCCGGTGAACTGCGGCAGCAGCGAATCGTGCAGGTTCAGGGTGCCCAGCCGAGGGATGGTGAACAATTCCTCGGGCAGACGTGTGCGCCAGTTGTTGGCCACCATCACGTCGGGCGCGAGCGCCTTCACACGCTGGATCAGATCGTCGGTCGGGCGCTTGGCGAGATAGGTCTCGATGCCCTCGCTGCGTGCGAGGTCCTCCACCGAGTCGGCCCAAATCGATTCGTAGACATGGTCACTGGCCGGATGCGTGACGACGAGACACACCTCGTGTCGTGACTTGAGCAGCGCTTGAAGCGTGCGGTGCCCCCACGTCTGATAACCGAACATCACTATTCGCAACCGAGCCCCTCCCCTTGTCTCACGCTAGCCTACATTGGTTAGCCTAACCTTTGATAACATGCCGACCGATCGTACGGGGATCCGGTTTGCGCCAGGGAGGGGGCACCATGTCCAATAATCCGTTCGACGACGAGACCGGGCGTTTCCTTGTGCTCGTCAACGACGAGGAGCAGTACTCGCTGTGGCCCTCGTTCGCCGCTGTGCCCACAGGTTGGACGGTCGTTTTCGGCGACCCGGACGGTACGGATCGCGACAGCGCGCTGCGATACGTCGAGGAGAACTGGACGGATATGCGGCCGAAGTCGCTGCGTGAGCGGATGATTCGGGAGACCACCGACGCGACCCTATCGGCGTGACGGCGCCCGAGTCCAATCCGGCCACCGACGCCTGGACCGGCTTCGGTGTGCTGCGCCGCACCGTCAGCCGCAACGTTCGGTGGCTGGCGTCGGGCACCGCCCTGATCTGCCTGCACCAGCTGTGTGAGGTTTCCGTTCCGGTGCTCATCGGTGTCATCGTCGATCGCGCGGTAGCCACCGGCAGCGTCCCGGCGATCATCGGCTTCCTCGGCGCCCTCGCCGCGCTGTTCGTCGTGCTGACAACCGTCTACCGCATCGGTGCACGGCTGTTGATGTTCGCGATCGCCCGCGAATCGCATCTCCTGCGTGTCGAGCTGGGCAGGAAGATCCTCGACCCGCTGGGCATCCGAACCGAGTACAAATCCGGTGAGCTGCTGTCGATTTCGTCGACTGACGCCGATGAGACGTCGTATCTGCTCGACTATGTGCCCCGCGTCGCGGGCGCGGTCGTCGGCACGGTCGCCTGCGGTGCGATTCTGCTGACGATCGATGTGCCGTTGGGCCTGATGGTGTTGATCGGCATTCCCGTCGTGGTGGCGGGCCTGCAATTGACGGCCCCGTTGATCGCTAAGCGCGTCGAGAATCAACAGGCTGCGATCGGCCGAACGTCAGCGCTGGCAACAGATCTCATCAGCGGGCACCGTCCATTGCAGGGAATCGGCGCGCAGGCCAATGCCGCCGCTCGTTATCGCGTCGCGAGCCGGCGCTCGCTTGGTGCCACGCTGCACGCCGCGCGCCTGCAGAGCATGCACGCAGGCGCCGCTGCCGCTGCCGGTGCGATGGCCGCGATGGCCGTCGCGGTGGCGGCCGCCTACTTCGCGATTCGGGGCGGCCTTTCGGTCGGCGAGCTGATCACCGTGATCGGGTTGGCGCAATTCCTCATCGAACCGTTCTCACTGCTGGCGATCGTGCCGAGCTGGGTGGCCGAGGCACGTGCGTCGGCGAACCGGGTTGCCAACGTGCTGAACGCAGGTACCCGTCATCGCGCGCAGATCGCTGCGGCCGCTCGTGGTGACGCGGAACCGGGCACCCTGACGATCCGCGACGCCGTGCACTCGGGGATCGACGGGCTGTCGCTTCAGGTGCGGCCGGGTGAGTTCCTGGCGGTGCTCACCGCCGATGCCCGCGAGGCGTCGGCGTTGATCGACCTACTCTCCGGCGAAGTGCGCAGCGGTGAATCACCCGACACCACAGGCACTATTCACGTCAGCGGTCGCACGATCGGCGAGATCCCGCACGGCCAGCGGCGTTCGGTTCTGCTCGTCGAGCACCACCACAGCGCGTTGTTCAGCGGCACACTGCGGTCGAATCTTGTTGTCACAGATGGTGATTCTGCACCGGACACCGACGCGGTACAAGACGCGCTTGCCGCGTCGTGTGCGGTCGACGTCGTCGCCCTGCACGCCGACGGTCTTGACCATCCGGTCGCCGAACGCGGTGCCAGCCTTTCCGGCGGCCAGCGCCAACGCTGGACTTTGGCACGGGCTTTGGTGGCTGACCCGGATGTGCTGGTGTTGCACGATCCGACGACGGCCGTCGATGCCGTCACCGAACAGGCCATCGCCGATGGCATCCGAGCGCTTCGCACCGCGCGGGGGCGCACCACCGTCGTCATCACCAGCAGTCCCGCGCTGCTGGCCGCGGCCGACCGAGTCGTGCTGGTGAGGGACGGGCGTATCCACAGCGAAGGCACGCATCGGGATCTGGTCGAAGGCCGCGCAGAGTACCGCGAGTTGGTGGCGCGATGAGCGCTTGCGCGAAGAGCAGAGGGCACCGATGAGCGCTTGCGCGAAGAGCAGAGGGCACCATGAGTGTTGAGGAAGCGCCCATTGCGCCGACCGTGCTGCCGGTCGCCACGGCGGCCCGGTCGGGCAGATGGCTGACATCGGCGCTACGCGAGCGTCCGGCGGCGACGACGGCGGCGGTGCTCGTCGGCATCGCTGCGGCGGCAGCCGCGACGGCGCCGATCTACCTGCTGGGCAACCTGATCGACCATGTCCGCGACGGCAGCACGGTCAGCGGCCTTGTGGGGCTTGCCGTTCTGATCGGCGCAACGGCGCTCGCCGGTGGACTGGGCACCGGGCTGTCGGGCTATCTCATCACGCGACTCGGCGAGCACACGGTCGCCGACCTTCGTGAGGAGGTGCTGGCGCGGGCACTGAATCTTCCCGCGACGACCATCGAGGAGAGCGGCAGAGGGGACCTGCTCTCCCGGGTCGGGACGGACGTGGCCACGGTCGCGAAGGCTGTGAACCAGGTCCTGCCGGACATGCTCAACGCGTTCTTCCTCGGTGTCGTTGCGCTCGCGGGCATGACGAGCCTGGACTGGCGGCTCGGGCTGGCCGGTGCGCTGTGCGTTCCGGCCTATGCCGCGGGGCTGTGGTGGTACCTGCCGCGGTCGGCGCCGATGTACGCCGACGAGCGGGTGGCGATCGCCGAGCGCGCGCAGGTCACGGTGGAGTCGATACAGGGCGCACGGACCATCGACGCCTACGAGATGCACGAGCGGCACATCGCCGACATCGAGCGCGCATCGGCGCGTGCCCGCGACATCTCGATCGCGGTGTTCACGTTGTTCACCCGCCTGGTGGGCCGGGTGAATCGCGCCGAATTCATCGGGTTGACAGCCATTCTGGTGGCGGGCTTTCTGCTGGTGCGCACGGGCCAGGTCACCGTCGGGCAGACGACCGCCGCGGCGTTGATGTTTCACCGGCTGTTCAACCCGATCGGCATGCTGATGTACGACTTCGACGAGATCCAGTCGGCCGCGGCCAGCCTGGCGCGGCTGGTGGGGATCGTCGACATGCGCACAGCTGCCGACGTCGACATCGCGCCCGGCACGGCACCGGTTCCGGCCAACTCCGATGTCAAGGTGGACCGGGTCTCGTTCGCGTACGGTTCGGGACCCGCAGTGCTGCACGACGTCTCGCTGTCGATCCCGGCGGGTACCCGGTGTGCGCTCGTGGGCACCACCGGCACGGGCAAGACCACGTTGGCCGCGATCGTGGCGGGTCTGCTGACCCCGACCAACGGCCAGACCCGCATCGGGGATGTCCCGGTCGGCGAAATCGACCCGAAGTCGTTGCGGCAGTGGGTCGCCACCATCACCCAGGAGGTGCACGTCTTCTCCGGGCCGCTGATCGACGACCTGCGCCTCGTCGCGCCGGACGCCGGGGAGGACGAGATCTGGGCGGCGCTGGACCGGGTCGGCGCGGGCGCGTGGGTGAAGAGCCTCGAGGACGGGTTGCACACGCTCGTCGGCGAACAGGGTGTCGCGCTGACGGCGGCGCAGGCCCAGCACATCGCGATGGCGCGGCTCGTGCTCGCCGACCCGAAGGTCGTCGTGCTCGACGAGGCGACCGCCGAGGCGGGCAGCGCACACGCCGCCGAACTGGAGGCCGCTGCGGCCGCGGCGACCAAGGGCCGCACGACTCTCGTCGTGGCCCACCGCCTCACCCAGGCCGCGACGGCCGACATGGTCGCGGTGATGGACAACGGCCGCATCGTGGAACGCGGCACCCATTCCGAACTGGTTGCGCGTGAAGGCCGCTACGCGCGGCTGTGGCGAGCTTGGAGCATGCACAACTGATGACAACGCACTCACCGGACATCGAAGACCTGTTGGACGAGTGGAACAACCACTCGACACCCGATCAGACCTCGACCGTTCCGGCGCTGTTCGCCGCCCAAGCCGTGGCGACACCGGACGCAGTGGCCGTGGTGCACAACGGCCGCACTCTCACCTATCGCGAGCTCAGCGAGCGCGTGGCCCAGCTTGCGAACACCCTGTGCGACAGGAGCTTTCCCGCTGAGTCGGTGGTGGCGGTCGGTGTGCCGCGCTCGGCGGAGATGGTCGTCTGTGTGCTGGCCGCGATGATGGCGGGCACCGCGTTCGTCCCGCTGGATCCGAGTTGGCCGGCCCACCGCCGACGCCAGGTGCTCGCCGACGCGGGTATGAGCGCGGCTTTCGTCGCACCGAGCGACGAATCCGACTGGGGTGTCGACACTCTGGCGGTCGATCTCGACGACTGGCGGTACGCCGACGCATCCACGCATCCGCCCGCCGTCAACGTGATGCCCGGCCAGCTGGCGTACGTCATCTTCACGTCGGGATCGACGGGCAAACCCAAGGGCGCGATGATCCGCCACGAGGCCATCGCCGAGCGCCTGCTGTGGCAACGCGATCACGTGCTCCTCTTCACAGGCGACGACGCCTCGCTGTTCAAGGCTCCGCTGTCGTTCGACATCTCGGTCAACGAGATCCTGCTGCCGCTGGTGAGCGGAGGCCGGGTAGTGGTGGCCGAACCCGACGGCGAAAAAGATCCCGAGTACCTGCTCGAGCTGATCCGCACGCAGCGGGTGACGTTCGTCTACCTGGTGTCGTCGATGCTGGACACCCTGCTCGAACTCGACCGCGTCGCAGTCACTTCCGGAGCGCCGAGTGCGCTGCGCTCGCTGCGACACGTGTGGTGCGGCGGCGAGGTGCTCACCCCGAGCCTGTTCAGCCGGTTCCGCCGCCAGCTGTCCACCACGCTGTACCACGGCTACGGCCCCGCCGAAGCCACGATCGGCGTGTCCCACGTGATCTATCGCGACTCCGCGGAGCGGATCGCGACCTCGATCGGCCGGCCGAACCCGCACACGCAGCTGTACGTGCTCGACGAGGACATGCGGCCGGTGCCGCCTGGCGTCGGGGGCGAACTCTACGCCGCGGGCTTTCTCCTGGGCCGCGGGTATATCAACGCCCCCGGGCTGACCGCTTCGCGGTTCGTGGCGAACCCGTTCGACGGCAACGGCTCTCGCATGTACCGCACGGGCGATCTGGCCCGCTGGACTCAGGACGAGTCACTGGAGTTCCTCGGCCGCGCCGACAACCAGGTCAAGATCCGCGGCAGGCGCATCGAACTGGAAGAGATCGAGTCACAGCTCGCCGAGCATCCCGCGGTGCGGCAGGCCGTCGTGGACGTGCACCGGCAAGGCGGCGGTGAGCATCTGGTCTGCTACGTCGTCACCGCCGACGCCACACCGAACGACGCCGCCACGCATCGCGACATCGCCGACTGGTGCCGCACCAGGCTGCCCGAGTACATGGTGCCGACCCTGTTCGTCGCACTCGACCGGGTGCCGTTGACGGCGAACGGCAAGATCGACCGCCGCTCGCTGCCCGCGCCCGAGGTCGTCGATCGGCAGGTGAGCCCGCCACGCACGCCCCGCGAGCACGTGTTGTGCCGGGCGTTCGCCGAGGCGCTCGACCTCGACGAGGTCGGCGTCGACGAAGACTTCTTCGCACTCGGCGGCGACAGCATCGTCGCGATCCGTGTGGTCAGCCGCGTGCGCGCCAAGGGCTACGCGCTGCGCCCCCGCGACATGTTCGCTCATCGCACCGTCTCGGCGCTCGCCCCATTGCTGACCGAAGGACAGGCCGAAACACCAGCCGCCGCAATCGAGCCCGTCGGCGCGGCCGCGGCCACCCCGATCCTGCGCTGGCTTGACGAGGTCGGCGAGGCGGGCTCCGTGCTCAACGGCTTCTACCAGGGTATGGCGCTGGTGACCCCCGCAGATCTCGACGAGGACACGCTGCGCGCCGCGTTGCGGGCAGTGGTGGCCCGCCACCACGTCCTGTGGGCGTCGACGCGCGGCGGCGCGGCCGAGCTCGTCATCCCCGACCACGCCCCCGACGTCGCGCTGCGCGTCTGCGATTCCACGACTCCCCTGTCACGGCTGCGCGACGATCTGGTCGCGATGCTTGATCCCGACGCCGGGGTGATGGTCGCGTTCGGTTGGCGCCGCGCGTCCGACGGGCCGGGTCGGCTGCTGGTGATCGCGCACCACATCGTCATCGACGGGGTGTCGCTGCGCATCATCGCCGAGGACCTGGCCGACGCGCACCGGATGCTGACGTCGGGGATGGCGGCCGAACTTCCGCCTGCGCCGACATCGTGGCGGTCATGGGCGCGACAACTGGCCGACGCGGCCGCAGGCGGCGCATTCGACGACGACCTCGAGTACTGGCGAGACGTCTGCGCGATACGTGAAACACCGTGGGGAGACCGGGAACTCGATTCGGAGCGTGACACGGTCGCCTCGGAGGCCCGGCTGACGGTGCAGCTGCCTGCAGACGTCGCTGACGCGGTCCTGACTGCGGTGCCCGATCGGATCCACGGCCACGTCAACGATGCGATGGTGGCCGCGCTGTACCTGGCGTTGCGGGTATGGCGCGCCGATCGCGGCGCCGACGCGCCGACCCTGCTGGTCGAGATCGAGGGCCACGGCCGCGAGGGCGACGGGGTCGGCGGCACAGACCTGTCAGCAACCGTCGGGTGGTTCACCACGCTGTACCCGGTAGCGTTGCATGACCGTGAGTTCAATTGGCGCGCAGCGCTATCCGGCGGTCAGGCGCTGGGCGCGGCGGTGCGGTCGATCAAGGACCAGCTGCGGGCGGTCCCGTCGCACGGGCTCAGCTACGGTGCGCTGAGATACCTGCGCGCACAGGACGACAGCCTCGTCGCCCAGCCTCAGGTGCTGTTCAACTACCTCGGCCGCTTCGACACCTCCGAGCGGCCGTGGGCATTCGCCGACGACGGGACCGGCGAAGTGGCGGTGCTGGAGGACCGCGACCAGGGGATGCCGCTGCCCCGGCTGATCGAAATCAACGCCGAAGCCGTCAACACCGGCACGGGCACCGTCCTGCGCGCGACCTTCAGCTGGCCGTCGTCGGCGATATCGGAAGCTGACGTCGCCGCCATCGCACGGCGCTGGACCGAACTGCTGACGTCGATCGCGGGCAGTACCGCGGTCAGCGGGCACAGTGTCTGCGACTTCCCCCGTGTGCGACTGACCGCCGACGACGTCGCCGAACTCGAGTCGCGCTACCCGGGCCTGAGCGACGTCGTCCCCCTCACCCCGACCCAGCAGGGCATCTATTTCCATTCCACGTTCAGCCGAGGACACGACCCCTACGTCGTGCAACAGATCGTTGACATCACCGGCCCGCTGGACGTCGACCGCTTCCAGCGCGCCACCGAGACAGTGGTGGCCCGCCACCACGCGCTGTCGGCGGCGTTCACCACACTGGCCGATGGCACACCCGTCGCCGTGCACGCGACACCGGTTGCACCCGACTTCGATGTCGTCGACGACGATCGTGACGATCCGGCCGTCGTCGTGGCGCAACGGGCGGCCTGGGAACGCAACCGCCGCTTCAACCTCGCCGCCCAGCCGCTCACCCGCTACACCCTGGTTCGACACCACCCCGACCGGCACACGCTGATCCAGACCGTGCACCACATCGTGGCCGACGGCTGGTCGGTGCCCATCGTGCTCGACGATCTGCTGACCGCGTATGCGGGTTCCGACTTCGACGGGCCCGCACCGCAATTCGCCCAGTTCGTCGACTGGCTCGGTGTACGTGACGATTCAGCCGATCGGGCCGCTTGGGCGCGTGTACTCGACGGCATCGCCGAGCCGACGCGGATCGCCGCGGCAGACGGTACGAGCGCCGTCGCGCAAGGGCGCGGATTCGGCAGCCGCACCGCGACGTTGCCGTCGAGGGCGGCCGTAGCGGCGGCAGCGAGCACGGCGTCGGTCACGGTTGGAACACTGCTGCACACAGCATGGGGACTCACGCTCGGCCGGCTCACCGGCAGCGACGACGTCGTGTTCGGCACCGTGGTGTCCGGACGCGGCGGCGACGTCGACGGCATCGAGACGATGGTGGGACTATTGGTCAACACCGTCCCGGTTCGGGTCACATGGTCGCCGAACGACAACGCGGTGGCCGTCGCGGGCGCACTGGCCCGTGTCGAGTCTGACCTTGTCGAACACCACCATCTGCCGCTGCAAGATGCCCACCGAATCGCCGGCGTCGCAGAGCTGTTCGACTCGCTGGTCGTCATCGAGAACCTGGGCGCAGCAACCCATGCCCAAGGCGACCTGAGGCTCGGCGACATCTCGGTCGTCGAGGCACCGCACTATGCGGTGACCGTGATGATCGCCGTCAAGGACACCGTCACGGTGACCGTTACCAACGACCGCGCCCAGGTCTCCGATGCCTTCGCCGACGTGGTCGCGCACGCGTTCACCGATGTGGTGAACGCCTTGATCGCCGATCCGGCCGCGCCGATCGGAACCATCGCGCTTGCGGGCGCCACCCCTCCCCCGCCCGGGGCCGGGACGTCGACGGTCACCCACCTGATCGCGGACGCGATCGCCGCGCACCGCGACGACGCCGCTCTCGTGACCGGCGACTCCGCATTGACGTTCGGCGACATTGACTCGCGCGCAAGTGTTTTGGCGCGTCGACTTGTCGACGCTGGTGTGCGGCGCGGTGACATCGTCGCGCTTGCGACATCTCGATCGGCCGATCTCGTCCCGGCGATCTGGGCGATCATCTGCGCGGGCGCCGCCTACCTGCCCGTCGACCTGTCCTATCCACGGGCGCGCATCGAGTTCATGCTCGACCACGCCCGCCCCCGCGCCGCACTCGTCGACGACGCGGGCCGCGCCGTGCTGGCAGGCGCCATTCCCGACGAGACGACGATGGTGTCCGCCGAAACCGTGGGCGATGCTGAGTTCGAGCCTGTGGCGGTCGGCCCGCTCGACGCCGTGTCGGTGCTGTACACCTCGGGGTCGACCGGCGAGCCGAAGGCCGTCGTGGGAACCCATGGCGCGCTTGCCAACCGGCTGGCATGGGCGGTCGCGGACTGGCCCGCGCAGACCCGGCTCGCCAAGAGTTCACTGTCATTCATCGACGGCACCACCGAGTTGCTGGCGGGCCTGGCCGCGGGCGCCTGCACGGTGCTGGCCGACGACGAGGCTGCACGCGACGGGACCGCCCTGGCGAAGATCATCGCATCCCACCGGGTGGAACAGGTGCTCGCGGTGCCGTCGCTGGCCGCGGCGCTGGCCGACGAGCACACCGACGCCGTCGCCGCGCTGCAACGCTGGATCGTCAGCGGCGAGGCACTCGAGCGCACGCACCTGGCGGCGTTGCGCGCGGCCAGCCCGAGTGCGGCCATCGTCAACTCGTACGGCTCCTCGGAGGTGGCCGGCGACGTGCTCGCCGGTCAACAACACGACGGTCCCGACGACATCGTGACGCTCGGAACGGCGGTGCCCGGCGCGGGCATCCGCATCCTCGACCGGACCCTCAACGACGTCCCTGACGGCGTGATCGGCGAAATCTATGTCAGCGGCGTGCAATTGGCGCGCGGATATCTGCGCCGGCCGGCCCAGACGGCGACACGGTTCGTGGCCACCGGCGACGGCGATCGGATGTTCCGCACCGGCGATCTCGGCGCGCGGCTCCCGGATGGCCGCGTCGTGTTCGCAGGCCGCGCCGACAGCCAGCTGAAAATCAACGGCAACCGTGTCGAGCCCGGTGAGGTCGAGGCCGCGCTGCGCAGGCGACCCGGCGTGTCCGATGCCGCCGTCTTCGGCACGGGTTGCGCGCTCGCCGCCGCCGTAGTGCTCGAACCCGACGCGCCCGCACCCGACACCGTCTTGGCGGACCTCGCCGACGAGCTGCCGCGGCATCTGCTCCCCACCTCGATCAGGGCGGTCGACGCGATTCCGCTGCTACCCAACGGAAAGCGGGACAACACCGCGCTGATCGAGCTCGTCAAGCACGCCGATGACAAGCCTCGGCCCGCCGTCGCGCCCGCCGACGATGTGCAACGCGCGGTCGTCGAGGTGGTGGCCGCTGTGCTCGGCCGCGACACCGTCAGCGCCGACGCCGATTTCTTCGCGCTCGGCGGCGACAGCGTCGGCGCCATCCGGGTCACCAGCAGGCTCGCCCGTAAGGGCTACCACCTCACCACCGAGGACGTGTTCCGCAACCGCACGCCGGTGGCACTGGCGGCGCTCATCACAGCGGCGGCACCGCGTCCGGCAGACGCAGACCAATCCGCCAGGCCCTTGGTCCCGTTCAGCACGGTGCGGCTGTCGGAGGCCACCATCGACCGAATCCGGTCAACCGCTGCTGTGGAGGACATCTGGGCGATGTCGCCGCTGCAGCAGGGCGTCTACTACCAGACCGCGCTTGACGCCGGCAGCGCCCCAGCCACCTACATCGCGCAGAACACGTTCGACTTCGCTCGCCGCATCGATGTCGACGCGATGGCGCAGGCCTTCACCGCGCTGTTGCGCAGGCACCCGCAACTGCGGGTGGGCTTCCACACCGTCGAGCACGCCGAACCCGAACCCGTCGCCGACGCCACCGCGCTGGTGCAGGTGGTGGTCGCCGACCCGCCGTCCGACATCACGGTCATCGACCTCACCGGGCAGCAGGACCCGTCGCAGGCCGCGCGGTTGGCGCAACGCACCGCCGACGCCGACCGCGCCACACCGTTCGACGTCACCTCCCCACCGCTGCTCCGGCTGACCGTCCTCCGCATGCCCGGCGGACGCGACCGAATCCTGTTCACCTATCACTTCCTGCTCTTCGACGGGTGGTCGCGGGAGTTGGTGCTGCGAGAGCTCTTCGCGCTGTACGACGCTCGCGGCGCACAGGGTGCGGTCGAGCCGCACGGCGACCTCGTGGTCGCGCACTTGGAGTGGCTGGCAAGGGTCGGCGAGGTCGAGGCCGCCGATGCGTGGCGTGAGCTGCTAGCCGGCGTGGACGGGCCGACGCTGGCCAGCGGTGTCGAGCCCGGCCACCCCGACGCCGACCCCGGCAGTGAGCCCGGCCGCATCGTGGTGAAGGTCCCGGCGCACACCACCGAACGACTTCTCGCACAAGCCAACGACCTCGGCACGACCTTAAACGCCGTAGTGACGACTGCGGTTTCGGCCGTGACCGGTTTCCACGCCGGCCGCAGCGACGTGGTCATCGGCGCGACGGTGGCGGGCCGCCCTGGCGAACTCGTCGGCATCGACGAGACCATCGGCCTGTTCCTCAACACGGTGCCGGTCCGCGTCGACCTGTCGCCGACGCGTTCGCTGTCGGATGCCATCCGGGCCGTCGGTGAGCAGCGGGTCGCGATGATGCGCCACGACCACCTCGGCCTGGGCCAGATCCAGCGCGCCGCAGGCGACTCGGGCCTGGCGCTGTTCGACTCCCTGCTGGTCCTGCAGAACTTCCTCGACGACGACACCTTCACCGACCTAGAGGCCGCCCACGGCATCGTCGGCGTGGACTACCACGACACCACCCATTTCCCGCTGACGTGGGTGCTCACCCCGGGCCGCGAGCTGACCGTCAAGCTCGAGCACCGGGTGATCGGCGACGCGCGCGCCAGGGAGATGGTCGACCAACTGCTGGCGGTGCTCGATGCGCTGGCCGAGCGGCCGGATCGCGCCGTCGGCTCCGTCGATCTGATCCCGCCGCGACGCCGCGAGGAGCTCGAAGACCGGTGGCGTGCGACGGAACGGCCGCTGGAACCGGTCACCATCGCCGAGCTGCTGGCTCGCCGAGCCGCGTCCACCCCCGACGCCGTTGCCCTCGTCTTCGGCGACCGAACGCTGACCTACCGCGAGTTCGATGACCGCGTCTCGCAGCTGGCGCGGTATCTGCGGCGCCACGGCGCTGAACCCGAAACCTTTGTGGCGTTGGCAATGCCGCGATCCATCGAGATGGTGGTCGCGTTGTTCGCCGTGCTACGTGCCGGGGCGGCATATCTGCCGCTCGAGCTCGACCTGCCGATCGAGCGGCTCCGCACGATCGTCGACGATGCCCGGCCCGTACTGCTGCTGACCACCACGGATCGAACGGAGCTTTCGACATTCGCCGAGGAACGCGGCGCCACCGTGGTGTCGGTCGACGATGCCGCAACGGCCGCGGCGTTGGCGGACGTGTCGACCGATCCGCTCACCGCGGAAGAGCTCGGTGAATTCGCAGCTGGCGCTGAACGATTGGCGCATCCCGCGTACCTGATCTACACGTCCGGTTCGACGGGCCGCCCCAAGGGTGTGCTGACCGGCTACGCGGGCCTGACCAACATGTACTTCAACCACCGCGAAGCGATTTTCGAACCGACGGTGCGACGGGTCCGCCGAGCCGGGCGTGACGGCCAGCTCAATGTCGCCCACACAGTGTCGTTCTCGTTCGACATGTCGTGGGAGGAACTCTTCTGGCTCGTCGAAGGCCACCGGGTGCACATCTGCGACGAGGACTTGCGCCGCGACGCGCTGGCCCTTGTCGCCTACTGCCACCGGCACCTGATCGACGTCATCAACGTGACGCCGACCTACGCCCACCACCTTCTCGACGCCGGGCTTCTCGGCGGCGACGCAGGGCAACACCCGCCCGCACTGGTACTGCTGGGCGGGGAAGCCGTAGGCGACCGCGTCTGGTCCGTTCTGCGCGCCCATCCTGCCTGCGCCGGCTACAACCTGTACGGGCCGACCGAGTACACGATCAACACCCTGGGCGGCGGTACCGACGACAGCTCCACACCGACTGTGGGGCGACCGATCTGGAACACCCGAGGCTACATCTTCGACGCTGCGCTGCGTCCGGTCCCCGACGGAGCGGTCGGGGAGCTCTACATCGCGGGCGTCGGCCTGGCCCGCGGCTACCACCGCCGAGCAGGCACCACCGCGGCCACGATGGTCGCCGACCCGTATCGGCCCGGCCAGCGCATGTACCGCACGGGTGATCTGGTGCGCCGCCGACCGGACGGGCATCTGGACTTCCTCGGTCGCGCCGACGACCAGGTAAAGATCCGCGGTTACCGCGTCGAACTCGGCGAGATCGAATCGGTGCTCGCGGCGGCCGACGGGGTGGCGCGCTGCGCCGTGGTGGTCCGATCCAGCCAGCCGAATCCCGAGGCCCCCGCGGTGAAGTCGCTTACCGCCTACGTCGTTCCCACCACCGAGCCGGCCGAGACGTCGGACTTTGTCGCCGGTCTGCGCGACCACCTCGCCGCCGCGCTGCCCGACTACATGGTGCCCACCCGCTACGGCGTCGTGGCCGACCTGCCGCTGACGATCAACGGAAAGCTCGACGTCGCAGCGCTACCCGAGCCGCTGGCCGTCACCGGCGGCGCGAGTCGCGCCCCGCGCACGGAGCGTGAGGCGAGGTTGCTTGAGGTGGTGTCGGCGGTGCTCGGCGTGGACGGCATCGGCGTCGACGACGACTTCTTCGCGCTGGGCGGAGACAGCATCTCGTCGATCACCGTCTGCGGTCGGGCGCGCAAGGCCGGGCTGATCCTGACCCCGCGCGAGGTCTTCCGGCGCCGCACGATCGCAGCGATGGCCGCGGCGGCTGAAACCGATTCGCGACCAACGGTTCACGAGCCCGACACCGGCGTAGGGGCGATCACGCCGACGCCGATGCTGGCCGAGACGGTGCAGGCGCGCACACCACTGTCGAACTTCTATCAGTCGATGGTGCTGTCCACACCGGCCGGGATCACCCTCGACCAGCTGGAGCGCGTCCTCGAAGCCTTGCTCGCGACCCACGCGATGCTGCGCGCCCGGCTCGACATGGGTGATGAGGGCTGGAGTCTCACCGTGCCCCAATCCCGGGTCCCCACATCGGCGTTGGTGTCGCGGCGCGAGGGCGCACTGTCCGCGTCCGACGTCGTCACCGCCACTGCGGCCGCGGCCGCCGAACTCGCACCTGAACACGGCGTCATGGTGCGCGCGCACTGGTATGACACACCGGGCGCGCCGGGCCAGTTGCTGCTGGTGATCCACCACGTCGTGATCGACGGGGTGTCCTGGCGCATCATCGGCGAAGACCTCGCGCGGGCCTGGCAGGACATCGCCGGGGGCAGGCCGGTCGAACTCGACGAGGTCCCGACCTCGTTCCGCACCTGGTCGAACGCGATCGCCACAGCTCGATTCGACGCCGAGGTGCCGTACTGGACCGAGGTGCTGAGCACCCCTGACCCCGACCTGGGCCGCCGTCCGCTCGACCCGGCTGTGGATGTCGCGGAAACCGTTCGCACGCACCGTGTCTCGTTGCACCCCGATGTCAGTTCGGCGCTGCTGTCCTCGGTGCCTGCGGCGATCCACGGCGGCGTGAACGATGTGCTGCTCACCGCGTTCTCGTTGGCGCTGGCGAAGTGGCGTGCCAATCGCGGGCAGGACCAGGGCACCGCAGCGGTGGTGAACGTCGAGGGACATGGCCGCGAACCCGATGTCGCGCCGGGCGATCTCGACCTGTCCCGCACCGTCGGCTGGTTCACCGCGATCTATCCGGTCAGGGTCGACCCTGGGCCGGTGCCGTGGATCGACGTTCTCGCCGCCGGCCGCCGGCTGGCAACCGCGGCGAAGGCGGTCAAAGAGCAATTGCGTGCAGTGCCCAACCGCGGCTTGGGCTACGGCGTGCTCCGGTATGTCGACCAGTCGGCCCCCAGCCTGGGGCCCGCGCCGCAGATCCTGTTCAACTATTTGGGCCGGTTCGCCGGCGGCAACGGCAGAGATTGGCAGCCCGTGCCTGGCATCGGCGCGCTCCGCGAGGGCGTTGACCCGGCCAACCCCGCGGTGGCCCTGGAGATCAACGCCATCGCCGAAGACGGACCGGACGGCACCGAACTGGCCATCACGCTGGGCTGGCCGGGCGGCCTGCTCGACGCCGACGACATCGCCGACCTGGCCGCGCTGTGGATCGCCGCGCTGACCGCCTTGACCAGATGCGATGCGTTGACCGGGCATACCCCGTCAGACTTTCCGCTCGTCTCGGTCACCCAGGACGACATCGACGAATGGGAGCAGACGGCCCCGGTCGACGACGTGTTGCCGCTGCTGCCCCTGCAGCAGGGGATGTACTTCCACAATGCATACGGACGGGAACTTGACGGCTATCAGGACACCTACCGCATTCAGCAGATCGCCGAACTCGTCGGCCCGCTGAATCCGGATGGGTTGCGCGACAGCGTCGCCGCGGTCATCCACCGGCATCAAGCGCTGCGGGCCGGATTCCGTGAACTAGCCGACGGCACCCTCGCACAGGTGATCTGGTCCGACGTGCCCGTCGAGTTCGACCACATCGATGGCGACGAGACGCAAGTGGGAACTGTTGCCGCCGAGGCGCTGTCGCGGCCGTTCGACCTTGCGCGGCCACCGTTGGTGCGGTACACGCTGGTGAGCCTGAGCGCGACCGAGCACCGACTGATTCAGACGATGCATCACATCATCGCCGACGGCTGGTCCTACCCGGTGATCTTCGGCGACGTCGTCGCCAACTACAACTCCCGCATCGGCGTTGGCCCGAAACCCGCTCCGGTCGCCGTCAGTTTGCGCGATCACATCGAGACCGTGGCCGCAGCCGACCACGCCGCCGCCCGCGACGCATGGTCGGCCGCCCTTGTCGGCGTAGAAGCGACCACGCTGGTTCCCACCAACCGCCACACTGTCGGTGAGCACCGCAGCACGGTGCGGCGACTCTCCCCCGACCTCACCCACGCGGTCACCGCAGCAGCCAGGGATCGCGGAATCACGGTCAGCACCGCACTGCACGGTGCGTGGGGCGTGCTTCTCGGGCGACTGCTCGACCGCCGACAAGTCGTCTTCGGATCCACCGTGTCCGGACGTGGCGGCACACTCGAGGGCACCGACTCAATCGTCGGGCTGCTCATCAACACCATTCCCGTGCCCATGTCATGGGAACCGGACACCACGATCGCTGCGGCGCTGGTCGATCTGCAGGAGCGGCAGAGCGCGCTGCTCGACGCGCAGCACATCGGGTTGACGGAACTGTCGCGGATGACCGGGATACGGGAGCTGTTCGACACGATCGTCGTCGTCGAAAACTTCCCGAAGCTCCCGTCGTCTGGCCGAAATAACACGTCCGCCTTGGAATTCCGCGGGTTCAGCGGCACCGATTCGCCGCACTATCCGGTGTCGCTGGTCGCCTACCTCGACAATTCGCTGACCGTCGAAATCAAATACGACGCCGCAGTGGTGACCGAACCGCAGGCGCAGCGGTACGCCGAACACGTCGAACGGATTCTGGCGGCCTTCGCCGAGGTTCCCGACACGCCCGTCGGCCGGATCGACCTGCGCACCGAAGCCGAACGCGCGCTGTCTGCGTCGACAACGTCGCGGCGGGGCCCGGATCGTACGCTCGCCGACGCGTTCGGTGCGGCGGCCGAACGCTGGCCGGATGCGGTCGCCGTCAGCTGTGGGGACAAGCGCCTGACGTACGCCGAACTCGACGCCCGCGCCGCCGCAGTGGCGGCGACACTGATCGACCGCGGCGTGCGGCCGGAGTCGCGGGTGGCGGTCGCAGTGCCGCGGTCGGCGAACCTGATCGTCGCGCTGCTGGCCGTCATCAAGGCCGGCGGCACATACGTTCCCCTCGACATCGACTCGCCCGCACAGCGATTGCGCCACATCGTCGCCGACTCGGAACCGGTGTGTGTGCTCACCGACCGGCCGGACCGGCTCGACGACGCCGGCATTCCCGTCGTGGTGCTCACCGATGCGGCAAGGCGCAAGCCGGCGACACCGCTGCCCGCCACGGGGCTGACCGCCGACCACGCCGCCTACATCATCTACACCTCCGGTTCGACAGGGGTGCCGAAAGGCGTTGCGGTGTCGCATCGCAACGTGGGAGCGCTATTCCAGGCCGCCGCCGAGGTCTACGACTTCGGGCCCGACGACGTGTGGACGATGTTCCACTCCGCGGCGTTCGACTTCTCGGTGTGGGAGCTGTGGGGGCCGCTGCTGCACGGCGGGCGCCTCGTCGTCGTCGAACAACACGCGATACTCGACCCGGATCTGTTCATCGACTTGCTGGCCACAGAGCGGGTCACGGTACTCAACCAGACCCCGTCGGCGTTCTATCCGCTGATCGAGGCGGATCGACGAGCCCGCCGCGAGCTTGCCCTGCGGTACGTGATCTTCGGCGGTGAGGCGCTCGACGTCCGCAGGCTCGCCGACTGGTTCGACCGGCACAGGTCGTCGCCGCGGCTGGTCAACATGTACGGCATCACCGAAACCTGTGTGCACGTCTCGCACCGCCCCATCTATGCGGCCGAAACGCGCAGCGCGGCAAGCGTGATCGGCGGAGCCATCCCCGGACTGCGGATTCACCTGCTGGACAGCAGCCTTCAGCCGGTTCCGATCGGGGTGGTCGGTGAGCTGTACATCTCCGGCGGGCAGCTGGCGCGCGGCTATGTGAGTAGGCCAGGGCTGACCGCGAGCCGGTTCGTCGCCAACCCGTTCGACGGTGCCGGCGAGAGGTTGTACCGCAGCGGGGACACCGCGATGTGGACCGAGGACGGCGACCTGGTTTACGTCGGTCGCTCCGACCAACAGGTCAAACTGCGCGGATTCCGGATCGAACTCGGCGAAGTGGAGGCGGCCCTGGCCGCGCTGCCGCAGGTGTCCAACGCCGCCGCGGCCGTGCGGTCCGACGATCACGGTCGCAGCAGGCTGATCGGATATGTCGTCGCGAACCCCACGTTCGACGTGGGGCAGGCCCGGGCCCGTCTCGCCGAACGGTTGCCCGACTACATGGTGCCCGCCGCGTTCGTCGAAGTCGATGCGCTACCGCTGACCACCAACGGCAAGCTCGACCGGGCGGCGTTGCCTTCGCCCCCGCAAGCCGGCGCTACGGTATCGGGGCCGACGACCCAATCCCGCGATACCGCATCGCTACTGGCGGCTCTGTGCAGCGAAATCCTTGCCGCCGACGTCGGCGTCGACGATGACTTCTTCACTGTGGGCGGCGACAGCATCGTCGCGATCCAGCTGGTCAACCGCGCTCGGCGACACGGCGTGCGCATCACACCGCAGCAGGTGTTCGTCCACCGCACACCGGCCGCGCTCGCCGAAGCGTGCGAGGGGACGGCCGCAGCCGCCGACGACGACGCCGGACCGGACCTCGGCGAAGTGATGCTGACGCCGATCGTGCATCGGCTCGCCGAACTCGGCGGCACCGTCGACAGATTCAACCAGGCCGAGTTGCTTCGCACGCCCGTCGGCGTGACCGTCAACCAGCTCGAGGCGGCGGTCAACGCGGTGATCGCGCGGCACGACGCGCTGCGGCTGCGCCTGCATCGCCACGCGCCGGCGCTGTGGTCGCTGGAAACGACAGCGGCCGCACCGGTTTCGATACTGCGCGTCGATGCGCACGGGCTCGACGACGACCAGCTGCGGGAGACGATCGCCGCCGAGTCCGACGCGGCGGCCGACCGACTGAACCCCGCCGAGGGGACGGTCGTTGCCGCCGTCTGGTTCGATCTCGGCCCCGACCGTCAGGGCCGGCTGCTGTTGGTCGTACACCATCTGGCCGTCGACGGCGTGTCCTGGCGGATTCTCATCGACGACCTCGCCGAGGCATGCCGTGCCGTGCAGGCGGGCCACCACCCAACACTGCCCCCGGTTCCGACCTCGATCCGCACGTACGCGCGCGCGGTCAGCGAAAACGCCCAGCAGGCAGCGAGACTGGCGGAGTTCGAGCACTGGGCGTCGGTGTTGGCTCCCGGGGGCGAGCTGGACCCCGGCGCCAACGTCGTCACGCTCACCGTCGGGCAGACGCGCGACCACGAGGTGCGGTTGACGCCGGCCGAGACGGTTCCGCTGTTGACGACGGTGCCCGCCGCCGCGAACGCTGATGTCACCGAAACATTGGTCGCTGCACTGTATTTGGCGATCCGCCGGTGGCGCGTCGCGTGCGGAGCGGCGGCCGACGCGCCGTTGGTGCTCGACCTGGAGCGGCACGGGCGCGACGGCTGGGGCGACGCGTTCGACCTGTCGCGGACGGTCGGCTGGTTCACGTCGATCGCACCGGTGCGGTTGCCCGCCACCGATGTCGAGGATCCGATCGCGGTCCTCAAGGAGGTCAAGGAGCGGCTGCGCGCGGCCCCCGACGGCGGGCTCGGCTTTGGTCAGCTGCGGTACTGCAACCCGCGCACGGCGGCCGCGCTGGGCCGGCTGCCCAATCCCCAGCTGTTGTTCAACTACCTCGGCCGGTGGGTCGCCGACGGCGCCGACGACTGGGATTCAGCGCCCGAGGTGAAAGCATTGCGCACCGGTCCCAATCCAGACCTCGCCACCCCATACTTGCTGGAGGTCAACGCGATCTGCGATGAGACCGCCAATGGTCCGGTGCTGCGCGCCACGCTCACCTACGCCGACGGCGACCTGAGCGCCGAGGACGTCAGCGATCTCGGCGACCACTGGGCCGACGCGCTGCGCGAATTCGGTGGCGCCGTCGCCGACACGGAATCGCCCCGCGCGGGTGCGTTGACCCCATCTGATGTCGATCTGGTGCACCTGTCGCAGGCTCAGATCGACCACATCACCGCGGTCGCCGAAGTGCCGATCGAGGCGATCTGGCCGTTGTCGCCGCTGCAGGAGGGCGTGTACTTCCAGGCCCGCTACGCCACGGCGGCGGTCTACATCGTGCAGAACGTCTTCGACTTCGCCGAGCCGATCGACGCGGCCGCGCTGCGCAGCGCGTATTCGGCGGTGATGCGGCGTAATCCGGTGTTGCGGTCGATCTTCCTCGCCGATGATCTCCCGCAGCCGGTAGCCGCCATTGTCGCCGACCCGGTGTGGGAGCCCGAGATCGTCGACCTGACCGGGCTAGCGACCGAGACGGTGGCGCAACGCATCGAACAGATCACTTCCGCCGACAGGCTTCGCACCTTCGCGTTGGACGCCGCGCCGCTGGCGCGAATAACGGTGATCCGCACAGGCGTTCACGACCGGCTGATCTTCAGCTACCACTTCCTGTTGCTCGACGGATGGTCGCGTGAACAGCTGCTGCGCGAGGTGTTCGCGGCGTATGCGGCGGCCCGACGCGGCTGCACCGAGGTTCCGCTGCCGCAGCCCGTCGCGGACTTCACCGACTACCTGCGCTGGCTGCAGACGCGGGACCGCGACGCGTCCACCAAGGCGTGGGCGAATGCGCTGGCGAACCTGGCGGGGCCGACCCTGTTGGTGCCCGACGCGGTCGGCACGGCGCCGACGCTGGCGTTGCGCCTCGAGTTCACGCTGACGGCCGAGGAGTCCAGCGCGCTCACGGCGTGCGCCCGCCGCAGCGGACTCACCCTCAACGCGATGATCAGCACCGCACTGGCCATGGTGCTGGCCTACGAAACAGGCAGCGCCGACGTCGTTTTCGGGTCGACGGTGGCGGGCCGCCCCACCGACGTCGACGGCATCGACTCGGTCATCGGCCTTTTCCTCAACACGGTGCCCACCCGGGTGCGGCTCGATCCGGACCGCACACTGGCCGACACCATGCGCACGGTGCAGTCGGACCGACTCGGCCTGATGGACCACGAGTACATCGGGCTCGGCGACATCGCTCGCGCTGCGGCCGCGGCCAACGGCGACAACGCCGCCCTGTCGGGAGGCGGCCCGTTATTCGACAGCCTCTATGTGCTGCAGAACTTCCTCGACGACGACACGTTCACCGACATGGAGTCCGAACACGGCATCGTCGGCCACGATTCGATTGACGCCTCACACTATCCGCTGACCTGGGTCGCGTCGCCGGGGCGTCGGCTGTGGGTCAAGCTGGAGTACCGACCCGACGTCGTCGAGCGCGGATACGCTCAGCGGCTACTGGACCGGCTGCGCCAGCTGCTGCTGTTCATCGGCGAAACCGAAACCGCGAACGCGCCGTTGGCGGGCGTTCCGCTCGCCCTTCCCGACGAGCGCCGAGCACGCGACGCTCTGGCCGAAGCCACATCCCACGGCATTCCCGACGCCACGGTGATGGACCTGCTGGCCGAGCGCACCGCCGAGTCCGCTGCGGTCACGGCGATGGTGTGTGGCGACCAGCGAATCGACTATCTCGAACTGCAGAGCAGGGTGAACCGGCTGGCCTGGCTGCTGCGTCAGCGCGGCATCGGCCCGGAAAACACCGTGGCGCTGGCCATTCCGCGATCGATCGACACCGTCGTGGCGCTGTTCGCGGTGCTGCGCGCCGGCGCTGCCTACCTGCCGTTGGAATTGGACTACCCCGACGAGCGGCTGGCCGTCATGCTCGACGACGCGCGGCCGGTGTGTGTGCTGGCGACGACCGACACCGCGGACCGCATCGCGGGTGTGATGACCGCGGACTGCCCCGTCATCGCGCTCGACTACGCCGAGGTCGCCGCGTCACTGGCGACGATGAGCCCGGAGTGGGACGGCTACTCCCCCGGCCTCGACGACCCGGCCTACGTGATCTACACGTCCGGGTCGACCGGAAGGCCCAAGGGCGTCATCACGCCGCACCGCGGCCTGACCAACATGCACCTCAACCACCGGGAGTCGATCTTCGCCCCCGCGATCGCCAAGGCGGGCGGCCGCAGGCTGCGGATCGCCCACACGGTGTCGTTCTCCTTCGACATGTCGTGGGAGGAGCTGCTGTGGCTGATCGAGGGCCACGAGGTGCACATCTGCGACGAGCAGTTACGCAGGGACGCAACGGCTCTGGTCGCGTACTGCCACGAGCACCGCATCGACGTGATCAACGTGACGCCGACGTACGCGGCGTTGCTGTTCGATGAGGGGCTGCTGGACCCGCGGCGTCACCCGCCGGTGTTGGTTCTGCTCGGCGGGGAGGCGGTCTCTGCAACGGTGTGGAGCCGGCTGCGCGACGGTCAGGGTTGGTACGGGTACAACCTCTACGGGCCCACCGAGTACACCATCAACACGCTCGGCGGCGGCACCGACGACAGCGCCACCCCCACTGTGGGCAGGCCGATATGGAACACCAGGGCGCACATCCTCGATGCGTGGCTGCGGCCGGTTCCCGCCGGCGTCGCAGGCGAGTTGTACATCGCGGGGGCCGGCCTGGCGCGCGGATACCTCGGCCAGCCGGCGCTGACCGCCTCCCGCTTCGTCGCCAATCCCTTCGAGCCCGGGCGGATGTACCGCACCGGCGATCTGGTGCTCCGCCGCCTCGACGGCAACATCGAGTTCCTCGGCCGCACCGACGATCAGGTCAAGATCCGAGGCTATCGCGTCGAACTCGGCGACATCCAGGCCGCGATGGCCGCACACGACGGCGTCGCGCAGGCCGCCGTGATCGCCCGGCCCGACCCCGACACGCCGGGCTCACATCGACTCGTCGGCTACGTGGTGCCCTCGCCGGGGCGGTCGGCCGAGGTGCTCGCGGAGGTGCGCGCACACCTGAAGGCCACGCTGCCGACATACATGATCCCCACCGCCATGGCCACACTGGACACCTTGCCGTTGACCGACAACGGCAAGTTGAATGTGCGGGCGCTGCCCGACGTGGCGCCAAGCGGCCGCGCGCACCCGAGCCGCGCACCGCAATCGGCGGTCGAGCGCACGCTGTGCGGCCTGTTCGGCGAGGTTCTCGGCGTCGATGACGTCGGTGTCGACGACGACTTCTTCGACCTCGGCGGCCACTCGCTGTCCACCATCAGGTTGATCAGCCGCGTGCGCGCGACACTCGAGGTCGAACTGTCCCTTGGCGACGTGTTCAATGCGCGCACCGTCGAAGCGCTCGCCCGGCGGGTCGAATCCGTCGAACCCACCCCGGCGTCACGGCCCCAACTCGTCGCGGCGCAGCGGCCCGACCGCATCCCCGCGTCGCCGGCCCAGGAGCGGCTTCTCATCCTCGAGCGGATCGGCGACACCGGCTCGGCTTACAACTACCCGCTGGTCTTCCGGGTGACCGGCGCGTTCGACGTCGACGCGTTCGAGCAGGCGTTGACCGACGTCGTCGACAGGCACGAGTCGTTGCGCACGGTCTTCGGCGAAGATGATCAGGGCTTCTTCCAACGGATCCTGCCACCGACCACGCGGCCCCCGGTATCGGTCACCGCAGTTCCCGAAGCCCAGCGCAGCCGCGCCGTCGGTGCCGCGGTGACCGCCCGCTTCGACCTGTCGACACAAATCCCGCTGCGGGTCACCGTGTTTCGGACCGCACCCGACGATCACACCGTCGTGATCCTGCTGCACCACATCGCGACCGACGAATGGTCGGACACACCGTTGTTGAGCGACCTCGACACCGCCTACCGATCGCGAGTGGCCGGCGAAGACGTGGCATTGCCTGCCCTGCCGGTGCAGTACGCCGACTACGCGCTGTGGCAGGGCGAACTACTCGCCGCGGTCGGCGATGCGCAGCTGCAGTTCTGGCGCGACACACTGGCCGAGGCCCCCGACGAGATGACATTGCCGACCGATCGGCCTCGGCCTCCGAAACCCAGCGGCGCGGGCGGCACACTGCACGTGGAGCTGCCGCCGAAAACCGCTGCGGCGCTGCATGATCTGGCCACCAGCCGCCAGGTCAGCGCACTCATGCTGCTGCACGCGGCGGTGGCGGTGCTGTTGCACCGGGTCGGCGCCGGCGACGACGTCGTGGTCGGCACGCCGGTCGCGGGTCGCGACGAGGCGGCGCTTAGCGAGTTGGTCGGGTTCTTCGTCAACACGCTCGTGCTGCGAGTCGACCTGGCGGGTAATCCGTCATTCGATGAGCTGCTGGCCCGAGTGCGCACCGCCGATCTGGCTGCCTTTGCGCATCAGGACCTGCCGTTCGACCGCCTCGTCGAAGCCCTCAACCCGCCGCGGGTCGCCGGCCGCAATCCCCTGTTCAACGTCTTCGTCGGCTACCACCTGCGCGACGACGGTGACGACACGATGTTCGGGCTGCCCACCGAGTGGTCCGAACCGCCCGTCACCGCAGCGATGTTCGACCTCGGCTTCACCCTGATCGACGAAAAGGGCGCCGGTCTGTCCACCGTCATGGCGGAGTTCAACAGCGACCTCTTCGACGAACACACGGTGCGGACGCTGGCGCTGCGCCTTGTCACGCTGCTGGACCGGGTTGCGGCCGATCCCACCGCACCGATCGGCGCCGTCGACGTCCTGTTCGGCGGTGAACGCGACGAGCTGCTGTCAGCGCGCAACGACACCAGCGTCGACCTCGAGCCGATTTCGTTGGCCGACCTGGTGTCTCGCCAGGCCGCGTCCACCCCGGACGCGGTCGCTGTGGTGTTCGACAGCACAGAAGTGACCTATGCCGAACTCGACGGCTGGTCGAACCGGTTGGCCGCGCGACTCGTCGCGGGCGGCGCGGGTGCCTGCGGCATCGTCGGCGTGTCGCTGCCGCGGTCAGTGGAGTTGATCGTCGCACTGGTCGCGGTCGTCAAATCCGGCGCAGCCTTCCTGGCGCTCGACCCCGACTACCCGTCCGAGCGGCTGGCCTACATGGTCGACGACGCCCAACCCGCCGTGGTGCTCGACGACCTGGCGCAGGTGCGCGCCGCCCGCGACGACGAGGCCGCGGCGAGCCTGCCCGACATCGATCCCGCGGGCTGGGCGTACGTGCTCTATACGTCTGGCTCCACCGGGCGGCCCAAGGGAGTGGCGGTGCCGCACGCGGGCATCGTGAACCGCATCGCGTGGTTGCAGCACGCCTACCCGCTGAGCGGCGCCGACCGCATGCTGGTCAAGACACCGATCAGCTTCGACACCTCGGTGTGGGAGGTCTTCTGGCCGCTCAGCGTCGGAGCGACGTTGGTGCTGGCCCGGCCCGGCGGACACCGCGACCCGGCGTATATAGTCGAAACCATTGCGGCGCACAACGTCACAGCCGTCGACTTCGTGCCCTCGATGCTCGAGCTCTTCCTCGACGAACCACGGTCGGCACAAGCCACATCGCTGACACGGGTCACCGTGGGCGGCGAGGCACTGCCCACCGACCTCGCGCGTCGCTTCGCCGCGACGCTGCCGGTTCCGCTGCACAACCTCTACGGGCCCACCGAAGCCTCCGTCGACGTGCTCGGCTGGACCGCCGACGGCGGACCCGTCGCGCTTGGCCTACCGGGTTGGAACGTCGAGGCCTACGTCCTTGACAACTACCTCAACCCCGTCCCGCAGGGCGCACCCGGCGAGCTGTACCTGGCCGGGGTCCAGCTGGCCGACGGCTACCTGCACCGCAGCGCGATGACCGCACACAGCTTCGTGGCCAACCCGTTCGGCGACGGCACCCGGATGTATCGCACCGGCGATATCGTGCGGTGGCGCACCGACAATCAACTCGAATACCTCGGCCGCGTCGATGATCAGATCAAGCTGCGCGGCGTGCGGATAGAACCCGCCGAGATCGAAACGGTTCTTGGCAGCCATCCCGCTGTCGCCTCGGCCCGCGTCGTGGTGCGCTCGGACCGGCTCATTGCCTACTACGTGGCCGACGGCCCGACCGACGCGTCGACCGCCGAGTCGCTACGCGCACACGCGGCGGCCGCCCTGCCCCTGCACATGGTTCCCTCCGCTTTCGTCGAACTCGCCGCCTACCCGCTCAGCCCGAGCGGCAAGCTCGACCGCAAGGCGTTGCCGGACCCGCAGATCGAGTACACCGGGCGTGCCCCGACCACCGATCTGCATCGCCACCTGTGCGGGCTCTTCACCGAAATCCTCGGCACCGAGGTCGCCAGCATCGACGCCGACTTCTTCGCGCTGGGCGGGCATTCGCTGCTGCTGGTGCGGCTGGCGGCAGCGATTCGGCGCGAGTTCGACGTCGATCTGGCGGTCGGTGATCTGATGCTGGCGCCGACGGTCGCCGACATCGCTGAGCGGTTGACGTGCGCAGGCGACGGCAGCGCGGACAGTCTGGCGCAGGTGTTGCCGCTGCGGCCGACCGGGTGGGCGCCTCCGCTATTCTGCCTACCCCCGGCCAGCGGGCTGAGCTGGCAATTCGCCGGGCTCAAACGGTATCTGCCACAACATATTCCGATCTACGGCCTGCAGTCACCGTTGTTCACGACCGGTGAACTGCCCGACAGCCTCGCCGAACTGGCCGCCGCCTATGCCGATCTCGTCGTCGAGTTGGCGCCCAGCGGTCCGATCCGGCTGCTCGGCTGGTCCTTCGGTGGCTCGCTGGCGCTGCTGATGGCCCAAGAACTCACCAGCCGTGGCCGCGCGGTGACGTTCGTCGGGATGCTCGACACCCGCAACGACGCCCGTTTTCAGGCCGACACCGATCTTGCGTCGGATATGCTGCTGGTCGGCCTGCTGCGCGAGATGGGCTATCCCGTCGACCCCGATGCCACGGTATCGATTGCCGAAGCGGTCGAGTTGGTGCGCGACAGCGGTGACGCGATAGCGATCCTCGACGAGGCCCGGATCGGGCAGGTGATCGAGAACTACGTCGCCGCAGAGCGATTGACGGCCCGCGCAGACTACGGCCGCTACGAGGGCGACGTCTTCTTCGTCGATGCCACCGTGCCCGAGATGGATTTCACGGACGTGGCGTCAGACGGCTGGCACGACCACATCGGCGGCACGCTGCGGGTGGTACCGCTACCGTGCCGCCATTCCGAGCTGATGGACGCTGAAACACTCGAGCAGCTCGGCCCGCTCATCGCGGCCGAGCTGCTCTGAGTGAGGAAAATACCGTCAAGCGTTCGCCAGATCGGCCACGGGCCGTCCGTTGAGCGCATTACTCAACTGGGGGGTCAACACATCGAGGGCATACAGCAGCGCATCGGGTCCGCTGTAGGTCAACGCCCCACTGAGATTCGACTCGAACGTCGTGTACAGGGTGCGGTCGTCACGAACCACGCCAAGCCTGCTGAACGCCGGCGAGTCGAGCATCTGCTCCTTGGTTGCGCCGTTGACGAACAACACATCTCGATCGAGCAGCTCCAGCTTCTCTTCGCTGACGTCGCCGTCGACTTCCTGTGTGGCGAATCCCAACGCGGTGAACAGCGAACGCCGCGGATCTTTTTCGGGCAGCAGATAGTGCCCGCCTGCCTCGGGGCCGAAGTCGACGACCAATGTCTTGCCCTCGAACTCGGGATGGGCCTTACGCGCCTCGTCGATACGGCCCTGCACTTTGTCGACCAGTTCACGGGCTTCGTCTTCCTTGCCCAGCGCCTTGCCGGTGGTGAGAAGCTGGACATCCCATGGCGTTTCCTCATCGGCGTAGTCGCTCGACTGAATGACCGTGGGCGCGATCGACGAGAGGCGATCGTATGTCTCTTGGTCGATCGACTCATAGATCGCCAGAATCAGGTCGGGCTTCTGCGCGGCGATCGCCTCGAAGTCGATGTCTTCCTCGCCGCCCCACGTTTCCACACCCTTCCCGTCGGTCGCGGCCTTGACCCAGGGGTAGTCGTTGTACTCCTCGAAGAACGAGCGCGTGCTCACCGGGATCACGCCGAAGGGAAGAACGAAATCCTGGTCCGTCCAGCCAACCGTCACCACCCTGCTCGGATCGGCTGGCACGTGGGTCTCGCCGAACTTGTGACTGATGGTAACCGTGTCTGCTTGTGGCCCTTCGCCTTTGCTCGAAGCGCATGCGGTCGCCAACCCGACGACAAGTACGACCACACCCAGGGCCGCACTGACCCGACGCCATCTACGGTGCAACGATCTCATTCGAAAGTCCCCCTTCGCTCAGGTGGCCACCTGCCACGGCTGGCTCGAAACTTTAGCTTAGGCTTGCATAAGTCAAAGCCCCACCCAAGCGCTTGCCAACCATCCAAGATAGGTTAGCCTACACTTAGAGATCGCTGAAAAGGCAGTTCGACGGCCGCACCCCGGGGTTGCGGCACGGGGAGGCGAGAAATGCGCAGGACGCTGCTCGGAGGCAAGATTCACCGGGCCACAGTGACCCAGGCAGATCTACACTATGTCGGGTCGCTCACCATCGACGCCGACTTGATGGCGTCGGCCGGCATCATCGAGGGCGAACAGGTACAGGTCGTCGACATCACCACGGGCGCGCGCTTGACCACGTACGCGATAACCGGCCAAGCCGGCTCGGGTGTCATAGGCATCAATGGCGCTGCGGCACACCTGATTTCGCCTGGCGATTTGGTGATCATCATGTCGTTTGTGCAACTCGACGACGCCGACTGCGCGTCGCACCGCGCGAAGGTGGTCCATGTGGACAAGACCAACCGGATCGTGGCGTTAGGTTCGGACCCCAGTGCGCCCGTGCCCGGTGCCGTCGATCAGATTGCGGGTGTCTGATGCGCAACGACAGCAGCCCATCGGTCCTCGATTTCGTCGGCGTCGGGTTCGGCCCGTCGAACCTGGCGCTGGCCATCGCGGTGCAGGAGCACAACGCAAACGCTTCCGCCGCCGACCGCGTCACCGCCGAGTTCGTGGAGGCCAAGCCCGAGTTCGGTTGGCACACCGGCATGTTGATTCCCGGCGCCACCATGCAGATTTCATTTCTGAAGGATCTCGTCACGCAACGCAATCCGCAGAGCGAGTTCACCTTCCTCAATTACCTCACCGAACGGGAGAGGCTCACCGACTTCATCAACTACAAGACGTTCTTCCCGACCCGCCTGGAGTTTCACGACTATTTGTCGTGGGCGGCCGAGAAGGTCGACGTGCCAGTGCGATACGGGTCGCGCGTGACATCGGTGCGCGAGGTCGACGGCGCGTTCGACGTCGAGGTCACCGGTGCACGCGCGGGCACGCTGCGCGCCCGCAACGTGGTCATCGCGGGCGGGCTCTCACCCCAGCTGCCGCCAAACGTCCGCCCCTCGCGGCGCCAATTCCACAATCACGGCCTGCTGCACGACCTGGAACGGTTGCCGAGCCGCAACCACAATCGTTTCGTCGTCGTCGGCGCCGGGCAGAGCGCCGCGGAAGTGTCTGCCTACCTGCATGACTCGTCGCCGTCGACCGAGGTGCACGGGGTCTTCGCCAAGTACGGCTACAGCCCCGCCGACGACAGCCCATACGCCAACCGCGTCTTCGATCCCGAGGCCGTCGACGACTTCTACGCCGCCGACGCCGTGACCCGCAGGAAGTTGTTGGAGTATCACCGGAGCACCAACTATTCGGCGGTCGATCTACCGTTGATCGAAGACCTCTATGCGCGTGAGTACGCCGAACGTGTGGCCGACAACCGGCGCCTGTTCCTGCGCGGTGCGTCCAGCATTCACCACACCGAGGAAAGCGACGACGGCGTGCAGGTCGACATCCTGCACCATCCGACCGGGTCGATCGACCAGATCGACTGCGACGCAGTGATCTACGCGACCGGCTTCATACCGACTCCGCTGCGGCCGATCCTGGGTGATCTCTACGACCGAGTCGTCATAGACGAGGGTCAGCCGGTGGTCTCGCGCGACTATCGACTGGCCACCTCACCGCCGACCGCCGGCCATCTCTACGTCCAGGGCAATACCGAGCACACCCACGGACTGACCTCGACACTGCTGTCCAACCTCGCGGTGCGCAGCGCCGAGATCGTGTCCTCGATCGCGAACAGCCGCTTATGTCCGGCGACTCACACCAGCTCGATGGCTTCCTGAATGCTCGGCAGCACCCGACTGGGCCGAAACGGGTAGCGTTCGACCTCCTCGCGCGTGGTCGAACCGGTCAGCACGAGGATGGTTTCCAGACCCGCCTCGATGCCCGCGACGACGTCGGTGTCCATCCGGTCGCCCACCATGCAGGTCTTTCCGAATGGGCCTGAATGCGGTTCATCGCGCTGCGAAACATCATCGGATTGGGCTTGCCGACGAAATAGGGTTCGCGTCCGGTCGCCTTCGTGATCATCGCCGCCACCGAACCCGTCGCAGGCAATGGCCCTTCCGCCGACGGTCCCGTCACATCCGGATTGGTCGCGATGAACCGTGCGCCGCCCAGTATGAGCCTTATCGCCTTGGTGATCGCCGTGAACGAATAGGTGCGGGTTTCGCCGAGTACGACGAAATCTGGATCGACGTCGGTCAGCGTGTAGCCCGCCTCGTGCAGCGGGGTTGTCAGTCCGGCCTCGCCGATCACATAGGCCGACCCGCCGGGCTTCTGGTCGCTCAGAAACGCGGCGGTGGCCAGCGCGGATGTCCAGATCGCCGACTCCGGTACCGACAGACCCGAGCGCGCCAACCGCGCCGACAGGTCGCGCGGGGTGTAGATGGAATTGTTCGTCAGGACAAGGAACGGCCGTTGCTTGTCGACGAGGCGCTGCAGGAACTCGGCAGCCCCTGGCAGCGCGTGTTCCTCGCGCACCAGAACGCCGTCCATATCGGTGAGCCATGAGTGAGGCTTTGAACGCACGGGGTTCAGTCTCTCATTCGGTTGCTCGGTTCTCGCTGTCACGACAACGTTGATACCCCGTCCCGCACCGTTGATACCGCCGTATGGCGATATTCTCGACGGTCTTGCAGAGTTACATACTCATGGTAGGTTATTCCCTACCGAGAGTATGTAACTGTCGAGACAGGAGGTAACCATGTCCCCCACCGCCGCCGCAGTCGATCTGAAAGCGATCTCCGAGGCGTATTTCGCCGCGTGGACCGCGCACGATCTCGACTCCATCGTCGCGATGCACACCGACGACACGCAGTTCTGGGCGCACCTCGGGGGTGATCCGGTCGTCGGGCGAGACGCCGTGCGCGCCACCTTCGGGCAGCTCTTCGAGAGCTTCCCGGACTTCGGCTACGAGACGTATCGCGTGCTGTACGGCGACGACCACTGGGTGCTGGACTGGGCCATGACATCGGGTGACATCCGGTTCGATTGCCTCGACGTCGTCGTCGTCTCGCCGGAGGGGCTCGTCGCGCGCAAGGACACCTTCGTCGACTCGGTCCAACTGCAGGCCGCGCTCGAGGGGGCCGCCCGATGACCGCCGTCGCCGCACAGCGCACCGCGGCACTCGACCAGCTGCCGCATCACGACCGGCTGCCCGCCGAGCACTTCTTCGACATGCATGTCGAACTGCAACCGGCACAGCTGTTTTCCACGACACTGGGCACCCGGTTGACATTCATCGTCGACGGCGCGGTGGTCGACGGCCCCCGCCTGAGGGGCGAGATGCTGCCCGGCGGAGGTGACTGGTTGCTCGTCGGCAGCGACGGGGTCGGCCGGGTCGATATCCGCGCCACACTGCGCACCCACGACGACGCCCTGATCCACTTCGAGAGCCGCGGCGTCATCACCATTCCCGCCGACGGGCTCGACCGCCTCGCCGCAGCGGAAGTGCTGCCGTTCGACGAGACGTACGTGCGTACGACGCCGAAGTTCGAAACCGGCGACGAGCGATACCTCTGGCTCAACGGGATCGTGGCCCTGGGTTACGGGGTGCTGTCGCAGAACCGCGTCGACTACCGGATTTATCACCTGTTGTAACGCGTTGCGCACGAGCGGTTATCGTGAGTTCGTGCCGACCAAGCAGGCGAGACGGACTCAAGCGGAGCGCACCGAGGCGACACGGGCCGCGCTCGTCGACGCCGCGCGGGAGCTTTTCGCCTCAGACGGATACGCGGCGACGTCGCTGGACGCCGTGGCGGCGAAGGCCAACGTCACGAAAGGCGCTGTCTATCACCATTTTCACGGTAAGCAACAGCTCTTCGAAGCCGTCTTCTCCCGCGAGGTCGAGCGCCTTTGTGCCGCGATGCCCGCCGTCTACGCGACCAAACGCGACCCCTGGGACGCCTTCGAAGCCTGCTGCCGGGCCTTCCTCGAAGCGTGTCTGGAACCGGGGGTGCAGCGGATCATGCTCCTCGACGCGCTGGCCGCGGTGGGGTGGGACGGTGTGCGCCGGCTGGAAGCCCCGATGATGGAGCTGATGGAAGTCGCCATCGCCCGCGCCGCCGAGGAAGGCACGATCGCACCACGGCCACCGGGTCCGCTCGCCGTCTTCCTCTACGGGGCATTGTGCGAGACGGCGATGGCCGTCGCACGCGCCGACAACCAGAAGGCCGCTCTGCGCAAGGCGCTCGCCGAGCTCCGGCGTGTGCTGGGCGGCCTGCGGATCCCCTGATCGTCAGGCTTTGAAGCCGTACACCATCGAGGTGGGGCCGATCAGGTGGCGCACCTTGACCGAGCCGAATCCGCTGGCACGCAACATGTCCGCGCAGTCTGTCGTCGTGGTTTCGTAGCCGTCGCGGGTCTCGAGCATGATGTTGAGGCTGGAGAGCAGGCTCTGGAATTGCAGCCCTGATTTACGTGGCGGGGTCATCGCGTCGTAGACGATGAGCGCACCGCCGCGAGGCAGCGCGTCACGCGCTTTGGCGATCAGCTCGCGGCGGCCTTCGCGGCTCTGGCCGTGGAAGACATGTCCGAACGAGAACACCTCGGCGCTGGGCAGCGGATCGGTGAAGAAGCTGCCGCCGACGAACTGCAGCCGGTCGTCGAGGCCGAACGACTTGACGTAGTCGGTGAAGATCGGTTCGACCACCGGCAGATCGAAGCCCGTGCCGTGCAGATGGGGATGGGTGAGCGCAACGCGCACCGACAGCGCGCCCTGCGCACAGCCCAAATCCGTGAAGCTGCCGAACCTCTTCCACGGAAAACGCGCAGCCAGCAGCGTCACCTCCCCCGTCGAAATGCCCGTCATCCCCGACAGGAAGGTCCTCAGCGCGGCCGGATCGCGGTAGAGCGCATCGAAGAACTCGTTCTCGCCCTGTTCCTCCTCGGCCGCAGGTGTTCCCGTGCGCAACAGGTCATCCAGGCCCGACCACAGGTCGTAGAGCCGGGTGCTGGACAGTTCCATCAGCCCACCGATGTAGCTCGGCTTGTCCCGGCACAGAAACAGCGAAGCGCGACCGCTGTTCGAATAGCGCCCGGACTTGTCGCGTCGCAGCAGTCCGGCCGCGGCCAACGCGTCCAGCGCCGTGATGCCGGCCCGGGGGTGCCAGCCGAGCTCGTCGAGGATCTCTTCCGCGGTCAGCGGACCCTGCGCAAGCAGGGTGAACACACCCCGTTCGACGGCGGTCAACATCAGGCGCGACGACCAGAACGCCATGCCCTCCTCGACGATGTGTTGGGGGTTGGCGAGCCTTCGCAAGAGCGGACCGACCAGCGGGCTCTGAAAAGCGCGCATCATCAGGCGCTCACGCCGGACGTCGACTGTGGACTGGGTCGTCTCGTTGATTACCTGCACATTTTTAACGACGACCACGGCGGGCATACGGTTCGGGTTAGCTCGCTCACAGCGCGGTCGCGCCGAGAAGACCTACCGTTTCAGCGAGCGCTGACCGGCGCCGGCGTGCGGACCGCTACTCCGGCAGCCGCAACTCGGGCTTCTCGACCTCTTCGATGTTGACGTCTTTGAAGGTGATGACCCGTACTTGCTTGACGAAGCGGGCCGGCCGGTACATGTCCCACACCCAGGCGTCGGCCAGGCGCAACTCGAAGTACACCTCGCCGTCGGCGTTGCGCGGCACCAGCTCGACGCTGTTTGCCAGATAGAACCGTCGCTCCGTTTCCACCACGTAGCTGAACTGCCCGACGATGTCCTTGTATTCGCGGTACAGCGAGAGCTCCATCTCGGTTTCGTATTTCTCGAGATCTTCGGCACTCATCGCTTCAGCAGTCCTTCGTGTTGGTTACGTTCCATCTTCCCTTACTCGACTTCCCCGCGCTGCGGCGGTTCGCAGTCGCCCGCCAATTCGGTGATCACCTTGGTCCCCGTCGGCGTCGCCACCCTGCGGACGTTGATGAACGAGTACCGATGCTGGGCGCAGGGGCCGAGCCGGGCCAACGCCTCACCGTGCGCGGGGGTGCTGTAGCCCTTGTGTTCGGCGAACCCATAACCAGGGTGTTCGGCCTCCATTTTCACCATCAGGCGGTCCCGGCTGACCTTGGCCAGCACGCTCGCGGCGGCGATGCAGGCCGCGGCGGCGTCGCCGCCGACCACCGGCAGAGACGGCATCGGCAGCCCCGGCACCCGGAAACCGTCGCTGAGCACGTAGCCGGGCCGCACCGACAGGCCGGCGACCGCCCGTCGCATCCCCTCGATGTTGGCGACGTGCACGCCGCGCCGATCCACCTCCGTCGACGGGATGAACACCACGTGGTAGGCCAACGCGTACCGCCTGATCAGCGGGAACAGCCGCTCCCGCTCCTTCTCGTTGAGCTTTTTGGAGTCGTCCAGCGCCGACAGGCTGGTCAACCGGTTCGGCGGCAGCACACACGCCGCGACCACGAGCGGGCCGGCACAGGCGCCGCGACCCACCTCGTCCACGCCGGCGACGGGCCCGAGTCCGTTGCGGTACAGCGCCGACTCAAGAGTGCGCAGGCCTGATGACTTCCGGATCACCGTTCGTGGTGGCCAGGTCGTCGGCAAACTCACGTCCTCCTATTGAGTTTGCGGATCCACCGAGCTGACCCCACCCCAGCGCGATGGCGGCCAGGCGATGAACCGCGCCTTTCCGATGACATTGTCCAGCGGGACAGTGCCCGCATTCGGGTCTCCGGTGCACTTGATTCCGTTCTGGAAATCGACCGGGTTGTCCTCGCAGTGCACGCGTGAATCCGCCGAGTGTGTGCGGTTGTCGCCCATCACCCACACCCGGCCCTCTGGGACCTTGACCGGCCCGAACTCGAAGCCGAAACACCGGTACCTGCTCGGATCCGGGACGTTCATCGTCTGCAGGTCCAGATACGGCTCGTCCAGCGGCTTCCCGTCGACGGTCAGGCCGGTGCTCTGCCGACATTCGACAGTCTGGCCGCCGACCGCGATCACGCGTTTGACGAGGTCGTTCTCGTCGGGCGGGACGAAACCGATGAACGAGAGCGCATTCTGCAGATACCGGATCGCGGTGTTGTCGGAGCGAATGGACTTATAGCCGGCGTTCCAGTTCGGCGGCCCCTTGAACACGATCACGTCGCCCGGGCTCGGCTCGCTGAACCGGTAGGTCAACTTGTCGACCATGATGCGGTCCCCCACGCAGCCTGCGCAGCCGTGCAGCGTGGGCTCCATCGATTCCGACGGGATGAGATACGGCCGGGCGATGAACGTCAGCATCAAGTAGTACAGCCCGACCGCGATGACGACCAGGATGACGGCTTCGCGCAGCGCTGCGTGCTTACGCTTGGGTTTGTCAGCGGCCTCGTCGGTTTGCCCGTCGCCGGCTTGAGAGGGCTTGTCGCTGGCGTCTTCGCCGGGTTCTTCGAGCTTCGGCTCGACCGAGGAGTCTGGGGGGTCCGTGGGTCCGCTCACGGCATCAGCGTATCGGCGACCAACGGTGACACGCCCCAGACCGCGCCGCCGCCGTCGACCCGATGGCGTCGGGACGCGGGCGAAATCAGCGCTTTTCCTTGATCTTCGCCTTCTTGCCGCGCAGCTCGCGCAGATAGTAGAGCTTGGCGCGACGCACATCGCCGCGGGTGACGACGTCGATGTGGTCGATGTTCGGCGAGTGCACCGGGAACGTCCGCTCGACGCCGACGCCGTAGCTTTCCTTCCGGACCGTGAAGGTCTCGCGGATGCCACCGCCCTGGCGGCGAATCACGACACCCTTGAAGACCTGGATGCGTTCCTTGGCGCCCTCGATGACCTTGACGTGCACATTGACGGTGTCGCCGGCGCTGAAGTCCGGAATGTCGTCGCGCAATGACGACTGATCGACGAAGTCCAGCGTGTTCATCGGTGACTCTTTCCTTATCCGTAGCTGATCCGTAGCGGTTCGCGAGCTTGGTCGCGTCCTCGCGGCCGTCGGTGCCCCCGCGGTGGGTTTCGCAGGCACACGTGGGCGCGCCGATGGTTCGGGCGTATCTGTTGCATCCCGCGCCGGACGGGCCGACCGCCCCCGCGCCGCGCACAGACAACTGGTCAATTGTGCCAGATGAGGCCGCGTGCAGAGAAATCGCACGACTTCTGCGCAGCGGCTACGCTCGACGCTACCGGCTGGCTTCGGCGGGCACGGCCCCACCCGGCTTCGGATTTCTTGGAGGAGACCTATGCGTGGGCGGCCGTTACGGCTGGTCGCGACCATCGCAGCTGGGCTCGTTGTGGCCGCGGCGGGTGGCTGCGCGGACAGCCGCAGCGTCTCGACGCCGCCAGCGGGCCGCGAGGTGCCGATGCGCACGGTCGTCGCACCGCAGGGCCCGTTGGCACCGCTGCCCGAGGCCTCACCCGACGAGCCCACCTCGTCGTTCAACGGCCTGGAGCGCCGCACCCAGCAGGCCACGGCAGAAGCCGCCAGCAAGGGCGCCGACCTCACCGTGGTCGTGCTGGACCGATCGACCGGGCAGCGGGTCTCCAACGGCAACGACAGGGGCATCGCTATCGCGTCAGTGGTCAAGCTCTTCATCGCCGACGATCTGCTGCTGCGCGGCGGCCCGCTGTCACCTGAGGACCGCAAGATGTTCGAGGCGATGCTGCGCGCCTCCGACGACAGCCCCGCCGAGGTGTTCTGGAACCGCGGAGGCGGCAGCGCGATCGTCACCAGGGTCGCGGCCCGCTACGGTCTGCGCGGCACCCGACCGCCGGGCAACGGCCGCTGGTTCAACACCATCAGCACCGCCGCCGACCTGGTGCGCTACTACGAGATGATGCTCTCCGGCGCGGGCGGCCTGCCGCGGGAGAAGGCCGAGATGATCGTCGACAACCTCGCCAAGTCCACCCCCAACGGCATCGACGGGATGATGCCGGGCGGTGTCTACCCGCAGCGCTTCGGCATCCCCGAGGGGCTCTACGCCGAACCGGTCGCGGTCAAGCAGGGCTGGATGTGCTGCATCGGTTCGGACTGGATGCATCTGTCCACCGGCATCATCGGGTCTGACCGCCGCTATGTCATGGCGATCGGGGCGACCCAGCCGGCGAGCGCCGCGACGGCGCGCGCGACGATCACCGACGCCGTCAAGACGATGTTTCCGGACGGGCGCATCTAGACGGGCGCGTATTAGGCTGAAAAAAAGCGCCGGCGGACGGGCTCTCGCATCGCCGGCTGATAACCGGTGCTTGGAGGAGAGTTATGCGTCGTCGGCCCTCGCGCCTGATGGCGGTGACCACGGCCAGCGTCGTCGCGGCCTTGGTCGTATCTGGTTGTGAGGCACGGGTTTACGGCACGCCGCCTGCACACAAGGAGCCGCCGCAGGTGTCGGTGGTGGCCCCGCCGCCCGCGGCTCCCCCACCCGAGGCGCCACCACCTGATCAGTCCACTGCCGCGTTCGACGGGCTGGAGGCCCGTGTGCAGCAGGCCACCGCCGACGCGGCGGAGTCGGGCGCCAACATCGAGGTCGTCGTGCTGGACCGCAACACCGGCAAGACCGTGTCAAACGGCGTCACCAAGCCGTTCCCGATCGCGTCGGTGGTGAAGCTGTTCATCGCCGACGACCTGTTGCTCCAGGAGTCCAAGGGCGAGACGACGCTGTCGGCCGACGACCGCAAGTCGCTCGACATCATGCTGCGGTCCTCCGACGACAGCGCGGCCCAGAACTTCTGGGACCGCAGCGGCGGCAACGCCATCATCTCCCGCGTAGTGGCACGCTACGGGTTGACAGGAACGACGGCGCCCTACAACGGGCACTGGGACGTCACCACAAGCACCTCAAGCGATCTCGTTCGCTACTACGACATGCTGCTCAACGGCAGCGGCGGCCTGCCGCCCGAGCAGGCCAACGTGATCATCAGCAACCTGGCGCAGTCCACGCCGACCGGGACGGATGGCTATCCGCAGCGCTTCGGCATCCCCGAGGGGCTCTACGCCGAACCCGTGGCGGTCAAGCAGGGCTGGTTCTGCTGCTGGAACGGCGCCAACCAGTTGCACGTGTCCACCGGCGTGATCGGCGCCGACCGGCGCTACGTGATGGCGCTCAGCTCACTGGAACCCACGAGCGCGGCCGCTGCCCGAGAGACGATGACCCGGGTGGTCAAGACGATGTTCCCGGGCGGCAAGATCTAGCACTAGTCGTCGTCGAGGTCGTCGTCGACGTCATTGTCGAGGCCCTTGTCGAGGTCTTTGTCGAGCAGGTCGGGTCGGCGTTCACGGGTGCGCGCCAGCGCCTGTTCGCGTCGCCACGCCGCAATTTTTGCGTGGTCCCCCGACAGCAGTACCGCGGGCACGTCGAGGCCGCGCCAGCTCGGCGGGCGGGTGTAGCTAGGCCCTTCGAGCAGGCCCGCGTTCTGTCCCGAGTGCGAATCATCTTGCAGCGACGCGGGATTGCCGAGCACATCGGGTAGCAGACGCACCACGGCCTCGATCATCACCAGCGCCGCCGATTCGCCGCCGGGCAGCACGTAGTCGCCGATGGAGACTTCTTCCACGCGCATGCGGCGTGCGGCGTCGTCCATCACCCGTTGATCGATGCCCTCGTAGCGGCCGCAGGCGAACACAAGGTGCGATTCGCAGGCATACCGCTGCGCCGTCTCTTGGGTGAACAAACGCCCTGCTGGAGTGGGAACGACGAGAAGCGTTTCTTCAGAACAGATTTCGTCGAGCGCCTCGCCCCACACCGGCGCCTTCATCACCATTCCGGGGCCGCCGCCGTAGGGTGCGTCGTCGACGGAGCGGTGCACGTCATGGGTCCAGCGGCGCAGATCGTGCACGTTGAGTTCGACAATGCCGGCTTCGATCGCTTTGCCCGGCAACGACTGTCGCAGCGGATCGAGATACTGCGGGAAGATCGTCACCACATCAATGCGCACAGCGACCCGGCCTCATTGGATGTCCAGCAGGCCTTCGGGCGGATCGATCTCGATCGTGCGATCCGAAAGCGATACCGATGTCACGATGGCGCTGACGAACGGCACCAGGACTTCAGCGCCGGTTTCCGAAGTGACCGAGAGCAGTTCGCCCGCCGGGGTGTGCAGGACTTCGTTGACATAGCCGACCAGCCGGCCTTCCGTCGTGACGACCCGCAGCCCCTCGAGTTGATGGTCGTAGAACTCGTCAGGGTCGTCGATGGGCGGCAGATCGTCGGAGTCGATGACAAACAGCGTTCCGCGCAACGCATCTGCCGCGTCACGGTCGGCGACGCCGTCGATCCGCACGAGCAGCCGTCCGCTGTGCTCACGCACCGAGTCGATGCGGTATTCGCGTTCGGGCGCGTCGCCGGGCGGTTGTGCCCGCAGTCGGGTGCCTGGCGCGAACCGCGCTTCCGGGTCGTCGGTGCGGACCTCGACGACGACCTCGCCGGTCACGCCGTGCGCCTTGACGACCCGCCCGACCACGAGGTCCATGACTACTACTGGTCGGTGTCCACCACGTCGACGCGAATCCCGCGGCCGCCGATGCCGGCCACCAACGTGCGCAGCGCCGTCGCGGTTCGGCCGCCACGGCCGATCACCTTGCCGAGATCGTCGGGATGCACGTGCACTTCGACGGTGCGGCCGCGGCGCGAGGTCACCATGTCGACCCGGACATCGTCGGGGTTGTCCACGATGCCGCGGACCAGGTGCTCGACGGCGTCGACGACGACAGAACTCATCGCGCTCGCCTAGCTCTCGGAGTTGCCGGCGGCGGTGGCGTCCTGGCCCTCGGCGGCGGCCTCGGACTGGTCCTTGACGGCGGCAGGCTCGGCTTTGGCCTCGGGAGCCGTCTCAGCCTTGTCGTCGCCGGCCTTGGCGGAATCCTTGTCGGAGGCCTTCTCCGAGCCTTTCTCGGCAGCCTTCTTGGCGGGCGCCTTCTTCTTCTTGGCGGTGGTGGCCTCGGTGCTCGGGCCGCCTTCGGCCTCGGCGAGTGCGGCGTTGAACAAGTCGAGCTTGCTGGGCTTGGGCTCCTTGACCTTCAGCGACCCCTCGGCGCCGGGCAGGCCCTTGAACTTCTGCCAGTCACCGGTGATCTTCAGCAGCGCCAGCACCGGTTCGGTCGGCTGCGCGCCCACGCTCAGCCAGTACTGAGCCCGCTCCGAGTTGATCTCGATGAGGCTGGGCTCTTCCTTCGGGTGGTAGCGGCCGATGATCTCGATGGCGCGCCCGTCGCGGCGGGTGCGCGCGTCGGCGACGGCGATGCGGTACTGCGGGTTGCGGATCTTGCCAAGCCGAGTCAGCTTGATCTTGACAGCCATGGTGAAAAGAACTCTCCTGTGATTGCCACGCTGCAATTCAGCGATCGCGGGCGGGATGCCCGGACCCGGTTTTGCCTTACGTGTGTGACCGCGCAGGGCCGGAGTCCTGCGGCAGACAGCCGCCCATTGTGCCAGACCGGCCGCTACCGGGGGAAATCGCGCTCGTGCGGCCGCACAGATCGTGCGTCACAGGACCTTGTCGTAGCACTTCACCTCGACGCGGCGCGACAGGCGCCACCCGTCGGCCGTGCGGACGAACTCGTCGTCGTACCAGACGCCCACCTGCATGACCTTGGGCGTGTCACCCCGCAGGATCATCGGGTTGAAGCAGAAGGTGCGCGCGGTGGCGGTGTCGCCTGCCAGCTTGATCGCGGGAAGGCCCAGCATGTGGGCGTTGCGCTCGAAAAAGCTGGGCAGCACCTCGGCGAGCCACTTCTTGACCTCGGGATATCGACCGTCGATGCCACCGGTGTCGCGGTAGTCGATGTAGGCGTCGGGGGTGAAGATCGCGTCCAGCTCGTCGAACTCGCGGCGGTCGATGGCCTCGGAGTACCTGATCAGCAGGTCCTGTAGTTCCAGGCGGTCGGACATCTCTTCGGCGCGCAGCATGCCGTCCATCTTGCATGGCTTGGTTCGCATCCGGTCCCTGCCCGCGGCGCACGGGGCTAGGCTGCTCGTTCCATGGGGAGGTTTTCCACGTTTCTCACCGCGCTCGCCGCGTGCCTGAGCCTGGTCGTGCTGCCCATCTCGCCGCAGGCGTCGGCGGACCCCAACGTCGAGCCTGTCGCCAACGTGGCGCCGCCCGACGGGCCCGCCCCGGCGTGGATCGTCGCCGACATGGACACCGGCCAGGTGCTCGCCGAGCGGGAGATGGACGTCGCGCACCCGCCGGCCAGCACGATCAAGACGCTGCTGGCGCTGGCGGTGCTCGACGAGGTGACCGACCTCAACACCACCGTCGTCGGCACCGAGGCCGACACCCAGGTGGAGTGCAGTTGCGTCGGCATCAAGCCGGGCCGCACCTACACCGCGCGCCAGCTCCTCGACGCGGTGCTGCTGATGTCGGGCAACGACGCCGCCAACGCGCTCGCCGACATGGTCGGCGGCTATGACGTCGCGGTGGCGAAGATGAACGCCAAGGCCGCCGCGCTTGGCGCGCTAGGCACGCACGCGACAACGCCGTCGGGGCTCGACGGGCCCGCCGGCTCGGGGGCGACCACCCCGCACGATCTGGCCGTCATCTTCCGCGCCGCGATGGCCAATCCCGTTTTCGCCCAGACGATCTCGCAGCCGACGGCGACGTTCCCAACCGAAACAGGCGAGAAGACGATCGTCAACGACGACGAACTGCTGCACCGCTATCCGGGCACCCTCGGCGGTAAGACCGGGTTCACCGACGCGGCTCGCAAGACCTTCGTCGCGGCCGCCGACCGCAATGGCCGCCGACTGGTGATCGCCATGATGTACGGCCTCATCAAGGAGGGCGGCCCGACGTATTGGGACCAGGCCATGGGGCTGTTCGACTGGGGCTTCGCACAGGACCGGCAGATGAGCGTTGCCTCGCTGTAAGCAGCGCTTGACCAAAAGTTGTTGATCCGCAACGGATTCGAGACCTCGGCGTCGCAGAATTCGGTGTTTGCAGCCGATACGCTCGGCGTCCGTGCGAAAACCCTTGGCGGCCTTGTTGACCGCGCTCGCGTTGGCGGCCGCCTCGGTAGCCGCACCGAGCGCGTCCGCTGAGCCTGCGGCCCAGCCGTCCGGGGCGGTCCCGCCGCCCGACGGTCCCGCCCAAGCGTGGCTGTTGGCCGATCTCGACTCCGGCCGCATCCTGGCTTCGAAGGACCCCTCCGCCCAGCACGCGCCCGCCAGCACCATCAAGCCGTTGCTCGCGATGGTGGTGCTAGATCACCTGCGGCCCGACAACTTCGCACGCGCCAACCAGTCGCACACCGAGGTGGAGTGCTCGTGCGTCGGGCTGAAGCCCGGCCAGGCCTACACCACCCGCCAGCTGCTCGAGGCGCTGCTGATGGTCTCGGGCAACGACGCCGCCAACATGCTGGCCGACATGCTCGGCGGCCAGCGCGTCGCGGTCGCGGCGATGAACCGCAAGGCCGCCGCCGTCGGGGCACGCGGCACCAGGGCGTCGTCGCCGTCCGGTCTCGACGGGCCGGGCTGGGAGTCCATCACCACGCCGTACGACCTGGCGATGATCTACCGCACCGCGCTGCGGTATCCGCTGATCGCGCAGATCATGGCGCAGCGCTCAGCGCAGTTCCCCGGCAAGACGATCACCAACCAGAACGAACTGCTGACCCGCTATCCCGGCACCTTCGCCGGCAAGACCGGGTTCACGAACCTGGCCCGGCACACCTACGTCGCCGCCGCCCAGCGCGGCAACCGGCGGCTCATCGTCGTCGAGATGTACGGCCAGGGCGACCTGTACGGGCAGGCGATGGCGCTGTTCGACTGGGGCTTCGCGCAGCCCTGATCACTTCCCGGCGGACTCGGGCCGCGGCGGGCAGGCCGCATGGTCCTGCAGGTCCTCCCCGGAGCCGCTGCCCGGGCGGGCGCCGTCGAAGTGTCCGTCGAGCAGGATGAACCGCTCGGCGCCGTCGGCGGCGGTGCCGCCGACCACCACCAGGGTCTGCTGCCCCATGTCCTGCCCGGGAGTCAGGCCGTCGGCGAGCAACCGGAACGGGTTCACTGTGAGTTCGGCGCCCGGCACGGCCATGGCCCGATACGGCTGACCGGCCAGCAGAACCGGAAACGGCGTCCACGTCGGGCCGATGTCGTCGGCGTGGGCGGCCAACGCGTCGTGAACGTCGGCGCGCACGCAGTCGATGTGGATGTGCAGCTGGTTCTGCGTGCGCGTGGCGGCCGAGTTGACGGCCAGGCTGAGCCAGTCGCGGGGCAGCTCGCGGCCCGCGCGTTCTTCGACGAAGGTCCTGGCGCGCCACGCATCGGCGAAGTAGTTGGGCGCGTCGGGGGTCAGGATCTGCGGGTCCTCGATGCCGGTGATGCGGGCGGTCGGGATGAGCAGGTACTGGGTGGCGCCCACGATGTCCTTCAGGACCGCGTAGGTGCCTGTCACCAGCGCGCACGGGGCGGGGTCGGCGTGCTGCCGCTGATCGGGCACGCATTGGCCGGCCACGATGCTCCACAGCGCGTTCGGGTCGGCGGCCGCCGGCGGGGCGGCGGCCACGAGCGCCAGCACGACGGCCAGCGCAGCCGCGAGGCGCCGGTGCCGGATATCAGTAGACGCGGCCACCCAGGATCACCAGCGCGGGATGCTCGATGACGCTTGCGCCGGTGCGCGGATCGTCGTGGTAGCAGACAAGATCCGCGGGCGCGCCGTGTTCGAGGCCGGGCCGTCGCAGCCATTGCCGAGCGGTCCAACTGGCCGCGCCCAGCGCCTGCGTCGGGGTCATCCCGATGCGCTTGAGGGCATCGATCTCGTCGCCGATGCGGCCGTGGGCCACCATGCTGCCTGCATCGGTGCCTGCGAAGATCGGCACGCCGGCTTCGCGGGCGGCGGCGATGCGCGGCAGGCTGCGCTCGTAAAGGTCGCGCATGTGGCGCTCGTAGATCGGGTACTTCGTCGCCGCGTCCGCGATGCCAGGGAAGTTCTCGATGTTGATCAGCGTCGGAACCAGCGCCGTGCCGTGTTCGACCATCATCTCGACGGTGTCGTCGGTCAGGCCGGTTCCGTGCTCGATGCAGTCGATGCCCGCCTCGATCAGGCCGGGCAGCGCGTCCTCGCTGAAGACGTGCGCGGTGACGCGGGCCCCTTCGGCGTGCGCGGCGGAGATGGCCGCTTTCAGCACGTCGTCGGACCACAGCGGGGCCAGGTCGCCGATCTGCCTGTCGATCCAGTCGCCGACGAGCTTGACCCAGCCGTCGCCGAGACGCGCCTGTTCGGCGACCGCGTCCGGCAACTGCGACTCGTCCTCCAGCTCGATCGCGAAACCGCGGTTGTAGCGCTTGGGCCGGGCCAGATGGCGGCCGTGCCGGATGATGCGCGGCAGATCGTCGCGGTCGTCGAGGGCGCGGGTGTCGATCGGCGAGCCGCAGTCGCGCAGCAGCAGCGCCCCGACACCGCGCTCGATCTCGGCCTGCTCGACGCAGTCGTCGAGGTTGTCGAGAGGGCCGTCGTCGCCGAGCCCGACGTGGCAGTGCGCGTCGACCAGTCCCGGCACGATCCAGCCGTCGTCGCCGTCGGCGCCGAAGACGGTTTCGGCACCCGCCACCGGCTCGGCGCTGAGCACTCCGTCGACGATCCACCACTGCACCGGCTGCTCGTCGGGCAGGCTCCTGCCCCGGATGTGCAGCCGCATCAGTTCTTCGGGAACTTCAGCTTCGACAGGTCGATGTCGGCGAGGCCGGGCGGCAGCTCGTCGAGACCCTTGGGCATGTTCGTCAGATTGGGGAAACCGGGCGGCATATCGGCCATGCCCGCGCCGAACGGGCTCTTCGCCTTCGGCTGCGTGGGACCACGACCCTTCTTGCCCTTCTGCCCCTTTTTCTTGTTCTTGCCACCCTTGCGTGCAGATCCCTTCCGGCCGAACGGCATTCCCATCTGACCGGCCATCTGCGACATCATCTTGCGGGCCTCGAAGAACCGGTCGACGAGCTGGTTGACCTCCGACACCGTCACACCGGAGCCGTTGGCGATGCGCAGCCGACGCGACGCGTTGATGATCTTGGGATCGGCGCGTTCCTCCGGCGTCATGCCGCGGATGATGGCCTGCACGCGGTCGAGCTGCTTGTCGTCGACGGCGGCCAGCGCGTCCTTCATCTGACCGGCGCCGGGCAGCATCCCGAGCAGGTTGCCGATCGGGCCCATCTTGCGGATGGCCAGCATTTGTTCGAGAAAGTCCTCGAGCGTCAGCTCACCCGTGCCGATCTTGGCGGCGGCCTCCTCGGCGCGCTGGGCGTCGAAGACCTGCTCGGCCTGCTCGATGAGGGTGAGCACGTCGCCCATACCGAGGATGCGGCTGGCCATCCGGTCGGGGTGGAAGACGTCGAAGTCGTCGAGCTTCTCGCCTGCCGACGCGAACAGGATCGGCACGCCGGTGACCTCGCGTACCGACAGCGCCGCGCCGCCGCGGGCGTCGCCGTCCAGCTTGGTCAGCACGACACCGGTGAACCCGACCCCTTCGCGGAACGCTTCCGCCGTGGTGACGGCGTCCTGGCCGATCATCGCGTCCACGACGAACAGCACTTCGTCGGGATCGACGGCGTCGCGGATCGCCGCGGCCTGCGCCATCAGTTCCTGGTCGATGCCGAGGCGGCCGGCGGTGTCGACGATGACGACGTCGAACAGCTTGGCTTTGGCCTCGGCCAGGCCGTCGGCGGCCACCTTGACCGGGTCGCCGGGGCCGACGTCGGCGGCTCCTTCGGCCGACGTGCCGGGATGCGGCGCGAAGACCTCGACGCCTGCCTGGGCGCCGACGATCTGCAGCTGGTTCACCGCGCCGGGGCGCTGCAGGTCGCACGCCACCAGCAACGGCGTATGCCCTTGTGCCTTAAGCCATTTGGCGAGTTTACCGGCCAAAGTGGTCTTACCGGAGCCCTGCAGACCCGCGAGCATGATCACCGTCGGCGGGGTCTTGGCGAACGCCAGCTGGCGGGTCTCACCGCCGAGGATGCCGATGAGTTCCTCGTTGACGATCTTGACGACCTGCTGGGCCGGGTTCAGCGCCGCCGACACCTCCGCGCCGCGGGCGCGCTCCTTGATACGCGCGACGAATGCGCGCACCACGGGCAGCGAGACGTCGGCCTCCAGCAGCGCCAGCCGGATCTCGCGGGTGGTCGCGTCGATGTCGGCGTCGGTCAGCCGCCCCTTGCCGCGCAGCCCCGACAGGACACCGGTGAGGCGGTCGGAGAGGGATTCAAACACGCAGCCCAGCCTAGCGGCCCGACGATCAAGCGGCGTGAGCCGCGTTGAGGAGGGCCGCCAAACGGATCTAGCTGGCTTCGGAGGCGGGTTTGGCGGGCGGCGGGGTGGGCAGCACCGCGTACAGGTCGCGTTCGAGCTCGTTGCGCAGCGCGCCGGCGGCCGTGTCGCTCGTGGGAACCGTGACGCCGAAGAGGTCGACGACCGACGAGCCGAGCGTGGTGACCTTGGCCCAGGCGATGTCCACCCCGTCGCGTTCGAACACCGCGGTCAGCCGCGCCAGCAGGCCGGACCGGTCGGTGGAGCGGATCTGCACCACCAGCTCACCCGGCTTGGCGCCGTCGGACCACAGGATGCGCGGCGGCGCGGGCGCGGGGTTGATCGGCACTGCCGCCAGCACCTCCCCCGCGCGTGCCGTGCCGTGCTGAGCGGCGTCCCTGTCGCGTTTGTCGAGCGACGACATCACGTCGAGGTCACCGTCGAGGGCCAGGATCAGCTGTTGGCGCAACAGCTCGGCGGCCGGCGGTGACCCGAAATGCGGTGACACGACGAAGGTGTTGATCGCGGCCCCGGCATGCCCATTGACGGAGGCGGAGTGCACGCGCAGCGAGTTCAGCGCCAGCACACCGGCCGCCTTGGACAACAGCCCGCGGCGATCGGGCGCGATCATGGTGACGTTGTAGATGTGCGGGCTGTCCCCCGGCGTCAGCTCGACATGCACCCCGACGTCTTCCGACGCGAGTGAAAGATAGCGCGGGTCAACGGGATCGGGGTGCGGCAGCTCCTCGCCGGCCATCACCAGCCGGCACCGTCGCACGAGATCGCCGATCAGCGACGCCTTCCAGTCGCCCCACACACCCGGCCCGGTCGCCAGCGAGTCGGCTTCGGCAAGCGCGTGCAACAACTCCAGCAGCACGGTGTCGCCGTCCAGCGTCTCGACCACCATCTCGATCGTCTTCGGGTCCTGCAGGTCGCGCCGCGTGGCGGTGTGCGGCAGCAGCAGGTGGTGGCGGACGACTTTGGCGAGCATGTCGATGTCGGAGGGCCACAACCCCAGCCGAGTACCGATCTGGGCGGCCAGATCGGCGCCGATCTCACTGTGGTCGCCGCCCCTGCCCTTGCCGATGTCGTGGCACAGCGCCCCGAGCAGCAGCAGATCTGGCCGCGACACCCGAGTGGTCAATGAGCTTGCCCGCGAGACGGTTTCGGCCAAGTGCCGGTCGACGGTCCAGATGTGTACGACGTCGCGCGGCGGCAGATCGCGCACCGCGCCCCATTCCGGGAACAACCTGCCCCACAGACCGGTGCGGTCCAGCGCTTCGATGGTGACCACCGCGCTGGGCCCGGCGGCGAGCATCACCAGCAAGTCTTTGAGCGCCTGCGCGGGCCACGGCGTCCGCAGTTCGGGGGCGGACTCGCCGAGGCGGGCCAGGGTCGAAGCCGCCATCGGCAGGCCGGTGGTGGCCGACGCGGCGGCCACCCGCAGGATCAATCCGGGATCGCGCTCCGGACGCGCGTCGCGGGCCAGGATGACCTCTCCGCCGAACTCGATGACACCCTCGTCGAGCGGTCGGCGCACCGGTCGCCTGAAAGCAGCGAATCCCCTGCGCGGCAGCGCATTAGCCGCAGTTCGCAGCCCGGCGTCGACGTAGAAGCTGATGGTGCGGGCGGCGTCGGAGAGCGTGCGAGCCAGGTCGAACCGGTCGCCGATGCGCAGCGCCGCACCGATTTCGTCGGCGTGCTGGGCCAGCACCAAGTCGCGGCCGCGCCCGGAGATCCGGTGCAACTCGGTGCGCACATTGAGCAGCGCCAGATGCGCCTCGCCGAGCGTCTCGGTCGGTGAGGCCAGCGATCGGCTGGGATAGACGTCGGCGAGTTGGGCGATCGCCAACGCGTTGAGCAGCTGCACGTCGCGCAGGCCGCCGCGGCCGGTCTTGAGGTCGGGTTCTGCGCGGTGGGCGATCTCGCCGCTGCGCTGCCACCGCTGCTTGGTGTGTTCGACGAGTTCGTCGAAACGAGAGGCGATTCCGGTACGCCACTGCCGACGCGCGCCGCCGATCAACAGGTTCGACAGGTCGGCGTCGCCTGCGATGTGGCGCACCTCGAGCATCGCCAGACCCGCCGAGATGTCGTCGGCGGCGACCCGCAGCGCCTCAGGCACGGTACGCACGCTGTGGTCGAGCCGAATGTTGGCGTCCCACAACGGATACCACAGGTTCTCGGCGACCTCGCTGACGACGTCACTGGGCAGGTTGTCGTGCACCAGCATCAGGTCGAGGTCGGAGTAGGGCACCATCTCCCGTCGCCCCATGCCGCCGGTGGCGACGATCGCGAACCCGCTGGTCGGGGTGATGCCGATCTCGGTGGCCTTCGTCGCGAGCCAGAAGTCGTGCAGGTCGAGCAGCGCGTCGCGCAGCGCGGCGGCATCCAGATGGTGTGATCCCGACAGCAGCTTCTCGCAGGCCGTGCGCAGATCGATCGCGGCCCGAGACGACGCCGCCAGGGCCCCCGATGAAGAGGCCCTGGCGCCATCACGATTCTGCTTGGTCATGTCGAGTCCTCCCCCGGCCCTTTACCTTTCAACGCTAACGGTGAATTGGCCGGAAGGCGACTTCACGACGTGCGGGTCACAGTGCGTCGGCGCCCCGTTCGCCGGTGCGCACCCGCACGACGGTCTCGACAGGGCTCACCCACACCTTGCCGTCACCGATCTTGCCGGTCCGCGCCGCCTGCACGATCACGTCGACCACCTTGTCCACGGCGGTGTCCTCGACGATGACCTCGACGCGCACCTTCGGCACGAAGTCGACCGAGTACTCGGCACCGCGGTAAACCTCGGTGTGCCCCTTCTGGCGACCGTAGCCCTGGACCTCACTGACGGTCATCCCGAGGATTCCCGTCTGCTCCAGCCCCGTCTTGACGTCTTCGAGGGTGAATGGTTTGACGATCGCAGTAATCAGCTTCATTTAGTGGACCCCTTCCGATGAAATTCTTGCCGATTAGACGAGTTCGTAAGCCGTTTCGGCATGTTCGGTTTCATCGATGCCGGTGTCCTCGTCTTCTTCACTCACGCGCCAGCCAAGGGGCTTCACGATGAAGGCGATGATCGCAGTCATGATTCCAGTGAACACCACTGCGACCACAGCGATCACCACCTGCACGACCAACTGCGCAATACCGCCGCCGGTGAAGAGGCCGGTATCGGTCGCGAAGAAGCCGATGCCGATTGTGCCCCACAGACCCGCGACAAGGTGCACACCGACGACGTCGAGGGAATCGTCATACCCGAATTTGTACTTCAGCCCGATCGCCAGCGCGGACAACACACCGGCGACGGCGCCGAGCACCAGGGACCAGATCGGGGTCAGGCTTCCGCACGCGGGCGTGATCGCGACCAGGCCGGCGACGATGCCCGAAGCGGCGCCGACGCTGGTGGCGTGGCCGTCACGGATGCGTTCCACCAGCAACCAGGCCAGCATGGCGGCCGCGGTGGCTGCGGTGGTGTTGACCCACACCTGACCGGCGAGCATGTCCGCCGCGCCCTCGGAGCCCACGTTGAAGCCGAACCACCCGAACCACAGGATCGCCGCGCCAAGCATCACGAACGGGATGTTGTGCGGCCGGTACGCCACCTTGCCGAACCCGGTGCGCTTGCCGATCAACAGCGCCAGAATCAGTGCCGCCATACCGGCGTTGATGTGCACGACGGTGCCGCCCGCGAAGTCGATCGGGGGCACGTTCGCGGCTTCGGCGTCGGCGTCGTAACCGAAAAGCCAGGAGGCGATGCTGTTCTCGGCACCGGAAAGCAGGCCGTTGCCCCAGACCATGTGGGAGAGCGGGAAGTAGACCAGAGTCACCCAGATGCCGCCGAACAGCAGCCACGTGCCGAACTTCATCCGCTCGGCGACCGCACCGCTGATCAGGGCCACGGTGATCACGGCGAACGTCAGCTGAAAGCCCACCCAGACGATCGCAGGCACCGTGCCGAATCCGCCGAGCACATAGAGCGTGTCGTCGCCCACCTCTTTGGTTTCGAGCAACTGGTGGACACCGAACAGCGAGAAGGGGTTGTCGAAGAACAGCCCGGGAGTGGCGTCGGTGTGCGCGGAGGAGAACGACATCGAGTAGCCCCACAGCACGTAGATGACGCTCACGACGCCGATCGAGCCGAACGACATCATCATCATGTTGAGAACCGACTTCTGCCGCGATAATCCGCCGTAGAAGAACGCCAGGCCCGGCGTCATGAACAACACCAGCGCCGCGGCCGTGAGAATCCAGGCGGTGTCGCCCGCACTCAAGCCGTCCGGCCCGAACGGTGCGAACGCATCGTCGGGCAAGGCTAGAGCCACGTCATGTAAGGCTTGAACCACTTTGTGTAAACCTCCTTGGGAAGTGTGCCGACAGGATCGGCCTCCCAGAGAGACTGTTCGTCTCGGGTTTCACCGGTGATTCTGTTGCGTTTCGGATAAGTGAACGGACGCGCCCGGATCGTTACGCTCGTGTTTCGCCACGGCCGACGAGCGGAAATGACGCGGTCGTGAAAGACTATGAGGTTCTTGGTGTTTTACCCGAGCAGGGCGTCGACGAACGCGGCGGGTTCGAACGGCGCGAGATCGTCGGGACCCTCGCCGAGCCCGACAAGTTTGACCGGCACACCCAATTCCTGTTGCACGCGGAAGACGATTCCGCCCTTAGCTGTGCCGTCGAGTTTGGTCAGCACCACCCCGGTGATGTCGACGACGTCAGCGAACACCCGCGCCTGTGCCAGACCGTTCTGCCCGATCGTCGCGTCGAGCACCAGCAGCACTTCGTCGACGGCGGCGCGGCGGCTGACGACCCGCTTCACCTTGCCCAGTTCGTCCATCAGGCCGGTCTTGGTGTGCAGGCGCCCGGCAGTGTCGATGAGCACGACGTCGGCGCCGTTGGCGATGCCCTTGTCGACGGCGTCGAAGGCCACCGACGCCGGATCGGCGCCCTCGGCGCCGCGGACCACCTCCGCGCCGACCCGCGACGCCCAGGCCTGCAGCTGATCGGCGGCCGCGGCGCGGAACGTGTCGGCGGCCCCGAGCACCACGCGGCGCCCGTCGGCCACCAGCACGCGGGCCAGCTTGCCGACCGTCGTGGTCTTGCCGGTGCCGTTGACGCCGACCACGAGCAGCACCGACGGGTGGTCATCATGCGGCAGCGCCCGCACGGAGCGGTCCAACTGCGGCTGCAATTCGGTGATCAGCACGTCGCGCAGCACTGCGCGGGCGTCGTCTTCGGTGCGCACCCGCCCGCTGGCCAGCCGCTCGCGAAGCGCGCCGACCACCGACTCGGTGACGACCGAGCCCAGGTCGGCGATCAGCAGCGTGTCCTCGACGGCTTCCCAGGAGTCTTCGTCGAGGTCGCCGCCGCCGAGTAGGCCCAGCATGCTCTTGCCGAGCGCGTTCTGGCTCTTGGCCAGCCGGCCGCGCAGCCGTTCCAGCCGGCCTTCCGTCGGGGCAATGTGATCGAGTTCGGGTGCAGGCGGCCCGGCCGGGGCCTCGGCAGGGGGCTCGATAGGCGCTTCGGCAGGTGCTGCGGCGGGCGCCTCGGGCTGCGCCTCCTCGACCTGCGGGGGCGCCGCCTCGACCTCGGGCGCTTTCTCCGGCGCTTCTGGGGCTTTCTCCGGCGCTGTCTCGGGCGCCGGCGCGGTGTCGACGACGGGCGGCTCGGGCAGACGAACGTCGGCGATCGGGCGTTTGGGGGCGTCGCGCGGGATGGTGGCGTCGTCACCGACGGCAGGCAGGCCGGTGGTGTCGAGCCGCTCGGGCGGCGCCGTCGGGGCCTGCAGCGGTGTCGGTGGGGCTTTCGGTGGGGCCTGCGGCGGTGCCGATGGTGGGGCCTGCGGCGGTGTCGGTGGGGCCTGCGGCGGTGCCGATGGTGGGGTGGCTGTCGGTGTCGACGATCTGCTGAATGTGATGCCAGAAGATGCGGTGTATCCCCCAGATCGGTCGATCTGTGTGGCAGTGTCTGTGCTGGTGGACGCGTCGAGTCTGATCTTGCGACGGCGGTATCGGACGAGGCCGATCACTACGACAGCAGCGACGACCAGAACGGCGATGACCGCAATTGCGATCCACAGACCCTCGGACACCATGCCATTGTCGCAATGTGGGTAATAGAGGCTGATGGCCCCTGCGACTAATGGGATGGAGTCCCGCAAGGCCAAGCACATCGACGTGTGCCTGACCGAAGCCGTGGATTACCAGACGGTGAGCACCGGCCTGGAGCGCTACCGGCTGCCCTATAACGCGCTGACCCAGACCAGCCTCGGCACCATCGACATCAGCGCCGAGTTTCTCGGCGTACGGCTGGCGGCGCCGGTGTTGATCGGCGCGATGACAGGCGGTGCCGAGCTTTCCGGTGTGATCAACCGCAACCTTGCCGCCGCCGCGCAGAAGCTCGGGCTCGGCATGATGCTCGGCTCGCAGCGCATCATGCTGGGCGACGATGTGGCTTCGACGAGCTTCGCGGTTCGCGATGTCGCGCCCGACGCACTGCTGATCGGCAACATCGGGCTGGCGCAGCTGACCGACGACCTGGTGCCCGAGCTCATCGAGGCGCTCGACAAGGTGGGCGCCAATGCGCTTGCGGTGCATACCAATCCGCTGCAGGAGGCCATGCAGCATCGCGGCGACACCGATTTCTCCGGCTCGGCCGCGCGGCTGCGCGACATCACGCGGTCGATCCGGTACCCGGTGATGCTCAAGGAGGTCGGCCACGGTATCGGCGCGGCCGCGGCCGCCGAACTGGTGGACTGCCCGATCGCGGCGGTCGACGTGGCCGGGGCAGGCGGCACGTCATGGGCGCGGGTCGAGCAGTACGTCCGCTACGGCGAGATCCGGTATCCGGCGCTGGCCGAGTGGGGCATTCCGACCGCGCAGGCGCTGCAGGAGGTGCGTAAGGCGCTGCCCGGCGTGCAACTGGTCGCCTCCGGCGGCATCCGCACCGGCATGGACGCCGCCAAGGCGCTGGCGATGGGCGCCGACGCGGTGGCGGTGGCCCGCCCGCTGCTCAAGCCCGCCATCGAATCGACTGCGGCCGTGTTCGATTGGCTGCAGAACTTCATCGCCGAGCTGCAGATCTGCCTGCACGGTTGCGGCGCCAAGAACCTCGCCGCCCTGCGCACCCTCCCCCTTTACGCCCAAACCGACAAATGGGCGCAAAAGTGCGAGTAGAAGGCGCCATTTCGTCGATCTCGGCGCGGCCGGCGCAGCCCGCGTCAACGTCGCGTCAGCTGGCGGTGACCAGCTCCTGGCCGCGCATGCGCTGCGAGATCACCGTCGTGATGCCGTCGTCGCGCATGGTCACGCCGTAGAGCGCGTCGGCGACCTCCATCGTCGGCTTCTGGTGGGTGATGACGATGAGCTGCGAGCGCTCGCGCAACTGCTCGAACAGCGCGATCAGCCGCCGCAGGTTGGCGTCGTCAAGCGCGGCTTCCACCTCGTCCATCACGTAGAACGGCGACGGGCGCGCACGGAAGATCGCCACCAGCATCGCCACCGCCGTCAGCGACTTCTCCCCGCCGGACAGCAGCGAGAGCCGCTTGATCTTCTTGCCAGGCGGCCGCGCCTCGACCTCGATGCCGGTGGTCAGCATGTCGTTGGGATCGGTGAGCAGCAGCCTGCCCTCGCCGCCGGGGAACAGCGTCGAAAACACTTGCGCAAACTCACGTTCCACGTCGACGAAGGCTTCGGTGAACACCTGCAGGATGCGGTTGTCGACGTCGGCGATGACATCGAGCAGGTCCTTGCGTGCGGCCTTCACGTCTTCCAGCTGGGTGGACAGGAAGTTGTAGCGCTCCTCCAGCGCGGCGAACTCCTCCAGTGCCAACGGGTTCACGCGACCGAGTTCGTTGAGTTCGCGCTCGGCCTTCTTCGCCCTGCGCTCCTGGGTGGGCCGGTCGAACGGCATCGGCGCGGGCGCGGTCACCTGCTCACCGCGTTCGCGGGCCTGCTCGTACTCGGCCATCTCCAGCTCCGAGGGCGGCAGCGGCACGTCGGGCCCGTACTCGGCGATCAGGTCGGCGGCCGACATGCCGAACTGGTCGAGCACCTGTTGTTCGAGCTGCTCGATCCGCAGTGCCGCTTGCGCTTTGGCGACCTCATCGCGGTGCAGCGCCTCGGTGATGCCCGCGATCTTGCTGTTGTATTCGGCCACCTGGTCGCGCACTTTCGCCAGCGCCTCGATGCGGTGGTGGCGCTCGCTGGCCAAGGCATCGCGGCGGCGCGACGCGACGGCCACCGCCGAGTGGAGCCGTCGGGCCAGTTCGCGGCCGGAGTCGGCGACGGCGGCCGCGACCGCCGCGGCGTGTTCGCGGGCCTCCCGCGCACGCTGCGCCCGCACCCGGGCCTCACGCTCGGCGGCCGCCGCTCGGCGCAGCGAATCCGCCCGCCCCCGAAGGGCATTCGCGCGCTCCTCGGCGGTGCGCACGGCCAGGCGGGCCTCCACCTCGGCGGCTCGGGCGGCCTCGGCGGCCGCGACCGTCTCCTGCCGGTCCGCCGGTGTCGAGTCGACCAGCGGGGCCTGTTCGGCGTTGTGCAGCCGCTGCTCCAGTTCGGCGAGCTCTTCGACCGTACGGGCCCGGCCTGCCTCGAGCTCGTCGCGCTGCCGGATGAGCCGCTGCCACTCCTCGTCGGCGGTGCGGGCCTCCTGGCCGAGCCGGCCCAGCTGCTCGTAGATCGCCGAGATCGCCGCGTCGGACTCGTTGAGCGCGGCCAACGCCTGTTCGGCGGCGTCCTGCCGGGACCTCTGCTCCTCCAGCGCTCCGGACAACGCGGCGCTGAGCTCGCTGACCTGCTTTTCGGCCTCGGCCAGCTCGGCGCGGGCCTTCTCCACCTCGGAGGTGACCTCGAGGGTGCTGGGCTTGCGGTCCGATCCGCCATTGACCCAGCCGGCGCCGACGAGATCGCCGTCGGCGGTGACGGCGCGCAGCTGCGGCCGCTGCGCGACGAGATCGAGCGCCGCTGACAAGTCGCGCACCACCGCGACACCCGACAGCATCGCGGTCAAGGCGCCGCGCAGCCGCCACGGCATGTCGACCAGATCGGTGGCCCACAGTGCGCCCTCGGGTGGCGGCCCGGACGGCGTCGGGGTGTCGGGCCAGTCGCCCAGCACGATCGCCGCGCGCCCGCCGTCGGACGCCTTCAGCGCCTGCACCGCCGCGCGGGCCGCGCCGAAGTTCTCGGCGGCGACGGCGTCGGCGGCCGCCCCCAGCACCGCCGCGATGGCGACCTCATAGCCGGGACGCACCTTGACCAGGTTGGCCAGCGACCCGAGAAGGCCTGCGCCGGAATGGTTTTTCTGCAGCCACGCCGCGCCGTCCTTGCGGTCGAGTCCGACAGAGAGGGCGTCGATGCGCGCGCGCAACGATGCGACACGGCGCTCGGCGCTGCGCTCGGCGGCCTGCAATTCGGCGACACGTTCGTCGGCGATCCGCAGCGCGGTCACGGTCCGGTCGTGGTGCTCGTCGAGGTTGACCTCGCCTGCGTCGAGTTCACCGACGCGGCTCTGCACCGTCTCGAATTCGGCCCTGGCCTGCTGCGCGCGGGTGCCGGCCTCCTCGATGTTCTGCGTCAGCCGGGCGACGGTCTCGTCGATGGACTCGACGCGGGTGCGCATGGTGTCGACCTGGCCGGCCAGCCGGGCCAGTCCCTCGCGGCGGTCGGCCTCGGCGCGCACTGCGGCCAGGTGTGCGCGTTCGGCCTCGGCCGCGATCCGTTCGCGTTCGGCCAGCTCGTCGCGCGCGGCCATCAGGCGTTCGCGGGACTCCTCCAGCTCGGCGAGCAGCTGCTGCTCCTGCGCGGCGACCTGCTCGGCCTCGGCCTCAAGCGCGTCGGGGTCGGCGCCGCTGGAGGTCTCCGGCTCGGTTTCCAGATGCTGCGCGCGCTCGCTGGCGATCCGCACCGTGGCGCTGACGCGTTCGGCAAGCGCCGACAGCCGAAACCAGCTCTGCTGGGCGGCCTCGGCGCGCTCGCTGAGCCCGGCGACGGCCGACTCGTGGGCGTCCAGCTCGACGGTGGCGGTCTCCAGCCGGGCGGTGATCTCGTCGTGCTCGCGGCGCAGCGCGGTCTCGGCCTGGTTGGTGTTCTCGAATTCGCTTCTGCGCGTGACGAGGTCGTCGGCGGCCAGCCGCAGGCGGGCGTCTCGCAGGTCGGCCTGGATGGTCTGGGCGCGCCGCGCCATCTCGGCTTGCCTGCCCAGCGGCTTGAGCTGTCGACGCAGTTCGGTGGTGAGGTCGGTCAGCCGGGCCAGGTTGGCCGACATCGCGTCGAGCTTGCGGACCGCCTTCTCCTTGCGCTTGCGGTGCTTGAGCACACCGGCGGCCTCCTCGATGAACGCCCGCCGGTCCTCGGGGCGGGATTCGAGGATCTCGGAGAGTTTGCCCTGCCCGACGATGACGTGCATCTCGCGGCCGATGCCCGAGTCGCTGAGCAGCTCCTGCACATCCATCAAACGGCAACTGCTGCCGTTGATCTCGTACTCGCTGCCGCCGTCGCGGAACATCCGCCGGGTGATCGAGACCTCGGAGTATTCGATGGCCAACGAGTTGTCGGAGTTGTCGATGGTGACGGTGACCTCGGCGCGGCCCAACGGCGGGCGCGACGACGTGCCCGCGAAGATGACGTCTTCCATCTTGCCGCCGCGCAGCGTCTTGGCCCCCTGCTCGCCCATCACCCAGGTGAGCGCGTCGACGACGTTCGACTTGCCCGAGCCGTTGGGCCCCACCACGCAGGTGATGCCCGGCTCGAAGCGCAGAGTCGTCGGCGAAGCAAAGGACTTGAAGCCCTTCAGCGTCAGACTCTTGAGGTGCACGATGGGCCACACTACAGCCGCGAGGGCTATCGCTCCGTGAAGCCGGTCATCGTTTCGCCAACTTCTGACCAATCGGCCACGACTTTGTCGACGCGACCCGGCGTTTTTCCGCTTTCCAGCAGGTCAAGCAGGCGCTGACAGGCGTCGCGGGGACCCTGGGCAACGACCTGGACACGCCCGTCCGGTTTGTTCGAGGCATACCCCGTCAGCCCCAGCTCCAAGGCCCGCGAACGGACCCACCACCGGAAACCGACCCCTTGCACGTACCCGTGCACCCATGCCGTCAGCCGGACGTCAGCTAACTCCTGCATCACTAACCTCAAACGTCACTTTGGTCCCGGACTTGAGGGTGCGGCCGACGGTGCAGGCCTGGTCGATTGCCCGCTCGACGACCGTCAGGACGCGCGCCACCTCATCCTCCGACAGCCCCGACAGGTCAAGCTCCATGCGCTCCTCCAGCAGCGCGTAGCGCTCCTGCTCGCGGTCGGCGGCGCCGGACACGCGGATCGTGGTGTCGTAGTCCTCGCCGAGACGGCGCTGCAGCGGAACGTCGCTGGCCATGCCGCTGCAGGCGGCGAGCGCGATCTTCATCAGTTCGCCGGGGGTGAAGACGCCCTCGACGTCCTCGCTGCCGACGAGCACCTCGGCGCCGCGTGAGCTGCGCCCGGTATAGCGGCGCACGCCGGTGCGCTCGACCCACAGTTCCGTCATGCCCTATTTCTACAACTTTCCGCGAAACGGCATTCCGGCAGAGGAAGTGCGAGAAATGGCCTGCGAGGATTCCGCCTCGCGAGGATTCCGCCTCGCGAAGGGTTACGCGGGCGCGCGGCGGCTTACACGCGCCGCGGGTTGCGCGACGCTACGCCCGGCGGATACGTGGTTTGGGTTGGCATTTCGGGCAGTAGAACGACGAGCGGTTCATGAACTTCTCCCGCCGCATCACCGCCCCGCAGCGCCGGCACGGCTCCCCTTCGCGGCCATAGGCATCCAGCGACCGCTCGAAGTAGCCCGATTCGCCGTTGACATTGACATAGAGCGAGTCGAACGACGTACCGCCTTGTCCCAACGCGTCGGTCATCACGTCTGTGGCGGCATCGAGCAGCGCGCCGAGCTGCTTGCGGGTCAGCGACGACGCCAGCTTGGCGCCGTTGATTCTGGCCCGCCACAACGCCTCGTCGGCGTAGATGTTGCCGATGCCCGACACCACGGTTTGGTCGAGCAGCTGACGCTTGATCTCAGAGTGCTTGCGCCGCAACACCGTAACGACGCCGTCGCGGTTGAACTTCGGATCCAGCGGGTCGCGCGCGATGTGTGAAACCGGTGCGGGCACATCCGTTCCGTCGACGGTGACCATGTCGGTGAGCATCCAGCCGCCGAACGTGCGCTGGTCGACGAAGGACAACGCGGTGCCGTCGTCGAGCAGCGTCGCGATCCGCAGATGACCCTCGTTGGGCACGTCGCCGAGCAGCATCTGCCCGCTCATGCCGAGATGCACCACCAACGCCGACCCGTCGCCGAGCGTCAGCCACAGGTACTTGCCGCGCCGGCCGGTTCCGGTGATGCGCGTATTCAGAAGGCGGGCAGTCAAATCCGCGGGCCCGGCCTCATGGCGACGGACGGCGCGCGGATGGTGCACCCGCACGGCGGTGATGGTTTTTCCCGCAACGTGCTCCTGCAGTCCCCGCCGAACGACCTCGACTTCGGGAAGTTCAGGCATCGACGTTGTCGGCCGACAGCGTCGTCCACGCCGCCGCGGCGGCCTTCAACTCCGCTTCCTTCTTGGTGCGGCCGACGCCCCTGCCGTACTCGGTGTTCGTCACGACGACGGTCGCGGTGAACTCCTTGTCGTGGTCCGGTCCCGTCGCGGTCACCACATAGGACGGCGCGCCCAAACCGCGCGCGGCCGTCAACTCCTGCAGGCTGCTCTTCCAGTCCAACCCGGCGCCGAGCGTCGGCGCCGTATCGATCAGAGTGCCGAACAGCCGCAGGATGACTTCGCGGGCGATCTCCACACCATGCTCGAGATAGATTGCGCCAAGCAAGGATTCGACACCGTCAGCGAGAATGCTCGACTTGTCGGCGCCACCGGAGTTCTCCTCGCCCTTGCCCAGCAGCAGATAGGCGCCAAGACCCTCATCGGTCAATCCGCGCCCGACGTCGGCGAGCGCCTGGGTGTTGACGATGCTGGCCCGCAGCTTGGCCAGATCACCTTCGGACCGATCGGGATGGCGGTGATAGAGCTCCTCGGTGATGACCAGACCCAGCACCGCGTCGCCCAAGAACTCCAGCCGCTCGTTGGTCGGCACGCCGCCGTTTTCGTAGGAGTAGCTGCGGTGGGTCAACGCCATCGTGAGCAGCTCGGCGGGCAGCTCCACGCCAAGGGCTTCGAGCAGCTCGGCAGCCTCCACCGTCACTTGTCGTCGGTCTCCAGCATCGAGGACAGCTTCGCCCAGCGGGGATCGATGCGCTCGTGATGATGCCCGGGTTCGGCCGTGGCCATCGGGGTGCCGCAGTCCGGGCACAGCCCTTGGCAGTCCGGGCCGCACAGCGGCGAGAACGGCAGGGCCAGCCCGACGGCGTCGACGATCGGCTGCTCGAGGTCGATGGTGTTGGGTTGGCCGCTGGCGCCGATGCGGCCGACCTCGTCGGCCTCGGTGGTCGCCTCGGTCGTGCTGTCCGGGTAGGCGAACAGCTCGGTCAGGTCGATGGTCAGATCGCCGCTGATCGCGGTGAGGCAGCGGGCGCACTCCCCCGCCGTCGGAGCCGTCGCCGTACCGGTGACCAGCACCCCCTCCGACACCGACTCCATCCGGAGATTCAGTTCCAGGGGTGCGCCTTTTTCGATCGCCATCAGTGCGACGCCCATACGCGACGGGCTGGGCACCGTTTCGTGAAAGGTAATCATCGATCCTGGCTGACGGCTCAGCCGGGCGATGTTGATCACGAGCGGCGAGCTGGAATGAGTGTGCATCGCCATACCTCGATGGTACGGCGGGGCCGCTCGCCGGAATGCGCGACGGTCAGCGCGTCACGTAGTCGTGTGTGCCCGCCGCGGTGCGCAACTGGTGACGGCCGCGACCCACCGAGCGCAGGGTGCCGTTGAGGAACTCTTCGAACTCGGCGAGCTTGCTGTCGACGTAGATGTCGCATTCGCCGCGCAGCCGGTCGGCTTCGGCGTGCGCCGCGTCGATCAGCCGGGTGGCCTCGGCCTGTGCGGCCGCCACAATCTCGGTCTGCGACACCAGGCGCTGCTGCTCCTTGATGCCCTCCTGCACGGCCTTCTCGTAGGAGAGATTGCCGCTTTCGATCAGGCGGTCCGCCTCGGCCTTCGCCCGTCCGGTGCTGGCCTCGTACTCGCGCTTGGCCGTGGCGCTGAGGCGGGCGGCCTCGTCGCGGGCCTCGGCCACCATGCGCTCGCTGTGCTGGCGGGCCTCGGCGACCATGCGGTCGGCCTGCGCCTTCGCGTCGGCGAGCAACCGGTCGGCCTCGGTGCGGGCGTGGTTGAGCATCGACTCGGCTTCCGCGCTGGCGGTCGCCACCATCGACGACGAGTGCTCCTTGGCCTCGTTGAGCAGCTGGTCGCGGGCGTCGAGCACGTCCTGGGCGTCGTCGAGTTCGCCCGGAATCGCGTCCTTGATGTCGTCGATGAGCTCCAGCACGTCGCCACGGGGCACGACGCAGCCGGCCGTCATGGGCACGCCGCGGGCTTCTTCAACGATCGCACCCAGCTCGTCGAGCGCTTCAAATACTCGGTACACGGCACACCCCTCCAGGCGTAGTTGTTCGCGTTACTAGTGTGCCTGGTGTTACGCCTGTGACTACGCTAGCTGCTCCGGTGTGTCGCCCGTCGTCACCAGCGGCCCACCCCAGGCCCGCACAACTCTCGGCTGACTTGTTTGGGCAACATTATGTCAACGGCCGGACATTTCGCCTATCGGGCCTATGCGCACGCTAAACAAACGAAGACCGCCCGAACATCTCGCCGGGCGGTCTTTGTCTGTGCAAATAAATCTACCGGTCAGGAAACGGCGCCCTTGATCACGTCGCGGGCCCGGTCCAGCATCGATGCAAACGGCCCGACGGCGAAATTCAGCTTGGCCGACTCCACACCGGCGTGCGGGCGCGTCGGGGCGATAGCCTCGGCGGCCTGAACCGCCTTGGCCATCCGACCGAGGTCATCGGAGTTCAGCTGGCTCGCCAGCTTGTTGAATTCCTCGGTTTCCTCGTGGTCGGCGTGCTCAATGACCGCGTCGCGGAATTTCGTGAGCTCGAAGATGAACTCCTTCGAGCCGATGTCCATGCCCTCCAGCTTGGACAGCTGCTTTTTGGCTTCGTTCTCTTCTGCCAGCCGGGCATCGACAATGGCGTCGCCCCCGTCGATTTCGTGGCGGGCGCGTGGATGCACCACCATTTCCTCGGCGGTCTCATGCACGGCAAGCAACTGGCGCAATTGGGTGAATGCTTTGTCGCGGGCTTCGTCGCTCGACGCGGACAGCACTTCTTCGAAAAGGTCTTTGATCAGATTGTGTTGGTCGGTAAGGAATTTCACGACATCATCGGTCGACTGCACAAATGTTTGAACCACGGCGAATACCTCCGGTCCGTTTTCGGGTAGGTTCTGGCGCGAATGGGCTGTGCGCTATTCGCTAACTACCCGCAGACAGCGAAGATCAACCCTTCAGCTTCTCCTGCAGCCGCCGGTTGACCGGCTCAGGCAGCAGGTCAGCGACATCGCCGCCGAGCGACGCCACCTCTTTGGCCAGCGACGACGAGACGAACGAGTACTGCGGTTTGGTCGCGACGAAGAAGGTGTCGACACCGGCGATGTGCTTGTTCATCTGCGCCATCTGCAACTCGTACTCGAAGTCGGTGCCGGTGCGCAGACCCTTGACGATCGCGGTCAGGCCGCGGGCCTTGACGAAGTCGACCACCAGGCCCTGGCCCGACTCCACCCGCAGATTGGGCAGGTGGCTCGTCGACTCCTCGATCATCGCGATCCGTTCGTCGAGGTCGAACATCCCCTTCTTGTTGGGGTTGATCAAAACGGCGACGATGAGCTGGTCGAACTGAGCCGCCGCGCGCTCGAAGATGTCGATGTGGCCGAGGGTCACGGGATCGAACGATCCCGGGCATACCGCGCCGCTCATGGTGCACGACGCTATCAGGGCAGCTCAGCTCCGCAGGGCGCCGCGCTGGCGTCGGCTTCGACTCCCCCGACGACGGCCATTTCCAGACGGGTGTCGCCGTAGCGGCGGGCCGGCCACTGCTGCCAGCCGACCGGCCAGCGCAATTCGGGCCCCGAGGCGCCGCGTTCGACGACGACGACGGTGCCGACGCGCGTCCAACCGCGGGTGGCCAGCGCCGACAGCATCTCGTCGAGGTCGGACTCGCCGACGCCGTAGTGCGGGTCGGCCAACACCAGGTCGACGGGTTCGTCCGCACCAGCAGCCAGCACGGCGGCCACCGTGCCGCGCCGCACCTTCGCGCCCTCGACGCCGAGTGTCTTGATGTTCTGCTCGAGCACCGCGGCCGCGCGGTGGTCGGATTCGACGAACAGCGCCGTGCGGGCCCCGCGGGACAACGCCTCGAGACCCAGCGCGCCCGAGCCGGCATACAGGTCGAGCACCGCGGCGTCGTCGAGGTCGATGCGGGCGGTCAGCACATTGAACAGCGCTTCGCGCACGCGGTCGGTGGTGGGACGCGTGCCGCGGGCCGGGACCGCGATCCGCCGCCCGCCGAGGCTGCCTGCGACGATGCGGGTCAGCTGACCACCACCAGGAGGTCACCGCCTTCGACCTGCGCGGTCTGCGACACGGCGATCCGGCTGACGGTGCCCGCCTTGGGCGCGGTGATCGCGGCCTCCATCTTCATCGCCTCGATGGTGGCGATGGTCTGGCCTGCCTCCACCTTGTCGCCGTCAGCGACCGCGACCGTGACCACGCCGGCGAACGGCGCAGCGACATGGTCGGGGTTGTTGCGGTCGGCCTTCTCCGCGGCGGGCACCTCGCTGGCGATGCTGCGGTCGCGAACCAGAACCGGGCGCAGTTGGCCGTTAAGGATGCACATCACCGTGCGCATGCCGCGGTCGTCGGGCTCGGAGATCGCCTCCAACCCGATCAAAAGCTCAACGCCGCGTTCGAGTTTCACACGGTGCTCGTCGCCGCGGCGCAAACCGTAGAAGAACTGGTTCGCCGAAAGGCTCGAGGTGTCGCCGTACTGATCGCGGTGGGCCTCGAATTCCTTTGTCGGACCGGGGAACAGCAGCCGGTTGAGGTGCGCCTGACGTTTCGGACCCGCCAGCGCGAGCGCCGCCTCGTCTTCGGGGGTGAGCTCTCGGGTGGGCTTGGCGGGCGGACGACCGGCGAGCGCCTTGGTGCGCAACGGTTCCGGCCAGCCACCCGGCGGGTCACCCAACTCGCCGCGCAGGAATTCGATGACCGAGTCGGGTATGTCGAATCGCGATGGGTCCGAAGCGAATTCGTCGGCGGTCACACCGGCTCCGACCAACGCCAACGCCAGATCGCCCACCACCTTCGACGACGGCGTCACCTTCACCAGCCTGCCGAGGATACGGTCGGCGGCCGCGTAGTTCTCCTCGATCTCCTCGAAGCGGTCGCCCAGCCCGAGTGCGATCGCCTGCTGGCGCAGGTTCGACAGCTGACCGCCGGGGATCTCGTGGTGATACACCCGGCCTGTGGGCGCAGGAAGGCCAGACTCGAACGGCGCGTACACCTTTCGCAGTGCTTCCCAGTACGGCTCGAGTGCGCACACGGCGTCCAGCGACAGCCCGGTGTCGTATTCGGTGTGCGCGGTGGCGGCGACGATCGAACTCAGCGCGGGTTGGCTGGTGGTGCCTGCCAGCGGCGCGGAGGCGCCGTCGACCGCGCTGGCGCCGGCCTGCCACGCCGCCAGATAAGTCGCGAGCTGCCCGCCGGGAGTGTCGTGGGTATGCACGTGCACCGGCAGGTCGAATCGACTGCGCAACGCGCCGACCAACGTCGCGGCCGCCTGCGGCCGCAGCAGCCCCGCCATGTCCTTGATCGCCAGCACGTGCGCGCCCGCGTCGACGATCTGCTCGGCGAGCTTGAGGTAATAGTCGAGCGTGTAGAGGTTTTCGCCGGGATCGGACAGATCGCCGGTGTAGCTCATCGCGACTTCGGCTATCGCACCGCCGGTTTCACGCACGGCATCGATCGCCGGCCGCATCGACTCGACGTTGTTCAGCGCATCGAAGATGCGGTAGATGTCGATGCCGGTGGCCGTGGCCTCCTCGATGAACGCCTTGGTGACCAGTTCCGGATACGGGGTGTAGCCGACGGTGTTGCGGCCCCGCAGCAGCATCTGCAGGCAGATGTTGGGGATCGCCTCCCGCAGCGCGGCCAGCCGCTCCCACGGGTCTTCTTTCAAGAATCGCAGTGCCACATCGTAAGTCGCGCCGCCCCAGCATTCGATCGACAGCAGCTGCGGCGTCATCCTCGCGATGTATGGCGCCACCATCAACAGCCCATTGGTGCGTACCCGCGTCGCCAGCAGCGACTGATGCGCATCGCGGAAGGTGGTGTCGGTGACACCGACGGGCTTGGATTCCCGCAGCCACCGCGCGAATCCTTCCGGGCCCAGTTCGGTCAGCAGTTGCTTGCTGCCCTGCGGCGCCGGCGCCTCCAGGTCGATGTCGGGAAGCTTGTCCTGCGGGTACACCGTCGACGGGCGCGGACCGTGCGGCTGATTCACCGTGACATCGGCCAGGTAGTTGAGGATCTTGGTGCCGCGGTCGGCCGGCGTGCGGGCGGTCAGCAGGTAGGGCCGCTCCTCGATGAACGAGGTGTTGATCCGCCCGGCCCGGAAGTCGGGATCGTTCACGACGGCCATCAGGAACGGGATGTTGGTCGACACGCCGCGAATCCTGAACTCCGCCAAGGCCCGTCGAGCGCGCGCGATCGCCGCGGAGAGGTCGCGGCCACGGCAGGTCAGCTTCACCAGCATCGAGTCGAAGTGCGCGCTGATTTCGGCGCCGAGGTTCGTTCCGCCGTCCAACCGGATACCGGCACCACCCGGCGACCGGTACGCCGTGATGCGCCCGGTGTCGGGCCGGAACCCGTTGGCGGGGTCCTCGGTCGTGATGCGGCACTGCATGGCGGCGCCGTGCAGCTGCAGCGTGTCCTGGCTGAGCCCGAGCTGCTCGAGGGTCTCCCCGTCGGCGATCCGCATCTGGCTGGCGACCAGGTCGACGTCGGTGATCTCCTCGGTGACGGTGTGCTCCACCTGAATTCGAGGATTCATCTCGATGAAGACGTGCTGGCCACGCTCGTCGACGAGGAACTCCACGGTGCCCGCGTAGGAATAGTCGATCTGGCGGGCGAACGCGACCGCGTCGGCGCAGATCTTCTGCCGGATCTCGTGGGGCAGGTTCGGCGCGGGCGCCAGCTCGATGACCTTCTGGTGGCGTCGCTGCACACTGCAGTCACGCTCGAACAGGTGCATCACGTTGCCGTGGCGGTCGGCCAGGATCTGCACCTCGATGTGGCGCGGATTCAGTACGGCCTGCTCGAGATAGACCGTCGGGTCGCCGAACGCCGACTCGGCCTCGCGGCTGGCCGCCTCGATCGCCTCGGCCAGGGCTGACGGCTCGCTCACCCGCCGCATCCCGCGGCCGCCGCCACCGGAGACGGCCTTGACGAACAGCGGGAACTCCATGTTCTCGGCGGCGACGACCAGTTCGTCCACCGACGCCGAGGGCTCCGACGACACCAACACCGGTAGACCCGCGGCGCGCGCCGCCTCGATGGCGCGGGCCTTATTGCCTGTCAGCGCAAGGACATCGGCGCCCGGCCCGACGAACGTGATCCCGGCCTCCGCGCATGCCGCGGCCAAATCGGGGTTCTCCGAGAGGAATCCGTATCCGGGGTACACCGCGTCGCACCCGGCCTGCTTGGCGACGCGGATGATCTCGGACACCGACAGATAGGCCCGTACCGGGTGTCCCGTCTCACCGATCTGGTAGGACTCGTCGGCCTTCAACCGGTGCTGAGAATTGCGGTCCTCGTACGGATACACCGCGACGGTGGTGATCCCCATCTCGTATGCGGCGCGAAACGCCCGGATGGCGATCTCGCCACGGTTGGCCACCAGGATCTTGGAAATCACCCGGATAACCCTAACGCCCCTACCGCGGCGCGATCAGATCAGCGTCGACCAGTAATTCCAGAACCGCACCAGGATCATCAACACCAGTGCGGTGAACCACAACGTGACCAGCGACCAGCGCCACTGGTAGATGAACCGCGCGACGCCGCCCTCCAGCTTGGGCGCCAGCGCGACCGCCGACACCACCACCAGCAGCGTGATGGTGACGGCCCACACCACCATGCAGTACGGGCACAGCGCGCCGATGCGGTACAGGCTCTGAAAGATCAGCCAGTGCACGAAGGCCGCGCCGAGCAGCGTGCCGATCGCCAGCCCGGCCCAGTACCAGCGCGGCAACCGCACCCCGGCCAGCGCCAGCACCCCGGTGACCACCACGACGGTGAACGCGACGACGCCGATGAGGGAGTTAGGGAAACCGAACGCCGAGGCCTGCGGGGTGACCATGACCGACCCGCACGACAGCACCGGGTTGATGCTGCACGAGGGCACGTAGTCGGGGTCGATCAGGATCTCGATCTTCTCGACCGTCAGCGTCAGCGCCGCGGCCAACCCGAGCACACCGGCGATCAGCACATAGACCGCGCTGGCGGTGCGCACGGCGACGCCCGGCCGGGTGCCCGTAGCGGTGGGCTCGGCCGAGCTGTCGGCGGTCACGGTCACGGCGCTCCCGGCGGCGTCGGCTCGGGTGCGGGCGGCGCCGCGGTCAGGCCGGGAACGTCGCCGACGATGTTCTTGATCTCGTTGACCAGATCCTCCGGCGACTTTGCCCCGGCGTCGAATTCCTGGCCGTTGATCTTGACCGTCGGTGTCGAGTTGATGCCCGTGGCCTGCGCCAGGCCCTCGACCATCGGCACGTACTTGCCCTTGTTGATGCAGTCGGGCACGCCGCCCGCCGCCCCGGCCTGGCGCGCGACCTCGATCAACCGGGCGTCGTCGGGGAAGCTCGTCCCGGTCTCACCGGGCTGCTGCGCGTACAGCGCGGCGTGGAAGCGGCGGAACGCCTCCTTGGATTCGTCGGCCACGCAGTAGGCGGCGCCGCCGACCCGCGAGGAGTAGTTGCCGTTGCTCGGCGAGTCCAGGATCCCGACCATGTAGTAGTCGGCGCGGATGGCGCCGCTGTCGATCAGCTGGCTGATCGTGGGACCGAACTCCTGCTCGAAGTCGCGGCAGTGCGGGCACAGGAAGTCCTCGTACAACGAGACCACGGCCTTGGGCTCGGTGCTGCCCTCCTTGGTGATCAGCTTGCTCGACGAGATCTCCACGGCCTTCGCTTCACCTGCGGCCGGCTTCTTCTCGCCGCTCATCACGATGTAGAGCACCAGCCCGACGCCCACCAGCACGACGATGGCCGTCAACCCGATCTGAATCATCAGGTTGCGCCTGCGATCGGCGGCCTTGAGGTCGTAGCGGGCGTTCTTCTTGGGTTTCGTTGCCACGGCGTTAAGCGTACCGGCGGAACCGCCCGCTACCTCAGCTGCGGCTCAGATGCGCACGCATCGCGGAAATGAAGTCGGCGGTGGCCTTCATCGGCCCGCCGCCGAGGCTGGCGAAATTTGGGAACGAATGGATCATCGAGCCGTATTCGCGCGCGTCGACGACGTTGCCGGCGGCCGCCAGCGCGTCGGCGAACTGGCGGCCCTCGTCGCGCAGCGGGTCGAAACCGGCCGTGACGACGATCGCCGGGGGCAGTCTCGCGAAGTCGTCGGCCAGCAGTGGCGACACCCGCGGGTCGGTCGGCTCGACACCCGAGCCGGACAGGTATTTGTCGTTGCAGAAGTCCATGTCCCAGCGGCGCAGGAAGAATCCCTCGGAGAACAGGCCGTACGAGCGGGTGTGACTGGCCATGTTGGTCACGGGATACAGCAGCAGCTGCAGGGCGGGCGCTCCGACACCCTCGTCGCGGGCCCGCAGCGCGACGCCGGCCGCGAGGTTGGCCCCGGCACTGTCGCCGCCGACGGCGATGCGGCTCGCGTCGGCACCGAGTTCGGCGGCGTGCTCGGTAGCCCACCGAAACGCCGCATACGCGTCGTCGAGGGCGGCGGGCGCCTTGTGCTCGGGCGCCAGGCGGTAGTCGACGAACAGCACGGGCACGCCGCCGTCATGGCAGAGCAGCTCGCACAGATTGCCGTGTGTTTCCCAGCCGCCGACGACGAAGCCGCCACCGTGGTAGTAGATGAGCAGCGGCGCCGCGGTGCCGCGGTCGTTGCGCCGCCGCAGGAGCAGGGCGGGAATGTCGCCCGCCGGCCCCGGCACAGCCAGCTCGGTCGAGGTGACGTCGACCTTCATGCGGGGGAACTGCGCTGCAACGGCGTTGAGTTCTCTGCGCGCCACGGCCACGTTCTCACTGAGGATCAGGCCCTCTTTGCCAGCCAGTTTCGACGAATTGAGCATGAATTGCAGCCTGACGTCGAGGGTGTTGCCGTCGATGGTGACCGGCCGGCCGGCCAGCGGTCGCAGGGCCGCGTCGGGCAGCCGGGGGATGGTGTGCAGTGTGACCTTGCCCACCACGTCGAGCGCTCGCGTTCGGGCGCCGCGACGTGCGGAAGTGGCGTTCGCGTCGACTGATTCCGCGGGTCGCGCCTGGGAACTCTGGGTCACGGCTTCTCCCTTGAAGTCTGTGAATTTGTGGGTGGGTCGGTACGACGATTTCACAGGGTGAGCGCGACGATTTCCAGCCCGGATAAACGGCTGCACCGGTGCTGATTAGGTGACGAATCCGGCGCGGCAATATAGTCATCCCGAGTCAGTGACCTCCGAGAGAATTGTGAGTAACTTCGACGTGTTCGGCTTTCGAGCGCCGCGAGCGGGACGTGGTCTTGCTGGTGACTTGCGATGGAACTCGGACGGGGTCCCGACCCACGGACCGTCAATGGATAGGGATAGGTGACATGACGTCGGCGGCTGCGATTCCTACCGTCACACTCAACGACAACCACACGATGCCGGTTATCGGGCTGGGCGTCGGCGAGCTGTCGGACTCCGAAACGGAGCAGGCGGTTTCGGCGGCGCTGGAGGCCGGCTACCGGCTCATCGACACCGCGGCCGCCTACGGCAACGAGGCCGCCGTCGGGCGCGCCATCGCCGCCTCGGATGTGCCGCGCGAGGAACTGTTCGTCACGACCAAGCTGGCCACCAGCGACCAGGGCTTCCAGTCGTCGCAGGATGCATGCAAGGCCAGCCTCGAGCGGCTCGGCCTGGACTACGTCGACCTCTATCTCATCCACTGGCCCGCCGGTGAGCAGGGCGCATATATCGACAGCTGGGGCGGGTTGATGAAGTCGCAGTCGGTTGGGCACACCCGCTCGATCGGGGTGGCCAACTTCCACGAGGAACACCTGTCGAACATCATCGACCTGTCGTTCGTCACGCCCGCGGTCAACCAGATCGAGCTGCACCCGCTGCTGAACCAGGCGGCGCTGCGCGCGGTCAACGCCGAGCGCGGCATCGTCACCGAAGCCTACGGGCCGCTGGGCGTCGGCAGGCTGCTCGACAACCCGACGATCGTGTCGGTCGGCGAGGCGCACGGCAAGACGCCCGCGCAGGTGCTGATCCGGTGGAGCATTCAGCTCGGCAATGTCGTCATTCCGCGCTCGTCGTCGCCGGAGCGGATCCGCTCCAACCTCGAGGTGTTCGACTTCGAGCTGACCGACGACGAGATGGCCACGTTGAACGGGCTCGACAACGGCACCCGGTTCCGCCCCGATCCCGACACCTACACCGGCACCTAACTTTTCTTCCGCGAGCTGGGCCCACGCGTCAGCTGGGGAACGCTAAGGTCCGCCTCTTGCTGGGCTTTTGCGGGCACACGCGTCTGCTCGCAAGGAGGAAAATCAGGCGGCCGCGGGACAGGTGGCGGCGGCACGCCGCAGCGCGTCGGCCGACTGCGCATCGACGGGCAGTCCGTAGCCGCGCAGCACGGCGATGAACTGCATGGCGTACTGGCAGTGGAACGCGACGTTCGGCGGCATCCAGCGTGCGGGCTCCTGATCGCCCTTGTCCTGATTCGTCGGGCCGTCGACGGCAAGCAGATTGGCCGGATCGTTGGCGAACCGCGTCCGCACTTCGTCGGTCCAGTTGCGGGCGCCCATGTCCCACGCATACGCCAGCGGCACGATGTGGTCGATCTGCACGGAAGCGCCGGTCTGGTTACCACGCACGAACGAGATGGTGGCGTTGGTGTACGGGTCGTGAAGCGTGCCGGTGGCAACGGCCTTGGGGCACCGCTTGATCGACACATAGGCCTTGTCGACGAGGTCGCGGTCGAGGATGTCGTTGCGGGTGTCGCAGCCGTTGTGGCCACCGGGCGCCGTCGTGTCGTCGGTCCACGTGTCGCCGAACGCCGCACGACGGTAGTCGTGGCCGCGGATCCGCTGCGGCACCTCCATCACCCCGGCCAGCACGTCGACACCCGGTGTGATGGTGGGGATGTCGGCCTGCGCGACGAACCACGCCGATCGTTCGTTCGCCGACGACACCGTCTGGTAGGCGACGATGACCGCCAGGACCACAGCGATCGCCAACCACAGCACCCGTTTGCGGCTCATGCCTTGTCCAGATACTCGACTCGCTCGGTGTCGGTGAATTGCGCTGCCAGCAGAGCCATTCCGGGATCGTCGGGATGAGTCTCGTAGTAGGACCGGCAGAATTCCCGTGCGGTTTCGATGATGTCGCGGTGCTCGAACAGCGACAGGAAGCGCAACGTGATGGTTCGGCCGGACTGGGCGTAGCCCAGCACATCGCCTTCGCGGCGTTCCTCGAGGTCGAGGTCGGCGAGCTTGAACCCGTCCAGCGTGCTCGCCACCGCCTTCAGCCGTTGCCCGGCCTTGGAGTCCTCGGACATCCGGGTGGCCAGCAGGCACAGGCTGGCGTGCTCACCGCGGCCGATGCGGCCCCGCAGCTGATGCAGTTGGCTGATGCCGAACCTGTCGGCGTCCATCACGAGCATCACCGTGGCGTTGGGCACGTCGACACCGACCTCGATGACGGTGGTGCACACCAGGACGTCGATCTCGCCGGCACGGAATGCGCCCATCACCGCGTCCTTTTCGTCGGCAGGCAACCGGCCGTGCATCAGGCCGAGCAGAAGCCCCGACAACGGCCCGCTGCGCAGATAGTCGAACAGTTCGACGGCCGTGGTGGCCGGTGGCGCTCCCTCGCCGTCGCCGTTGTTCTTGTCGGATTCGTCGATGCGTGAAGCGACAACGTAGGCCTGCCTGCCCGCGCGCACCTCCTCGGTGATGCGCTCCCACGCCCGCTGCAGCCACCTGGGTTTGTCGGCGATGAAAATCGTGTTCGTGGTGATCGGCTGGCGACCGCGCGGAAGTTCGCGCAGCGTCGAGGTTTCCAGATCGCCGTACACGGTCAGCGCCACCGTCCGCGGTATGGGTGTCGCGGTCATCACCAGCAGGTGCGGCGTCAACCCCTCGGGAGCCTTGGCGCGCAACCGATCTCGTTGCTCGACACCGAACCTGTGCTGCTCGTCGATGACGACCATACCGAGGCGGTGGAAGTCGACGGCGTCCTGCAGCAGCGCATGCGTGCCGATGACGATGCCCGCCTCGCCCGAGGCGACCTCGTCGCGCACCTGCTTCTTCTGTTGCTGCGTCATCGATCCGGTCAGCAACGCCACCCGCGTCGCGTTCTCGGTGCCGCCGAGTTGGCCTGCCATCGCCAGCGGGCCGAGAATGTCGCGCACGCTCCTGGCATGTTGGGCGGCAAGCACTTCCGTCGGCGCCATCAACGCGCACTGATACCCGGCGTCGACCATCTGCAGCATGGCCAACACCGAGACGATGGTCTTGCCGGAGCCGACCTCGCCCTGCAGCATCCGATTCATCGGACGCGTCCCGGTAAGTTCGGCCGAGAGCGTCTCGAGCACTTCTTTCTGACCGGCGGTGAGCTCGAACGGCAACCGCGCCATCATGGCCGCCAGCAGGCCGTCGTCCTTTCTCGGTGCGGGCGGGCCAGATTCGGCGAGCTCGCCGTGCCGACGGGCAACGAGCGCCCACTGCAGGCCAACCGCCTCGTCGTAGGTCAGGCGCCTCTGGGCACGGTCACGGTCGGCGGCATTCTCGGCCAAGTGGATATCGCGCAGCGCACGGTCCTCGGACGTCAGGTCGTGTGCGCGGATGAACTCCTCCGGCAGCACCTCAGGCACCGGATCCAACACGTCGAGCACCTGGCGCACACAGGCGTAGATGTCCCAACTCTGCATCTTCGAGCTGGCCGGGTAGATGGGAAAGAACTCCCGGTTGAACGCCGAGAGATCCAGCCCGCCGCTATCGTCCTTCGACGTCTCCGCGATCTTCGCCAGCGACCGCGATCCCTTGCCCGAATCGAGGATCAGGAACGCCGGATGGGTCAATTGCATTGTGCCCTTGTAGTACCCGACCTCGCCGGACAGCATGACGCGGACGCCTGGTGTCAATCCCTTCTTGATGAACCTCGGATTGAAGAACGTCGCGGTCACTTTGGGCCTGCGGTGTCCGAGAGTGATGACCAGATACTTCCGCTTCGGATCGCGTTTGGCCGTCTTCAACTCGGCATTGGTGATCTCGTCGACGAATGTGACGTGCTCGCCCTCCTCGGGCGGTTCGCTGTCCTCCCCCAGCACAGTGCTGCCGGTGCTGTACTTGCGCGGGAAATGGCGCAGCAGGTCGTTGACCGTGCGGATGCCGAACGCCTCGTCGAGTTGTCTCGCCGCCTTCTCCCCGACGACGAAATCGAGCCGGTCAGACAGTGCGACCACGGTTACTCCACTCCGATCAACAACGCGTCGCCACGGTGACCGGTGTGATACGTCGCCAACTCGGTGCCGGGGTGTTTGTCGTGCACATGTTCCCGAAGTGCCTCTCCCACAGCGGGATCCACGCCAACACCGGTGAGCACGGTGATGAGCTCGCCGCCCGCGACGAGCAGTAGGTCGATGAGCCCTGCGGCCGCGGCGGTGATGTCTCCGGCCACGATCAGCACCTCGTCACCGGCGATGCCGAGGCCGTCGCCCGGCCTGCAGGTGCCTGCCCACGTCAGCGCTTCCTCCGTGGCGACGCGCACCGAGCCGTGCCGCGCACCCGCAGCGGCGCGCGCCATCGTGTATCCGTCGTCGACGGCTTGGCGTTCGGGGTCGTGTACGGCCAACGCCGCCAGGCCCTGCACCATCGACCCGGCAGGCACCGGGACCACGTCGATGCCCCAGCCGATCGCGGCGGTGCATCCGGCGACCAGTTCCTCGGCGGCGACGAAACCGTTGGGCAGCACCATGATTTGCGCGGCGCCGGTGTCGACGAAACTGCGCAGCAGCTGCTTGGCCGTCACCGCTGACGTCGGGTCCGGCGCGTCGGGGTCGGGTCGGATGACGTGGGCACCCTCGCCGGCGAAAAGCTCTGCGGCGCCGTCACCGTCGGCGACAGCGAGCACCGCGCGCTCGCGGCTCCAGCCTGCCGCCGCGTGTTGGCCGGCAGCGGCACCCAGCGCGGTGATCTGGATCCGGCTGGGGGTGCCGAACGCCAGGCCCGCCTCGACCGCCCCGCCTGCGTCATCGGAATGCACGTGCACCGAATAACGGCCGCCGTTGTCTGATCCCGCGGCGGCGATGGCCACCGAGTCGCCGAGCCGGTCGAGCTGTTGCCGAAGCTGCTCGACGCCGCCGGGGTCGCAGCCGCTGAGCAGATACATCACCTCGAAGCGCGGCGCCGCGGGTGCTGAGGTGTCGTCGAACGCGACGGGCGGGGCGGGCACGTACTCCTGGCGCGTCGGCGCGTGCCCCGACACCGTCTTCGCCAGCGCGTCGAGCAGCACCACCAGGCCGCGGCCGCCCGCGTCGACGACGCCCGCCTCGGCCAGCACGTGGAGTTGCTCGATGGTCTTGTCGAGGGCGACGACGGCGGCCTCGGCCGCAGCCGTGATGACACCACTGAGGTCCGCCTCGTCGGCCGCGTCTTCGGCGGCTGCCGCGGCGGCCTGCAGCACCGAGGTGATCGTGCCTGGCACCGGCTCACCCATCGACAGCACCACCAGGCCGACGGCGTGGCGCAGTGTGGCGGCCAGCACGCGCCCGTCGATGTCGGCGAGGCCGTCCTGGCGGTCGGCGGCGGCCTGTGCGGTGACGTCAGCCAGCGCGCGCAGGATCTGCGACAGGATCACGCCCGAGTTCCCCCTGGCGCCGTGCAGGGCGCCCTCGGCCAGGGCGGCGGCCACCCCGGCCACGTCGCCTGCGGCCGACGCATCGGCCTGCACCCACGCCGAGCGCATGGTGAACAGCATGTTGGTGCCGGTGTCGGCGTCGGCGACCGGGAAGACGTTCAGCCGGTTGATCTCGTCGGTGTGGGTGATCAGGTCGCCGACGGCGGTGTGGGCCCAGTCCCGCAGGGCAGACGCGTCCAGGCGCCGACCCGATTCGGACATCTGCCACCCACCTCCGAACCTCCACTTGACGGAACCCCCGGTGGGCGCCAGCCTATCGACTGCGGCGGACATCGCTGCTCACAACGGCAGGGCGGGTCCGCCGTCGGTGGACGGCGTTTTGGTGTTCGCTCGTCGGGTCGGTATCCTGGTCAGGTTGTCGGGTCCAGCCGCGCCGGTCGCGGCGAATGCACCCAGACCCCCGAAGACTGATTTCAAGGAGTTCTCGATATGGCTGCCGTCTGCGATATCTGCGGGAAGGGCCCCGGCTTCGGCAAGTCGGTGTCGCACTCCCATCGCCGGACCAGCCGTCGGTGGGACCCGAACATCCAGAGTGTGCGCGCCGTGACCCACCCGGGCGGCAACAAGAAGCGCATCAACGTCTGCACGTCCTGCATCAAGGCAGGCAAGGTCACCCGCGGCTAACACCCCGCCCCCTCATTACGCCCAAACCGACATTTGGGCGTAAAAGTGCGAGAGAGACTCGCCAAAATGTCGATCTCGGCGCACCTGGCGTACTCCGCGCACCTGGCGTACTCGGCGCACCTGGCGCCCGTCAGGGCAGCCGCCAGTCGATCGGGTCGGCCCCCATCTCCTCGAGCAGCTCGTTGGCGCGGCTGAACGGACGCGACCCGAAGAAGCCCCGCGACGCCGACAGCGGCGACGGATGCGGCGACTCGATCGCGACGCAGTTGCCCGACAGCATCGGTTTGAGCGTCGACGCGTCACGGCCCCACAGCACCGCCACCAACGGCTGAGCACGCTCGACCAAGGCCCGGATCGCGCATTCGGTGACCGCCTCCCAGCCCTTGCCCCGATGCGACGCCGGATTGCCCGGCCGCACGGTCAGCACCCTGTTCAGCAGCATCACCCCGCGCTGGGCCCACGGCGTCAGATCGCCGGTCGACGGCGGCGGATGACCGAGGTCCTTGGCGTACTCGGTGAAGATGTTCTCCAGGCTGCGCGGCAGCGGCCGCACGTCGGGAGCCACCGAGAAACTCAATCCCACCGCGTGCCCCGGTGTCGGATAGGGGTCCTGCCCGACGATCAACACCCGCACGTCGTCGAACGGAAACGTAAAGGCGCGCAACACATTCGGTCCAGCAGGCAAATATCGGTGACCCGCGGCGATCTCGGACCGCAGGAACTCCCCCATCTGCGCGACCTGCCCGGCGACGGGTTCCAGCGCGCGTGCCCAGCCCTTCTCAACCAACTCATGAAGCGGACGTGCCGTCACGACAAGTCAACCTAGCGGGTTCACTCACGCAAAGGACTGCCAGCCCGCGTTTCCGCGCCACGTGTCGCCGTCGACCAGCACCCGCGGCGGCCCGTCGAGCACCGTGCCGATGGGTCGCCAGCCCGCAGGCGGCGCCCCGGAGAACGTCGCGACGAGGGCGTGGTCCTCGCCGCCGCCGAGCACCCATCCCCACGCGTCGGCGCCTGCCGCGGCCGCAGCATCCGACAGCGCGTCGTGGTCGGCCGCCAGCGCGGCCGTCGACACACTGATGCCGACTCCGGACGCGTCGGCGATATGGCCGAGGTCGGCGATCAAACCGTCGGAAACGTCGGTCATCGACGTCGCACCACCGTCGGCGGCTGCTCGGCCTTGCCCGTAGGGCGGCTCCGGCACGAGATGTCGCCGGCGCAGCTCGTCGAATGCATCAATCCCGTTGTGCCACAGAAAGTATCCAGCCGCCGACCTGCCGAGCGAACCGACCACGGCGACCGTGTCACCCACCCGCGCACCGGAACGCAGCACCGGCGAGCGCCCGGCCAGATCGCCGAGCACCGTCACCGAGATCACCCACTGCGGTGCGCTGACCAGATCTCCGCCGACGATGCCCGCACCGAATCGGCCCGCCTCCTGCCACATCCCGTCGGCGAGCGCGAGGGCGTCATCGGCCGACGTTTCCGCGGGTGCACCGAAGGCGACGACGAACGCCGTCGGCGTCGCGCCCATAGCCTCGATATCGGCGGCGTTCTGCGCGATGGCTTTTCGGCCCACGTCTTCCGGTGCCGACCAGTCCAGCCGGAAATGTCTGCCCTCGACCAGCATGTCGGTCGACACCACGGTCCTGCCGTCGCCTGCAGCCACGACCGCGGCGTCGTCGCCTGGGCCGACGGTGACCGCCGCGGGCTGTGTGCGCTGTCCGACGAGTCGGTCGATGACGGCGAACTCGCCGACGCCGGCCAGCGTTTCGGCCGACTCGTCGTTGGCCATGGCGCCTCCTGCCGTCGATCCGGGCGTTCGCCTCGTGCGCTGAACGCCGAGCAAAGCTGCGGTACTTTTGGTCCCTGCGGCGTGGAGTCTATGCAGCGAAACGGAGGAGCCAGCGGGTGGTTGAGGCTTTCATGCTGATCCAAACCGACGTGGGCCGCGCCGAAGTCGTCGCCAACCGCTTGGCGGAACTGGACGGCGTGCTGTCGGCCGAGTACGTGACCGGCCCGTATGACGTTGTCGTGCGCATCGGCGCCGACACCATGGCCCGGCTGCAGGACACCGTCGTGCCCAACGTCCAACGTGTCGCCGGCATCACCCGTACCCTGACCTGCCCGATCGCGAACGGGGCACCACCCTAGAGTTGCCCGTGTGGCCGACACGAACGAGCGCAGCGAGGACGGGCCCCCGCGGGGTGCGCTGATCGCGGCGATCATCGTGGCCGTCGCGGCGGCGGTGGCCGTGCTGGCTATCGCGGGGATCCGGCAGTCCGCTCCGCAGAATGAGCCGGTCCGCATCGCGTCGGTGCCCGCCCCCAAGGCCGACAGCCCGGAATGCGAGGCGCTGCTGGCCGCGCTGCCCGACCAACTGGGCGATTACCGGCGCGCCGAGGCGGCGGATCCGGCCCCTGCGGGCACGGCGGCATGGCAGGCGCGGGGCGACGCCGAACCGGTGATCCTGCGCTGCGGGCTGGACCGCCCGGTCGAGTTCGTCGTCGGCGCGCCCCTGCAGGTCGTCGACGCCGTCCAGTGGTTCGAGGTGACCGACGCCGGGCGCAGCACCTGGTTCGCGGTGGACCGCCCGGTATATATAGCGCTGACGCTGCCGAGCGGGTCCGGTCCCACACCCATCCAGCAGATCTCCGCCGCGGTGTCGAAGAGCCTGCCCGCGACGCCGATCACCCCGGGACCGCCGCGCTAGCGGTTACCGCAGACCCGTGCCGCGGGCCAGCGCGGTGTCCACCATCGCGGCCAACAGGGTCGGGTAGTCCACCCCGCTGGCGGCCCACATCCTGGGATACATCGAGATCGTGGTGAACCCGGGCATGGTGTTGATCTCGTTGACGATGGGTCCGTCGTCGGTGAGGAAGAAGTCGACGCGGGCCAGGCCCTGGCAGTCGATCGCCCGGAACGCCGTGATGGCCAGCCCGCGCACCTCGTCGGCGATCTCGTCGTCGACCTTCGCGGGTACGTCGAGCTCGGCGGCGTCTTCGAGATACTTCGTCGCGAAGTCGTAGAAGCCGTCCTCGCGGCCGCGCACACCGGCGACGCGGATCTCCCCGACGGTGCTTGCCTCGACCCGGCCGTCGGGGAACTCGAGGACTCCGCACTCGAGTTCGCGCCCCGCGATGGCCGCTTCGACGATCACCTTGGGATCGTTCTTGCGGGCGTCGGCGATCGCGGCGGGCAGCTGGTCCCATGCCGTGACCCTGTTGACGCCGATCGACGATCCGCCCCGCGCGGGCTTGACGAACACCGGCAGCCCGAGCCGTTCACGCTCGTCGAGATCCAGCGTCTCCTGCTGGGGCCGCAGCACCGCGTGCGCGCCGATCGGCAGCCCCTCCGCGGCCAGCAGCTTCTTGGTGAACTCCTTGTCCATGCCCGCCGCGCTGGCCAGCACACCGGCCCCGACATACGGCACGCCCGCCAATTCCAGCAGTCCCTGAATCGTGCCGTCCTCGCCGTAGGGCCCGTGCAGGACGGGAAACACCACGTCGACCGACTCCAGCTGCTCGACTGGCCCCTGTCCCAGCGACAGCAGCTGGCCGCGCCTGCTCGGGTCGGCGGGCAGCGCCAACGCGGTACCCGACGCGCCGGTCACCTCGGGCAGCCGGCCGTCGGTGATGGCCAGGCGGTCCGGCTCGGCGTCGGTGAGCACCCACGACCCTTCCGGCGTGATGCCGATCGCGATGACCTCGAAGCGCTCTTTGTCCAGGTGACGAAAGATGCTGCCTGCCGAGACGCACGAAATCGCGTGCTCGGAGCTGCGTCCGCCGTACACGACGGCAACACGGACGCGACCGGCGGAGCCGGACTGGTGGCGGGCAGTCACAACCTAGAGAGGCTACCGCCCCGAAGCAAAGGCGCACCCTCTGCCGTCGCGACCTGGGCTTTCAGCCGAGCGCCTGCTCCAAATCGGTGATCAGGTCGTCGGTGTCCTCGATTCCGGCCGAGATGCGGGCGAAGCCCTCCGGAACCGGGTCGCCCCACCGCGCCCTGCGGTCCACCGATGAGTGGATGCCGCCGAAGCTCGTCGCGAACACGAACAGTTCGCTGTTGTGCACCAGCGAATGCACGGCCGCGGCGTTTTCGAGTTCCACTGCGACGATTCCGCCGAAGCGCTTCATCTGTCGATTGGCGATCTCATGCGACGGGTCGTCGGTCAGGCCCGGATACCGCACCGAGCGGACGGCGGGACGCGAGTGCAGGGTCATGGCGATCGCCAGTGCGTTCTGGCACTGACGCTCGAACCGCAGCCCGGCGGTGCCTATGCTGCGCAACACCAGCCAGGCTTCCAGGGCGCCAAGAATCGGGCCCGTCAGGCGCCTTTCGTTCTCGATCGCGGCGATCTGCTCGGTGTGACAGCCCGCCACGTATCCCGCCAACACGTCGTGGTGGCCCGACAGCATCTTGGTGGCGCTGCCGACGACGAGGTCGGCGCCGAGCGAAAGCGGTTGCTGGCCAAGCGGTGTCGCGGTCGTGTTGTCGACGACGAGTATGGCGCCGCGGTTTCGACACGTCATCGCAAGGTGGTGCAGGTCGACGACGTCCAGGCCGGGATTCGACGGGGTCTCGGCAAGCACCACGTCGGCGGCCGTCGCCGCGTCGACCATCTCGGCGCACGTTGCTTCGATCACGGTGACGCCTTGGCGCGACAGGGAATCGGTCGCGTACCGGCGCACCTGATAGTAGCCGTCGGCGGGCACCACGACCGTCGCGCCGGGTTTGACGAGCGCCCGCAGCACCGACGTTATCGCGGCCATGCCCGAGCCGAACGCCAACGCCGCTGCGGCGCCTTCCAATTCGGCCAGCGCCGACTCCAGTTGCCGCCAGGTCGGATTGTGGTAGCGGCCGTAGCTGTCGAGCGAGTCGTCTTCACTGGACGGGATGTGGTAGGCCGCAGCGGGAACCGGCGGAGCCGCGATCGGAGCGCCGGGAATCTCCTCGGGTGAAACAGCTTTCACGCTCCGGGTGGAATCTCCGTACAACCCGTCCATGCTCCCTACTCCGGTTTTGTGCTGCGGCCCAACAGCAATGCGACCGCCTCCGGCACGGACAGTCCCTTGTGACACACCTGATGGACCGCGTCGGTCAACGGCATTTCGACGTCGTAGCTGGCGGCCAACGCCAAGACCGACTGACAGGAGGTGACGCCTTCGGCGACGTGCCCACCCGCCGCGAGCTTCGCGGCTTCCAGCGACTCCCCCGCGCCCAGGCGCTGTCCGAATGTGCGGTTGCGCGAATGCGGCGACGTGCATGTCGCGACCAGGTCACCGACGCCGGCCAGCCCGGCCAGCGTTGCGGGTTTGGCGCCCAACGCGATTCCCAACCGCATGATTTCGGCCAGGCCGCGGGTGATGATCGCCGCGATCGAATTCTCGCCCAACCCGATGCCTGCCGCCATGCCACACGCCAGGGCGATGACGTTCTTGCAGGCGCCGCCAACCTCGGCGCCGATCACGTCGGAATTGGTGTACGGCCGCAAGTACTTTGTGGTCAACGCGCGCTGCAACGCCACTGCCCGGCCGGAGTCGCTGCACGCGACGACGGTGGCCGCGGGCTGCTCCTCGGCGATCTCACTGGCCAGGTTCGGCCCGGTGACGACGGCGACGCGCGACGGGTCGGCGCCGGTCACCTGGATGACGACCTGGCTCATCCGCATCAGCGTGTCCAGTTCGATGCCCTTGGCAAGGCTCACCAGCGTCACGTCGTCGCCGAGCAAAGGCATCCAGCCGGTGAGATTGGTTCGCAACGTCTGCGACGGCACGGCCAGCAAGACGGTGCAGGCGCCGTCCAACGCGTCGGCGGCGTCGCTGGTGGCGCGGATCGACGACGGCAGTTTCACGTCGCCGAGGTAATCGGTGTTGCGGTGGGTCTCGTTGATCTCGTCGGCCAGTTGCGGGCGGCGTGCCCACAGCGTCACCTCGTTACCGGCATCGGCCAGCACCTTGGCCAGCGCCGTTCCCCACGCGCCGGCGCCCATCACAGCGGCTCTCACCACAAATTCACCCTAACCTGACAGATGACCACCGCACGGGGGTCGCGGCACCGCGCGCGGCTGGCAGGATGAGAACTCATGAGCGGCACGCAGACCGGCGGGCCTGCTGACGTCGGATTGGTCATCGCCGTCAAGCGGCTCGCCGCGGCTAAGACGAGGCTCGCGCCCGTATTCTCGGCGACGACCAGGGAAGCCGTGGTGCTGGCGATGATGATCGACACCATCAAGGCCGCGCTCGCGGTCCCGGCGCTGAAAACGGTCATGGTCGTCACTCCCGACCAGGTTGCTGCCGAGGCGGCACTCGAGTTGGGCGCGCAGGTGCTGACCGACCCCACCCCGGCGGGCCACCGCAATCCGCTGAACAATGCGATCACCGCCGCAGAGGCGGTGGTGCGCGCGTCGACGCCGAATGTGGTTGCGCTACAAGGCGACCTGCCCGCACTGCAGCCACAGGAGCTGGCCGAAGCGGTCGCTGCTGCGCGCGGGTACCGTCGCAGCTTCGTCGGCGACCGGCATGGCACCGGCACCTCGGCGCTGTTTGCTTTCGGTGTGCCGCTGGACCCCCAGTTCGGGACCGATTCGGCGCGCCGTCATCAACATTCGGGTGCGATCGAACTGACCGGGGCCTGGCCGGGGCTGCGCTGCGACATCGACACACCCGACGATCTGCTGGTGGCGCGTCGCCTCGGCGTCGGTTCGGCCACCGCGGCGGCCATCGGCCGGTTCCGATAGCGGCGCCGCACGCCCCGACGGGGGACCATCCAGAAAAGCCCACCTCAAAGCCCGGATGAACAGGACCTGACGGATCGGGCTTTCGGTAGCAGTTCGGCTAGTCGATGAGGAAAGATCGAAAGATGACCGAAACCCAGGCGCACGTTCGATCGGACGGCACCGGCGTGGTGGTCGGTGACTCGGCGTCCGCACACGAAGAAAGTCAGCGCACCCCAAGCGCACCGCCCGCGGCGACGGCGCCGGCAGTCGACAACGCCCTGCCGGAAGACCGCTATCTCAATCGCGAGCTGAGCTGGCTCGACTTCAATGCGCGTGTGCTGGCGCTGGCCGCCGACCCGTCGCTTCCGCTCCTCGAACGCGCGAAGTTCTTGGCGATCTTCGCGTCCAACCTCGACGAGTTCTACATGGTCCGCGTCGCCGGCCTGAAGCGCCGCGACGAGATGGGACTTTCGGTGCGTTCAGCGGACGGCCTTTCGCCGCGTGAGCAACTGCGCCGCATCAGCGAACGCACCCGGCAGATCTCCAACCGGCACGCACATGTGTTCCTCGACCTGGTGCGGCCTGCGCTGGCGGAAAAAGGAATCGTCATCCTCACCTGGAACGAGCTTGACGACGCCGAACGCGACAGGCTGTCGGCGTACTTCCACGAACAGGTCTTCCCCGTGCTGACGCCGCTGGCCGTCGACCCCGCGCACCCCTTCCCGTTTGTGAGCGGATTGAGTTTGAACCTGGCGATCACCGTCAAACACCCCGACGACGGTGGTCAGCACTTCGCCCGAATCAAGGTGCCCGACAACGTCGACCGCTTCGTGGAATTGGAAAGCCGTAACGGCGAGTTGCGGTTCCTGCCGATGGAGGAGTTGATCGCGGCGTTCCTTCCGGTGCTCTTCCCCGGTTTGGAGATCGTCGAACACCACGCCTTCCGCATCACCCGCAACGCCGATTTCGAGGTGGAGGAAGACCGCGACGAAGACCTGCTGCAGGCGCTGGAGCGCGAGTTGGCCCGCAGACGGTTCGGCTCACCGGTGCGGCTGGAGGTCGCCGACGACATGACCGAGCACATGCTGGAGCTGCTGCTGCGCGAACTCGACGTGCATCCCAACGATGTCGTCGAGGTGCCTGGACTGCTGGATCTTTCGTCGCTGTGGCAGATCTACAACGTCGACCGCCCCGAGTTGAAGGATCCGCCGTTCGTGCCCGCCACTCCGCCAGCGTTCGGCGAACGCGAGACACCGAAGAGCATCTTCGCAACGCTGCGTGACGGCGACGTCCTCGTGCATCACCCGTACGACTCGTTCTCCACCACCGTGCAGCGGTTCATCGAACAGGCCGCGGCGGACCCCAATGTGTTGGCGATCAAACAGACGCTGTATCGCACCTCGGGTGACTCCCCGATCGTCAACGCGCTGATCGACGCCGCGGAAGCCGGCAAGCAGGTCGTCGCACTCGTCGAGATCAAGGCAAGATTCGACGAACAGGCCAACATCAAGTGGGCGCGCGCACTCGAGCAGGCGGGCGTGCACGTGGTGTACGGACTGATCGGACTGAAGACCCACTGCAAGACGGCGTTGGTGGTGCGGCGCGAAGGCTCGGCGATCCGGCGCTACTGCCATGTGGGCACTGGCAACTACAACCCGAAAACCGCTCGCCTGTATGAGGATGTCGGCCTGCTGACGGCCGCCCCCGACATCGGCGCCGATCTGACCGATCTGTTCAATTCGCTGACCGGATATTCGCGCAAGGACTCCTACCGCAATCTGCTTGTCGCCCCCTACGGCGTGCGCAAGGGAATCATCGAACGCATCGAACGCGAAGCTGCGGCCACCCGCGAGGGTGCCGAAGGCCGGATTCGGCTGAAGGCCAACGCCTTGGTCGACGAGCAGGTGATCGACGCGCTCTACCGCGCCTCGCAGGCCGGAGTGCGGGTCGAGGTGGTGGTGCGCGGCATCTGCGCGCTGCGGCCCGGTGTGCAGGGCTTCTCCGAAAACATCGTCGTACGCTCGATTCTGGGGCGGTTCCTCGAGCACTCACGGATCATCCACTTCCGCGCCCTCGATGAGTTCTGGATCGGCAGCGCCGACATGATGCATCGAAATCTCGACCGGAGAGTCGAAGTGATGGCCCAAGTGAAGGATCCGAAACTGACGGCGCAACTGGACGAGGTGTTCGAGTCGGCGATGAATCCGGCGACCCGGTGCTGGGAGCTCGGCCCGGACGCGAGTTGGACGGCGATGCCGCACGAAGGTCAGACGGTGCGCGATCATCAGGTGTGGCTGATGGAACGCCATCGGCAGCCCTGAAAATCGCGCCGGGTTCGATTGACCTGCAGGAGTTGAGGTGCCGAAAGGTTCGTCCACCAACACCGCCGCAGTGCCCGAGAACAAGACTGTCCTCGCCGCAGGTGCGGTGCTGTGGCGGCCCAGCGACGACGGAGCCGAAACCGAAGTCGCGGTGATTCACCGTCCGCGGTATGACGATTGGTCGCTGCCCAAGGGCAAGGTCGATGCCGGGGAAAGCGAACCGGTCACCGCGGTGCGGGAGGTGCGTGAGGAAACCGGCTACGACTGTCACCTCGGCCGCCGATTGGCGTCGGTGAGCTATCCGATCGAGGGCCAAGGCCTCAAGAAGGTGCGGTACTGGGCGGCGCGCGCCGTCGGTGGTGAATTCGCTCCCGGCGACGAAGTAGACGAGTTGAAATGGCTGCCGGTCAAGGCGGCGATGAAGCAAGTCGCTTACCCGCACGACCGGAAGGTGTTGCGCCGATTCGCGAAGATGCCCGCCGACACAGACACCGTTTTGATCGTTCGGCACGGCACAGCGGGCAGCAAGTCCCGCTACAAAGGTGACGATCGGTTGCGACCGTTGGACAAACGCGGCCGTGCGCAGGCCGAATCACTGGTCGGTGTGCTGCTGGCGTTCGGCGCCGATACGTTGTATGCGGCTGACCGCCTGCGCTGCAAGCAGACGCTGGAACCGCTGGCCGAAGAACTCGGCGTTCGGATACGTGACGAACCGCTGCTGACCGAGGAGGCGTACGCAGCGGACCGCAAGGCGGCCCGCCGCCGCGTCCTCGAGATCGCCGCCGCCGAAGGCACGCCGGTGATATGCACACAGGGCAAGGTCATCCCCGATCTCATCGCGTGGTGGTGCGAACGCGATGGTGTGCGGCCGGATAAGTCACGCAACCGCAAGGGCAGTACATGGGTGATGTCATCATGGCAGGGCCATTTGCTAGCGGCCGACCACATCGGTAGCCCGTTGGCATCCAAGAAATAGCCGGCCCGCGCGCCGGCTTAGCCCTCCAGGAGCAGCATTGACCGCCGACGCGCAACCCAAACTTCCACCGGTACGAGTCGTTCGCATACTCGATTCCGCGCGGCGTCGGCTGCGCCGCCTCGAACGGAAACTGGCGCCTCCCTTCGCCTCCGTGCTCGACACGATGACCGCGGCGTGGGTGGCGCAAGGCATCTACACCGCGACGAAACTCGGCATTCCCGACACACTGCGCGACAAAGCGCTCACCGCCGAAGCGATCGCCGAACAAGTCGGCGCCAATCCGGACGGCGTGCATCGCCTGCTGCGCGCACTGGCTAGTCACGGTGTATTCAAACAATCGCGCGACGGGACATTCGCGCTCACAGCCGTGAGTGAATCGCTTCTGACCGACGCACCGAATTCCGCCCGCGGGATGGTGCTGTTCTGGGGTGATCCCCTGCACTGGGAACATTGGAGCCAATTGGGATACTCGGGCGAACGGGCCGCTCGGCCGTCGAACACCTGCGGGGCAAGCCGGCGTTCGACTGGCTGCCGGAAGTGCCGGAATTGGGCGCGGTGTTCAACGACGGCATGACGAGCATGTCGACGATGGAGACACCAACAGTGGTTGGTGCGTACGACTTCTCCCGCTTCGACACCGTCGTTGACGTCGGCGCCGGACACGGCCTGCTGCTCGGTGCGATTCTGCAGAAGTATCCGACCACGCGCGGCATCCTGTTCGACTCACCATCCGTCGTCGAAGGTGCGCCGACACTGCTGAAAGCGGCTGGGGTGTCCGAGCGGTGCGCAATCATCGGCGGATCGTTTTTCGAATCCGTCCCCGCGGGCGGAGATGCATACGTGTTGAAGCACATCATCCACGACTGGGACGATGACGATGCGTTACGCATTCTGCGCAACGTGCGCGCGGCGATGAGGCCACACGCAAAGGTGTTGCTTGTCGAGATGGTGGTTCCCGACGACGACCGCGAGCACATGGCAAAGCTGCTCGATCTGGAGATGCTTGTGGCGCTGGCGGGCAGGGAACGCACCGCGGCGCAGTACGCCGAACTGTTGGGCCGCGCCGGGTTGCGCTACACGCGCACGGTGCCGACGGTCGGCCCGGTGTCGCTGATCGAGGCCGTTACCGCCTAGCCGGCCTCGTAATACGCAGATACGCCGTGGGTCTCGACGACCCACGGCGTATCTGTCGAGAAATTACCGACGGCCCTTCTTGGCCGGGCTGCGCTTCGCCACCTTCTTGGCGGGCGTGCGCTTGGCCACCTTCTTGGCGCCGGCGCGCTTGGTCGCCTTCTTGGCGCCGGCGCGCTTGGTCGCCTTCTTGGCGGCGGTGCGCTTGGTTGCCTTCTTGGCGGCGGTGCGCTTGGTTGCCTTCTTGGCAGCTGTGCGCTTGACAGCCTTCTTGGCCGCGCTGCGCTTCACAGCCTTCTTGGCCGCACTGCGCTTCACAGCCTTCTTGGCGGCGCTGCGCTTGACAGCCTTCTTGGCCGCACTGCGCTTCACGGCCTTCTTGGCCGCACTGCGCTTGGCAGCCTTGCGAGCCGTGCCAGTTCCACTTCCACGCTTCACTGCAGGTCCTTCCGCCGGGAGGCGCTGTGCGCCAGAAACAACCGCTTTGAATTGGGCGCCGGGCCGGAAGGCCGGCACGTTCGTGGGCTTCACTTTCACTGTCTCGCCGGTTCGCGGATTACGCGCGACCCGGGCTGCGCGACGGCGCTGTTCGAAAACGCCGAAGCCGGTAATGGTGACGCTGTCACCCTTATGCACCGCACGCACGATTGTGTCGACAATGTTCTCGACCGCGTCGGTTGCCGAGCGGCGATCGATGTCCAACTTCTTCGTGAGTACGTCGATCAGCTCTGCTTTGTTCATGCAAAACCTCCACACCAGTGATCCACCTTGGACACTAGAAGGACACGGTAATACGAGTTACCGCTGATTTCCAAGAGCCACGCGCAATTTCAAGCGTTGCTGGCGCAATTTTTCGCAATCTGCTTGCCGCGCATGGTCGCTGGCGAGGGGGTCGGAGGACCGGTTTGGCGGACCTTAATTTCGGTTGCTTCCGCCCCTATCCGGGGGTCGGGAGCGTGCGTGGTTTCCACCGCGGACGGTTGGATTCATACGATTCGATTTCGTCGAGTTTCCGCAGCGTAAGGCCTATATCGTCGAGTCCTTCAAGCAATCGCCAGGCGGTGTAATCGTCAATCTTGAACGGCACCACGACCGTTCCCGCGGCCACCGTGCGATCTTGAAGATTCACAGTGATTTCCAGTCCCGGCTGCTGCTCGATCAGCTTCCACAGGAGCTCGACGTCATCTTGGGCGACTTCGGCCGCCAGAAGACCCGCCTTGCCCGCATTCCCGCGGAAAATGTCGCCGAAGCGTGACGAAATGACGACCCGGAAGCCGTAGTCCATCAGCGCCCACACAGCGTGCTCGCGCGACGATCCGGTGCCGAAATCGGGTCCGGCGACCAACACCGACCCCCTGTCGAACGGGCTCAGATTGAGCACGAAGGAAGGGTCGTTGCGCCACGAAGCGAACAATCCGTCCTCGAAACCTGTTCGGGTTACCCGTTTCAGGTAGACCGCCGGGATGATCTGGTCGGTGTCGACATTGGAGCGGCGCAGCGGCACGCCGATGCCGGTGTGGGTGCGGAACGGTTCCATGCTTGTCTCCTTAACGACTAAAGATCGGCGGGTGAGGACAGCTTGCCGCGCACAGCCGTGGCCGCGGCGACTGCGGGCGACACCAGATGTGTGCGTCCGCCCTTGCCCTGCCTGCCTTCGAAATTCCGGTTCGACGTCGATGCGCAGCGCTCGCCCGGCGACAGCTGATCGGGGTTCATGCCCAGACACATCGAGCAGCCCGCTTGCCGCCATTCGGCGCCGGCGGCGGTGAAGATCTCGCCCAGCCCTTCGGATTCGGCCTGTGCGCGCACCTGCATCGAGCCCGGCACGATCAGCATCCGCACACCGTCGGCCACCTTGCGGTCGCGCAACACGTCGGCGACCACCCGCAGATCTTCGATGCGCCCGTTGGTGCACGAACCCACGAACACGGCGTCGACGGCGATATCGCGCATGGCCGTGCCGGGTCGAAGATCCATATACGCCAACGCCTTCTCGGCGGCCTGACGCTCCCCGTCATCGAACATCAGTTCAGGATCCGGCACCGATTCCGACAGCGGAACACCCTGCCCTGGATTGGTGCCCCACGTGACGAACGGGCTCAGCGTCGCGGCGTCGATGTACACCTCGGTGTCGAAAACGGCACCCTCGTCGGTACGCAGCGCATTCCACGCCGCGACCGCCGCATCCCAGTCGGCACCCTGCGGTGCGTGCGGACGGCCGCGTAGAAACTCATACGTCGTCTCGTCCGGTGCAACCATTCCCGCGCGTGCGCCGGCTTCGATGCTCATATTGCAGATCGTCATTCGACCTTCCATCGACAGCGCCTCGATTGCGCTGCCGCGGTATTCGATGACGTGTCCTTGTCCGCCGCCGGTGCCGATTTTCGCGATCACGGCGAGGATGATGTCTTTCGCGCTGACGCCCGCGGGCAGTTCACCGTCGACATTGACCGCCATCGTCTTGAACGGACGCAGCGGAAGCGTCTGCGTCGCGAGTACGTGTTCGACCTCCGATGTGCCGATGCCCATCGCGATGGCGCCGAACGCGCCGTGAGTAGACGTGTGGCTGTCGCCGCACACGATTGTCATCCCCGGCTGTGTCAGTCCGAGTTGCGGCCCGATGATGTGCACGATGCCTTGCTCGGCGTCGCCCATCGGATGCAACCGGATGCCGAACTCGTCGCAATTGCGGCGCAGCGTTTCGACCTGTGTGCGTGAGATCGGATCGGCGATCGGCTTGTCGATGTCGACAGTCGGAACGTTGTGGTCCTCGGTCGCAATCGTCAAATCCGGTCGACGGACCCGCCGGCCTGCCAGTCGCAACCCGTCGAACGCCTGCGGGCTGGTCACCTCGTGAACGAGGTGGAGGTCGATGTAGATGAGATCGGGTTCACGCGCATCGCCGGCGCCACCGCCGACTGCAACAACGTGGTCGTCCCATACCTTTTCCGCCATGGTGCGTGGCCGCTTATCCGTCGTCATGCTTGACTATCTCACAATCTGGAACGTTAGTATCTCTCTGTGAGACAGGATAGCGGCATCGGCGTGCTGGACAAAGCCGTCGGAGTCCTGCACGCGGTCGCCGAGTCACCATGCGGGCTGGCCGACCTGTGCGAGCGCACCGGGTTGCCCCGAGCCACCGCGCACCGGCTGGCCGCCGGGTTGGAAGTTCACCGGCTGCTCGCCCGCGACGCGGAGGGCCGCTGGCGGCTCGGGCCCGCACTCGTCGAATTGGCAGGCCACGTCAACGATCCGCTGCTGGCCGCTGGCGCCGTCGTGCTGCCGAGGCTGCGCGAGATCACCGGCGAGAGCGTGCAACTCTACCGTCGCGAAGGCACGTCGCGAATCTGCGTGGCGGCGCTGGAACCGCCTGCCGGACTTCGGGATACGGTTCCCGTCGGCACGCGGTTGCCGATGACGGCGGGCTCGGGCGCCAAGATCCTGCTCGCCTACAGCGACCCCGCGACGCAGCAAGCGGTGCTGCCGCACGCCATGTTCACCGAGCGCACCCTCGCAGAAGTGCGCAAGCGCGGATGGGCGCAGAGCGTCGCCGAACGCGAGCCCGGTGTGGCGAGTGTCTCAGCGCCGGTGCGTGACGGACGGGGTGCGGTGATCGCCGCGGTGTCGGTGTCGGGACCGATCGACCGCATCGGACGCCGGCCGGGTGCGCGCTGGGCGGCGGATCTGTTGGCGGCCGCCGACGCGCTGGCCCGCCGACTGTAAGACATTCGGATGCGCGAATGCGCTGGTCAGTGGAATTTCGCGAATTTTCGCTGGTACCCCCGATGGGATTCGAACCCACGCTACCGCCGTGAGAGGGCGGCGTCCTAGGCCGCTAGACGACGGGGGCTAGAACTGCATCCGCTGGGTCAGCATAGCTTAGGTGGCGAGGCCGACCCTAATCGTCGATGCTGCTGGGGTACCAGGACTCGAACCTAGAACGGCTGAACCAGAATCAGCTGTGTTGCCAATTACACCATACCCCATTGGCCGCCTGTAACCGCAGGTCACAAGCTATTTTCCGGCCAGCAACCGGGTCGACGGGCGAGCCGCCGCTGATGCCTGGCCGACGTGCAGACTACCAAATTTTTCGGGTCGGCTTCTCACGCGTCCGCCGCCACGGCCGCGGCCCGGTCCCGGCCCGCCCGCAATCGGTACAAACTGCGATCGCGACCCAACAATTCCAACGACTCGAACAGCGGCGGGCTCACCGTCGCACCGGTGACCGCCACCCGGATGGGACCGAACGCCTTGCGCGGCTTGAGGCCCATGTCCTCGAGCAACGACGCCTTCAGCGCCGCCTCGATCTTGTCGGCGCGCCACTCGTCGACCGCCTCGAGCGCGGCCAGCGCGGCGTCGAGAACGGGGCGGCTGTCGGCGCCGAGCTCTTTGTTCGCGGCCTTTTCGTCCAGGCCGAACTCGCTGTCGTTGAGGAACTTCAGCAGGTCCCAAGCGTCGCCGAGCACGACGATGCGGGTCTGCACCAGCCGCGCCGCCTCAGCGAACTGCTCGTCGGACAGCCCGGTGTCGTAGGCGTGCGCGTCGAAGTACGCGCGCAGCCGCGCGGCGAAGTCCTCCTCGCTCAACATCCGGATGTGGTCGGCGTTCAGCGCGTCGGCCTTCTTCTGGTCGAAGCGGGCCGGGTTGGAGTTGACGTCGCGGACGTCGAACGCCGCCACCATTTCTTCGAGGGTGAACACGTCGCGGTCGTCGGCGATCGACCAGCCCAGCAGCGCCAGGTAATTCAGCAGGCCCTCCGGAATGAAGCCACGATCGCGGTGCAGGAAGAGATTGGATTCCGGATCACGCTTGGACAACTTCTTGGTGCCCTCGCCGAGCACGGCGGGCAGGTGCCCGAATTCCGGGATGCGGTCGGTCACCCCGATGCGAATCAGCGCACGGTACAGCGCGATCTGGCGCGGGGTCGACGACAGTAGGTCCTCGCCGCGCAGCACGTGCGTGATCTTCATCAGTGCGTCGTCGACGGGATTGACGAACGGGTACAACGGGTCTCCGCTGGCGCGGGTCAAGGCGAAGTCGGGCACGCTGCCCGGCGCGAACGTCGTCTCGCCGCGGACCAGGTCGTGCCACGTGATGGGCTCGTCGGGCATTCGCAGCCGCAACACCGGCCTGCGGCCTTCCGCCCGGTAGGCGGCGCGCTGCTCCTCGGTCAGGTCGCGGTCGAAATTGTCGTAGCCCAGCTTCGGGTTTCGGCCCGCAGCGCGGTGACGGGCCTCCACCTCCTCAGGAGTCGAGTAGGCCTCATACACCTCGCCCGCCTCCACCAGCCGGGCCATCACGTCGCGGTAGATGTCGCGCCGCTGGGATTGGCGGTAGGGGCCGTAGGGGCCGCCGATCTCCGGACCCTCGTCGTAATTCAGGCCGAGCCAGTTCAACGCGTCCAGCAGCGCGAGATAGCTTTCCTCGCTGTCGCGTTGGGGGTCGGTGTCTTCGAGCCGGAACACAAAAACACCGCCGGTGTGGCGCGCGTACGCCCAGTTGAACAGCGCGGTGCGGATCAATCCGACGTGCGGAGTGCCCGTCGGCGACGGGCAGAACCGAACCCGGACACGAGACTCCGTGCTCGTCTCGTTTGTCATGACTTCCCCTTCCGCACAACGGGATTCGTCAATGTGCCAATGCCTTCGATCGTGATGCTCACGGTGTCGCCGTGCTCGATCGGCCCGACGCCCTCCGGCGTGCCGGTCAGGATGAGATCGCCGGGCAGCAGCGTCATCACCGCCGAGATCCATTCCACGATCGCGCCGACGTCGTGGATCATGTTGGAGGTGCGGCTGTCCTGCTTGATTTCGCCGTTCACCTCGGTCCGGATCGCCAGATCGGACGGATCGACATCGGTGACGATCCACGGCCCGACGGGACAGAAGGTGTCGTGACCCTTCGCGCGGGTCCACTGCCCGTCCTTCTGTTGTTGATCACGCGCGGAGACATCGTTGGCGATGGTGTAGCCGAGAATGTTCTCGGCGGCGCGCGCGGCGGGCACGTCCTTGCACGGCCGCCCGATGACGGCCGCCAGCTCGCCCTCGAAGTGCACCGGGTTGGCGTCGGCGGGCAGTTGGATCGGCACGTTCGGACCGATGATGGCCGTGTTGGGCTTCATGAAGATGATCGGGTCGACGTACTCGACGGCCGGGCCTTTGTTTTGCGCGGCCATCTCGGCGATGTGGGCGGCGTAGTTCTTGCCGACGCACACCACCTTGCTGGCCAGGATCGGCGCCAGGACCCGGACGTCGGCCAGCGGCCACTGTCGCCCCGTGAACGTCGGGGTGCCGAACGGGTGTTCGGCGATCTCCCGTACGACCGCTGCCGGATCGTCGGGCTCTCCCTCGACGCTGACGAAAGCGACTCCATCGGGGCTGGCGATTCGACCTAGGCGCATCAGCCCAGCCTAATGGGCGGCCACGGGCGTCCCGTCGACCGCTCCCCTCCAACCGGATCTCATGATGCGGGATCGAAATTCAGCATCTTGAGACGCCTGTGCGACGATGGCAACCATGACCGTGGAGACCGTCGGGACACTGCGCCGGTGGTCGATGCTGGTGATCGCCCTGGCGTCGACGATGTTCGCCAACGTCTTCATCAACGGCGCGGCCTTCCTTATTCCGACCCTGCACACCGAGCGCGGACTCGATCTGGCGAAGTCGGGGCTGGTGTCGTCGATGCCCAGCTTCGGGATGGTCTTCACGCTGATCGCTTGGGGTTACCTCGTCGACCGCATCGGTGAGCGGATCGTGTTGGCGCTGGGCTCGGCGCTCACGGCGGCGGCGGCGTTCGCGGCGGCCTCGGTGCACTCGCTTGTCGCCGTCGGCGCGTTCCTGTTGCTCGGCGGAATGGCGGCGGCGAGCAGTAACTCGGCCAGCGGCCGACTGGTGGTGGGCTGGTTCTCGGCGGAGCAACGCGGGCTGGTGATGGGCATCCGGCAGACGGCCCAGCCGTTGGGAGTCGGGCTGGGCGCCTTGGTGATTCCCCGGTTGGCCGAAAGCCACGGCGTTTCTGCGGCACTGCTGTTTCCGGCGATCGTGTGCGCGGGTCGGCCGTCATATCGGCGGTGGCCGTGAAAGATCCGCCGCGGCCTGACCGCGCGGAGGCCGCCGAACACCACCTCGCCAACCCGTATCGGGGCTCGGCGGTGCTGTGGCGCATCCATGCCGTGTCCGTTCTGCTGGTGGCCCCGCAGGTCGTCGTGTGGACGTTCACGTTGGTGTGGTTGATGACTGAGCGGAACTGGTCGGCCGCCTCGGCGGGTCTGTTGGTGACCGCGGCCCAATTCCTCGGCGCCGCAGGACGGATCGCGGTGGGCCGCTGGTCGGACATCGTCCGGTCACGCATGCGGCCGATCCGCACCATCGCACTGGCCGCAGCCGCATCCATGGCGCTGTTGGCGCTGACCGACTGGCTGGATTCGCCGATCAGTGTCGCAATGGTCGTCATCGCATCGGTGATCACCGTCTCCGACAACGGGTTGGCGTTCACCGCGATCGCCGAGATCGCGGGCCCGTTCTGGAGCGGACGCGCGCTCGGCACACAGAACACCAGCCAATTGCTCACCGCGGGTGTGGCGCCTCCGGTGATCGGAGCCCTGATCGGGGCCGCAGGTTATTCGGCGGCCTTCGCCATCTGCGCGGTGTTCCCCTTGATCGCGATACCGTTGGTCCCCGTGGCCGCGGACCAGCTGCTCGACAACCGCGATTGAGTGGGAAGCATTGTCGAATCTCCCGCGCAACGGCCCGCGGTATGCCACAGTGCTGCCCACACCCAACGCGCAGGAGGTGCCCGCGATGCGGCGACTCGTTCAATCGGCAGCATGGGCCGCAACGGTACTGGCGACCACGATGGCCTGTTCCTTCTCCGCTGGGACAAGCGTCTCGGTCGACAAGGATGATCTCGCGAAGGAGATCTCGGGCCAACTCGAGAAACAAGTCGGACGCGCACCCGAGTCCGTCGAATGCCCCGAAAACCTCAAAGGTGAAGTCGGTGCGACGACCCGTTGCATGCTGCACGACGGCGGTGAAACCTACGGCGTCAACGTCAATGTCACCAAGGTGGACGGCAGCGACGTGAACTTCGACCTCAAGGTGGACGATCAGCCACAGTGACGACGACGAAGTACGTTGCTGCGCAAGTGAGTTCGGTAACCGCCTAGAGGTTGGCGCGAATCCTTTCGCCGATCTGCGTCGTCGACAACGTCGCATCGCCGCGGGTGGCCAGATGCTTCTCGACGGCCTTGTCCACACGCGCGGCGGCCTCGGCCTCACCGACATGTGACAACAGCAGCGCCACCGACATGATCGCGGCGGTGGGGTCGGCGGTGCCTTTCCCCGCAATGTCCGGTGCGCTGCCGTGCACCGGTTCGAACATCGACGGATTGGTCCGCGTCGCATCGATATTGCCGCTGGCGGCCAGCCCGATACCGCCGGACACCGCGCCCGCCAGGTCGGTGATGATGTCGCCGAACAGGTTGTCGGTGAGGATCACGTCGAATCGGCCCGGGTCGGTGACCATGTGGATGGTGGCGGCGTCGATGTGCTGATAGGCGACCTCGACGTCGGGGTACTCGCTGCCGACCTCGTCGACCACCCGGGTCCACAGCCTTCCCGCGTACGACAGCACGTTGGTCTTGTGCACCAGCGTGACATGCTTGCGCCGCTCGGCGGCCAGCGCGAACGCATAACGGGCGATGCGTTCGACACCGAAGGCGGTGTTCAAGCTGACTTCGGTGGCCACCTCGTGCGGTGTGCCGACGCGGATCGCGCCGCCGGTGCCGGTGTAGGGGCCTTCGGTGCCCTCGCGCACGACGACGAAATCGATCGGTGGGTTACCGGCCAGCGGAGATTCGACACCCGGATACAGCCGCGACGGACGCAGATTCACATGGTGGTCAAGCGCGAACCGCAGCGTCAGCAGCAACCCGCGCTCCAACACACCGCTGGGCACCGACGGGTCGCCGATGGCGCCGAGCAGGATCGCGTCGTGGGTTTTCAGTTCATCGATGACGCCATCGGGCAGGGCCTCCCCCGTCGCGTGATAACGCCGAGCGCCGAGGTCGTACTCCGTCTTCTCGACACCGGGCAGCACCGCGTCGAGAACTTTCAACGCCTCGGTGATGACCTCCGGCCCGATGCCGTCGCCGGCAATGACCGCCAATTTCATGACAGGTCCACCACTTCCAGCAGGTTGGCGCCGACGGCCTCGGCGATCTCGGTGCGCAGCTCCTGCGGCACGTCCTGGTCGATGCGCAACAGGATCGTCGCGCTCGGGCCCTCGGCGTCCTCGCTGAGTTGTGCGGCGTGGATGTTCACGCCCGCCCCGCCGAGCAGGGTGCCGATGCGGCCGAGCGTGCCGGGCCGGTCGGCGTAGTTGATGATCAGGTTGATGCCCTCGGCGCGCATGTCGAAGTTGCGGCCGTTGATCTGCACGATCTTCTGCACCTGCTGCGGCTCTGTCAGCGTGCCGGCCACATTGGCGACCTGACCGTCGGCGCACACCGCGCGCACGTCGACGACGCTGCGATGAGTCGGGCTCTCGGTCGCGGTGCTGATGGTGGCCTCGACACCGCGCTCGGCGGCCAGCGCAGGCGCGTTGACGAACGTCACGGGATCCTCGATCACCGACGAGAACAGTCCACGCAGCGCCGAAAGACGCAGCACCTCAACATCTTCGGAGGCCAGCTCGCCGCGCACCTGCACGTCGAGCGACACCGGCAGCTCGGTGGAGAGGACACCGATCAGCAGGCCGAGCTTGCGCACCAGATCGAGCCACGGGGCGACCTCTTCGCCGACGACGCCTGCGCCGACGTTGACCGCATCGGGCACGAATTCACCGGCGAGGGCGAGCTTGACGCTTTCGGCGACGTCGGTGCCCGCACGGTCCTGCGCTTCGGCGGTCGACGCGCCGAGATGCGGTGTGACGACGACCTGCGGCAGATCGAACAACGGGCTGTCGGTCGTCGGCTCCTTGGCGAACACGTCGAGGCCGGCCCCGCGGACATGACCGCTGGCGATGGCCTCGGCGAGCGCCTCCTCGTCGATCAGGCCGCCGCGTGCGGCGTTGACGATGATCACGCCCGGCTTGGTCTTCGCCAGCGCCTTCTTGTCGATGAGCCCAGCGGTCTCGGGCGTCTTCGGCAGGTGCACCGAAATGAAGTCCGACCGCGACAGCAGCTCATCCAGCGTGACCAGTTCGGTGCCGAGTTGGGCGGCGCGGGCAGGCGACACGTAGGGGTCGTAGGCCAGGATGTGGGTGCCGAACGCGGCCAGCCGTTGCGCCACGAGTTGGCCGATGCGGCCCAACCCGACGACGCCGACGGTCTTGCCGTAGATCTCGGTGCCCGAGAACGACGACCGTTTCCAGGTGCGTGCGCGCAGTGACGCGTCGGCGGCGGGGATCTGGCGCGCGGCGGCCAGCAGCAGCGCGATCGCGTGCTCGGCGGCGCTGTGGATGTTGGACGTCGGCGCGTTGACCACCAAGACCCCGCGGGCGGTGGCGGCGTCGACGTCGACGTTGTCCAGTCCCACGCCGGCCCGGGCGACGATCTTGAGCTTCGGCGCAGCGGCCAGCACCTCGGCGTCGACGGTGGTGGCTGAACGGACCAGCAGCGCGTCGGCCTCGGGCACGGCGGCCAGCAGCTTTTCGCGATCGGGGCCGTCGACCCAGCGCACCTCCACCTGGTCACCCAGCGCGGCGACTGTCGATTCGGCCAGTTTGTCGGCAATCAGTACGACGGGAAGACTCACCCGGCCAGACTAATGGGCTTGACTGGAGGCGCGACGGCCGGGAGATTCGCCAGCGTGGACGTGACCGTGGTCGGCAGCGGACCCAACGGCCTGGCGGCCGCCGTCATCTGCGCCCGAGCCGGATTGTCGGTGCGGGTCATCGAAGCACAACCCACCGCTGGCGGCGGCGCACGCACCGCACAAGACCCCGACTTCCCGGGCGTGCGCCACGACGTGTGCTCGGCGGTGCATCCGCTGGCGGTCACCTCGCCGTTCTTCAAGGAGTTCGATCTGGCGGCCCACCGCGTGCAACTCGTCGCGCCCGAGGTGTCCTATGCCAACCCGCTGCCGGAACGGCCCGCCGCGCTGGCGTATCGCTCGCTGGAACGCACCTGCGCCGAACTCGACGACGGTGCGTCATGGCGACGGCTGTTCGGGCCGCTGACCGAGCACGTCGACGGGGTGCTCGGATTCTTTCTGGGCGACAAGCGCTCCCTGCCGCCGGATCTGGTGACGACGGTGCGGACCGGGTTGCGAGTGCTGACGCAGGGCAGCCCGGCGTGGGGTCTGCTGCGCGGCGAGGACGCTCGCGCGTTGTTCACCGGCGTTGGCGCGCATGCGATTTCGCGGATGCCGTCGCCGGTGAACAGCGGCGCCGGGCTGATGCTGGGCACCGTGGCCCATACCGCGGGATGGCCGGTGCCCGTCGGCGGGACGCAGGCGATCACCGACGCGCTGATCGCCGATCTGCGCGCCCACGGCGGCGAACTGGTGGTCGGTGAACCCGTGACGACACCACCCGAAGGCGTGGCGATCTACGACACCGCACCGACGGCGCTGCTGGACATCTACGGCGACGCAGTTCCGCCGCGATACGCGAAAGCGTTGCGCCGCTACCGCTTCGGCCCCGGCGTGTGCAAGGTCGACTTCGTGCTCTCCGGGGAGATCCCCTGGCGCGACGAGCGGGTGGCCCAGTCGCCGACGGTACATCTGGGCGGCACACGCGCGCAGATGGCGTTGGCCGAACGCGAAGTCGCGGCCGGGCGCCACGCCGAATGGCCGATGACGCTGGTTTCGCTGCCGCACCTGGTCGACCCGTCACGCATCGACGAGCAGGGCCGCAGGCCGTTGTGGACCTACGCGCACGTCCCGGCCGGCTCGCCCGCCGACCTGACCGAGACCATCACGGCGATGTTCGAGCGCCACGCCCCCGGCTTCCGGGATCTTGTGGTGTCGTCACATTGCGTGCCCGCGGCGCGGATGTCGGAGCACAACGCGAACTACGTCGGCGGCGACATCATCGTCGGCGGAGCCACGCTGTTCGCCGCCATGGTCGGGCCCACGTTGCGGCTCAACCCGCACACGACGCCGATCCCCAAGGCCTACCTGTGCTCGTCGGCCACGCCGCCGGGCACCGGGGTGCACGGCATGTGCGGCTACTACGCGGCGCGCACGGTGCTGCGCCGCGAATTCGGGATTTCGGCGCGCTAGCGTGCGCGTAGCGCCGCTTAGCGCGTCGAAATCGATAACGGAGACGGCTACGCCGTCTCCGTTATCGGGCGGTCGACCCAGCTCATCAGGTCGCGCAGCTTCTTGCCGGTCACCTCGATCGGGTGCTCGGCGTTGCGCTTGCGCAGCTCCTCGAGTTGCTTGTTGCCGCCCTCGACGTTGGCGACGAGCTTCTTGACGAAGCTGCCGTCCTGAATCTCCTTGAGGATCTGGCGCATCCGGTCCCTGGTGCCGTCGTCGATCACGCGCGGGCCCGACAGGTAGCCGCCGAACTCGGCGGTGTCGGACACCGAGTAATTCATCCGCGCGATGCCGCCCTCATACATCAGGTCGACGATCAGCTTCAGCTCGTGCAGCACCTCGAAATAGGCCAACTCGGGCGCGTATCCGGCTTCGACCATCACGTCGAATCCGGCCTTCACGAGTTCCTCGGTGCCGCCGCACAGTACGGCCTGCTCGCCGAACAGGTCGGTCTCGGTCTCGTCCTTGAACGTCGTCTTGATGACGCCGGCGCGGGTGCCGCCGATGGCCTTAGCGTACGACAGCACCAGCGCCTGCCCTTCGCCCTTCGGGTCCTGCTCGACGGCGACCAGGCAGGGCACGCCCTTGCCGTCGACGAACTGGCGACGCACCAGGTGCCCGGGTCCCTTCGGGGCGACCATGCCGACGGTGACGTTGGCGGGCGGCTTGATGAGGTTGAAGTGGATGTTGAGGCCGTGGCCGAAGAACAGCGCGTTGCCGTCCTCGAGATTGGGTTCGATGTCGCTGGCGAAGATTTCGGCCTGGGCGGTGTCGGGCGCCAGCAGCATGATGACGTCGGCCCACTTGGCGACCTCGGCCGGGGTGTCGACGTCGAGGCCCTGCTCGGCCACCTTGGGCCGCGACTTGGAGCCTTCCTTCAGGCCGACTTTCACCTCGACGCCGGAGTCGCGCAGGCTCAGCGAGTGCGCATGGCCCTGGCTGCCGTAGCCGATGACGCCGACCTTGCGGCCCTGGATGATCGACAGGTCCGCGTCGTCGTCATAGAACATCTCTACTGCCACAGTGCTTCCTTTTCCTCTTTGATCTGTTGCGATTATTCAGGGCCTACTTCACGCCGATGCCGCGCGGACCGCGCGACAGCGACACCACTCCGGACTGCACGAGCTCGCGGATCCCGTACGGCTCCAACACCCTCAGGAACGCATCCAACTTCTCCTGTGTACCGGTGGCTTCGATCGTCAATGACTCTGTAGAGACATCAACGACTTTGGCGCGGAACAAGTTCACCGCCTCGATGACCTGCCCCCTGGTGGCGGCGTCGGCGCGCACCTTGATCAGCGCCAACTCCCGCGACACCGAGTTCGCCTCGTCCTGCTCGACAATCTTGATCACGTTGACCAGCTTGTTGAGCTGCTTGGTGATCTGTTCCAGCGGATGCTCCTCGACGCTGACCACGATCGTCATCCGCGACATGTTCTTCTGCTCGGTGGCGCCGACGGCCAGCGACTGAATGTTGTAGCCGCGCCGCGAGAACAGCGACGCCACACGGGCGAGGACACCGGGCTTATCCTCGACGAGCACCGAAAGGGTATGTGTCGGAGCGGTGCTCATCACGCATGACCTTCTTCGGGATCGTCGAACAGCGGCCGGATTCCGCGCGCGGCCATGATCTCGTCGTTGCTGGTGCCCGCGGCCACCATCGGCCACACCTGCGCGTCGGCGCCGACGATGAAGTCGATGACCACCGGACGATCGTTGATCTCGCGGGCCTGCGCGATCACCGACTCGACGTCTTCAGCGCGCTCACAACGCAACCCGACGCAGCCCAGCGCCTCGGCCAGCTTGACGAAGTCGGGGATGCGATGGCTGTGGGTCGCCAGATCCGTTTGGCTGTACCGCTCTTCGTAGAACAGCGTCTGCCACTGGCGCACCATGCCCAGGTTGCCGTTGTTGATGATGGCAACCTTGATCGGCGCGCCCTCGACGGCGCAGGTGGCCAACTCCTGATTCGTCATCTGGAAGCAGCCGTCGCCGTCGATGGCCCACACCTCGGCGTCGGGACGCGCGAACTTCGCGCCCATCGCCGCAGGCACCGCAAAACCCATGGTGCCCAAGCCACCCGAGTTGATCCACGTATTGGGCTTCTCGTACGAAATGAACTGCGCGGCCCACATCTGGTGCTGGCCGACGCCCGCCACGTAAATCGCGTCGGGCCCGGCGATCTTGCCCAGCTTCTCGATCACGAACTCGGGCGACAGACTGCCGTCGCTCTGCGGGCCGTAGCTCAGCGGGTAGGTCGCCTGCACGCCGCGCAGATACTCCCACCAGCTGTCCATGTCGATCGAGTCGGCGTCGGTGCCGTTGCGGCGCAACGCCTCGATGAGATCGCCGATGACGGCCTTGACGTCCCCGACGATGGGCACATCGGCGTTGCGGTTCTTCCCGACCTCGGCCGGGTCGATGTCGGCATGGATCACCTTCGCCTCGGGCGCAAAGGAATCCAGCTTGCCGGTCACCCGGTCGTCGAACCGGGTGCCGAGCGCGATCAGCAGATCGCTGCGCTGCAGCGCGGCCACCGCGGCGACGGTGCCGTGCATGCCCGGCATGCCCAGGTTCTGCGGGTGGCTGTCCGGGAACGCGCCACGCGCCATCAAGGTGGTGACGACCGGAATGCCGGTCAGCTCCGCCAGTTTCCGCAGTTCGGCGCTGGCGTCACCGCGGATGACGCCGCCACCGACGTAGAGCACCGGCTTGCGGGCCGCCGCGATCAGCTTGGCGGCCTCACGAATCTGGCGGCTGTGCGGCTTGGTGTTCGGCTTGTAGCCCGGCAACTCCACCCGCGGCGGCCAGCTGAACGTGCACTGCCCCTGCAGCACGTCCTTGGGAATGTCGACCAGCACAGGACCGGGGCGGCCCGAACGGGCGATGTGGAACGCCTCGGCCATGATCCGCGGAATGTCATCGCCGTTGCGCACCAGGAAGTTGTGCTTGGTGATCGGCATCGTGATGCCGGAGATGTCGGCTTCCTGGAAGGCGTCCGTGCCGATCAGACCGCGCCCGACCTGGCCGGTCACCGCGACCACCGGGATCGAATCCATGTGTGCGTCGGCCAACGGCGTCACCAGGTTGGTGGCACCCGGTCCCGACGTCGCCATGCACACACCGACTTTGCCGGTGGCGTGAGCGTACCCACTGGCCGCATGTCCGGCGCCCTGCTCGTGGCGGACGAGGACGTGCCGCAGCCGCTTCGAGTCGAAAAGCGGGTCATAGACCGGCAATACCGCACCGCCGGGAATCCCGAAGATGACGTCGACGTCGAGCTCCTCCAACGACCGGATGACCGATTCGGCTCCGGTGAGCTGTTGCGGGGCAACCTTCTTGGGGTGGCTTGACGGGCCGCGGCTGGATGCCTTCGCTGCGGATTGCGCAGCGTTGGCCTCAGCCAGCTCCCCGTACGGTGGGGTCTCCGACCGCTCCGGGGGTCGTGTGGTTGGTGCGCTCACGGTTTCCTCATTTGGTTCTCGAGTGGTGTGCTGTTGTTCTGGCTGCAATTCACTGCTGGGGCAACAAAAAACCCCCGCCAGCGAGGCCGCTGTACGAGGGTTGCGCGTTGATACTTTTGACTATGCCCGAGTGAGGGCTAGCGCGGTATCAACGCGCAACCCAATTACTACGAGCAAGCCAAGGTTCTGCACAATCGTTGACCGTAGTCTCCGTACTGGTCAGCCGTCAAATTCGGGTCTAGTGCGACGATGGCCTCGTGACTTCCCAATCGCCGGCACCATCGGAACCACCGGAAGCTACGGGACCCGTCGTGATCCGGATCTCGCCGATGGCGCATCTCGCGGTCGGCTTCCTTGCACTCGGCATGCTGGCGATCGTGCTGGCAGCGAGCTGGACAGCGGTGTTTCTGGTGATCCCGGTGCTTTTGTCCGCCTGCATCATCCGGTTGCGCACGGTCGCCGACCGCGACGGCGTGACCGCAAGACGGCTGCTGGGAAGCCAGACCGTGCGCTGGGAGGACATCGACGGACTGCGCTTCACCAGGGCAAAATGGGCGCGTGCACAGTTGAAGGACGGCGGCGACCTGCTACTGCCTGCAGTGACATTCGCCACATTGCCGCGGTTGACTGCGGCCAGCGGCGGCCGGGTGCCCAACCCCTACAAATGACGCGTCGTCAGGCCAGAGGGTTGCCGCCGTTGAGCAACACCCACAGCGCGATGCCGCCGCCGATGCCGATCAGCAGCGCGACGAACGACCCGACGAATGGCCGTCGGGCCCAGCCGCGTCCGGCATCGAGCCCGTAGCGGCCCGGTCCGGCCAGGATGATCGCCACCATGGCGGCCCCCAGGATCACCTTGTACTCGTGTCCGTCGGTCAAGAACTCCGAGAGCCTGGCTTCCTCGTGCGCGATGGTGGCCTCGGCGAGAAGGCCGTTGATCAGGTAGGCCAGGGCGCCCGCGGCGGCCAGCGGCGTGAACAGGCCGAGGATCAGCAGCACACCGGCCAGGATCTGACCGCCGGTGGCGATGTAGGTGAGTATCTCGGGGTACTTGAACCCCATTCCCGAAAGGGTTTCCTCGAATCCGTCCAGGCCGGGGCCGTCCCACCAGCCGAACGCCTTCTGCAGGCCGTGCCCAACCAACAGCGCGCCGACGGCCCAGCGCAGCAGCATCAGGCCGAGGTCCTGGGTGCCGCGACGGTGGTCGCCGCGTTGGTCGTAGGCGGGGCCGATGTCGGCCGGTTGTGCGTAGGTCGACATGGATTGCTCGTCGCCGGGCTGCACGTAAGGCAGCGGCTCTGGGTCGCTGATCAGCCCGAATCCGGGCTGCGGACCCGACTTGTAGTTGGGAATCGCGGTGGTTTCGAAATCACCGGCATAACTCGACGAAGGCAGGTCGTCCTCGGGGTCGACCAGGCTTGCCGACACCGGCCGGCCCAGGTCGTCGGGCCGCTGCCAATCAGGGTGACCGCTCATTGGCCCAGGGTAAGTGCTCATGATCGGTGAATCGCGGATTGGCGCGGCGCTTCGCGCGCCTTTTCGCGGGTGAGCGCGCAATTCGGCCCGCCGGTGCGTGGCGCGCAGTGCCGATCAATCCGTAACCTGGCGGGCATGAACGTGCGCGGACCGTTGCGAGCCGTCCTCGCGGTGTCGTGCGCCGCGGTGCTCGCGCTGTCCGGCTGCGCGCGGTTCGACAGCGCGCAGTCGCAGCCGTTCACCACCGAACCGGAGCTGCGGCCGGGTCCGCCGTCGAGTCCTCCCCCGCCTCCGCCGCTGCCGCCCAAGCCGTTCCCGAAGGAATGCCGCGCGCCCGGGGTGATGCAGGGCTGCTTGGAGAGCACCAGCGGTCTGATCATGCTGCCCGACAGCCAGTCCGCGCTGGTCGCCGAGCGGCTCACCGGCGCCGTCAAAGAGGTGTCCGTGCGGGCCGAGCCGAAGATCAAGACCGTCATCCCAGTCGATCCGAGCGGCGACGGCGGGCTGATGGACATCGTGCTGTCGCCGACCTATTCGCAGGACCGGCTGATGTACGCCTACGTCAGCACCCCCACTGACAACCGGGTGATGCGCATCGCCGACGGCGACGTCCCCAAGCCGATCTTCACCGGCATCCCCAAGGGCGCCACGGGCAACATGGGCGCGCTGCTGTTCACCAGTCCCACCACGCTGGTCGTGCTGACCGGCGACGCGGGTGATCCGGCGCTGGCCGCCGACCCGGCGTCACCGGCGGGCAAGGTGTTGCGCATCGAACAGCCCACGACTGTCAACCAGGCGCCGCTGACCACCGCGCTGAGCGGCTTGGGGTCAGGCGGTGGCCTGTGCAAGGACCCGTCCGACGGATCGCTCTACATCACCGACCGCACGCCGACGGCCGACCGGCTGCAACGGATCACCAAGGACTCGAAGGTGTCGACGGTGTGGACCTGGCCGGACAAGCCGGGCGTGGCCGGTTGTGCGGCGTTGGACGGCACGGTGCTGGTCAACCTGATCGACACCAAGCAGACGGTGGCCGTGCGGCTGGCTCCCGACACCGGTGCGGTGACCGGCGAGCCGGAGGTGGTTCGCCAGGACGTGCACGGGCACGCGTGGGCGATTCAGATGTCGCCCGACGGCAACGTGTGGGGCGCAACGGTGAACAAGACCGTCGGTGATCCCGAGAAACTCGACGACGTCGTGTTCCCGGTGTTCCCGTCGGGCGGCGGCTTCCCGCGCGACTCCAACGACAAGACGTAGCTCACGCGTTCACCAAACGCTCGCGCGCTTCGGCCGGTGTCACGGTCTGCGGCAGCGCTGGTGGCCCTGCGCTCAAATGCTGCGCGAGGATCTCTGCGGTGTGCGGCACCAGTCGGCGCGCGACCGCGAGCATCGGGCGGTAGTTGTTCAGCGACAGTGCCCGCACGGTCGCCTGCGCGATCGGCGTGATGGCGGCGTCGACGGCGGCCGGTTGGTCGAACTTGCCCATGTGCCGCATCCACTTCGGCAGCGTCGCGATCGCTGCCGGCGCCAGGATCCGGCTGCCCAACCACAACCGCACGCCGCGGTCACGTGGCGTCCACAGCAGGTAATGCATCGCGCGGTCGGCGTGCTCGGACGTGCACAGCTTGTTGCGAACGTCGGCGAAGTACTGGCGCACCTCGTCACGTGACGCCGGAACGTCGCTCGGCTTGCAGGTCTGCAGTTCGGCGGCGATCCGCGACTCGGCCCAGTAGCGCGCTTCCTCATCCGGCGACAGCGGACCGGGGCCGTACCGCTCGTAGCACTTCAGCACCGAATGCCAGCCGGTGACGTGGATCCACAACTGGGCGTCGGGGTTGTTGGCGCTGTAGCGAGATCCGCTGATCGGTTCGACGCCCTTGGCCTTGGCGTGCACTCTCATCAGTTCGTCCGCCGCCTCGACCGCGGTGCGTCCGTCGGCGACCGCCACCGTCAGGAAGTAGGCCAGCGTGCGGTCGAGTCGCCCGGTCGGGTCGGTGTAGATGCCTGCGCTGTCGGCGACCGCGGCGGCCAGAAACGGGTCGAAGTGCTCGAGCACCACCGCACGCTGGAAGCCGATCAGGGCCGTCGGCGACACCCAGACCTTCCATGTCGGGGAGCCCGGTCCGAAGAATCCGTAGTCATCGCGCCTGATTGACATGTCAACCCTCCGCTCACGCTGAATATAACGCCACCGTAGCAATTGGCCGACGCGAATACAACGGCGGCGTAATATTGCGGTCATGAGCCGCAAGTACGCGCCGCGCCTGCCGCGCGAGCAACGCCGGGAGCAGCTGCTGGACTCGGCGCTGAAGGTGCTCGACGGCTGCCAGCTGCACGAGCTGAGCATGGAGGCGGTCGCCGAAGCCGCGGGTGTGGGAAAACCAGTGCTCTACACCGTGTTTCGTACGCGAGGCGAGTTGGTCGCGGCGCTGCTGCACCGAGAGCACCAGCGCGGGATCGAGCAGGTGCGCGCGGCGATGCCCGAGGACTTGACCGGGCCCGGCCCGACGGCCGCCTACGCCGCGACGGTCTCGGCGTTCTTGCGCGTGGTGCTCGAGCACCCGACGCGCTGGCGGTTGATCCTGACGATGCCCGACAGCGCTCCCCGCGAGTACCGCGATGCGCTGCGGCGGGCGCGGTCGTCGATCCTGGCCCAAGCCGAGGAGCTGGCCAAGGCGGGCATCGCGCTGTCGCCCGCGTTGGCCGGTCTGGATCCGGTGTTGCTCGGCCACACGATGCTGTCGTTCGCCGAGATGCTGGGTAGGTTGGCGGTCAGCGATCCCGAAACGTATCCGCGCGAACGCCTCGAGGAGTACACGCGCTCGGCGCTGGCCCTGCTGGGAGGTCGAAGCTAGAAATAGCGGATGCGGCCGACTTTCTCGGCCTTGCGCCGAAATTCGCAGAAGACGACGCCGCGTCCCGATGACGTGGTGACCGATGCGCTGACGGTGTCACCCGCGGCGATCATCTTCGTCCAGCGCCCGCCTCGTAACGCCGCGACGAACTCGCCGACCGTCATCGAGGCCTTCTCCCCTCGGCTGACAACCGCGCGCCTGGCCAGCGACCGGCGCACGGTCAACTCATCCCCCGCCACGGCCGCGTCGAGAAGCCTTCGCGCACAATGTTTTTGGCGTCGACTGGGCCGACGCAAGGCCTTGAGGAATCCGGCGGCGCCGACGATGCCCTGATTGCGCACCAATTCGGCGCCCATTCGCGGCAGGACCGGTAGCGCCTTTTTGCCGTTGCGCAGCATCTGCACCAACATCGTCGGCAACTCCCAGTGCGCGCGGAGTCGCTCGACTGCCCAGTCCCCGTTTGTCTTTCGCAGGTCGTAGCGCAGATGCATGGGCACGTTCAACGTCACCCCTGCGGCCATGACGATCTCGAGCATCAGGTCGCGGACCACCGCAGCACCCTGCACGGCGTCGAAGTCGCGGTGGAAGATGATCTGCCGCGGGCCGATGAAGGTGTCGTAGAACCGGCCGATCGCGTCGACGCCGACATGCGGACGCGAACCGTACGGATCCTCGACGCGGCCGTCAGGGGTGAACAGGCCGATCCACGCTGCGGGGTCGTGTGCTGCGGTGGCCGCCGGTGACCGCTCGACGATCGCCAGCAGGTCGGCCTCGGCGGCCGCCATCAGGAGCAGGCCGCCAACACCAATTCGCGTACGCGGGCCGCGTCGGCCTGACCCTTCGTCGCCTTCATCACGGCGCCGACGATGGCACCGGCCGCTTGCACCTTGCCGCCGCGGATCTTTTCGACGATGTCGGGATTGGCGGCAAGCGCCTCGTCCACCGCGGCCTGGATCAGCGAGTCGTCGCGGACCAACTCCAGGCCGCGCGCCTTCATCACCTCTTCGGGTTCTCCCTCGCCCGCGAGCACACCTTCGACCACCTGACGAGCGAGTTTGTTCGACAGCTTGCCTTCGTCGATCAGTTTCACGACCGCGGCGACCTGGGCGGGCGTGATGTTCAGTTCGTCGAGTTCGACGCCGGCTTCGTTGGCCTTCTGCACCAGGAAATTGCCCCACCATGCGCGGGCGGCCTCACTGGGCGCGCCGTGTTCGACGGTTGCGGCCACCAGCTCGACGGCGCCGGCGTTCACCAGGTCGCGCATGACCTCGTCGGAGACACCCCACTCCTGTTGAATTCGCTTGCGCCGCAACCACGGATACTCCGGGATGGTCTGCCGGAGCTTGTCGACGAGTTCCGGATCCGGCGCGACCGGCTCCAGGTCGGGCTCCGGGAAGTAGCGGTAGTCCTGCGCAGTCTCCTTGCTGCGGCCCGGCGACGTGTAGCCGTCCTCGTGAAAGTGCCTGGTCTCCTGCACGATTCGGCCGCCGGAATCCAAAATGGCGGCCTGCCTACGCATCTCGTAGCGAACGGCGACTTCGACGCTCTTGAGCGAATTGACGTTCTTGGTCTCGGTGCGGGTGCCGAACTCCGCCTGCCCCTTGGGTTTGAGCGACACGTTGGCGTCGCAGCGCAGCGAGCCCTGATCCATTCGTACGTCGGAAACACCAAGGCCACGCAACAGGTCCCGCAGCGCGGTCACATACGCACGGGCGACCTCTGGCGCGCGTTCACCCGCACCCTCGATCGGCTTTGTCACGATCTCGATCAGCGGGACGCCGGCGCGGTTGTAATCGATCAGCGACGTCGTCGCGCCCTCGATCCGGCCGGTGTCACTGCCGAGATGGGTGAGCTTGCCGGTGTCCTCCTCCATGTGTGCCCGCTCGATCTCGACGCGCCACGTGCTGCCGTCCTCCAGCGGCACGTCGAGATAGCCGTTGATCGCAATCGGCTCGTCGTACTGCGAGATCTGATAGTTCTTCGGCATGTCCGGATAAAAGTAGTTCTTCCGGGCGAACCTGCACCACGGCACGATCTCGCAGTTCAGCGCCAGCCCGATGCGGATCGCCGACTCGACGGCGGCCTGGTTGAGCACCGGCAACGCGCCCGGCAGGCCGAGGCAGACCGGGCACACCTGGGTGTTGGGCTCGGCGCCGAACTTGTTGGCGCAGCCGCAGAACATCTTGGTGGCCGTCGACAGCTCGACGTGCACCTCGAGGCCCAGGACCGGCTCGTAGCGCGCCACGACGTCGTCGTAGTCGAGCAGTTCGGCCGCCGATGCAGTGGTCATGTAGGCGAGTTTAGTGGTGAGCCCTATGCCAGTTTCGGGTGCACGCCCGGGGTCAGCCCTGCCGCCGCGGACATCCGCTGCAAGCCGCGCAGCACGGCTTTGCGTTCGGCAGCCGTCAGGTGCTTCGTGATCTCTTCCTCCTGTGCGCGGCCTTCCGCGTCGAGCGCGGGCAGCAGGTCGCGGGCCTTGTCGGTCATCGTCACCGCGAATGCGCGTCGGTCACTTGGATGCGGCTTCCGAGTGACCAGCCCTTGGCTCTCCATCCGATCGATGAGGGTGACCATCACATTGCGGTGAATGCGCAGCTGTGCCGACAACTGACGTTGCGACTGCCCGTCCGCCTCGTTCAAGGCCTTTAGCACCGCATACATGCGCGGGTCGACGCCGAACGGCGCCAGCCGACGTACGAAGTCCTCCGCGAGATGCACGCCGATCTGAGACAGCAGAAACGGAATCCGCTCATGCAATGCGGCGATGCCCGGCGAATTCTCGGCCACCACGCCAGGCTAGCACCCGCAGTGATAGTCCTGTAGCCTGATAATCACTTAATGTGACAATGAGGAGGCGGGCGTGCACATCGTGATTTTCGGGGCCAACGGCGGGACCGGCAGACTGTTGTGCCGACTCGCGGTCGACGCCGGCCATACCGCCGTCGCGGTGACGCGGCACCCGAACGACTTCCCGCTCGCGCACGAGCGTCTGACCGTGGCCGGCGCCGATGTGCGCGACCCCTCGTCGCTGGTCGAGGTACTCGGCGGCGCCGACGCAGTGCTGTCGGCCCTGGGCGTCCCCTTCAGCCCGCGCCGCATCGACACCTACTCCGTGGGCGCCGCGAACATCGTTGCGGCGATGCGTGAGACAGCGGTGCGGCGGCTCGTCGTCGTCAGTTCGACGGGCGCGTATCCGTATCCCGGTCGCATCGATCCACCGGTGTCGCTGCGGTTCATCGAGCCCGTCGTGACGCGCACCATCGGCAAGAGCACCTATGACGATCAGCGCCGGATGGAAAACATCATCCGCAGCAGTGGACTCGACTGGACGATTGTGCGGCCATCGGGACTGTTCGACCTGCCCGAACCGACGAAATACATTGCCGGAGAGGTTGATCCTGTCGGCAGCTACACCGCACGCATCGACCTGGCCGACTACATGCGCACGATCGTCGGCGGCCCAGACACCGTCGGCAAGACCGTCGTCGTGTCAACCATTCAGAACACCCCGTCGATGTGGCAGATGATCCGTCGCGAAGCTTTCAGGAGCGCCTCATGAGCACCGCCGGTCTCGCCGTGACACTGTTCGCGATCGCCGCGAACGGATTCTCCGGAATCGCCGCCTTGCTGCACTTTCGGCCGATATTGGCCGGCATGGCGAAGGCGGATGTGCCCGAGTCCTGGCTGACGTTTCCGATCGGCACGCTCAAGACGGCAGGCGCGCTTGGCCTCGCCGCCGGATTGGCCTTCCCGCCCATCGGGATCTCCGCCGCCATCGGACTCGTGTTGTTCTTCGTGTGCGCGGTGTACACGCACATCAGGGCCAGCGACTACAGCGCGCAATTCATGCTGGCCATAGGGTTTCTCGGCCTGAACGTCGCCACCCTGGTCGTTACCCTGCCGACTTAACCGAAGAACTCCGCCGCGTCGTCGTAGCGGCTCTGCGGCACCAGCTTCAACTGGCGCACGGCGTCGGCCAAAGGAACGCGGCCGATCTCCTGGCCGCGCAGGGCCACCATCATTCCGTACTCACCGGCATGGGCGGCGTCGGCGGCGTTGACGCCGAACCGGGTGGCCAGCACGCGGTCGAACGGTGTCGGCGTGCCGCCGCGCTGAACGTGGCCGAGCACCGTGACCCGGACCTCTTTGTTGATCCGCTTCTCGACCTCGACGGCCAACTGCTGGGCGACGCCGGTGAAGCGTTCGTGGCCGAATTCGTCAATTCCGCCTTCGCGCAACTTCATTGACCCCTCGGCGGGCTTGGCCCCTTCGGCCACCACGCAGATGAAGTGCGAGTCGCCGCGCACGAAACGATTCTTGATCAGCCGGCACACTTCTTCGACGTCGAACGGCTGCTCGGGGATCAGCGTCATGTGCGCGCCCGACGCCAGGCCTGCGTTCAACGCGATCCATCCGGCGTGCCTGCCCATCACCTCGACGAGCATCACCCGCTGATGGGATTCCGCGGTGCTGTGCAGCCGGTCGATGGCCTCGCTGGCCACACCCAATGCCGTGTCGTGGCCGAACGTCACGTCGGTGCAGTCGATGTCGTTGTCGATGGTCTTCGGCACGCCGACCACCGGCACGTTCTCCTCTGACAGCCAGTGCGCAGCCGTCAGCGTGCCCTCGCCGCCGATCGGGATGAGGACGTCGATGCCGTTGTCGTCCAACGTCTGCTTGATCTGATCGAGCCCGGCCCGCAGCTTGTCGGGGTGCACCCGGGCGGTGCCCAAGATGGTGCCGCCCTTGGCCAGCAGCCGGTCGTTGCGGTCGTCGTTGCGCAGCTGGATGCGACGGTCCTCCAGCAGACCGCGCCAGCCGTCCAAGAACCCGACGACCGACGAGCCGTACCGCACGTCGCAGGTGCGGACCACCGCCCGAATCACCGCGTTCAGCCCGGGACAGTCACCGCCGCCGGTGAGAACTCCGATTCGCATCTGCCCTCTCCTGCTCCTCGTCACGCAGCTCTAATCTTGCCCGCTGCTCGGCGAATTCACACAGCCGTTGGCAGCGGACCCCGCGCGGTCTCGTATGCCGCGCCGACCCGATAAATCCGGTCGTCGGCCAACGCGGGCGCCATGATCTGCAGCCCGACCGGAAGATTGTCATCGGGTGACAGACCCGACGGCACCGAGATGCCGCAGTGCCCGGCGAGGTTCAGCGGCAGCGTGCACAGATCGAACAGATACATCGCCAGCGGGTCGTCGACCTTCTCACCGAGCGGGAACGCCGTCGCCGGCGTCGTGGGCGACACCAACACGTCCACCTTCTGGTAGGCCTCGTCGAGATCGCGGGCGATCAAGGTACGCACCTTCTGCGCCCGGTTGTAATACGCGTCGTAGTAGCCCGCCGACAGCGCGTAGGTGCCAATCATGATGCGGCGCTTGACTTCTGGACCGAGCCCGGCCTCACGAGTCAACGCCATCACTTCCTCGGCGCTGCGTGTGCCGTCGTCGCCGACCCGAAGTCCGTACCGCATGCCGTCGAAGCGGGCCAGGTTGGATGACACCTCGGACGGCAGGATCAGGTAGTAGGCGGGCAGCGAGTAGTCGAAGTGCGGGCAGTCCACCTCGCTGATCTCGGCGCCCAGTTCGGCCAGCTTGTCGACGGCCGCACGGAACGACGCCAGCACCCCGTCCTGGTAGCCCTCGCCCTGCTGCAACTGCCGCACGACGCCGATCTTGACGCCGCGCAGGTCGCCGGAGGCGCCGGCCCTGGCCGCGGCGACCACATCGGGCACCTCGGCGTCGATCGAGGTGGAGTCCATCGGGTCGTGCCCGGCGATGACCTGGTGCAGCAACGCGGTGTCGAGCACCCTCCTGGCGCACGGCCCGCCCTGGTCCAGCGAGGAGGCACAGGCGACCAGGCCGTACCGCGAAACGGTGCCGTAGGTCGGTTTGGCGCCGACGGTCGCGGTCAGCGCGGCGGGCTGGCGAATCGACCCGCCGGTGTCCGTCCCGATCGCCAGCGGCGCCTGGAACGCGGCCAGCGCGGCCGCGCTACCGCCGCCGGAGCCGCCAGGCACCCGGTCGACATCCCACGGGTTACGGGTCGGGCCGTATGCGGAGTTCTCCGTCGACGAGCCCATCGCGAACTCGTCCATGTTCGTCTTGCCCAGGATCGGTATGCCCGCGGCGCGCAGCCGAAGCGTGACCGTCGCGTCGTAGGGCGACATCCAGCCCTCGAGGATCTTCGACCCACACGTGGTCGGCATGTCCGTGGTGGTGAAGACGTCTTTGAGCGCTATCGGCACCCCGGCCAGCGGCGACGGCAGATGCTCGTCGGCGGCGACGGCGGCGTCCACGGCGGCCGCCGCTGCCAGCGCCTGCTCCTCTGCGACATGCAGAAACGCCTGGTACTGGCCGTCGGTTTCGGCGATGCGATCCAGGCACGCCTGGGTGACCTCGGTCGACGACAGCTCCCTGCCGGCGATCTTGGCGGCCAGCGTGGCCGCGTCCATCCGGGTGATGTCGTCGTTGCCCGTCATTCCGGCTCTCCCAGGATCCGCGGAACCGCGAACCGACCCTCGGCCGACGCGGGGGCCTGCGAAAGCGCCTCCCGCTGCGACAACCCTGGCTCGACGGTGTCGGGACGCGTGACGTTGACGGAGGTGAGCGGATTGTCGGTGGCTTCGATGCCCGTCACGTCGACGGCCTGGATGCGGCTGACGTGCTCGAGAATGGCGTCCAGCTGGCTTGCGTAGCTGTCCAACTCCTCATCGGTCAGGGCCAGCCGGGCCAGGCGCGCGAGGTGGGCAACCTCGTCTCGGGAGATCTGCGACACGACTCCGAAGCCTAGTCGGGCCACCGCCCGGCATGCCGAGCCCGTACCCCTGTGCAACAGTGTTGCGCGTGCCTTCGTATCTGCTGCGGATCCAGCTGGAGGATCGACCGGGCAGCCTCGGTTCCGTGGCGGTGGCCCTCGGCTCGGTGGGAGCCGACATCCTGTCGCTCGACGTCGTCGAACGCGGATCCGGTTATGCGATCGATGACCTCGTCGTGGAGCTGCCGACCGGCGCGATGCCCGACACGTTGATCACCGCCGCCGAAAACCTCAAAGGCGTTCAGGTGGACAGCATTCGGCCGCACACCGGGCTCCTGGAGGCACATCGCGAACTCGAACTCGTCGACCACATCGCCGCGGCGCCGAGCCGCCACGCCAAACTTCAGGTGCTTGCCGACGAGGCGCCTCACGTCCTGCGGGTCGGGTGGTGCACTGTGGTGCGGCTCATCGAGTCCGGCATCGAACGCGTCGTCGGCAGCCACGGCGCCCCAGAGACCCACCTGAAGACGGTCCCGTGGTTGCCGATCGACCGGGCCAAAGCGCTCGACGCCGACGGCGACTGGGTCCCGCAGGTGTGGCGGGACATGGACACCACGCTGGCCGCCGCACCGCTTGGCGGCAACCACACCGCGGTGGTGTTGGGCCGACCCGGCGGCCCCAAGTTCCGCCCCTCCGAGGTCGCTCGGCTCGGCTACCTCGCGGGAATCGTCGCGACAATCCTTCGGTGAGGCACGCGGATCAGGCGCCGGCGGGCACCGGATAGCGGTCGTTGACGTCGGCGTTGGAGTCCTTCCTGGCGCAGTGCGCACAGCAGAAGATGCCCTCGTCGGTCTCGATGCCGTGGCCAAGGACCCGACATCCGCAGTGCGCGCACTCGGGCGCCAGTTGCGCCGCCGCGCATTCGACGCTGTCGAACGTTTCGCTGCGCCCGTCGGGCCACGTCACGGTGAAGGCCTTGTCGTAGTCGTTGCCGCATTGCGCGCAGATCGCCATCGTTGTCACTCCCTCATGTCGGTTCGCTCGAACGCATTCCCTGCCGGGGGAGGTGACAAACGCCGCAGCGGATCAGACGCCGTCGGGTCCGTGTTCCAACAGCCGCATGAAGCCGTCTTCGTCGAGGATCGGAACCCCGAGTTCGACGGCCTTGTCGTACTTCGACCCCGGCGAATCGCCCGCCACCACATACGCCGTCTTCTTCGACACCGAACCCGCCGCCTTGCCGCCACGGGCGACGATGGCCTCCTTGGCGTCGTCGCGGGAGAAGTTGGTCAACGACCCGGTCACCACGATCGACAGCCCCTCCAGCGTGCGCGGGATGCTGGCGTCACGCTCGTCGGCCATGCGGACCCCTGCGGCCCGCCACTTGTCGACGATGGCGCGGTGCCAGTCCACGGTGAACCATTCCTTCACCGCGGCAGCGATGGTCGGCCCGACACCTTCCACCGCCGACAACTCCTCCTCGGATGCGGCTTCGATCGCGTCGAGGCTGCCGTATTCGGTGGCCAGGGCGCGCGCGGCGGTCGGCCCGACGTGCCGGATCGACAGCGCGACGAGCACGCGCCACAACGGCTGCGCCTTGGCCTTTTGGAGGTTGGCCAGCAGCCGCTTGCCGTTGGCCGACAGCTCACCCTTCTTGACCCGGAACAAGTCGGTGCGCAGCAGGTCGTCCTCGGTGAGGTTGAACAGGTCGCCCTCGTCGGTGATGACGCCGGCCTGCAGCAGCGCTGTTGCCGCCTCGTAGCCGAGGCCCTCGATGTCGAACGCCCCGCGGCCGGCCACGTGGAACACCCGCTCCCGCAGCTGCGCCGGACACGACCGGGTGTTCGGGCAGCGGATGTCGGCGTCGCCTTCCTTCTCCGGTGCGAGTTTGGTGCCGCACTCGGGACACATTGCGGGCATTTCGAATTCGCGCTCCGAGCCGTCGCGCAGGTCGACGACGGGACCGAGCACCTCGGGGATGACGTCACCGGCCTTACGGATTACGACGGTGTCGCCGATGAGCACGCCCTTGCGTTTGACCTCCGAGGCGTTGTGCAGGGTCGCCTGGCTCACCGTCGAACCCGCGACCTTGACGGGCTCCATCCACGCGAACGGCGTCACCCGGCCGGTGCGCCCCACGTTGACGCGAATGTCGAGCAGTCTGGTGGTCGCCTCCTCGGGCGGGTACTTGTAGGCGATCGCCCAGCGCGGCGCGCGCGAGGTCGCGCCGAGGCGCCGCTGCAACGCGATCTCGTCGACTTTGACCACCACGCCGTCGATTTCGTGGTCAACGTCGTGGCGGTGCTCGCCCCAGTAGGCGATGTGTTCGGTGACGCCGGCAATGCCCTTGACTCGCGTGGTGTGCTCCGACACGGGCAGGCCCCACGCCTCCAATGCGCGGTAGGCGTCGTGCAGGGTCTTGGGGTTGAAGCCCTCGGTGCGGCCGATGCCGTGGCAGATCATCCGCAGCTTGCGCCTGGCCGTGACGGCCGGATTCTTCTGCCGCAGCGAACCGGCCGCGCTGTTGCGCGGATTGGCGAACGGCGGCTTGCCCTCGGCGACCAGGCCGGCGTTGAGCTCTTCGAAATCGGCGATGCGGAAGAAGACCTCGCCGCGCACTTCCAGCAGCTGTGGCACGGGGAATTGTTTTGTGCCGGAAAGCTTTTCGGGGATGTCGTCGATGGTGCGAGCGTTCAGCGTGACGTCCTCGCCGGTGCGCCCGTCGCCACGCGTCGCCGCGCGTTCCAGGCGGCCGTCGCGATAGATCAACGACAACGCCACCCCGTCGATTTTCAGCTCGCACAGGTAGTGCGCGTCGTCGCCGATCTCGCTTCTCGTGCGCGCCGCCCACGCCGCCAACTCGTCGGGGGTGAACACGTTGTCCAGCGAGAGCATCCGTTCCAGATGCTCTGCCGGGGTGAAGTCGGTCGCGAAGCCCGCGCCCCCCACCAGCTGCGTCGGCGAGTCCGGCGTGCGCAATTCCGGGTGCTTCTCCTCCAGCGCTTGCAGCTGGCGCAACAGCTCGTCGAACTCGGCGTCGGAGATGATCGGGGCGTCGCGGACGTAGTAGCGGAACTGATGCTCGCGGACCTGGTCGGCGAGTTCCTGCCATTGGCGGCGCAGGTCGGCATCCGGCGCCGTCTCGGACTGATCGGCCAGCGCTGCCTTCACCTTTGCGTCGGGAGTTGCATCGGGAGTTGCCTTCGAGGTCACACTCGCAGGCTAGCCGAGTCCGCCGACATCGATACCAGACGCACCCGGCGCTACCTGCGCCTTTGACATTATGCAGGTAACTACCTGCATAATGGGCCGGTGCCCGATGACCAAGGCGTCGAAATGGATGACCAAGGCGTCCAGAAGGACGGCCGGGTGGACGCCGAGATGGACAAGGTCTTCAAGGCGCTGGCAGACCCGGGACGCCGGCTGCTGTTGGATCGGTTGCGCCAGGACAACGGCCAGACGCTCGGCCAACTGTGCGAGTACCTGGAAATGGCGCGGCAGTCGGTGAGCCAGCACCTGTCGGTTCTCGAGTCGGCCAATCTCATCAGCACCGTACGGCGGGGACGGCTCAAGCTGCACTACCTGAACCCTGTCCCGCTCAACGAAATTGCGCATCGCTGGATCAGCGCGTTCGAAATGTCGCGGCTTGAGGCACTGCACGCGGTGAAGCAAAGAGCAGAGGAGTCCGAGATGACCGACGAAATGACCGAGACCGAGGGCAAGCCGACGTTTGTGTATGTCACTTACATCCACAGCACCCCCGAGAAGGTCTGGGAGGCGCTGACCGACGCGGATCTCACCGCCCAGTACTGGGGCCACAGCAATGTGTCGGACTGGCGGCCCGGATCGCGCTGGGAGCACGTGCGCACCGACGGGTCCGGCATCGCCGACGGCGCCGGCGAGGTGCTCGAGGCGACTCCCCCGCGTCGGCTGGTGATGACATTCGGCGCGCCCGACGACACGTCGCCGTCGGTCGTGGCATTCGACATCGAACAGCACCACGACATCGTCCGGTTGACGGTGACCCATGAGGCGATTCCGAACGCCGAGGACTACGAGGCGGCGTCGGCCGGGTGGGCCGCGGTCGTGTCAAACCTGAAGTCGCTGCTGGAAACCGGGCGCGTGCTGCCTCAGGCGCCATGGGAGATGCACGCGGACTTGCGGGCCCGACAGATGTCGCGGTGACGAAGTAGGTTTGCGCCATGCCGCACCCGATCATGTTCCGCGACGACGACCCCCTGCTGGCCCAGGTCCGCAAGCGGGCGTTGAGCTTTCCCGAGGCGTTCGAAAAGGTGTCGTGGGGCAGGCCGGTGTTCTGCGCGCCGAAGATGTTCGTCATCTACGGCGGCAGCATGAAGGGCGAGGCGAAAGGCGAATACGTCCAGTACCCGCAGGCGGTCCTGGTCAAGGTCGACGAAAGCGACCGCAGAGCGCTCGAACAAGACAGCCGCTTCTTTTTCCCCGCTTACCTGGGCCCGTTCGGCTGGCTGGGCCTCGACCTGACCGCGACGAAGAAGATCGACTGGACCGAAGTCGAGGAGCTGATCGACGCCTCGTTCCGCATGGTCGCGCCCAAGAAACTGATCCGCCAACTCGACCAACCCTGAGGTTCAGCTCCACTGCCTCTCCGCCATTTGTGCATTCGGCGACGCTTCGCAACGGGATTCCGTCGCCGGATGCACAAGCGGGTCATGGTTCGATCGAGTCATGCCGTTCGCGAGCCCCTACCCCGATGTCGAGATCCCGACCGCCAGCGTGCACGACTATCTCTTCGGCGACCTCGACGCGGCTGACGCCGACCGAACCGCGCTCATCGACGCCGCCTCGGGCGACGCGACGAGCTACCGCGAGATGATTGCGCGCATCAACGCCTTCGCCGGCGCGCTGGCCGATCGCGGCATCGCCCCCGGCGATGTGGTCGGCCTGCTGGCACCGAACTCGTCGGCGTTCGCCATCGCGTTCCACGGCATCCTGCGCGCAGGCGCGACCGCGACGACGATCAACGTGCTGTTCACCGCGAAAGACATCGTCAAGCAGCTGACCGACGCCAAGGCCGCGATGCTGATCACCGTCAGCGCGTTGCTGCCCCAGGCGCAAGAGGCGGCCGCCTCGGTCGGTTTGACCGACGACCGGCTGGTCGTGCTGGACGGGCCGGGGGCAGCCACCGACGGCCACCCGAACGCCGCCGACCTCCTCGGCGCCGGCGCGGCGGCCCGGCAGGTCGAGTTCGACCCGGCGAGTCATCTGGCCGTGCTGCCCTACAGCTCCGGCACGACGGGCAACCCGAAGGGCGTCATGCTCACTCACCGCAACCTGGTCGCCAACGTCGCGCAGATCCGCGCGGCCCAAGACGTCACGACCGACGACGCGGTGATCGCCTTCCTGCCGTTCTTCCACATCTACGGGATGACGGTGCTCCTCAACGCGGTGCTGCGGGCGCGGGCACGGTTGATCATGATGGCCCGCTTCGACCTGGAGGAGCTGCTCGCCACCATCGCGAACCACAGGATCACCGTGGCGTTCATCGCGCCGCCGGTGGCGGTGGCGCTGGCCAAGCATCCGTTGGTGGACCGCTACGACACCTCGACGTTGCGGGCCATACTGTCCGGCGCGGCACCGCTCGACGAGGATCTCGGCCGCGCCGTCTCCGAGCGCCTGGGCTGCCCGGTGGTGCAGGGCTACGGCATGACCGAACTGAGCCCCGTCAGCCACTGCACACCCTTCGACGGCGGCAAGCGCCTCACCGGCTCCGTCGCACCGATCGGCGCGGCCGGCTGGACGGCGGCCAACTCACTGTCCAAACTCGTCGACCCCGAGACCGGCAACGAAATCGATGTTCCGCCAGCTGGTCTCAGCGACACCGGCGAGTTGTGGTTCAAGGGCCCCAATGTGATGGCCGGTTATCTCGGCAACGAGAAGGCCACTGCGGAGACGATCGACGACGAAGGCTGGCTGCGCACCGGCGATCTGGCGCGCGTCGACTCGTCGGGCTGCGTCTACATCGTCGACCGGCTCAAGGAACTCATCAAATACAAGGGCTACCAGGTGCCGCCCGCGGAATTGGAAGCGGTGCTGCTCACCCATCCCGCGATCGCCGACGCCGCGGTGATCGGCGCCCGCGACCCCGAGACCGGTGAAGAGGTGCCAAAAGCGTTCGTGGTCAAGCAATCCGGCGCCGAGCTGACCGAAGACGACGTGATCGAATTCGTCGCGGGCGAGGTCGCGCCGTACAAGAAGGTGCGTCAGGTGGCCTTCATCGACGCGATTCCCAAGTCGGCGTCGGGCAAGATCCTGCGCAAGGACCTACGTTCGAGTTGACTCCCGCACCGACTGCGCCGCGCGCGCCTGCCGGTAGCCCAGCAGCGCTCCGATCGCCGGTATGAGAATCAGTCCGGCGGCGCCGGCCAGCGGGTCGGTCATCTTGTCGACCCTGGCCGTGCCGAATTCCCCGATCACGAAATCGACCGGCCGGATCTTTTCGATCGACGGCAACGGCGGCGGCAGCGACGGGATCGTGATCTCGACGGCCTCGGGTGCGGGCACCTCCGGCATCGCCTCCGGTACGGGCGCGCTGTCGGCCGTGTAGACCGCCTCGGGTGCAGGACCGCTCGCCGCGCTCCGCTGACCGGGGGTGCGGCCGTTGCCGACGACCACGCGTGGTGACTGGAACGCCGTCACCGCCGGCCCGGCGTAATCGGAGCCCGACGACTTCGACGCGGCGCCGCTGGCGTTGATGCCCGTCGGCGTAGGCGGTTCCGGCACCACGGCCGCCGCGGCAGACCGCAGCGCGACCGGAGCATCGACGGTGAGCGCGCCCAGCTCGCCGAGGTCACCGCCCGAGGTTCCCGGGTCCATGAGCGGCGGGGCCGAGTCAGGCTTGCCCGGCTTGCGCCCGCGGTCGGCGTCGAAAGCGTCGTTCACCCAGTCGGAGACGCGCTTCTGGAAGCTGCGGTCGTGACCGTGCGACCCGTTCTTGCGGCTGTCGTGTTTCGAATGCGAACCCGAACCGTTCTTATCGGCAACGGCGTGCGCGGGGTTAGGACCCGCGATTAACAGAGACGCTGCTATCACACCGGCTCCCGCCGCAAAGCGAACGATCGACTGCGCCACGATCCCTTTCCCGAATGGCGGGCTACTGACCCGCGGTTCGAACAAGCATTGTCGCACAAACCTTTGCCCGGCAAACGCTAATTCAAGATCGAGTCCGGGTCATCGGCAATTGCGTCGGCGGCCTTCCGGACGAGCTCGAGGGCCGAGCGCGCCCACTGGGGCGTCCCCGCGGCCAGCCCGCACGACGGCGTCACACCGATCCGCTCGGGCAGCACCGTGCGCGGGAATCCCAGGCGGTCGGTGAACTCCACCACCGCCTTGGCGACCTCCTCCACGGAAGGCCTGCGGTCGGGCGGCGTGCTGGGCACGACGCCAAACGCGACCGTGCGCCCCGACTCCACGAACTCTCCGACGCCGTCGAAATCCTCTGGGCCGAGGGTGGAAATGTCGACCGCGACCGCGGCCAGCTTGCCGCGCTGCAGCATCGGCCACGGCAGTTCGGCAGCGCAGCAGTGCAGCGCGACGTCGCCGCCGACGACGGCCACGCACTCGTCGAGCAGCCCAGCGGCCACCGCCTCGTCGACCGGGTGCACGGGCGCCAAGCTCGTCACTCCGGTGAGCCGGCCGGCCAACGCCGCGGGCAGCGAGGGTTCGTCGAACTGCACGACGACCGGGCAGTCCAGCCGCCGCGCCACTTCCGCGCGATGGGCGGCGACGCCCTCGGCCAGCGAAGTCGCCAGATCGCGCACGGCGCCGGCGTCGGTGATGGCGCGATGCCCGTTGGCGAGCTCGATCTGAGCCGCCAGCGTGACCGGTCCAGGGGCCTGCACCTTGACGGTACGGTCGCCCCCGCCTAGGCCGGCCTTCTCCCACGCCTCTTCGAGGGCGTCGAGGTCCTCGGCGAGCAGGCTGGCCGCCCGCCGGGTCACGGCGGTGCGCCCGGAGCCGACGCGATAGCCCCGCGGCACCGTGTCGATGGTGATGTCGACCAGCAGGGCACCGGCCCGCCCGATCAGGTCGGCGCCGATGCCTCGGGCCGGTAGCTCGACAAGATGCGGCAGCCGGTGCAACTCCCCGACGACGATTTCGGCGGCCTCCCGGGCCGACGTGCCGGGCCAGGATCCGATTCCGGTGCCGGTGGCGAAGTCACTCACTTGACCAACACTATTCGCCACACCCGCCTCAGGAGTTAGTCTGCCAACGCAGAAGGGAGGCCCGATGTCCGCTGCGCCCGGCCGACTGGCGGTGTGGTGCGCCACCGCGCTGCTGGCCGCCGGATGCGCGCACACCGTTTCGGGCACTGCGACGCTGGCCCCGCCCGGCATCGACGACGAGTCCCAATCGCCGGTCGATGTCGAGTCGGTGATCCTCGACCAGGCGCAGATGCAGGCGATCACCGGCGCGGGCGAGAACCTGACGATCGTGCCGAGCATGGACGGCAAGATCCCGGTCGACGTCAGCGACCTGATGAACGGCACGCCGCAGGAGTGCCAGTGGTACTTCGCCGAGACGCAGACGTTCGGCAACGAGGTCGAGGAGTTCCACAAGACCACCTTCCAGAACCCGCCCGACGGCGGGCTGATCTCGGAAGGGGCCGCCGCGTACCGCGATCCGGAAACCGCCCGGCGCGCGTTCGCTGACCTGATCGGCCTCGTATATGACTGCGGCTCAACAACATTGGGGCCGACATTCATCGGCGAGTGGACCGCCGACGCGACCACGCTGCGCATGCGGTCGTCGGGCACATGCGGCCGCGACTACCGGATCAAGAACGTGGTGCTGGCCGAGGTGTCTTTCTGCTCGTTCCCGGAGTCGGTGTCCGACATCGTCATGACCAACCTGATGGCCAAGGTGCCCGAATAGGACTACTCGGCCGCGGCGATGGTGGCGCTGCCGATCACTTCGTCGCCGTCGGGATCGGGGCGATAGAGGACCATGGTCTGGCCAGGCGCCACCCCGCGCAGCGGCGCCCGCAGGTCGACCACCACTTCGCCGCCGCGGGCCTCGGCGACGGCAGCGGCGATGCCGCCGTGCGCGCGCACCTGCACCTCGCACTCCACGGGTCCGCGCGGCGCGGTTCCCGAGCTGAATACCGGCTTCTCGCCACGCAGCCGCCACACCTCGAGGTCTGCGGCGGTGCCCACGCGCACGGTGCCGGATTCAGCGTCGATGGCCGTCACGTAGCGCGGGCGCCCGTCGGGACCGGGGCCCGCGATGCCGAGACCCTTGCGCTGCCCGATGGTGAACTGATGCACGCCGTCGTGTTCGGCCAGCACCGTGCCCGCGGCGTCCACCACGGTGCCTCGGCGCACGCCGATGCGGCTGCCGAGGAACGCCCTCGTGTCGCCGGACGGGATGAAGCAGATGTCGTGGCTGTCGGGCTTCTGCGCGACGGCTAACCCGCGGCGTGCAGCCTCTTCGCGGATCTGCGGCTTGGGGGTGTCGCCGATCGGGAACAGCGCGTGCCGCAGCTGTTCGGCGGTCAGCACGCCGAGCACGTAGGACTGGTCCTTGTCGCGGTCGACGGCGCGGCGCAGCTTGCCGTCCGCCAGCCGCGCGTAGTGGCCGGTGGCGACGGCGTCGAAGCCGAGCGCCAGTGCCCGCGCCGCCAACGCGGAGAACTTGATCCGCTCGTTGCACCGCACACAGGGGTTCGGGGTTTCGCCGCGGGCGTAGGACGACACGAAGTCGTCGATCACGGCGTCCTTGAACTTGTCGGCGAAATCCCAGACATAGAACGGGATTTCGAGGATGTCGGCGACACGGCGGGCATCACCGGCATCCTCTTTCGAACAGCAGCCGCGTGACCCGGTGCGCAATGTTCCCGGCGCGGAGGACAGCGCCAGATGCACGCCGACCACGTCGTGTCCGGCGTCGACCATCCTGGCGGCCGCGACCGAGGAGTCGACGCCGCCGCTCATCGCGACGAGAACCCGCACTACTCGACCGCCCCCGAACTGGCCAGCGCCGCCTGGCGCGCCCGCGCGACGGCATCGGGCAGCACGTCGAGCGCCGCGTCGACGTCGGCGTCGACACTGGTGTGGCCGAAGGACAATCGCAGCGATCCGCGTGCGCTCGCCGGGTCGGCGCCCATTGCGATCAGCACGTGCGAGGGCTGCGCGACACCCGCCGTGCAGGCTGAACCCGTCGAGCACTCGATTCCCTTGGCGTCCAACAGCATCAGCAGCGAATCGCCTTCACAGCCGCGGAACGTGAAGTGCGCATTGCCGGGAAGCCGCTGCGCGCCGGTCGCGCCGTTGTAGACGACATCGTCGATGCTGTTGAGTACACCCTCGACCAGACGGTCGCGCAGCGCCTGCATACGGGCGCTGGTGGCCTCCATGCCGTCGATGGTGATCTCGGCGGCGGCGGCCATCGCCACCGCTCCCGCCACATCTGCTGTGCCGGAACGGACGTCGCGTTCCTGCCCGCCGCCGTGCAGCAGCGGAACGCACGCGGTGTCGCGGCGCAACAACAGCGCACCCACACCGGTCGGGCCGCCGAACTTGTGGGCCGCGATGCTCATTGCCGACAACCCACTGGCCCCGAAGTCGACGGGGATCTGCGGCACGGCCTGCACTGCGTCGCTGTGCATCGGGACATCGAATTCCGCTGCGATCGCAGCCATTTCGGGAAGCGGCATGATGGTGCCGACCTCGTTGTTGGCCCACATCACCGTCACCAGCGCCACATCGTCGTGGTCCTGCAGCGCCTCGCGCAGCGCCGCGGGCGACACCGACCCGTCGGGCGCGGTGGGCAGCCAGGTCACCTCGGCGCCTTCGTGTTCGGCGAGCCATTCGACGGTGTCCAACACCGCGTGATGCTCGACGGCGGTGGTGACGATGCGGCGGCGATGCGGTTCGGCGTCGCGGCGGGCCCAATAGATGCCCTTGACTGCCAGATTGTCGCTTTCGGTGCCGCCTGCGGTGAAGATCACCTCCGACGGACGAGCGCCCAGCAGGTTGGCGAGCGTCTCGCGCGATTCCTCCATGCGCCGGCGCGCCACCCGGCCGGTGCCGTGCAGCGACGAGGCGTTTCCCACCGTCGCCAGGACGGCCGTCATCGCCTCGATCGCACCGGGGTGCATCGGGGTGGTGGCGGCGTGATCGAGGTAGACCGACTTGTCCGAGGCCATAACCGTTCCATGGTAGCCGCCGACCGGCGAGGGGCCCGACGCCCAGGTCAGGCTGCCAATGCGTGCCCGTGGCCACGCCGGTCCTGCCCGCCGCGGACCGCCACCTCGCATCGTGCGGCCAGTTCGCGCCGGTCGATACCCGGCAGTTGCAGCGACTCGACCCGGACGTGCACGACGGTGCGGCGCGCGGCCACCAGCCGGCGGATCGACGCGACCAGCGTGTCGTCGCCGACGTAGGCGGCCAGCGTGGACGGCCTGCCGTCGCCGTGGTGATAGCTCAGCCGCAGCGGCTGCACCGGTCTGCCCGCGTCGACGGCCGCCTGAAACATCGCGGGCCGGAACGACCCGTACGCTCGCCCGCACCACGTGGTGCCCTCGGGAAAGGCCACCACGGTCTGGCCTGCGCGCAGCCGCGCGGTGACCGTCGAGATGACGTCGGGGAGTCGGCGCAGGTTGGCCCGCTCGATCGGGATCACCTTCATCAGCCGCGCCGCGAAGCCAAGGCCGGGCCAGTCGATCAGTTCGGCCTTGGCCACGAACCAGCCCGGCATCACCGCGCCGATCACGAAAATGTCGACCCAGGACACATGTCCGCTGACCACCAGCACGCCGCGCAGATTGCGAATCGGGCTCCCGGACACCGTGATTCGCACGCCGAGTGCGCGCAGCATCAGCCGGCAGTAGCCGCGCTGCAGATGCGAGCGGCCCGGCAGCGGGATCGCCAGCAGCGGCAACGCCGACAGCAGTGCCACGGCGAGTGTCGCGCGCACCGCTACGCGGGCGGCCACCGCGATCACCCGACCTGCCGGCGCCGCATCCGCGCTCACGCAGAACGCGTCGCAGGTGGCCCGAGGGACCCACGGGTTGGCGTCACCCATGACGCTCATGACGCGACCGCGGCAGTGACCGACCTCAGCCGGCGCAGGTAGCGCGCGTCGGCTCTGCGCTTGTCGAGCAGCGCGGGAAAGTCGCCGACGCCGAAGGCCGGGTCGTGGGCGGGCTCGCCGCACACCTGTGCGCCCAGCCGCAGATAGCCGCGCAGCAGCGGCGGCACCGCCATGCGCTCGGGTGGTGCGATGTCGTCGAGGCGTCTGCCGTCGACCGTGACCGGTCGGTACGGGTAGACGGTGTACTCGGCGGGAGCGGTGTGACGGCGCAGCACGAAGTCACGTACACCGCGGATCCGGCTGCCGGGTGCCGCGGCGGGATCGTGCACCGGCACGGAAACGCAGCCGGTGACGTAGTCGTAGCCGCAGCGGTCGAGGTAGGCCAGGATGCCCGCCCACATCAGCAGGATCACACCGCCGTTGCGGTGGTCGCCGCGCACCACGGCGCGGCCCATCTCCACCAGCGACGGCCGCAGCGGGTCAAGGCCCGACACGTCGAATTCCGTTGCGGTGTAGAGACCTCCGGCGGCGATGGCCCCCGGCGGTGGCAACATCCGGTAGCAGCCGACCAGCTCGCCGGAGTTGTCCTCGCGAACCAGAAGATGATCGCAGAACTCGTCGAACCGGTCGGCGTCGCGACCGTCGGGTGCGCCGTCGAACGCGAACCCCGGTTCGGCCGCGAAGACGTCGTGACGCAACCGCTGAGCGGCGGCGATCATTTCGGGGTCGGTGGACAGCAGCAGGGTGTAGCGCGGCGCCGACGGTGTCGCGCTCGGCGGGTCGGCGGCGATCAGTGCAGCGGTACTCACGACTGCACGGTCGCCTAGCCGCCTCTCCGGGAGGCGTCAGCGACGTGACGTGTCCGTGAACGTCGTGGGAAGACGCGAAAAACCCCGACGCGTTGGCGTGGGGGGGTTTTAGCGGTTTGGGTGGGTGTTTAACCCTTGCGAGCCTTGACCGCCTCGGTCAGCTGCGGGGCGACCTTGAACAGGTCGCCGACGACGCCGAGGTCGGCGATCTCGAAGATCGGCGCCTCCTCGTCCTTGTTGACCGCGATGATCGTCTTCGACGTCTGCATGCCTGCGCGGTGCTGGATCGCCCCGGAGATGCCGAGCGCGATGTACAGCTGCGGCGACACGGTCTTGCCGGTCTGGCCCACCTGGAACTGGCCCGGGTAGTAACCGGAGTCGACCGCGGCGCGCGACGCGCCGACGGCGCCGCCGAGCGCGTCCGCCAATTCCTCGACGACGCGGAAGTTTTCGGCGCTTCCGACGCCGCGGCCACCTGACACCACGACCGAAGCCTCGGTCAGCTCCGGGCGGTCGCCGGCCACCGCGGGCTCGCGCTTGGTGATCTTGGTGGCGTTCTCGGCCTGCGCCGGGACCTCGACATTGACAACTTCCCCTGCGGCGGCAGCGGGTTCGGCGTCGACGGATCCGGCGCGCACGGTGATGACGGGCACCTCACCGGTCGACTCCGCCTCGACGGTGTAGGCACCGCCGAAGATGGAGTGCACGACCTTGCCGCCCTCCTTGACCTCGACGACGTCGCTGAGCACGCCGGAGCCGATGCGCGCCGCGAGACGGCCCGCGATCTCCTTGCCGTCGGCGTTGGACGACATCAGCACGCCCGCCGGCGAGACCGACTCGACCAGCGACGCAAGCACGTCGACGTACGGGGTGATGAGGTAGTTCGCCGCATCGTCGGACTCGGCGACATAGATCTTGTGGGCGCCGGCGGCCTTCAGGTCGTCGACGAGCGGCTCGGCGGTGCCAGGCGCGCCGACGACGACGGCCGACGGTTCGCCGAGCTTGCGTGCGGCAGTGATCAATTCCGAGGTGACCTTCTTCAGCGCCCCTTCGGCGTGCTCGACGAGCACGAGTACTTCAGCCATGAGTTTTCTCTCGTCCCTTGTTGTCTTGAGTGGCTAGATGATCTTCTGCGCGACCAGGTACTCGGCGATCTTGGTGCCGCCGTCGCCTTCGTCGGTGATCTTCTCACCGGCCGTCTTCGGCGGCTTCGGGGTCGACGAAAGCACCCGCGAGCCGGCGTTGGCGAGGCCGACCTCGTCGCTCTCCACACCGATCTCGGCGAGGGTGAGGGTGGTGACTTCCTTCTTCTTGGCGGCCATGATGCCCTTGAAGGACGGGAAGCGCGGCTCGTTGATCTTCTCGGTGACGCTGATGACCGCGGGCAGTGGCGCCTCGACGGTGAACACGCCGTCATCGGTCTCGCGCTCGCCGATCACCTTGCCGTCCTCGACGGTCACCTTGCGCAGGTGCGTGAGCTGCGGCAGGCCCAGGTACTCGGCGATGATGGCCGGCACGGCGCCGCCGGTGCCGTCGGTGGCCTCGTTGCCTGCGATGACCAGTTCGGTGCCCTCGATGGTGCCCAGCGCTTTGGCCAGCGCCCACGCGGTCTGGACCATGTCGGAGCCGTGCATGCCGTCGTCGAGCAGGTGCACGGCCTTGTCGGCACCCATCGACAGCGCTTTGCGGATGGCCTCGGTGGCACGCTCGGGGCCCGCGGTGAGCACGGTGACGGTGCCGCCCGCATCACCTTCGCGTTCCTTGATCAGCAGGGCCTCTTCGACGGCGCGCTCGTTGATCTCGTCGAGCACGGCGTCGGCGGCCTCGCGGTCAAGGGTGAAGTCGCCCTCGGTGAGCTTGCGTTCCGACCACGTGTCAGGGACCTGTTTGATCAGGACCACGATGTTCGTCATGAGTCTGGTTCGTCCTCCTCGACAGAGGCCGCCGGTCGGCCCCCAATACCACGTCTGAAGCAGTCGCACCCATGTTACTAGTCGGTAACTTAAGGTGGTGCGCAGGAACACCATAGCTGGTCGAACTAGCTGCCCGAACTTTGCGTTCTGACCTTCCCCTTAGCCGGCGCAATCCCCGACCGGGCAGTCCGACCGGTGCGCGAACCGTTCTCGAGACCGGCCACTGGACGCCAGTCTGGGTTAGCCTGCCTCTTGCGATGAGCTCATATGTCACCGACGGTCCGGCCGGGCCGGAGGGTGCCCTGCCGTTGACCGGGGAGCGCACAGTCCCCGGCCTGGCCGAAGAGAATTACTGGTTCCGCCGCCACGAGGTGGTCTACCAGCGGTTACGCGACCATTGCGTCGGAGCCGACGTGCTCGAGGCCGGCTGCGGCGAGGGCTACGGCGCCGACCTGATCGCCGACGTCGCCCGCCGCGTGATCGCACTGGACTACGACGAGGCGACGGTCGCTCACGTGCGCGCGCGCTATCCGCGGGTGGACGTGCAGCACGGCAATCTGGCCGCGCTGCCGCTGCCCGACGCCGCCGTCGACGTTGTGGTGAACTTCCAGGTGATCGAGCATCTGTGGGATCAGCCACAGTTCGTCGCCGAGTGTCTGCGGGTGCTGCGGCCGTCCGGGCGACTATTGATGTCGACGCCGAACCGGGTCACCTTCTCCCCCGGGCGCGATACGCCGATCAACCCGTTCCACACCCGCGAACTCAACGCCGATGAGTTGACGGAGTTGTTGGAGTCGGCCGGATTCACCGTGGAAGCCATGTTGGGGGTGTTTCACGGGAAGGCACTGGCCGCACTGGACGCCAAACACGGCGGCTCGATCATCGACGCGCAGGTCGCCCGCGCGCTGACCGATGCACCATGGCCGGACGATCTGTTGGCCGACGTGGCGTCGGTCGCCAGCGACGACTTCGATCTCGTCGAGGCAGGCGACCGCGACATCGATGAGAGTTTGGACTTGGTGGCGATCGCGGTGCGGCCGTGAGTGACCGCGTACCAGGGCTTTTCACGCTCGTCCTGCACACCCACCTGCCGTGGTTGGCCCATCACGGCCGCTGGCCCGTCGGTGAGGAGTGGCTCTACCAGTCGTGGTCGGCGGCGTATCTGCCGTTGATGCGGGTGCTGCGGACGCTCGCCGACGAAAACCGTCGACACCTGCTGACGCTGGGCATGACCCCGGTGGTCACCGCGCAGCTCGACGACCCCTACTGCCTGCGCAGCATGCATCACTGGCTGGCGAATTGGCGACTGCGCGCGCTCGAGGCAACGACTTTGGGAAATCCGTTGCGCGAGTTCGGCATTCGCGAAATCGCCGAGGCCGACCGCGCACTCGACGAGTTCGACTCGCTGTGGCAGCACGGCGCCAGTCCGCTGCTGCGATCGCTGGTCGACGGGGAAACCATCGAACTGCTCGGCGGTCCGCTGTCGCATCCGTTCCAGCCTCTGCTCAATCCGCGACTGCGCGAGTTCGCGTTGCGCGAAGGCCTCGCCGACGCGCGGCAGCGGTTGGCGCACACACCGACCGGAATCTGGGCGCCCGAATGCGCGTACGCCCCCGGCATGGAAATCGATTATGCCGCAGCGGGAGTGGGCCATTTCATGGTCGACGGTCCATCGCTGCACGGTGACACCGCACTGGGCCGCCCAGTCGGCGAGTCATCGGTCATCGCGTTCGGCCGCGACCTGCAGGTCAGCTACCGGGTGTGGTCGCCGAAGTCGGGCTACCCCGGACATGCGGCGTACCGCGACTTCCACACCTATGACCACGTCACCGGCCTCAAGCCTGCCCGCGTCACCGGCCGCAACGTGCCGAGCGACGCCAAGGCGCCCTACGATCCGGCGCGTGCCGACCGCGCGGTGGACGCCCACGTCGAAGATTTCGTCGACGTCGTACGCAACCGCCTCGTCACCGAAAGCCAACGGATCGGCAGGCCGGCGCACGTAATCGCCGCGTTCGACACCGAACTGTTCGGCCACTGGTGGTACGAGGGACCGACCTGGCTGGAACGCGTGCTGCGCGCGCTGCCCGCGGCGGGCATCCGGGTCGGCACGCTGTCCGACGCGGTGGCCGACGGATTTGTCGGCTCCCCCGCCGAATTACCGCCCAGCTCTTGGGGTTCCGGCAAGGACTGGTCGGTGTGGTCCGGCGAGAAGGTCGCCGACATGGTGCAGTTGAACACCGAAGTCGTCGACACCGCGTTGAGCACCGTCGACAAGGCGTTCGAGCAGACTTTCTCGGTGGGCGCGCCCGTCGCACGCGACTTCGTCGCCGACCAGATCCTGCGCGAGACGCTGTTGACCGTCTCCAGCGACTGGCCGTTCATGGTTAGTAAGGACTCCGCGGCCGATTACGCCCGCTACCGCGCGCATCTGCACGCACACGCCACCCGCGAAATCGCCGGTGCGCTCGCCGCGGGCCGTCGTGAACAGGCCGAGCGGCTGGCCGCCGGATGGAACCGCGCCGACGGACTGTTCGGCGCGCTGGACGCGAGAAGGCTCCCCCGCCCATGACTTGCTCACCTTTTGGCGCGAGCTCACCTCACTGCGGGGGCTCACCTTTTGGCGCGAGCTCACCTCACTGCGGGGGCTCACCTTTTGGCGCGAGCGTGCGTGTCTGCTGCGCGACACGCCGTGTTAGGGCACTAGTTTGCGCACGCTCGCACGGGGGCACACGACCATGAGAATCCTGATGGTGTCGTGGGAGTACCCGCCGGTCGTGGTCGGCGGTTTGGGCAGGCACGTCTATCAGTTGGCGACGGCGCTGGCCGCGGCGGGACACGAGATCGTGGTGCTGAGCCGTCGCCCCACCGACACCGACCCGAGCACCCATCCCACCACCGACGAAGTCAGCGAGGGTGTGCGGGTGATCGCCGCCGCGCAGGATCCGCACGAGTTCGACTTCGGCACCGACATGATGGCGTGGACGCTGGCGATGGGCCACTCGATGATCCGCGCCGGCCTGGCGATCAAGACGGCGGGCCCGCGACCGGAGCCGTGGCGGCCCGACGTCGTGCACGCGCACGACTGGCTGGTCGCCCACCCCGCGATAGCATTGGCCGAATTCTTCGATGTGCCACTGGTTTCCACCATCCACGCCACCGAGGCGGGCAGGCATTCGGGGTGGGTCTCCGGTTCGATCAGCCGTCAGGTGCACGCCGTGGAATCGTGGCTGGTGCGCGAATCCGACTCGCTCATCACGTGTTCGGCGTCGATGCGCGACGAGATCACCGAGCTTTTCGGCCCGGGCCTGGCCGAGATCCGGGTGATTCGCAACGGGATCGACGCCGGCCTGTGGCCTTTCGCCGAACGACGACCGCGTACCGGCCCGGCGCAACTGCTCTACCTCGGCAGGCTGGAATACGAGAAGGGCATTCACGACGCGATCGCGGCCCTGCCCCGCATCAGGCGCACCCACCCCGGCACCACACTGACGGTCGCGGGCGACGGCACGCAATACGACTGGCTCGTCGGGCAGGCCCGAAAACACAAGGTGCTCAAGGCCGTAACGTTCGTCGGGCGCGTCGATCACGAAGGACTGGTGCGGTTGCTGCACGCCGCCGACGCCGCCGTGCTGCCGAGCCACTACGAACCGTTCGGCATCGTGGCGCTGGAGGCGGCCGCGACGGGCACACCGTTGGTCACCTCCAATGTCGGAGGGCTGGGCGAGGCGGTGATCAACGGCCAGACCGGAATATCGTTCCCGCCGCGCAACATTGCGGCACTGGCCGCCGCCGTGCGCGCGGTGCTCGACGATCCTGACGCCGCACAGCAGCGCGCCATCGCCGCCCGCGAGCGGTTGACGTCGGCCTTCGATTGGCACACCGTCGCCGACGAGACGGCCGAGGTGTACCTGGCCGCAAAACGCGGTGAGCGCCAGCCACAACCGCGCCGCCCGATCATCGAGCACGCCCTGCCCGACCGCTGACAGTTCGATCGGCGTCGAATCATTCCGCGCCTAGCGTGCGGACATGGATTCCAAACGGTTCACCCTCGGCGAGGCGCTGACGCTGGTGGCGGCCTATCTGGGGCTGTTCGTCGGGCTCATCGACGCCAACGCGGTCAACCTGGCACTGCCTGCGATCCGCGCGGATCTCGGCGGCGGCATCTCCGGCGCGCAGTGGACCGTCGACGCCTACAACATCGCGTTTGCAGCCATGTTGCTGACGTCGGGTTCGCTCGGCGACCGGCTCGGCAGGCGCCGCGTGCTGCGTATCGGGCTGACGGCCTTTGTCGTCGCATCGGTCGCGTGCGCTGCTGCGCCGTCGCTGTCGGTGCTGCTGGCCGCCAGGGCGGTTCAGGGTGTCGCGGCCGCGGTGATGCTGCCGCAGGGGTTGGCGATCGCCGCGGCGGCGTTCCCGGACCCGGTCCAGCGGGGGCGGGCGACGGCGGCATGGGCGGTGGCGGCGGCGACGAGCGCCGCGATCGGCCCGATCCTGGGCGGCGTGCTGACCGACACGGCAGGCTGGCGCTTCATCTTCTGGCTCAACATGCCCGTCGGACTGCTGGCGGTCGCGATGACGCGGCGGCTGCCCGAGTCGCGTGACAATGCCGATTCGCCGGTCGACATCCGCGGCCAGTCGCTGGCGGCCTTCGCGCTCGCCGCGTTGACGCTCGTTCTCGTCGAGGGACACACGATGACCCCGGTGTGGACCGCGCTGCTGGCCGTCGCCGCCGCCGTCGGCGCCGTGGGGTTCATCGCCAGCCAGCGCGGCGCGGCGCACCCGATGCTGCCGCTCGACCTGTTCCGCAGCCGCCGCCTGAGCGCGGCACTGTTCGCAACGTTCGCCATGACATTCGGCATCTACGGGATGCTTCTGGTGAACAGCTTTGTGTTCCAACAGCAACGGGGTGCAACAGCGTTGGTCACCGCGCTGTGGTTTCTCCCGATGCCGGTGTCGTATCTGGTGCTCATCCCGTTCGTCAACGCGCTGACACATCGCATCGGGCCGCGGCTGCCGATGACGGCGGGTCTGTGTCTGATGGCGGCCGGTCTGCTGCTCTACGCCCTCGTGGGGCCGCACGCCCGCATAGGGCTTCTGGTGCTGTCGTTCGTACTGGCCGGTGCGGGGCTGGCACTCAACACCGGCCCGGCGGTGGGGCTGGCGATGGCATCGATCCCGTTGCGGCGCGCGGGGCTGGCCTCGGGCGTGGTGAACCTGGCCCGACTGGTCGGTATTACCGTCGGAGTAGCGGTGTTGGGTAGTGCAATGGCGACTGCGGGTGCCCACGCCGCGATGATGATCGGCGCCGCGGTCCAGTTGTCGGGCGCCGCGGTGGCGGCGCGGTGGGGACGTGAGGCTTCGGCGACGACGAGCGGGTCGAGGAGAGAGGTGAGCCATGCGTGAAGTCGCTGAGTTACCTACCAGGGGCGACGCCGATATCGCCGCGGTGGCCTCGCTGCTGGCAGATCCGGCCCGGTGCAAGGTTCTGCTCGCACTCAACGACGGACGCGCGCTGCCGGCAAGCGTGCTCGCCGAGGAAGCCGGGATCAGTCGTTCCACGGCGAGCAGCCATCTGAGCAAGCTGACCGAAGCAGGTCTGCTGTCGGTGGAGACACACGGCAGGCACCGCTACTACCGGCTGGCCGGGCCGGAAGTCGGCGAGTTGCTCGAACACCTCGTCCGGCTGGCGCCGCCGCGGCCGGTGAAATCGCTGCGGGAAGGCACTCGCGCCGCCCGATTACGTTCCGCCCGAACGTGTTACGACCACCTCGCCGGCCGCCTGGGCGTGCAGATCATGGACAGTCTGCTGCAGCGTCGAGTCCTCGTCGGCGGTGACGGCCGCTACGATCCGCGACGCGACGGCCATGATGCCCTCAGCAGCCCGGGCCACGACGTCCGCTACGAACTCACCAGCCGCGGGCGCGCCTTCCTCACCGACATCGGCGTCGAATTACCCGGCGGCAGAAGGCCACTCGTACGGTACTGCATCGATTGGACCGAGCAGCGTCACCATTTGTCGGGCGCCTTGGGGCGAGCGGTGCTCGACCGGACGCTGTCGGCGGGTTGGGTCAAACGCCCGCCTCGCGGACGCGCGGTCATCGTCACCGATGCGGGGCGCGCGGCTTTGGCCGATGTCTTCGGAATCGACTGGGAAACCTGATTATTCACGTCAAGTCGATGACGATCTTGCCGAACGGACCACGATCGAGGTGATCGAGCGCCGCAGGGAACTCGGCCATGGGGTAAGCGGTGTCGATCACCGGTTTGAGCCCGTTTCGGTCGACTGATGCGACGAGATCCTCGAGCGCACGGCGGTGACCGGTGCCGATCCCGTGGATCGTGATGTCCTTGAGCATCAGCGGCATGACAGGTGCGGAGATCTCGAATCCTTCGAGGGCGCCTATCTGGAGGATATGGCCACCGACCGCGGTAACGGCGACCGCCTCTTTGAGATGCGCTCCGCCAACGATCTCGAGGACGTGGTCGGCGCCGTGGTCCCCGGTAAGACGCAACACCTCTTCGACCCAGTCGTCGCTTCTGCGGTCGATGACGTGGTCGGCGCCGATCGCCTTGGCGCGGTCAAGTTTTGAGGCGCTGCCGGACACAATCACCGTCGCGCCGCACGCCTTGGCGATCTGTACGCCGAAGAGCGACACCCCGCCGGTGCCCTCCACCAGCACAGTCTGGCCGGGGCCAACCCGTCCTCGCTCGACGATGGCGAACCACGCCGTCAACCCCGCACACGACAGGGTGCACGCCTGCGCGGGCGTCAACGTAGCCGGCGCGCGCACCAACCATTGCTGCGGAGCTGTCACGTATTCGGCGAGAACGCCTGGGTAGTAACCGCCGAGCGTGCGATAAGGCGGCGTCCTGGCATCGCCCGGTCGCACACCGTCGATCCAGCCTGGCGTGCATGTGGAGATGACGTCGTCACCGATCTCGAAGCGGTCCACATCGTCACCCACCGCGACCACGGTGCCTGCCAGATCTGATGCGGGCGTGAAGGGGAACGCAAGCGGCAGCCCTCGGCCCATCTCGATCACCATCTTGTCGCGGTGGTTCAGCGCGACAGCGTGCACCCGGACCAGCACCTCGCCCCGTGCGGGCGCAGGCATCCCGACACTGCGCAAGGTCAACCGGTCTCGCCCGATACCGTCCAGTTCCCAGCGCAGCATCGTCTCGCCCACGGCTCCCCCTCACGTGCAAGCACACTCCTGGACTCCAACACGAGTCACCATGACGTATTCCGCGGCGATGTCTCCTACACCGCCTGACTCCCACGCCCGCGTGAGCGTGCGCAAACTCGGGAATTTTGCCGGCGTGTCGCCCGCAGACACGCACGCTCGCCGGAAGGGAAAAGGGGAAAAGAGGAAAGGGGAAAGAGAAAACGAGTTAGCGGGTGGCTTTTTTGCGTTCGATGTCGGCCAGCGCCGCGGCCAGCTTGGCCCGTTCGGCCGCCGACGTGTCCCAGGCGAGCTTGCGGTTCTTGACCACCTTCGCCGGCGCGCCCACCGCGATCGAATAGTCCGGGACATCGCCCTTGACCACCGCATGCGAGCCCAACACGCAGCCGCGGCCGATCGTGGTGTTGCGCAGGATGGTGACCTTGGTGGCGATCCAGGTGTCGGGGCCGATCCGCACCGGGCCCTTGACGATGCCCTGGTCCTTGATCGGCACGTTGATGTCGTCCATCTTGTGGTCGAAGTCGCAGACGTAGACCCAGTCGGCCATCAACACCGAATCCCCCAGCTCGATGTCGAGGTAGGTGTTGATGACGTTGTCGCGGCCGAGCACCACCTTGTCGCCGATGCGCAGCGAGCCCTCGTGGCACCGGATCGTGTTCTTGTCGCCGATGTGCACCCAGCGGCCGATTTCCATCGTGGACAGCTCGGGCGTGGCCTGGATCTCCACGCCTTTGCCGAGGAAGACCATTCCCCGGGTGATGATGTGCGGATTGGCCAGCTTGAATTTCAGCAGCCGCCAATAACGGACCAGGTACCACGGGGTGTAGGCGCGGTTGGCGAGCACCCATTTCAGCGACGCCAACGTGAGGAATCTGGCCTGACGCGGGTCGCGGAGCCGTGACCCCCGCCAGCGCTTGTGTAACGGCGCGCCCCACATCGTCGTCATGGCCGGAAAGCCTAACGCGAGGGATGCACGTCGCAACGGTTACCCTCACGTGGGCCCATCAATGGAAGCGAGAAGGGATCGCGTGTTCCGCCGACTCATCGTGCTGGCGTCAACGGCGCTGATCACGAGTGCTCTGGCCGGTTGCGGCAACACCGATTCCTGGGTCGAGGCGCATGCGTCCGACGGTTGGCCTGCCCAGTACGGCAACGCCGCCAACAGCAGCTACACCGCGCTGGCCGGAGCCGAGGCGCTCAAGCTCGAATGGAGCCGCTCGGTCAAGGGTGAGCTGGGCGCATCGGTGGCGCTGGGGTCGGGCCAGTATCTGGGGGTCAACGCCCAGACACGGGCGGGCTGCTCGCTGATGGTGTGGGAGGTCGACAACAACGGGCGGCAACGCTGGTGCACCCGGCTGTGGCAGGGCGGTGAGCTGGCCAGCCCGCTGTTCGACGGCTTCGACAACCTCTACATCGGCCAGCCCGGAGCGATGCTGTCCTTCCCGCCGACGCAGTGGATCCGTTGGCGCAAACCCGTCATCGGCATGCCCACCACGGCAAGGATTCTCGAGCCAGGCCATCTGCTGGTGGTCACCCACCTGGGGCAGGTTCTGCTGTTCGACGCTCATCGCGGCTCTGTCATCGGCACGCCGCTGGACCTGGTGGCCGGGGTCAATCCGACCGACGCGCAGCGCGGTCTGAGCGACTGCAGGCTGGGCCGGCCGCGCTGTCCTGTCGCCGCTGCACCGGCGTTCGCGTCGGGCTCGTCGATGGTGGTGCTGTCCGTGTGGCAGCCCAACACGCCCGCCAACGTGCTCGTCGGCCTGAAGTACCGTTCCGACCGCAACCCGATGCTGACGCAGGCATGGACCAGCGACGCCGTCAAAGCCGGGGTCATCGCCAGTCCGGTGGCCTCAGCGGACGGGTCGACCATCTACGTCAACGGCCGCGACCAGAAGCTGTGGGCGCTCAACGCCGCCGACGGTGAGCCGAAATGGTCGACGCCACTGGACTTCCTGCCGCAGACCCCGCCGTCGGTCTCCCCTGACGGCCTGATCATCGTCGGTGGCGGCCCGGGCGCCAAACTCGTCGCGATCCGCGACGGCGGCGACCGCGGTGAGGTGGCGTGGAGTCGCGACAACGTCGAGCCGCTGACCACCTCCAGCCAGGCCGGCGAAAACGTCGCCTACACGGTCGTCAAGGACGGCGACGACGGTCAGGCGCTGCTGGTGTTCGACCCCACCGACGGCCGCACGGTCAACAGCTATCCGCTGCCGGAGGCCGAGGGTTATCCGGTGGGTGTGTCGATCGCCCACGACGGCCGCGTCGTCGCCGCCACGAGTGCCGGCCAAGTGTATGGTTTCGCGCCGGAATGACCCATGACAGTGATCGCGTCAACTAACAGGGCGTTCACAGAAACGAAACGCATGGCGACCGTCTTTCTGCCAGCATGCAGTCTGGCTCGGGCTCGCGGAGCAACGTAGGCATTTTCGATCGGGGGGTGTGCTGAAGCTATGTCTGAATTGTTGGAGACGCTCAATGGGTATGTCTGGAGCAACGCCCTCGTCTATCTGTGCCTAGCCGCCGGGATCTATTTCTCCATCCGGTCGCGATTTGTTCAGGTCCGGCAGGTGCCGGAAATGATCCGGCTGATGCTCAAGGGTGAGAAATCCCCCTCGGGCGTTTCCTCTTTCCAGGCGCTGACGATGTCGCTGGCGGGTCGCGTCGGCACGGGCAATATCGCCGGCGTCGCGACGGCCATCGCCTTCGGCGGGCCAGGCGCGATGTTCTGGATGTGGGCCGTCGCCTTCCTCGGCGCGTCGACGTCGTTCGTGGAGTGCACCCTTGGCCAGATCTACAAGTCCCGTGACCGCTTGACGGGCGAATACCGCGGCGGCCCTGCGTATTACCTCAGCAGGGCGCTTGCACACACCTCCGCGCGACCCTTCTTCAAGGCGTACGGCTTTGTCTTCGCTGCGGTCACGGTGCTGGCGTGCGGGCTTCTGCTGCCGAGCGTGCAGTCGAACTCGATGGCCTCAGCGATGAACTCCGCGTGGGGCTTCAGCAAGTGGTGGGTGGCCGTCGGGACGGTCATCGTGCTGGCGTTCGTCATCATCGGCGGGGTCAAGCGGATCGCGGCGTTCGCATCGATCGTGGTGCCGTTCATGGCGGTGGTGTACATCGTGCTGTCGCTGATCATCGTTGTGGTGAACGCCGATCGGGTGCCCGCGGTGATCGAGACGATCCTCTCCAGCGCCTTCGGTTTCGACCCCACGTTCGGGGCGATCCTCGGATTGGCGGTGATGTGGGGCGTCAAGCGCGGCATCTACTCCAACGAGGCCGGGCAGGGCACTGGGCCGCACGCCGCAGCCGCCGCTGAGGTGTCCCACCCCGCCAAGCAGGGTCTGGTCCAGGCCTTCGCCGTGTATGTGGACACGCTGTTCATCTGCTCGGCGACCGGTTTTTTGATCCTGTGCACGGGCGCCTACCGGGTGTTCGACGGCGCCAGCGCCCGACGGGGCCGTCCTGGCCGACGGCGGACTGCTGCCGAGCGACACCGAAGTGGGGCCGGCCTTTGCGCAGGCCGGATTCGATACGTTGTGGAGCGGTGCGGGATCGACGTTCATCGCGATCTCGCTGGCGTTCTTCTGCTTCACGACGATCATCGCCTACTACTACATGGCGGAAACCAACCTGCGGTTCATCCTCGGCAGGTTCGCTCCGATCCCCGTGCCGTACATCCGCGGCACCGTGGGGTCCAACCTCACGATGCTGTTGCAAGCGCTCATCCTGGTGTCCTGCGTCCTCGGCGCCGTATCCACCGCGACGGAGGCCTGGGTGCTGGGCGACATGGGCGTGGGGCTGATGGCGTGGCTAAACATCGTCGGGATCATCATCCTGCAGCAACCCGCCTATCGGGCGCTGTGGGACTACGAGAGGCAGAAGAAGGCGGGCCTTGATCCGACGTTTGATCCGCTGGCCCTTGGCATCAAAGGCGCGACGTTCTGGGAGAACTACGACCCGGTCGCTCGCCGACCTCGCGAGTCCAGCACGACGTGACGCCGGGCGAGATCAGGCCATCATCCGGGCCACCGGCCCGCGCGGAATGGTGACCTGTACGCCTCCGACCGATTCCGGTTGCAGCACGCCCTGGTCGAAGAAGAACACCAGCGTGTCGTTGGTGATCGCGAAGTCTTCGTAGGTCGACGGGTTCAGGCCGACCTCGGGTGCGATCGTCGGCTTGGTCCCCGTCTGCTTCTCCAGCTCGGCCGACACCAGCGAGAAGATGTCCGGCCACGGATTGGTGCCCGGCGCAAACAGCGGCTGGATCTTGTCGGAACCGCCGGTGTCGATCGCGATCGGCTTGCGGTAGCCCTGGTCCCAGTTGAACGCCTTGAAGAACGTCTGCGGACGGACGCCACCGACGTCCTCGAACACCTTGAACACGAGCGACTGCGTGCCCCGCGGCGGCACCGCCGAGTTGTACTCCGTCGGCTCGACGTCCAATTGGTATGGCCTGGTACGCGAGTCGGGAGATTTCGCCACGTTGACGAAGCCGTCGCGAGTCTGCTTGACCCAGTCGAAAACCGCCTGGGCGTCGGGATAGTCGACCGGGTAGATGATGCGCAGCGAGTAGCCGGCATCGCCTTCCTGAATCACGCAATCCTGTCCCGCGAGCGTCCCGTTTACATCCGAGCACTTCGGCGGTGCCGCCGACGCCGAACCGGCGCTCACCACGGTGGCGCATCCGACAGACACCGCGACGGCGACAGCGAGAACCGAGAAGGGAATTCGCATCGATGACATCCTCTTGGGCCGGAGCGGCACAGTAGCCGCCGACGCCAGAATATAGATCAGGCCGCGCCGCGGCCTCATCGCGAGGGTCGACAGATGAATGCCGTTGCCCGACTTGCCGTGCCGGTGCCGATGCGGGCCAGCACCACCGACAGCCGCTGGGAACCACGCAACTTCAGCCGCCGCCGAAGCGGATCGGGCTCGACGTCGAGGCCGCGCACCAGAATCTCCACGGCACCCGCGTCGTGAGCCGAAAGCGCCTGGCGCAACCGTTTCTCGCTGAACGCGATCTCGTCGAGGACCTGGAAGCCGCGGACGCCGTCGGGCAGTCGGTCACCGGACAGGTAGGCGATGTCGGGGTCGAGTTGCCAAAGCCCGTGCCGGGCCGCGTAATGGCGGACCAGCCCGGCCCGAACCACGGCGCCGTCGGGGTCGACGATCCAGCGCCCGGCCGGAGCCACCGGACAGTCGTCGGGCTCGGCGTCGGTGATCTCCTCTTCTTGGTCCAGCAGGGTGGCGCGACGCCGCACACCCTCCTCGGCCAGGCTGGCCGACCATAGGCACGCCTCCCGCACCGAGCCACCCAGCGAGGTGACCTCGATTTCACCGTCGAACCCCAGCCCGGCCAGCGCAACGAAATCGATTCCGGGGGAGCATTTTATGACGAGATCGCGGCCGCGGTAGACCGCCAGCAGTTGATCAAGCGGCGGCATGAAGTCGAGCGGATCGAAGCGGCGCCGCCCGGACGCCCTGCGCGCCGGGTCGGCGAGCACGACGGCGTCGCGGGTAATCGGAGCCAGCGCATCGGCACGACACAACGGAACATCGCCGACGTTGTGCCGGGCCATCGCAAGCCGCACCGGATCGATGTCGCTGCCCACCACGAAGCCGGCCGAATCACGCAGCGCGGCAAGCTCTGCGCCGATCGAGCAGGTGCCATCGTGCACGATGGCACCGGCCAGTCGGCGGGCCCGATGCTGCGCGACCGGTTGCGCGGTGGCCTGCTGCAGCGCGTCGTCGGTGAACAACCAGTGCGATGCGTCGGCGAACTTCGCCGCGGCCCGGCGACGCAACAGCACCGTCTCCACCAAAGTCGGTGCGCGATCGCCGAATTCGCGCCGGATCGAAGCGACGTCGGCGATGCGGGTGGCATCCGTCAGCGGGTAGGCGTCAACATCGCGCAGCGCCTGCTCCCCCGCGTCGCTGCACAGATAGGCGACGGCGTCGAGGTCGAAATCTACGACGGCTTGACCCCGGTCACCATGACGTTGTAAAACCAGCCCTTCGGCACCACCCGGCTCCACAGGTTGGCGTCCACCCAACTCAATGTGATCCAGCTGTTGAACGCGAATTTCGCCCAGCCCCAGCCCAATCGACCAAGGGGCACGGCGGCTTCGAACGTCCGGATCGGCCAGCCCACCATTGCGGCGGTGAACTCGGTGGTGGCGGTCGAGACGTCGACGGCGCCCGCGTTGCGCGACATACGCTCCAGATCGGCGGGCGAGAACGTGTGCAGGTCGACGATCGCCTCCAGCGCGGCCGCGCGCGAGGACTCATCGAGTTCGGCCTGCGGGCGACGCCAACCCGACAACCCAGGCAGCTTCGTCACATTCGTCACGGCGCGCCACGTCAGCGTCGACAGCGGACGGGCGTAGTTCTCCCCCGCGTTCGTCGGCTCACCGGCGAAGATGAACCGCCCGCCCGGTTTGAGCACCCGAACCACTTCGCGCAGCGACTGTTCCACGTCAGGAATGTGGTGCAACACGGCATGGCCGACGACCAGATCGAAGGTGTCGTCGTCGTACGGAATGCGCTCCGCGTCGGCCACCCGGCCGTCGATGTTCAGTCCGAGGTTTTCGCCATTGCGGATGGCGACCTTCACCATGCCCGGCGACAGGTCGGTGACCGACCCGCGGCGTGCCACGCCCGCCTGGATCAGGTTCAGCAGGAAGAAGCCGCTGCCGCAGCCCAGTTCCAGCGCGTTGTCGTAGGGCAGCCTGCGTTGCTCGGAGTCCGGGACGGTGGCGTCGAACAGGTCACGTGCGTAGTCGACGCAGCGCTTGTCGTAGGAGATCGACCACTTCTCGTCGTAGTTCTCGGCTTCCCAGTCGTGATAGAGCACCTGGGCCAGCTTGGAGTCGTGGCGGGCCGCCTCGACCTGCTCCGCGGTGGCGTGCGGGTTCGGCGCCGGATCGCCGTCGACAGCGGACGGAGCGCGGGATTCCTGAAGATCCATGCGGGGCAGCCTAGCGTCCGGCGTCAAACGAGGCCTTGGCGGCGGCGATCACCTGCGGGGAATGGTCGACCAGGCGCTGCGCCCAGGCCACGGCGGCGTCGTACACGGCGTCGGGGGCCACCATCTCGTCGACCAACCCGAGCGCCAGCGCCTCCTTGGCGCCGACGAAGCGACCGGTGAACACCAGGTCTTTGGCCTTGCTCTCGCCGATCGCGCGCGCCAGCCGAGACGTCTCGCCCGGCGCGAAACCCGACAGGATCTCGGTGGCGCCGACCTTGACGTTGTCGCCCGCCACCCGCCAGTCGGCGGCCAGCGCCAGCGTCAGGCCGCTGCCCAGCGCGTAGCCGGTGATGGCGGCGACGGTCGGCTTCGGGATCGCGCCGAGCGCGTCGACGGCGCGCCGACCGACCTCGGCGGCTCCGGCGGCCTCCTCTTCGGTCAGCGTCTGCAGCACCGTCACGTCCTCACCAGCGCAGAAGATCTCGTGCCCGCCGAACACGATCACCGCCGCGATGTCTGCGCGCGTACCGACTTCCTCTGCGGCGCTGATGATTTCGCGATACATCTGGCGGGTCAGCGCGTTGCTCGGCGGCCGCGACAACAGCAGCGTGCCGATGCCGGGATGCTCGTCGAAGCAGTGCACGCTGACGAACTCCCTCACGGGGTGCGCCCTCCCAGCGCCTGGTTGTAGCGCTCGCCGTCGAAGAACTCGAATTCCAGGTTCCCGTTGGTCACGGTCATGTTCGGCGAGACGGGCACGATGCGGCGTTCGACGGCGAGCACCTCGGCGACGGTGTGCCCGGCCAGCGAGTCGAGCTGCGTCCACGTCGGCGGCAGCAGGAAGCTGCGATGGGCGGCGAAGTCCTCCAGCGCAGCTTCGGGGGTGATCCAGTCGGCGTGGTCGGACTCGGTGTTGTCGCCGTCGGCGCGCTGGCCCTCGGGAAGGGCCCCGACGAAGAAGTAGGTGTCGTAGCGGCGGGTGCGCTCCTCCTTCGGCGTCACCCAGTTGGCCCACGGCCGCAGCAGGTCGGCGCGCAGCATCAGCTTCTCGGCGCGCAGGAACTCGGCGAACGACAGCTCCTTGCTGACCAGCGCGGCCCGCTCGTCGCGGTATACCGCCGCGTCGTCGACCAGCAGGTCGGGGTCATCGGCCGCGCCCGCGAACAGCACACCGCACTCTTCGAAGGTCTCGCGGGCGGCGGCGCAGACGAGGGCCTCGGCCAGTTCAGGGTCCACATTGAGGTGTTCGGCCCACCAGTGCTTGTCGGGGCCGTGCCAGGCGATGTCGGCGTTGCGGTCACGGTCGTCGACACCGCCGCCGGGAAACACCATCACGCCCCCGACGAAGTCCATCTTGCGGTGCCGCCGCATCAGGAACACTTCGATCCGGCGGGCGCCGCTGTCGCGGATCAGCATCACGGTGGCCGCAGGCCGCGGCACGAGGATCTCCTCGCTCATGCCCGTCTCCTGTGCGCGGCCCGGCTCCTGGTGCGGCGGGCGAAGTAGCGCCCGTCGATGTAGTCGAGCGCGATGGACTGGCCGAACGCCTTCGACAGGTTCTCCGAGGTGAGCACGTCCGCCAGCAGGCCTGCGTCGACGACCCGGCCCTCGGACAGGATCAACGCGTGGCTGAAGCCGCGCGGTATCTCCTCGACGTGATGGGTGACCAGCACGATCGCCGGCGAGTCCGGGTCGGCGGCCAGATCCTCGAGCCGCGCCACCAACTCCTCGCGGCCGCCGAGGTCCAGCCCGGCGGCGGGCTCGTCGAGCAGCAGCAGTTCGGGGTCGGTCATCAGGCTGCGGGCGATCAGCACGCGCTTGCGCTCACCCTCCGACAGAGTCTCGTACGTGCGGTCGGCCAGGTGTTCGGCCCCCACGCTCTCCAGCATGTCGATGGCCTGGACGTAGTCGATCTCGTCGTACTGCTCGCGCCACCGGCCCAGCACCGCGTAGCCGGCCGACACGACGAGGTCGCGGACAAGCTCGCCTTCGGGCACGCGTTGCGACAGCGCCGAGCTGCTCAGCCCGACGCGCGAGCGCAGTTCGGACATGTCGGTGCGGCCCAGCCGTTCGCCGAGCACGAAGGCCGTGCCTGAGGTCGGATGCTCGATCGCGGCGGCGATGCGCAGCAACGAGGTCTTGCCTGCCCCGTTCGGGCCGATGACCACCCAGCGCTCGTCGAGCTCGACCGACCAGGTGACCGGCCCGACCAGGAGTCGATTGTTGCGCCGCAGCGTGACGTTCGCGAAGTCGATCAGCAGGTCGGGGTCGGCGCTGACGCTTGCGGAGTCGGACACCCGCCCATCGTAGTGACTTGGGCCTCGGCCGCTCAGGTCCCCATGCTCTCCGCGCGCATCGGCAGTCCGAGCAGCTCGCGAGTTTCGGCAGGCGAGGCCGGATGCCGGTCGTACTCGGCGCAGAGATCCGCGACGCGGGCGACCAGTTCGGCGTTGGAGGCGGCGAGTCGCCCCTTGCTGTAGAAGATGTTGTCCTCCAGCCCGGTGCGGACGTGGCCGCCGCGGGCCAGCGCCCAGCGATTGGCGTCCAGCTGGTAGCGGCCGGTGGCCATGCACGTCCACGTCGCGTCGGGGATGAGCTCCCGGATCTCCGCGGCGAAGAAGTCGACCAACGACTCCCTCGGCGGCAGCGCGTTCTTGATGCCCATGACCAGCTGCACCTGCGGCCCAGCGTTGAGCAGACCGCGCTGCAGAAGGTCGGCGGCCTTGTACAGCATGGCCATGTCGAAGACCTCGATCTCCGGCTTGATGCCGAGATCGATCAGACGCTTGGCGACGTCCTCCACGACATCGGGGGGGTTCTCGTAGATGCCAGTCGGGAAGTTCACCGAACCGGTCGAAAACGATGCCATTTCCGGCCGCAGTTCCAGGCAGGCGAACCGTTCCTCGATCGTCCTGCCGCGCGCACCGGTCGAGAACTGCACCACCATGTCGGGGCAGGCTTCGCGGATCCCTTGTTCGACCTCCCCGTACAGCGCGGGATCGGAGGCCGGGCGCTCGTCGGCGTCTCGAACATGGACGTGGCAGACCGTCGCGCCCGCCTCGTACGCCTCGATCGCCGAGGCGACCTGACGTTCGGGAACCACCGGGACCGCGGGGTTGTCGCGGGTCGTCGGAACGGCGCCTGTGATCGCCACGGTGATGATCGCGGGAGTCGTCATGTCATTGCCTCCTGTTGGATGTGCGTGCGCGCCAACCGTTCCGCCAGATATGACGTGGTGTGCGTGCCGTCGATGAACTCGGGTTGGTCGAGCAGCCACCGGTGAAACGGCAGCGTCGTTGCGACGCCGTCGATCTCGAACTCGTCCAGGGCACGGCGAGCGCGTCGGATGGACTCGTCACGGTCGGTGCCGTGGACCACCAATTTGGCGATCAACGAATCGTAGTACGGCGATACCGTCCAGCCGCTGTAACAATGTGTGTCGCAACGGATTCCCGGTCCGGATGGCGGGTCGAACCTGGCGATTCGCCCCGGCGACGGGCGAAAGTCGGCGGTGGGATCTTCGGCGGTGATCCGGAATTCCATGGCGTGCCCGCGCGCGACCGGCGAATCGATACCGTCGAGACGCTCACCGCCGGCTACCCGCAGCTGCCACGCAACGAGGTCGACGCCGGTGATCTCCTCGGTCACCGGGTGCTCGACCTGTATGCGGGTGTTCATCTCAATGAAGGCGAAGTCGCCAGTCGCCGTGTCCAATAAGTACTCGACGGTCCCGGCACCCCGATAGTTCGCGGCAGCCGCCAGACGCACCGCGGTTTCCGAAAGGTTGTTTCTCACGGAGTCGGTGAGGCACGGCGCAGGCGCCTCCTCGACAAGCTTTTGATGGCGACGCTGCACCGAGCAGTCCCGCTCCCCCAGCGACACCACACCGCCGTGGTGGTCGGCCATCACCTGGACTTCGACGTGTCGCACCGACGACAGGTAGCGCTCCACGTACATGCCGTCGTCCCCGAACGCACCGCTTGCCTCCTGCCGGGCGAGCGCCAGCGCAGGCATCAGCTCTTCTTCGCCATGAACCACCCGCATCCCTTTACCGCCGCCGCCGGCACTTGCCTTGAGCAGCAACGGGTATCCGTGCTCTCGGCCGAACTGCACGGCTTCGTCGTCGTCGCGCAGGATGCCGTCCGAGCCCGCGACGACGGGTACGCCGGCTCTTGCCGCCAAGGCACGTGCGCGGGCCTTATCGCCCATCTGCGTGATGGTTTCCGGATCCGGCCCCACCCAGGTCAAGCCGGCCGCCGCGACCATGCGCGCGAAATCGGCGTCCTCTGCGAGGAATCCGTATCCGGGATGCACGGAGTCACAACCGGAGGCTTGCGCGACGTGTACGAGCGCCTCGCGCCGCAGGTAGCTGGCGCTGGCGGAAGGTGGGCCGATATGCACGGCGCGATCGGCCAATGCCACATGGCGAGCGTCACGGTCGGCGGTGGAGTAGACGGCGACCGTTTCGATGCCGAGATCGCGTGCGGCGCGCAGAACGCGTACGGCGATCTCACCGCGGTTTGCGATGAGAACGCGCTTAAGCCTTGGCATCGCTCACCGCACCACGCTCAATCGCAATCCGGGGCGCTCCAGAGAAATGCTCTGCCCCGCAGGTCCGCTGCGCAGCCCCTCGATGAGCTGTGCCAGTGGGTCTGTGGCCGAGGGGTATACCGGCGCGCCGCGGCGGCGTGCCTCCCGCAGGCCGGTCAGCTCCTGGTCGGAGTAGAACGCGGCGAGCAGCAGGTCGTCGTCGGAGTCGAAAGGTCCACGCTCGCGCCGGAGTTCGGGTAGCGCGGGCGGGATGAGTTCGCCTGCCCGGCCTCCGAACGGCTCCGAGGGTCCAGTCGCAAACACGCGGTCGGCGACATTGGGGTCGACCTCGCCGGCCAGGCGCCCGTAGTGGCCGCGCACGTACTTGGCCACCTCGTCGGGGATGGTGCCATACCGTTCGTCGCCGAGCACGTTCAACATCGCTTGCGCGATCACGAATTGCGCGAACGGACTGACGAGAATCGGATAGCCGAGATCGATGCGGACCTGTTCGGCCTCGGCGAGAATCTCCTCCGCGCGATCCTCCAGGTTCATCCGCTTCAGGTCGACGCGCAGATTGGAGATCATCCCGCCGGGCACCTGGTGTCGATACAGGTCGGGGTCGAAGCGGTTCGGTACCGCGAGCGGGAATCCGTAGCGGTGGGCGACGCCGGTGAAGTAGTCCGTCATCGTGGCCAGTCCGTCGCGGTCCAGTCGACTCTCGATGCCCTCCTTGGCCAGGTGCCGCGCGCAGTATTCGGTAGACGGCAGGGACGCACCCCCGGCGAGCGGATCGCTCGCCGTGTGCAGGATGTCGACGCCCAGTTGCGCCGCCTCGAGGTAGCACGGCTCGGCCATTCCCGACAACGAGTGCGAGTGCAACTCCAGCGGAACATCGCCGATGACCGCTTTGAGTGCGGGCACGAGTGTGCGCACACGGTCGGGAAGCAGTAACCCCGAGGGGTCCTTGATCATCACGGTGTCGGCGCCGAGTGCGACGAGTTCGCGGGCAATCCGCTGGTAGTACTCATCCGTGTGCACCGGTGACAGCGTGTAGACGAGGGCCGCGGCGACGTGCAGGCCCTCCTCCTTGCCCACCCGCACCGACAGTTCCAGATTGCGGGTGTCGTTCAACGCGTCGTAGACGGTGATGCGGCGCATCCCGTTCGCCCGAATTCGTCGGATCGTCAGTTCGACGACGTCGTCGGCGAAAAACCGGAAGGTGAACAGACTCTGGCCGCGCGTCATGATGTCGATCGGAGTGGCCGTCACTCGCTCGGCAACGAGGCGCATCCGCTCCCACGGATCCTCGTGCAGAAAGCGGACGCACACATCGAACACGGCGCCGCCCTCGAGGTTTATCCAGTCGAACCCGATACGGTCCATCTGCTCCGCGATCGGCAGGATCATCGCGTTCGTCATCCGAGTCGCCCACAGCGACTGGTGACCGTCGCGGGTCGTGACGTCGACGTAACGCATCCTCTTGGCGCTCATGCCGGTTCTATCCAGATGAGCGGCTGGCCGAACTCCACCAGAGCGCTGTCCGCTGCGTCGATCCTGGCGACCTTTCCGGCCACTTCCGTCTTGAGTTCGGTGAACAACTTCATCACCTCGACGAGGCCCACCGTGTCGCCTGCGGCGACGACGTCACCGGCCTCGACGTACGGCGGCTCCTCCGGCTTGGGTGACCGGTAGAAGGTGCCGACCATCGGCGCAGCGACCGCGATCCAGTGGTCGGGGACCGCCGGCGCCTCGTCGACGCTGACCGTCTGCTGCGGTTCCGAAACGGCCGCCTCCTTGGCCTCGGAGTTCGCCTGCGCCACAGTGGGTTTCGTTTCGGCAGCGGTGGTGTCGCCGTTGCTCACGGTCGGCTCACCGTGCCGGATCCGCAGCCTGAGGTCGCCCCATTCGAGATCAACGTCGGAGGCGTCGATCGCCTGAATCAATCGGAGGATCTGTCCGACCTCGGCGAACGTCAGATCCGGCATCAGCCCTCTCCTTCCCGACCGTGGGTCGGCCCGCAAAGACTATTTTGGAAAGGCTTTCCAACTCATTCGAGTCTCGCTTTCTCACACTGCCGCTGTCAAGGCATCAAGCCCTGTCACGTGCAGAACGCCCTCTACGCGACCCCAACACGACGGAATCGAGATGTACGCTCACACAAAAACGCTGTACTGCGACAATGACTGACACAACGGAGGGCTCGCTGATGGTGAGCACGCCAAAGCCGCACAGTGTTGGCGGCAACGCGGCCGCGGCAGGCACCGGCACCCAGGCGATCAGCCGCACCCTTGCCGTTCTCACTCTGTTTCGCGAGAGCGAGGGTGATCTCGGCATCTCCGACATCGCGAAAAGTCTGACGCTCAGCGTCAGCACTGTGCACCGAATCGTGCGGGCCCTCGTCGACGAGGGTTACCTGAGTCAGGACCTTGCCACCGAGCGGTACACACTCGGCCGCTCGGCGATGCTGCTCGGCGAGGCGGCCAACCGGCGTCTCGGCCTCGACCGCGCCAAGACAGTGGTCGAACGACTCCGCGACGAGTTGGGCGAATCGGTCAATCTCGGTGTGCGGGACGCCGGGGAAATGGTGGTGGTGATCAGCGCCGAATCCAAACAGCTGCTGCGGTTTTCCCAAGCGCCGGGTAATCGGTTGCCGGTCCACGCAACCGCCATGGGCAAGGCGATGCTCTCCCACAGCGCTCGGTCCGTCGAGGACGAGGTCGCGGCGCTGGACATGCCGCTTCGACGGCTCACGAGGAAGACGATCACCTCGCCGACGACTCTGTGCAGGGAGCTGACCTTGATCCGCCGACGCGGGTACAGCATCGACGACCAGGAGGCGATCGAGGGCGTGCGATGCGTTGCCGTGCCGATCCTCTCGCCGGAGGGCGACTTGCTCGCCGCGATGGGCGTGCAGGGGCCAGCGGTACGGATGACCGACGAGAAGCTGAAACGGGCTGTGCGACCGCTGCGTTCGGCCGCACAGGAAGTGGCGCACCTGCTGCCGCCGCGCCCGCTCTGATACCGGCCGCAGTCATAGCTGGTTGACTGCGCTGGGATGTGCGGGTCGGCACTGCCACCCCACCGAGTGCTCGACGGCGCGGGCCACGCGCAGGATCTGCGGTTCACCGTCGAAGCGGCCGACAATGTGCAGCCCGAGCGGCAGGCCGTTGTTCGTCATCCCGCACGGAACCGACACCGACGGGAGTCCGAGAAAGCTTGTCGGCAGCAAGAAACGGCGTACCTGCTCAAGGTCATCGGCCGATGCGCCGAGCAGTGGCGGCGCAATCGGCTGTGTCGGCGTGATCAGGACGTCAACCGAATCGAATAGCGCACCGATCTGCGCCTGCATCGCTGACCGGTCGGCGAGCGCATCCCGGTAGAAGTCGTCGCTCACCGCTGCGCCGCGGTCGAGGTTGTTGCGCACCACGGATCCGAGCAGCGATCGGTCGCAATCCGATGCGGGTAGCGCTGCCATCGCCTGGTTGAACTCGTACAGCAGAACCTCGAAGAGCCTGTGGCAGTCCAGCTCGGTGTTGAGCGCGGGGAATTCGACTTCGCCGACCCGGGCGCCGAGTTCGGTGAGCGCGCTGATGGCCGCTTGCGTCGAACGTTCCACATCCGGGGCGAGACCGACCATCGAAACGTTTTCGATGAGACCGACCGTCACGCCGTGAAGGTCCACCGCCGACGCGTCCGGTTCGGAGACGATGAGCCGACCGGTCATCGCATTCAGCAGAAGCGCCGCATCGTCGACCGTGCGGGCGATCGGGCCTGCGACGTCCAGTGTCATGGCGCGTGTGAACGCGCCCGCGATATCGACAGCTCCGTAGGTCGGCCGGACACCTACCACGCCACAGACACTCGCGGGGAAGCGGATCGAGCCGCCGGTATCCGAGCCGACACCGCCCAGGGTCAGTCCCGCAGCGACCGCCGACGCCGTGCCGCCCGACGACCCGCCCGATGAGTAGTCGCCGTGCCACGGGTTCGGCATGTCACCGAACGTCTCGTTGCGTCCCGTGACATCGGCTGCAAACTCGGCAAGGTTGTTCTTGCCGAGAAACACCGCGCCTGCCACGCGCAGCCGCCCCACGACGGCCGCGTCGGCTCTGGCTTCGGTGGCGTGCACACGTGAACGCGAGCCTGCGGTCGTGCGCACGCCCGCGACGTCGAACAGGTCCTTGATCGCGATCGGAATGCCGTGCAGGGGACCACGATCGACGCCGGCAGCCAGCTCCGCGTCGAGGGCCGAAGCCTGGCTCAGCGCACCGTCTGCCATGACCGTGATGTAGGCGTGCAAACTCGGGTCGAGCGCGGCGATCCGGTCGAGGTGAGATGTCGCAAGCTCGACACAGGTGAGCTCTCCGCGGCGGAGGTGGGCGCCTGCCGACGCGATCGTCAGCGATTCCTCGCTCACTGCTGCGGCATTCGCCCTGGTTGCGGAGTCACCTCGACGTCGGCCCGCGGGACATCAGGCTGCTTTTCTCTGTCGGACAGGTCAGTACCCAGATCCTCCATGTTGCGACCGCTTGTCTCCTGGCCAAAGAAGAACATCGGCGCGGCGAGCAGGACCATGGATATGGCCGCTGCGGTGAGCACCGTGGTCACCCCGAAACCCGCGATCAAACCGGGCAGGAAGGCAACCAGGATGCCACCGGTCAGGCCGCGGCTTACCATCTCGCCGACGCTCGTCCCCAAACCCCGCAGCCGGGTCGGATACTGCTCTGCCATATACATTTTCGGGATGGAGAAGCTGCCGAGCCCGAACCAGGCCGTCGCGAGCGCTCCGATCACGACGACGACGATTCCGACGACCGGTTCGAGGGTGAGCAACACCAGGCCGATGGCCGCGACCACCATGTACACCGCGAAGACCGGCTTGCGGCCTCGCGAATCAGCGAGCCTACCCTGATAGAACACGCCGAACGCCGAGACGAACATCATCACGCCGGTATACAACAGCGAGTTCGACTTCGTGGCCCCGAGCATTCCGAAGATGGTGGGAGCGTAGGTCAACATCGTGTACCAGACGATGAACGAGGCGGTCAGCGCCGCATAGGCGATCACGCTGCGCCGGAGATAGGGCGCTTTCAGTAGCTGGCGCATCCGCATCGATCCGCGTACCGCGGAATCATCGAGGACGGCCAGGATTTCGGGGTCGACAACCGTCTCGTCGTGGGCGATGCCCGCTTCGTCCTCAATGCGCGTGACGAGCTTGCGCACGTCCTCGCGGGGAGCTTCGGAGGCCTGCCGTGTTGCCTTGCGGAGCTGGAACCGAGGACTCTCGGGCACCCACTTGGCAAGAACGGGTATCAGCAGCAAGGGCAGGCCGCCGATCAAGCAGGGCACCCGCCACGACCACTCGGTGTCGAAGGTGCTCACCGCCCACAAGCCGACCAATGCGGGAAGCGTGTAACCGCCGTTCAGTACCCACTGCGCGTAGCCCATGATCCGGCCGCGCTTCTCCTTGTTCACCAGCTCGGAGATCATCAGGTACGGCACAGGGAAGATGGCGCCCTCGCCAAGGCCCGCGACGATTCGCAGGATGATCAGCACAACGAAGTTCGGCGAAAACGCGCTGAGCAGCGTGAAGACCGAGAACATCGCGGTGCCGACCATGAGGACCTTTTTTCGGCCGTACAGGTCGGCGAGTCGGCCGGCCGGCAGCATGCCTGCGAGCAACCCGATGGTGCCGGACGCGCCGAGCAGTCCGATCTCGCCCGAGGACAGTTCCCAATGCGGTCCCAGCACCAGGATCAGCACGCTCACCAGGCCGATGTCGAACGATTCGAGGAGCCAGACGAGGACGACGACACCGATGCCGACGCGAAGCGTCCGCGTGACAGGCGCCCGATCGAGCCGCGTCAGTAGGTTTGCGTCGACGAAAGTTGTGGACCGGTCCGCAGGATTCGACGGCATCGATGCCCTTCCATAATCTGGAAAGCTTTTCCAAAGTGATGCAGGTCATCGTGCACCCGCCTTGTGAAGTCTGTCAAGAACAGAGCGCCGAGTTCAGCACGGTGGGGCTACACCGGGACCGCCAGTTATGTCGACGACGACGTCGCTTTCGATCGCGTTGCCGTCACTTAATCAGTGTTTGCTCCCCTTCCTGGTCCTTCTTTCGTGAAACATCCTGTCGTGCAACATCACACACCCCCTCGGCCGATGCACCCGTCGCACGCTTGTCGTTTGCTTCGACGACCGACGCCCATCCACTGCGCGCGAGCACGCGCCGAGGCGTGACCCTGACGAAGAACTGCACGAGCGGGCCGATGCCGAACGCGTACAGGACGGTGCCGATGCCGACGGTCCCGCCGAGTAGCCAGCCCACCGCCAGCACGGTGGCCTCGATCGAGGTGCGGATCAATCGCACCGACAGTCCGGTGCGCATCACCAGCCCGGTCATGAGGCCGTCGCGGGGGCCTGGACCGAGGCCGGCGCCGATGTAGAGCGCGGTGGCGAACGCGTTGAGCACCACCGCGCCCACCATCATCGCAATCCGCACCGGAAGCGACGTCGGCGTCGGCAGAAGCGCAAGGCTGACGTCCACCGAAACGGCGATGCCGATGACGTTGGCCACGGTGCCGATCCCGGGCCGGTTGCGCAGGGGGATCCACGCCACCAGCACGCCCACCCCGACCACCGCCGACGCGGCGCCGATGGTCATGCCGGTCTTGCGCGACAGCCCCTGATGGAACACGTCCCACGGGTCCAGACCGAGCCCGGCCCGCACCATGATCGCCATCGAGAGCCCGTAGCAGGCCAACCCGACCACCAATGCAGCGGCTCGCGCGAGAGCCTCACGCATGGTGCGGGAAGCGGATCCGTATCAGCTCGAGGTCGTGCTGCACCCGCTCGGCGTCCCGGTCGACGAACTCGGCCGGGATGCGTTCGACGGGTCCAAACAGCCTGGACAGATTACGGGCCAGTCGAGATATCCAATTCGTACTCATGGACTCCAGAATCTGCGCCGACTGGCTTGCCTTTCAATAGCCAGTCAGCGCATACTGGCTTGCAAATGACCGTTGATATGCCAGCCAGAGCGCTCGACGTGGACCTACTGGCCCGCGAGCTGGGCAACTGGCGCACATCCAGTCGAAGTGGCCCGGCCTACCACGGCCTGGCCGACGCCATCCGGCTGTTGATCATCGACGGACGGCTACCGGTCGGCGCCCGGCTGCCCAGCGAGCGCGCGATGGCCGACCGGTTGCGGGTCTCGCGCACCACGGTCACCGCCGCCTACGCGCAGCTGCGCGAAGACGGCTATCTGCACGCTCGCCGCGGTGCACGCAGCACCACGGCTCTGCCCGTAACCCCCGCCGCGCGCACCGAGATCTCCGCGCCCGCGATGAGCCTGGCCGCCGCCGCACTGTCAGCGCCGGCGGCCGCGGTCAGCGAGGCGTTCATGAACGCCACCCATGACGTGACGCCCTACCTGCACGAGCCGGGGCACGAACTCGTCGGCGTTCCCCCGCTGCGCCGGGCGATCGCCGAAAGGTATTGCGCGCAGGGGCTTCCCACCGATCCCGACGAGATCCTGGTGACGACGGGCGCACTGCACGCCATCGGCCTGGTGCTGACCACCTACGTGCAGCCCGGCGATCGGGTGCTGGTGGAGCAGCCGACGTATCACGGTGCGCTGTCGGCGATTACCACCGCGGGCGCGCGGCCCGTTCCGGTGGCGCTGACCGAGGACGGCTGGGAACTCGACGCGGTACAGGCCGCCATCCAGCAGCTGTCGCCCAACCTGGCCTACTTCATCCCCGACAACCAGAACCCGACCGGGATGACCATGCAGGCGGAGGACCGAAAGCGCTTGGCGGGCATCATCGCCGAGACCAGAACGCGCACCGTCATCGACGAGACCATCCGCGACATGTGGCTCGATGATGCGGTGCCAGAGCCGATGGCGACAGCGTTGACGACGCGCCGTGATCTGGTGCTGACGATCGGGTCGATGTCGAAGTCGTTCTGGGGTGGCCTGCGGGTGGGCTGGATCCGCGCCGAACGCGCCACCATCGCCACCATTGCCGCGCTGCGCCCGTCGGTCGACATGGGCACGCCGGTTCTCGAACAATTCGCCGCCGCAAGGCTTCTCGCCCAATGCGACGAGGTGCTGCCGGAGCGGCGCGACATTCTGCGAACGCGGCGCGCCTTTCTCGTCGACCTGCTGGAGCGCCTGCTGCCCGACTGGGAGCCTGGCCCCGGCGTCGGCGGCATGTCACTGTGGGTGCGGCTGCCGGCACCGATGAGCACCGCGCTGGCCGCCGCCGCGTCGCGCATGGGTCTGGAACTGCCCGCGGGGCCGCGTTTCGGCGTCGACGGCACGCTCGAGCGGTTCGTGCGGGTGCCCTATGCGCTTCCCGAAGAACAGCTTTCGGCGACGATCGAGGTGCTGGCGCGCGCGTGGCACAGCGTCACCGGCTCGACGGCCCCGGAGCCGAGCACCGTCGTCGTCTAGCTCTCCCCCGCGAGCCTCTCTTCCGCGAGCAGACGCTTATGCCCGCAAAACCCCAGGCGATTTCAGGCAGTGGATGCAACAGCGGGTGGTTTTGGCGGGTTTGAGAGTAGCTCGTCGAGGACTTCAGCGGGTTTCTTCCAGCCGAGGGTTTTGCGGGGTCGGGTGTTGAGTTGGGCGGCAACGTAGTCGAGGTAGTCGGCCGGGAACACTGATAGGTCGGTGCCTTTAGCAAAGTATTGGCGCAGCAGCCCGTTGGTGTTCTCGTTACTGCCGCGTTGCCATGGCGAGTGCGGATCGCAGAAGTAGATATCGAGCTC
>NZ_PDCP01000049.1 GCF_002553505.1 Mycolicibacterium agri | reverse complement strand
GGGCAATGCTCCGCGACCACGCCGTCTACCAGCCCACAACTACTGCTGCGGCCGCTTGACAACGTCATTGAGAATCTTCTTCATCGGCGGCTCGGTGTTCTTCGAGAAGCAGGAACGCACACTCGGCGCGATCATCTCGACGCCACTGCGGTTCTCGGAGTATCTGGCCGCGAAACTTGTTGTGCTGTCGGCGCTGTCCCTCTTCGTCGCGCTGATCGTGGTTTCGGTGGCGCATGGCATTGCCTATCGTCCGCTTCCGCTGATCGTCGGGGTGCTGCTCGGCACACTCGTCATGCTGCTGGTCGGATTCATCACATCGATGCCGTTCACCTCGGTCAGTGACTGGTTCATCTCGTCGACCGTGTGGTTGGTGGTGATGTCGGGTCCGCCGGTGCTTCACTTCTCGGACGTGTGGCCGCAGCCCGCGCTGTACGTCATCCCGACGCTGGGTCCGCTGATGCTCATGGGTGAGGCCTTCGATCAGGTGGCCCTCGCGCCATGGCAGGTGACGTACGCGGTGATCTATCCGGTTGTCTGCGCGGGGGCGTTGTGGTGGGTGGCAAAGGCGGCGTTCGACCGCTTCGTCGTGGCCCGGTCAGGGGCGTGATCGGTGTGTCGACAAGTACCAGAGCGCTGAAGGCCTTCGGCCGAAACGACTTACGCGCAACGTTTCGCGATCCGCTGCTCATCATGATCGTCCTCGCCCCCGTGATCTGGACCGCTAGCGTGCGCATTGTGACGCCATTGGTCACGGACATGCTGGCCAGGCGCTACAAACTTTGATCTGGTTCCGTACTATCCGCTCGTTCTGACCGGATTCCTTCTGCTGACGAGCATCATCATCGCCGGGGGAGTGGCCGCTTTCCTCGTGCTCGACGAGCTCGACGCAGGCACGCTCACCGCGCTGCGGGTCACCCCCGCGCCGATGTCCACCTTCTTCGCATACCGTGCAGGCACCGTTGTGGTGGTGACGACGGCGTACATTGTGGCGACCTTGTGGTTCAGCGGAATACTCGAACCCGGTGTCGTGCCTGCCCTCGTCCCGATCGGCCTACTCGCCGGCTGCTCCGCGGTCGTCACGATGCTGTTGATCGTCGTGGCGGCGAACAACAAGATCCAGGGCATCGCCATGCTGCGCGCGCTTGGCATGCTGATCGCCGGTCTGCCATGCCTGGGTTGGTTCATCGACTCGGCGTGGAATCTGAGTTTCGGTGTGCTACCGCTGTATTCGGTCGCCAAGGCGTTCTGGGTCGCCAGCGCCCACGGCACGTGGTGGCCGTACCTGCTCGTCGGACTCGCCTATAACGTGCTCATCGGCTGGCCGCTGTTCCGTCGTTTCATCGCCAAGAAGGCGTGACGGCTCAGCCCCACACGAAGTAACGCAACCACAAGTACAACGCGGACAGCACAATTGACACAACCGTGATCAGCGCACCCTTGCGGGTGAACTCCCAGAACGAGATGGGATGGCCTGCGCGGCGGGCGATGCCGAGCATCACGACGTTCGCGCTGGCGCCGACGGCGGTGAGATTGCCGCCGAGGTCAGCGCCGAGCGCAAGAGCCCACCAGAGCACATCGGGGTGGGAGAGGTCGGTGATCGAGGCCGACAACTCGGCCACGATCGGCGTCATCGTCGCGGTGAACGGGATGTTGTCGATGATCCCAGACACCGGCGCAGACACGCCGAGGATCAGCATCGCCGTCAGCAGGCCGTTGCCCTGGGTCAATTCGATGGCGGACCGGGCCAGCGCCTCGACGACGCCGGTCTTCACCAGCGCGCCGACCATGATGAACAACCCGGCGAAGAACAGCAGGGTCTCCCACTCGACGCTGGCCAGATAGTCGTCGCGGTCGAGTCGGGATATCACGACCAGGACGCCGGCGCCTAGCAGCGCGACGATCGACGGCTCAATGTGCAGGACCGAGTGGAGAATGAACGCGGCGAACACCAGGACCAGGACGATGCAGCTCTTGATGAGCAGCGACCGGTCGCGGATAGCCTCGCGCTCGTTGAGCGACATCACGTCGGCCACCCGCTCCGGATCGACGTGGAATGACCCGCGAAAGATGAACGGCACCAACGCGATGAAAACCGCGATGATGATCAGCACGATCGGCGTCATGTGAGCGAGGAAGTCGTTGAACGTCAGGTTCGCGCGGCTCGCGATGATGATGTTCGGCGGGTCACCGACAAGGGTCGAAGCGCCGCCGATGTTGGAGGCGAGCACCTCGGCGATCAGAAAGGGGATCGGGTTGATCTCAAGCCGATCGCACACCAGCAGCGTGACCGGCGCGATGAGCAGGATCGTCGTGACGTTGTCCAGCAGGGCCGACGCGAACGCGGTGACGAGTATCAACAGGATCATGATGCGCAGCGGTGAACCGTTGGCGCGCTTGGCAGCCCAGATCGCCACGTACTCGAAGACGCCCGTCTGGCGCAGGACGCCGACGATGATCATCATCCCGAACAGCAGGAAGATGACATTCCAGTCGATCCCGGTTTCGTGATGGTAAAACGCGTCCTGGGCGTCGAGAATGCCGACGGCAAGCACCAATCCGGCACCGATCAGCGCGACAAAGGTTTTGTTGATGCGATCGCTGGCAATCAGCGCATACGCGACAACGAATACGGATATCGCGAATATGGCCATACCGGTCAGCGTTTCACAGCAGCGCTCAAAAGGCGCGACGCAGTGATCATTCCGAGCAGTTTGCCGTCCTTGACGACGGCGATGAGCGGACTTCGCAGCCGGGCCATCAACGCCGCCACTTCGATGATCGTGTCGTCGGCGTTGGCGAACGGGATGTCTTCAAGATGCTCGGGCAGCACGTCGCGCACCGACTTGTTCGCCAGGCGCTCGGCGGCCTTGTCGGCCCACGACTCGTCGATCACCCCTGCCAGCGAGGGATCATCCTGGACATACGTGGGCACGATGAACCGCACCACCTGCGAGGCGGGAAGCACCGCATAGGGCTGTCCGGACGCATCGGTCACGACGATTCCCGGCAGCCGGTGCTCGGCCATTGTGCGGGCCGCCTCCAGGGCGTTCGAGTCGGCGGTGACCACAGGGAATTCCTCGGCGAATTGCTCTGCGTGCATGTCAGCACCATACGGTGTTGCCCGGCGTGACGAAAGCCGTTCTGCGAGCGAGTGAATCGCGTCAACCCCGCCGCGGGGCCAGGTTGCTGTAGCCGAGGATGGGGTTCACCTGGTAGGTTGGATGCCGGTGCGCCGGGAAGTCTGGTCGGCAATGTCCTGACCGACCGACCTTGGAGCACATCGTGAATCCCTCTTCTGACCCCTGGTTCGCCGTTTTGCGCGCCCATCATCCGTAGCCGCCGTATTCAGTCGTATTAGTAAGCCCCGCAACCTATCTCGATGAGATGGCACGGTGGCCACCCCTCCTATTTCGGGATTACTCGATGTCTGCCCCTTCACGCTTGCTTGCGCGCGGCTCCTGGCCGGAGACGCAGCGCTTCGCCGAGGTTCTCCGCAAGGAGACCGTCGGCGGTGTGCTTCTGCTCGCGGCCGCAGGCGCCGCTCTCGTCTGGGCCAACTCGCCCTGGTCGCAGTCCTACCGGGCGGTGTCCGATTTCGCCTGGGGACCTGAGTTTCTGCACCTGCACCTCTCCGTTTCGGCATGGGCGGCCGACGGGCTGCTGGCGATCTTCTTCTTCGTGGTCGGGCTCGAACTCAAGCGCGAGTTCGTCGCCGGCGATCTGCGAGACCCTGCACGCGCGGCGCTGCCCATCGCGGCCGCCGTCGGCGGCATGGTGGTACCCGCCGCCATCTACATCGCGATCGTCGTTGCCACCGGCGAACCCGACCATCTGAGCGGCTGGGCGGTGCCGATCGCTACGGACATCGCCTTCGCGCTGGCGGTGCTGGCCGTGCTGTCGACGCACCTGCCGACGGCGCTGCGCACCTTCCTGTTGACCCTCGCCGTCGTCGACGATCTGCTGGCGATCACCGTCATCGCCGTGTTCTTCACCGACGATCTCGCATTCGGCCCGCTGGCCCTTGCGTTGATCCCGATCGGCTTGTTCGCCCTGGCGGTGCAGCGCGGCATCCATCCGTGGTGGCTGCTGGTCCCGTTGGCGGTCAGCGCGTGGGCGCTGGTGCATGCCAGCGGCGTGCACGCCACAGTCGCGGGTGTGGTGCTGGGCTTCACGGTTCCGGTGCTCGGACGCCACGGCCGGCCCACCGCCGAGTGGTTCGAACACACCACCCGCCCCCTGTCGGCGGGTTTCGCGGTGCCGGTGTTCGCGTTCTTCGCCGCCGGCGTGACGGTCGGCGGCTGGGAGGGCCTCGGCGCATCGATCCTGCACCCGATCACCGTCGGGGTGATCGCCGGGCTCGTCATCGGCAAACCCCTCGGCGTGTTCGGCACCGCCTTCCTGCTGGCCAAGTTCACCCGGGCCACCCTCGATGATGACCTGGCGTGGCGCGATGTGGCAGGCGTGGCGCTGCTGGCAGGCATCGGTTTCACCGTGTCGTTGCTGATCGGGGAATTGGCTTTCGGCCACGGCTCCACCGCCGGCGCCGATGTCAAGATCGGGGTGCTGTGTGCATCAGTTTTCGCCGCTCTGCTGGCCGCGGTGGTCCTGCGCAGCCGAAACGCCGCCTACCGGCGCATTCACGCTCTCGAGAGGCGGGACGCCGATCATGACGGTGTGCCCGACATCTATGTCGCTCGGTGAGACTGAGGGGTACCGCCCTGCGTACACTGACGGAATGCTTGAACAGATCCGCGGTCCCGCCGATCTGCAGCACCTGACTCAGTCGCAGCTAAGCGATCTTGCCGACGAGATCCGCCAGTTCCTGATTCACAAGGTCGCTGCCACCGGGGGCCATCTCGGCCCCAACCTCGGCGTGGTCGAGCTGACGCTGGCGCTGCACCGGGTCTTCGACTCCCCGCACGACCCGATCATCTTCGACACCGGCCACCAGGCCTACGTGCACAAGATGCTGACCGGTCGCTGCCAGGACTTCGACACGCTGCGCAAGAAGGACGGCCTTTCGGGGTATCCGTCGCGCGCCGAGAGCGACCATGACTGGGTGGAGTCCAGCCACGCCAGCTCGGCGTTGTCCTATGCCGACGGGCTGGCCAAGGCGTTCGAGCTGACCGGGCACCGCAACCGCCACGTCGTCGCCGTCGTCGGCGACGGCGCACTGACCGGCGGCATGTGCTGGGAGGCGCTGAACAACATCGCCGCAGCCTCGCGGCCGGTGGTGATCGTCGTCAACGACAACGGCCGCAGCTATGCGCCGACCATCGGCGGGTTCGCCGATCACCTGGCCGCGCTGCGGCTGCAGCCGGGCTACGAGAAGCTGCTGGACAAGGGCCGCACCGCGGTGCGCTCGATGCCGGTCATCGGCGAGCTGTGCTACCAGTGCATGCACAGCGTCAAGGCGGGACTGAAGGATGCGCTGGCCCCGCAGGTGATGTTCACCGACCTGGGCCTGAAATACGTCGGCCCGATCGACGGCCACGACGAACACGCGGTCGAGGCGGCGCTGCGCCACGCCCGCGGCTTCAACGCGCCGGTGATCGTGCACGTCGTCACCCGCAAGGGGATGGGGTATGCGCCCGCCGAGAACGACGAGGCCGACCAGATGCACTCCACCGGGGTCATCGATCCGCAGACCGGTCAGGCCACCAAGGTCGCGGGCCCGGGCTGGACCTCGACGTTCTCCGAGGCGCTGATCAAGTACGCCAGCAAACGGCGCGACATCGTGGCCATCACCGCGGCGATGTCGGGGCCGACCGGGCTGACCGCGTTCGGCAAGAAGTTCCCCGACCGGCTGTTCGACGTCGGCATCGCCGAACAGCACGCGATGACGTCGGCCGCCGGCCTGGCGATGGGCGGCCTGCACCCGGTGGTGGCGATCTATTCGACGTTCCTCAACCGCGCGTTCGACCAGATCATGATGGACGTCGCGCTGCACAAGCTGCCGGTCACATTGGTGTTGGACCGGTCCGGAGTCACCGGCCCCGACGGCGCCAGCCACAACGGCATGTGGGACCTGTCGATGCTCAACATCGTGCCCGGCATGCGGGTGGCCGCACCGCGCGACGGCGTCCGGCTCTACGAGGAGCTCGGCGAGGCGCTGGAGACCACCGACGGCCCGACCGCGCTGCGTTTTCCGAAAGGTGATGTCGGCGAAGACATTCCGGCGATCGAGCGGCGCGACGGCATCGACGTGCTCACCGTACCTGCCGAGGGACTGTCCGAGGACGTGCTGTTGGTGGCGGTCGGACCGTTCGCGGCGATGGCGAAGTCGGTCGCCGAGCGGCTGCGCAACCAGGGCATCGGCGTGACGGTCATCGACCCGCGCTGGGTGCTGCCGGTGCCCGAGGGGATCGGCGCGCTGGCCAAGGCGCACAAACTCGTGGTCACGTTGGAGGACAACGGCGTTCGCGGGGGCGTGGGCTCAGCGGTTTCGGCCGCGCTGCGCCGTGCGGAGATCGACGTGCCGTGTCGCGACGTCGGTCTGCCGCAGGAGTTCCATGCGCACGCGTCCCGCGGTGAGGTGCTCGCCGCGGTCGGGCTGACCGACCAGCACGTCGCTCGCCAGATCACCGGCTGGGTGGCCGCACTCGGTAGCGCGGTGTCCGAGGCCGAGGTCAGCAACCAGCTCGACTAGCATCGCCGCATCGCCCGATTGTGCGCTGTCGTACGCGACACGCCGCAGCGGCGTCCGATTACGCACACGCGCGCGGCGGTTCAGGTCAGCGAAACCCTCGCTGCCTCCTGCAAAGTCGTCGATGTGCGCGGCTGCTCGAAGAGCACCTTGGCCGATCGGCCGTCGATCTCCAGTGTCGCGATCGTATTGCCGAACAGCGGGCCGCAGACGTTGCTCCACCTCATCGGCGGCGACGGAAGTCCGCGACGGCGCACCCACCAGTGCGTGACGGCGGCCGCGGGTTTGGCCCAGCCCAGCATGAACGCCGGTTTGACGAATACCGGCACATAGTTGTGCACCGGCGAGCACACCAGCTGATACACGGCCGTACCCGTCGGCGACACGTCCTCGAGCTCGGCGCGAGCAGCGTAGCTGTGGTGGACGTCGCCGGACAGCACGCTGATCGTGGCGGGGCCCTCGGGATGGTTGGCGATGCGCGTGATCATCTCGCCCAGCCGCACGAATGACTTGAAGAACGCCGGCCAATGCTCGAAATCGCCTGCTTGACGCAGCTTTTCGGCGATCCTGCCGCGTCGGCCGGGGCGGTCGGCTGCCCGTTCGTTGAGCGTCTCCAGGTCGCCGATGGCCGGTGGCATCAGCCACGGCACCGACGACGCCAGCAGCAGGTGGTCATACGACTCCGGGTGGTCTTCGGCGTTGGCCTCCACCCAGCCGAACTCCTTCTCGCCGATCATCATTCGCTCACCGGATTCCAGGATCCGGCCGTTGCGGGAGTCGATCATGATCAGCCGGGTGCGGCCGAGGTCCCAGCGGTAGCTGAACCGGATGCCCTTGTTGCAGTCGACCTCGCGGTCGGCCTGGTCGGCCAGCTCGGCCAGAAGCGGCCAGGTGTCACCTTCGCAGCTGCGCAGCCGCCGATAGTCCTCGTTGTCGGCAAGCTCGGCGGGGCTCAGGTTGCCCAGATGCTGATACACCCAGTAGGACGCCAGCCCGGCGCGGATCCGGTCCTTCCACCACGGCACCTGCGCCATCTGCAGCCGCCACGGCCTCGAGGTGTTCCAGTCGTCGCGGATGTCGTGGTCGTCGAAGATCATCGCCGTGGGCACCGTGGACATCAGCCACCGGATTTCCGGGTCGCCCCACGAATGCCGGTACAGGCGTTCGTATTCGGCGAAAGTGACCACTTCGTCGGGTGGCCGGCTGCCGTGTCGGCTGCGCTTTCTGCGCCCAGCCACCCGTTGCACCTCGCCGGGCGGCAGTTCATCGGCGTACAGCTGATCGCCGAGCATGATCACCGCGTCGGGCCACTCGTCGATCGGGCGGCGCGCCATCCGCGCCGCGTAGCAGTCCAACGCGTCGCGCTTGAGTTTCGCCTCGAGCTTCTTGTCTTCGGTTTTCGGATATCGGCACGACCCGAAGATCACCCGCAGCCGGTGCGCGCTCTCCGGTCCGCGGGTGCGGATGACGCTCGGCGGGAACGCGGCGAACTGCTCGTCGGCGATCGGCCACTCCACCCGCCCGTCGATTTCGACCTGGTACTCGGTCACGCTGTCAGGCGTCAGGCCGGTCACCTCGACGAGCGCGAAGTGATAGCCCTGCACCTCGAAGGTCCGCGCTGAGCAGCCGAGAATCTCGACGGTGCAGGGGGATTCGGTTTGCACCCACACCAGCGCAGTGGTGTCCGAGACGTGCCGCAGCGCGGGCCCGAGAAGCAATCCCATCACTCGACCCTAGGCCAGCGCGAGGTCAGTCGGTGGCGGGGTGACCGGATTTGTCGAGCGCGTCAGCGAGGACAGGCACGACGAGTTCGCGCTGCCACGGCCGGGCCTGCGCGTCGCGCAGGAACGCGTCGACCGCGGCGGCAGCGTCGTCGACCGGTTCCCAGTCCCAGCACAGCCGGCGCACCACCTCGGGGGTGATCAGGTTCTCGGTGGGCACCTTCACCCGTTCGGCCAGTTCGGCCAGCCCGGCGCGAGCGGCCTCGAGACGGGCGGCGGCCTCCGGTTTGCGTTTGGCCCACCGCGACGCGGGCGGGGGACCGTTGGACGGTTCGGAGACCTCGGGCGGGTTGGCGCCGCTGCGGGCACGGGCCAGCGCGTCCAGCCACACCTGGGCGGAGCGGCGCTGCCGCGACCCGCCGAAGATCGGCAACGCGGTCAGTTCCTCGACGGTCTTGGGGTCGGCGATCGCGGCGTTGATGATCGCCGAGTCCGGCAGGATGCGTCCCGGCGCGATGTCGCGCCTGCGGGCGATCTGGTCGCGGGCCGTCCACAGTTCGCGAACGGCGGCCATCGCGCGGCGGTCGCGGATCTTGTGAATGCCCGACGTCCGGCGCCACCGGTCGCGTCGCGTCGGCGCGGCCACGTAGGAGCACAGGTAGTCGAATTCCTGTGCCGCCCACTGAGTCTTGCCCTGCTCGTCGAGTACGGCGGCGACGGCGTCGCGCAGGTCCAGCAGCACCTCGACGTCGAGTGCGGCGTAATTCAGCCACTCCTGCGGCAGCGGCCGCTTGGACCAGTCGGCCGCGCCGTGGCCCTTCTTCAGCCCCAGCCCCAGCAGCCGTTCGACCATCGTCGCCAGGTTGACCCGGTCATAGCCGGCCAGCCGGCCGGCGAGTTCGGTGTCGTAGATCTTCGTCGGGGTGATCCCGACGTCGGCCAGGCAGGGCAGGTCCTGGTCGGCGGCATGCAGCACCCACTCGTCGGTGGCCAGTACTTCGGCGATCGGCGCCAGCGTCTGCCGCGGGTCGCCGCCGTGGTTGACCGGATCGATCAGCACGGTGCCCGCGCCCTGGCGCCGGATCTGCACCAGATACGCGCGGTTGGAGTAGCGGAAGCCCGACGCCCGCTCGGCATCCACCGCAAACGGGCCGCGTCCGGAGGCCAGCCGGTCGGCGGCGGCTTCGATGTCGGCTTCGGTTACCGACAGCGAAGGCACCCCGTCGGCAGGCGCCAGCAACGGGGTGACTGCGGTTTCTGGGGCCTCTGCTGGCTCGGCCCCGCCGGAGTCGGCGTCGATCATTCTCAAGCTCGGGTGCGCGACCCCAGGCTGGTCACCCCTGCTGGTGGCAGGCCTGCGGCGTGCTCCAGCACCTTACAGAACGCGGCCACGTGGGGGCCCAGCTCCAGTGTCGTCGCCGTCCATGATGCGCGCAGTTCGAGCTGGTGCGCACGTGGTGGGCCGGAGATGTCGCCGTAGCGCACCGATGTGGTGGCGGTGACGGTGCCGCCCAGCGCCGTCACGTCCTGGGTGTGCTCTTCCAGCGCGTCGACCAGCCAGCTCCAGGCCACCTCGGGCAGCAGCGGGTCGACCGCCTCGCTGGAGTCCAGGTCGGCCTGGATGTAGGCGACGAGGCGCATGGTGCCGTCCCATGCCTCGGCGCCGTCGGGGTCGTGCAGCAGGATCAGCCGCCCGAAGGCGTCGCCCTCGGACTGCTCGGGAACGATGGGGGATTCGGGATGGCGCACCTCGGCACCAAGGGCATAGCTGAACGGCGCCAGCCGCTGCGGCGGCCGGATCGGGCCGAGTTCGATTTCCGGTCGAACGGTGGCAGCGTTCATCGCCGCGACCGCTTCCCGGAACTGCGCCGGTTCGGCGGTGGTCACCGGCTTGACGGTAGACCATCTGGCCGGGTATGTGCGCAGGCGCGCCGTATCGAGTGTCTGCGGACGTCAAACGGCCAGTAAACCGGGCGCCATGGCAGCATTGATGCCGATGAATAACCGTCGTGAGCTGCCGGAGTCGCCCTACCTGGCGGCCGCTGGCGGCCGCAAGCCGAGCCGGGTGCCGGTGTGGTTCATGCGGCAGGCCGGCCGATCGCTGCCCGAATACCGCGAGCTGCGCGCCGAGAACACCATGATGCAGGCGTGCTTCGACGCCGAGCTGATCACCGAGATCACCCTGCAGCCGGTCCGCAGGCACGGAGTCGACGCCGCGATCTTGTTCTCCGACATCGTGGTGCCGCTGCGCGCATCCGGTATCGAGCTCGACATCGTGCCCGACGTCGGACCCGTGATCGAGCATCCTGTGCGCAACGCCACTGACGTCGCTGCGCTGAAACCGCTTGCGGCAGAACAGGTCGCGCCGGTCGCCGACGCGGTCACGATGCTGGTGCACGAATTGGGCGAGGTGCCGCTGATCGGATTCGCCGGTGCCCCGTTCACGCTGGCGTCCTACCTCGTCGAAGGCGGTCCGAGCCGCCACCACGAGCGCACCAAGGCGATGATGCTGGGCGAACCCGACACCTGGCACGCGTTGATGTCGGCGCTGGCCGACATCACCACCGCGTTCCTGCGGGTCCAGCTCGACGCCGGGGTGGACGCGATCCAGATGTTCGACTCGTGGGCAGGCACGTTGTCGCTGGCCGACTACCGCACCTACGTGCAGCCGCACAGCACACGGGTGTTTCAGGCGTTGGCCGACACCGGCGTGCCGATGACGCACTTCGGCGTGGGCACCGCCGAGCTGCTCGGCGCGATGTCGGAGGCGGTCAGCTCCGCCGCCAGCCCGGTCGTCGGCGTGGACTGGCGCACCTCGCTGACCGACGCCGCCGCCCGCGTGGTGCCGGGCACCGCTTTGCAGGGCAACCTCGACCCTGTGGTGCTGCTGGCGGGCATGGCGGTCGCAAAGCGCGCAGCGCGCGCGGTCGTCGAGGACGGACGCCGCGCCGTCGACGCGGGCGCCGCGGGCCATATCTTCAATCTGGGTCACGGTGTGCTGCCCGCGACCGATCCGGGCGTCATCACCGAAGTCGTGGCGTTGGTGCACTCGCTGTGACTGCGCCGCGCACGCGAGGAGCGGAGAAGACGCCGCGCACGCGAGGAGCGGAAAAGCCGGCGTATTGCGTTGTCGGCGGCGGCATTTCGGGTCTAGTCGCCGCGTACCGGTTGCGCGTCACGCTGGGCGACGACGCCGACATCACGGTCTTCGACCCGGCCGACCGCCTCGGCGGGGTGCTGCGCACCGAGCTGGTCGGGGGACAGCCGATGGACCTGGGCGCCGAGGCCTTCGTCGCGCGACGCCCCGAGGTGCCCGCGCTTCTGACCGAGCTCGGCCTGGCCGACAGGCAGATCGGCACCACCGGCGCGCGGCCGCTGATCTACAGCCAGGGCCGGCTGCACGAGTTGCCGCGCGACACCGTCAATGGCATACCGACCGATCCGTCGACGGTGGCGGGCCTCGTCGACGAGGCCACGGTCGCCCGACTGCGCGAGGAGCCCACCCGGCCGCTGAGCTGGCGGCCCGGCGCGGACCCGGCGGTCGCCCAGCTGGTCGGTGACCGGTTCGGCGAGCAGGTGGTGAGCCGGTCCGTCGACCCGATGCTGGCAGGCGTGTACGCCGGTTCGGCCACCACGATCGGGTTGCGGGCGGCCGCCCCGATGCTGGCCGCGGCGCTGGACCGGGGCGCGCCGAACCTGACAGAGGCGGCCCGCGCGGCGCTGCCGCCGCCGCGACCGGGTTCGGTTTTCGGCGCGATCGACGGCGGCTACGCGGTGCTGGTCGACGAACTCGTCGAGCGGGCCGGATTCCGCTGGGCGCAGGTCGCGGTCGAAAGCGTCGAGCGGCGGGACGACGGGGGAGGCTGGCTGGTCGTCGACGACGAGGGCAACCAGTGGCCCGCCGACGGAGTGTTGTTGGCCGTTCCGGCGCCCTGCCTGGCGCGGATCGTGGCGGGCGTCGCACCGCGCACCGCCGCCGCGGCGCGGCGGATCCCGGTCGCCTCATCGGCGTTGGTGGCGCTCGCGCTGCCCGGCGGCACCCCGCTGCCGAACCGCTCCGGTGTGTTGGTGGCCACCTCGGAACGGTTGAACGCCAAGGCGATCACGCTGTCGTCGCGCAAGTGGGGGCCGCGCGGCAACGTCGAGCTGGTGCGGTTGTCCTACGGCCGTTTCGGCGACGACATCGCCCACCGGGTCGGCGACGACGACCTGCTGGCGTGGGCCGCCGACGACCTGGCCACCGTCTTCGGGGTCACCAACGAGCCGTTCGACTGCCGGGTGCAGCGCTGGATCGACGCGATGCCGCAGTACGGGCCGGGACACGGCGATCTGGTGGCCGAAATGCGGGCCGGCCTGCCGCCGACGCTGGCGGTGGCGGGCGCCTTCCTGGACGGTATCGGCGTGCCCGCGTGCGTGGCCACGGCCACACGGGCGGCGGCGACGCTGGCCAGGCCGCGCGTGGCACGATAGAACCATGGCCCGCCTCGATTACGACGCTCTCAACGAGACCCTTCGCTACCTGATGTTTTCGGTGTTCTCCGTCCGGCAGGGGGAGCTCGGCGACCAGCGGGAAGCCGTCATCGACGAGACGGCGACGTTCCTCAAGCAGCAGGAGGACAACGGCGTCGTGGTCCGCGGCCTCTACGACGTCGCGGGGATGCGCGCCGACGCCGACTTCATGATCTGGACCCACGCCGAACGGGTCGAGGCGTTGCAGGCCACCTATTCGGATTTCCGCCGCACCACCACCCTGGGCCGGGCCTGCACCCCGGTGTGGAGCACGGTTGCGCTGCACCGGCCCGCCGAGTTCAACAAGAGCCATATCCCGGCGTTTCTGGCAGGCGAGGAACCCGGCGCCTACATCTGCGTCTATCCGTTCGTGCGGTCGCTGGAGTGGTATCTGCTGCCCGACGACGAACGCCGCCGCATGCTGGCCGAACACGGGATGGCCGCGCGCGGTTACAAGGACGTGCGGGCCAACACCGTGCCCGCGTTCGCGCTCGGCGATTACGAATGGGTGCTGGCGTTCGAGGCGCCCGAACTGCACCGCATCGTCGACCTCATGCGGGATTTGCGCGCCACCGACGCCCGGCGGCATGTGCGGTTGGAGACCCCGTTCTTCACCGGTCCGCGGGTCGGTGTGGAGGAGCTCGTCAACAAGCTCCCCTGAGGCCCCTGTGTTTGCTGGCGATACACGACGGTCGCCGAGTTCAACACCTGCGTCAATTGCGGCAACGGGCCGGGAAGGCTGTCACCGCGATATCGCTGCGAAAAAGGTGACCGGCCGACATGGCGGCAAACGATTCGCTTGTTTGCTGTTAACGGTTTCGTGAGCGCCGATTTGTTGCTAGCGTGGGGCGGTGACCAAAGCGGCGTGGATGGGGGTTGGCGCTGTCGCGGTCGGCGCACTGTTCGCGCTCAGCCTGATGCAACAGTGGGGCGGCTACCCCACCTCGAGCGCGGTCGCCGAATTCGGCTTGCTCACCTTGGCGCTGTTCGCCTGCGCGTGTAGCGCGCTGGCCGCCTGGACGGCCAGGGACCGACAGCGTCGGGCATGGATCTGTCTGGCGGTCGGGTTGGCCGGCTGGGCCGTCGGCGAAGTGCTCTGGATCGTGTACTCGCGGGTCCACGACCAACCGCCGTTCCCCTCGCTGGCCGATCTCGGCTACCTGCTCTTCCCGATCGGCGCGGGCTTGGCGATGGTGCTCTTCCCGGCCGGCTACTCGCGGCACTCCCGGACCCGCTTCGTGCTCGACGGCGTCATCGTCGCCGGCGCGCTGTTCGAGATCTGCTGGGTGTTCGTGCTGCGGCCCGTGTACAACATGGGCGGCACCGACGTTGTCGAACTGGCCCTGTCGCTGACCTACCCGCTGGCCGACATCGCGATCATCACCGTCGCGCTGCTGGTGCTGACCCGGGCCCGCACCGGGCGGCGTCAGACGCTGGCCCTGCTGACCGCCGGGGTGCTGATGATGGCGGTCTCGGACACCGCCTTCGTCTACCTCACCGCGCACGGCATCTACCGCAGCGGTTACCTGTCCGACATCGGTTGGGCCGCAGCATTTCTCACGTTCAGCGTGGCCGCGCTGATCAGCCGCTCGGCGCCGCAGACCGAAGTCGTGGTGCCGCCGTTGCCGTCGCCGTTGACGACGTGGATGCCCTACATTCCGATCACCATTGCCGCTCTGGTGTGCATCCCGACGTACCTGCCGACGCCGGGACTGGGGCCGATCTTCCTGTCATCGGCGCTGTTGATGGGTGCCGTGATGGCCCGCCAGTTCGTCGTGGTGCGGCAGAACCAGCAGCTGCTGAAGATGGTCGCCGACCAGGCGATGCGCGACACGCTGACCGGCCTGGCCAACCGCGACCTGTTCAACGACCGGCTGATGCACGCGGTGCAGGTGCACGAGAACGACAACCAGTCGGTCGCGGTGCTGTCCATGGACCTCGATGACTTCAAGCTGGTCAACGACAGCCTCGGGCATCCCGCGGGGGACGCGCTGCTGGTCCAGGCCGCCGAGCGGCTGCTGGGATGCGTGCGCACCTCCGACACCGTGGCGCGGGTCGGCGGCGACGAGTTCGCCGTACTGATGGAAGGGCTGCCCGAGCTCTGCCGCCTGGTCGCCCACCGCGTGGTCGCCGCGTTCGAGGAGCCTTTCGTCATCGACGGCCAGCAGCTGCTGATGCGGCCCAGCGTCGGGCTCGCGGTGGCGTCGGCCGCCAATCCGGACCTGTCGGCCGACATGCTGCTCAAGCAGGCCGATGTCGCGATGTATTCGGCAAAGCGCTCGAAATCCGGTGGCCTGCACACCTATACGCCGGACATGGCGTTGGCCGACCCGCACGAGTTCGAACTGCCGACCGATTCCAGCGAGAAGAGCGAACGCGGCGCCGCGGTGCGTCTGCTCGGCGAACTGCGGCACGCGGTCGACCACGGTGACCTGACGGTGTACTACCAGCCCAAGTTCGACCTGCGCACCGGTGACGTCGTCGGCGTCGAGGCGCTGGTGCGGTGGCCGCATCCCAAGCGCGGCATGCTCGGGCCGTCCCACTTCCTGCCGTTGGTTCGCAAGCGCGGGCTGATGCGGGCGGTGACCGACATCGTGCTGACCCAGGCTCTCGACGACGCGGCCGAGTGGCACTCGATAGGCATCGGCGTGCCGATCGCGGTGAACGTCTTCGCGCCTTCGCTCGGCGATCTGGATCTGCCCACCCATATCGCCTCCGAGTTGGCGGCGCGCAACCTCAGCCCGGAAGATTTGACGATCGAGATCACCGAGGACTTCCTGCTGGACAACATCGACCGCACCCGCTCGGTGCTGGAGAGGTTGCGGCAGAGGGGAATTCGGATCGCGATCGACGACTTTGGCAGCGGCTACTCGGCGCTGCGGTATCTGCGCGAGCTGGCCATCGACGAGGTGAAACTCGACCGCCATTTCATCGCGCCGATCCGCGCCGACGCGCGCGCGGCGGCGGTGGTGCGCGGCGTCGTCGATCTCGCGCACGTGCTCGGCGTCACCACCGTGGCCGAAGGGGTGGAGAACGTCGAAACCGCCGAGCGGCTACGCGAATTCGGCTGCGAGGTGGTGCAGGGCTTCTACTACAGCCCGCCGGTCAGCGCCGCGGCGATGATGAACATGCTCGCCTCCGGCCGGACCAACCGCGCATCGCGGCTGGGGTTGCAGCTCGACGCTAAGCCTCTGCAGGCACCAGCCGTAGCGAGATCGAGTTGATGCAGTAGCGCTTGTCGGTCGGGGTCGGGTAGCCCTCGCCTTCGAACACGTGGCCGAGATGGCTGTGGCAGTTGGCGCACAACACCTCGACGCGGGTCATGCCCAACGAATTGTCGGTCCGCAGGATCACCGCGTCGGAGTCCGCCGGGTCGAAAAAGGACGGCCAGCCGCAATGAGATTCGAACTTCTCGGTGCTGCGGAACAGCTCGTTGCCGCAGGCACGACACTGGTACACGCCTTCGGTTTTGGTGTCGGTGTACTCGCCGGTGAACGGACGCTCGGTGCCCGCCTGGCGCAGCACCGCGTACTCCTCGGGCGTCAGCTTCTGCCGCCACTCGTCGTCGGTGAGTTCGACTCTGGGCCGTGGAGAGGTCATGCCTCCACGCTAGCGCAGTCGGGCCGCGACGAGCCGTGCGGAGAGGCGGTGATCGGTGTGTGACCGTCGAATCCGCGAGCGCTAGAACGATTTCTTTTCGCTATACCAAGTGGCGCAACTGCCCGGGTGCGCCTCGTCGCAGGTGTTGCCGCTGAGGTAGTTGCCTGGTAGCGAGAATTCGTTGGGCGTCAGTTCGCCGCCGTAATTGCCGATCGATCCTCCGGGATTCTGAGGTGGATGGAGTGGTCATCGACCGTGCCTGTCACGTTGTTCGACGACGCCGATGACGTCCTCGCGGTGCCGGTGATGTTGCCGCCGTCCTGGTGAAGATTCAGAAAGACCCTGAAGCCGTTGCTTTGGACGATCTCCCACTGTCCGTCAACGGGCAGCACATTTGGTTCCGCCGCAGCAGGAATCGCGCTTGTCAGGCCAATGGCGGCCGCTGCGATCGCGCTTTTTGGCCCGGCCATCACCATGCGAGTAAGGCTTACCTGGCCGCAGGACGGCAGCGGCCGCTAGCGCGACGGAACCGATTTGGGTTCGACGGCGTCCAGCGCCTCGGGTCGCCGGGCCTGCCCCTCGAGTGCGGGCTTCGCGTCGGGTTCCGCCATCCACGGCGGGTCGATGCCCTTGTCGAGCCTGCCCTCGGCTTTGGCGTCCAGGTAGCGGAAGTACAGCACGCAGAACACCACGATCAGCATCAGCGACCAGCCGTAGGTCACCCGCAGGTACTCCAGCGCGCGCCCCGTCGTCGGCCAGTGGCCCAGCAGCCATTTGTCGGCGCTCATGAAGCCGTAGACCGCCACCCAGGCCGGCCAGTTGCGGATCACCGAGTTGCGCAGCACGACCGTCATCAGGAACGGGAACAGCATCATCGAGTAGTAGCCCTGGCCCAGCGACAGCACCAAAAACGATGCGATCAGCAGTACACCCGACGACGTCGCCATCCAGAACAGCGGGTCGCGCTTGCGGTAGTACTTGTACAGCAGCCACAGGCTGACCACCGCGAGCGCGGCGAATAGGATGCGCAGCGACCAGATCAGCCACATCGGCAGCCCGTAGTACACGCCGTTGCCCTGGATCGAGCTGTTGAAGTAGTCGCGGATCGAGAAGATGTAGGGCAGCGTATTGGTGACGAAGCCCATCGGGTCTTTCACACGGAACCGCTCGATCGGGCTGAAAACCGCTGCGGCGTTGAAGAACAGCGGCACCGCCGCGGCGGTGACCAGGGCGCGCCACTGCCGGTTGAGCAGCGGCAGCAACAGCAGCGGACCCAGCACGGGTTTGACCACCAGCGACAGCCCGATCGCCGCCCCGGCCCACCACTGGTGGCTGGTCCTGCCGTCCAGCAGCCACCGGAGGAACAGCATCTCGGCCAGGAACACGCAGCCGTTGATGTTGCCGAAAACCAGTGTGTTGATCACGCTTTCGGTGCAGAACATCGCGACCAGCAACGCGGGGAAGGCCACCGAGGTGAACGTGTAGTTGAACAGCCGCACCAGCAGGTAGGCGCCGATCACGATCGCGATGGTGTTGAACGTGATGAACCAGTACCGCGACGCGTCCACCGGCAGGTAGCCGAACGGCGCCATCAACAGTGTGCCGCCCGGCGGGTACAGGTAGTGCGGGTCGACGTAGTTGAGGTGTTCGTTGTAGATGTCCCAGCCCATCTTCAGGTTGATCACGGCGCGGTAGACCGGGCCGTAGTCGTCGGTGATGTAGCCGTTGGTGGCCAGGACGTAGCTGCGGTGGATGATGAACAGGATCGCCAGGGGCCACAGAATCGACCGCAGCACCGTTGCCACACCGGGCGGTGAGGTGCGCGGACGGAACAGGTTCAGCAGGCCGGTACGGATGGTCTCTGGTGCCGCCACCAGCGCACCGTACACCGAAGGCATCATGGGTAAAACTAGGCGGGGCAGTAAGTGTCGGTCTCCGGCACGTTGCCGCTGTCGAGGTAGCCGATCATCGGCGCCAGCGCGCACTCGGAGTAGATGCTGGCGCCGTGGCCGATGCCCTGCCAGATCACCCGCTTGCTGGACGTGCCGGCGTTGATGATCGTCGCAGCGACCTGTGAGACGCCCTCGTTGCCGACGATCGGGTCGTTCTGCACGCCCATCAGCAGCACCGGGATCTTCAGGTCCTGCGGCTCTTTCGGCGCCGATCCGGACGGCCAGTTCAGGCACTGGACCATGCTCAGCGCGCCGACAGCGCCGAACTGCGGATACACCTTCGGCCAGGCGACGACGAGTTCACGGACTCGGTCGGGAGTGGGCCGGTTGAGCGCATCGCTGCACGTGTTGACGAACTGACCGTCGGTCTGGCGCAGCGTGTCGGCCTGGTTGATCAGGTTGTTGAGCTGGTTCACGTCGCCCGAGCGGGCGGCCGCCAGCGCCGAGGCGAGGCTGTTGGTGGCGGCGGTGCGGTCACCGCGCGGGTAGGCCAGCGCGGTGGTGATCGCGTCGGCGACGGTGGCCACCGACGCTCCGCCGGGTCCGTTGCCTGCGCGTGCGTCGGCGAGCAGCGCGTCGACGGCCGCCTTGGGGTCGGGCCCCAGCGGGCAGTCGGAGGCCGCGCATTGTGCGGCGAAGGCGTCCAGCGCGGCCTGCTCACCTTTGACGCGCTGTTCGGTGGCGGCCTCGGCGCCGATGCCCACCGGCAGCGGCGAGTCGAGCACCAGCCGCGCCACCTTGTCGGGATGTGAACCCGCGTAGGCGAGCGCGACCTGGGCGCCGTTGCCGATGCCCAGCAGCGCAAGTGCAGGGACGTCCCACAGGTCGCGCAGCCGTTCGATGTCCTCGGCCGCGTGCGCGTTGTCGTAGGCCGAGTCGCCGGGGGCGATGGTGTCGGTGCAGTTCGTGGTCGCCGTCTGGGTGATGGCGCTGAGGTTGGCGACGGGATCGTCGCCCGACTGGAACTGCGCCTGCTCCAGCATCTCCTGGCGATCGAACATGTCGCGGCAGTCGATGGGGCTCGACATGCCCATGCCGCGGCGGTCGATCGCCACGATCGGATTGCTCTTGAGCACGTCGGCGCCCGCGCGCGACAACCACACCGGCAGCTGCACCGAGGTCGGCAGGTCCGAGCCGGTCGTCATCACCAGCGGGCCGGCGTTCTCGGGTGTCTGCACCGAGCGGGCCCGCACCACACCGATACTGACCGACCCGGTGGCGCCCGCGATCGGGTCGAGGTCAGCGTCATAGCTGGCGCAGTCGAGAATGACGCCGGGCAACGGATCAACCGCGGACTCGCTGAAGATCTGCGAAGTGCAGTTGCGCCAGGAAAGGTCGTTCTTGGGCGACTCGACCGCGGGCGGGCCGTCGGCCTTCGGCTCGGGGGCCGGCTGCCCCTGGGGGCGTGCCCCGGAGTCGGTGGCATACCGCGGATTGGCGGCCAGCAGGGGTGCGCAACCGGCCAGCAACGCCGACACGACGACGGTCGAGGTGCTCAGGGCACGGACCAGGCGACGCCGATGCATGGCAACCACCGTACCGATCACCGCATCGATGGACTGGTCAGCGGCCCCGCACGTAGCGGCTGTACAGGTAGCCGGCGTCGTCGGTGAGCAGGTGGCTGCGGCGCATGCCGGTGCGCACCTGGCCGGTCCCGGTGACGATGCGGGTGGCCTCGCCGCCGACGAGCAGCGGGGCGATGGTCAGGCACAACTCGTCGAGCAGACCGTCGGCGATCAGCACGCCGAGAAGCTGCGGGCCGCCCTCGGTGAGTACCCGGAACAGTTCACGCTCGGCCAGGATCTTCAGCGCGGTAGCGGGGTCGACACGGTCGGGACGCGGCCCTGACGCGTCGATCACCTCGGCGACCGACCCGAGCCTGCCGCTGGCGTCGGCGACCGCGTCGGCACAGGTGAGGATCAGCGGCGGCACCTCGGTCCGGGTGAAGAGCTTGGCGTCGTGGTCGAGCACGCCACGGTTGGTGACGACCGCGATGGGCGGCACCTCGGCCTGGCCGCGGCGCTGCCGCGCTTGCCGCTGCGCGGGGCTGAACTGGGCGCCGGAGTAGTTCTCGGCGCGCACGGTGCCCGCGCCGACGAGGACGACGTCGGCCAGTTGCCGCATAACGGTGAACACCGCGCGGTCGCCGGGGCCCGCCAGCCCGCCCGACCTGCCGTCGGCGGTAGCGCCGCCGTCGAGGCTGGCGATCATGTTGCCGCGCACCCAGCAGGACTGCAGGCCGTCGGGATAGGCGTAGAGGTCCGCCAGCCCGGACTCGTCGAGGGAGTCGGAGGTGTCGACGGGCTCGAGGACCGTGAATTGGGTCCCAGCGGCGTCGTCGGGCATGGGATCGATTGGAGCACGTCGATAGAGTTCGTGCATGCATGTGGGCCGACTCGTGGACCGCCACCCCGACGTCAGCCCTGAACGGCTGATCTCGCAGCTGCACCCGCCGCCGACGTTCGCCGACGTCAGCTTCTCCAGCTATGAGCCCGATCCGGCCGAGCCGACGCAGGCCCAAGCGGTGCAGTCGTGTCTGCGGTTCTGCGACGAGGTGGTGACGCGGCGCGCGGGCAAGAAGAAGCTGTTCGGCAAGCGCGAGACGCTGCCGGGTGTTGGGCTCTACCTCGACGGCGGGTTCGGCGTCGGCAAGACGCATTTGTTGGCGTCGAGCTACTACAAGATCTCGGCCGACTCGCCCGCGCCTGCGGCGTTCGCGACGTTCGGCGAGCTCACGCAACTGGCCGGTGTTTTCGGTTTCGTCGAGTGCATCGATTTGTTGGCCGACTACGCGGTGGTGTGCATCGACGAGTTCGAGTTGGACGATCCCGGCAACACCACGCTGATTTCGCGGCTGCTGTCCCAGCTCGTCGAGCGCGGGGTGTCGATCGCGGCGACGTCAAACACCCTGCCCGAGCAACTGGGGGAGGGCAGATTCGCCGCGCAGGACTTTCTTCGTGAAATCCACACGCTGGCAGCCATTTTCGAGACGGTGCGGATCGAGGGTCCCGACTATCGGCACCGCGACCTACCGCCGGCGCCGGAACCGCTGACCGACAGCGAGGTCATCGAGCGCGCCGAGGCCGTGCCCGGCGCGACCCTCGACGACTTCGACGCCCTGTGCGCGCACTTGGCGACCATGCATCCGTCGCGTTATCTCACGCTGATCGAGGGTGTTACGGCGGTGTTCATCACCGGTGTGCATCCGATCGACGATCAGAACGTCGCGCTGCGGTTGGTGTCGCTGACCGACCGGCTGTACGACGCGGGCATTCCGGTGACGGCGTCGGGGACGAAGCTGGACACCATTTTCAGTGCCGAGATGCTGGCGGGCGGCTTCCGCAAGAAGTATTTGCGGGCGACGTCACGGCTGCTGGCGTTGACGGCCGCGGCTCAGACCGGACGCACCATCACGTAGTCGTTCTCGATGCGGGTGCCGAGCCGAAATGTCTTGGTGCCGCTGATGGTAAAGCCGTGCTTGGCGTAAAAGCGTTGCGCCCGTTGGTTGTGCTGATTCACCCCGAGCCACACGCACTTGGCGTCGGACTTCCCGGCGCGCTCAAGCGCCTCGGCCATCAACGCCGCGGCCGCACCGGATCCGTGGTTGTCGGGCAGCACATAGATCTTCGAAATCTCCACCGCGGGGCGTGCGGTGACCGCACGTTGCACGCCGTCGTCATCGAGCACGCCGCGAATCAGCAAGGCGTAGCCGATGATTCGTTCGTCATGGCGGGCGACCAACACCTGCCGGTCGGGATCGTCGAGGTAGTCGGCGAATCGCGCCTCGGTGAGGTTCTCATCGATGAAGGCCTGCACGTTCTCCGGAGTCACCGACGGCGGGCACGCCAACGGGAAGGTGATCGCCGCGACGCGGGCCAACTCCGGAAGGTCGGCGGCGACGGCGCCCGTGACCACAACCGCGACCTGGTGTGTCATACGTTCCACTGGCCGAGGTGCAGCCCCGTCACCTTGTCGACCAGCACGACGTTGGACACCAGATCGCGGTAGCAGTCCCACCACACGCCGCCGGTGGCCGTGGCGCCCGTCGGCATGTTGATCATGGCGTGCTGCAGCGCGTCGGGGGCGTCGGAGTTGCGCGGCTCGTAGGCGTCGCCGGTGGGCGTGACACCCCGGAAGACGAACGACATCCCGATCGCATACGGGGCGGGCGTCTCGACGACGTGGATGGTGATGTTGGCCCGAAACACCTGATAGCGCGGCGCGCGCGGCGGATAGCCGAACCCGGGCGGAACGGGGGAGGGCAGGATGTCGTGGACGGTGACGTCGGCGACGACACCCTTGAACTCGACCCGCAGCGTTTCGCCGAGCCGGCCGATCGGGGTCTCGGCCGCCGTGGCCGGCGCAGCGGCCACGCCCCCGGTGATCGTCAGCGCGGCCATCAGCAACACGAACCAACGGCGCATGTCCCCTCCTAAGTCGCCTCGCATGATGGCACACGCGCGACACCGGGGACAGCGAGTCCGTCAGGACGCCCAGGGGCCGAGGCCGCCCACCTTCTCGATCTGGACGCGGGTCAACAGCCCCGGCGGCGCATCCTGCGGCGGGAAATGCTCGTCAGAGCCGAGCATCCTGGTGGCCAGCTTCTTGAGTAGTTCGGGGGCGCCGCCTTCGACGATGCGGGCCGTCCCGTTGACCACCAGGTAGGGCGTCTGCTGCCCCGGTTTGGCGGTGCCGAGGATCGTCACGGCCACTCGCGGATCGCGGCGGACGTTGCGGGTCTTGCGGTACTCGGAGAGGTGGGCGGCGACGAGTTCGTCGCCGTCGGGCGTCGATTCGAGCGCCATCCACACGACGGTCGCCTGCGGGCTGCCGTCCGGATTGAGCGTGACCAGGGTGGCGTCGACACCGTTTCCGATGAGGTCCCGCGCCGCGTCATTGAGTTTCATGCGCTTTCCTACCGCGGCGCGCCCGTTTTCATTCCCGATGTGGGTTCACGCGGCTTCCAGGGCCAGCAGCCGCGCCTTGGCGGCCGCGCCGCCGACGTACTGGCCCGTCGACCCGTCGGAGCGCACCACGCGGTGACACGGGATCACGACGGGCAGCGGGTTGTGCGCGCAGGCGGTGCCGACCGCGCGCACGGCGCGGGGGCTGCCGACGGCCGCGGCGACTGCGGCGTAGCTGCGTCGCTGGCCGTAGCCGATGTCGCGCAGGCGTTCGATGACGTTGCGGCGGAACCCTGCTGCCAGCCGCAGGTCGACGGGCACCTCGAAGCTGGTGCGCCGCTTGGCGAAGTACTCGTCGAGTTGACGGGCGACGAAGTCCAACCGGGCCGGCGCGCGCAGCACCCGCGGGCTGACCGTGGTCGCCAGATTCGTCAGCACCGCGTCGTGGTCCTCGATCTGGTAGGCGACGCGGACGAGGCCGACGGTCGTCGCGGCCAGCAGCAGCGGGCCGACCGGGCTGTCGATGGTGTGGTAAGCGACGTCGAGCAGATTGTCGGCGGCGGCGTCGCGCTCCAGCCGTTGATGCAGACGGCCCAGCGTCTGGTCGTCGGCATGCAGGTCGCCGAAAAGGTTGGTGCTCATGCGGTTTCGTCCTCGGGGTAGAGCTTGCGGAGGGTCTTGATGCCGTCGGCGGCGGCGCGGCGGGCGGCGTCAGGGGAGTTGTCGAGAAGTGCGGCGATCTCGGCGAACGGCAGGCCGGCGATGTGGTGGTAGGCGACCGCCATGCGTTGCTTGCGGGGCAGGCGCTGCAGCGCCGCCCACAGATCCGGAAACCTGGCGGTGGGATCGGCGCGCGACGAGGGCCGGTCGGGCGGGGAGGCGACCGGGACGGCGCGACGGCTGTTGGCGCGGCCGACGTCGAGGGCGCGGCGGTGCGCGATCGTCACCAGCCAGGCCTCGACGTTGGCGTCGGCAGGCAGGTCGGGATATGCCCGCAACGCCGAGAGGAAGGTCTCCGACCAGGCGTCCTCAGCGTCGTCGGGTCCGACGACCGCTCGGCACACGCGCAGCACGGTCGCGCCGTGCTCGGCCACCACGTTCTCGAACGGTCGCATACTCACATCATGTAGACGCCGCGGCCGTCGCGTCTGTGAGATCAGCTCTTCGTGAACTGCTCCAGCGCGGCGACCAGTTCGCGTTCGAAGCGGTCGCGGTCGACGCCGATGCGGTGCAGCGGGCCGTCCTCCTCCTCGGCCTCATACAGCGCGAGCACGATGTGCTCGGTTCCGATGTAGTTGTGGCCCAACCGAAGAGCCTGGCGGAAGGTCAATTCCAGCGCCTTCTTGGCCGGGCCGTTGAACGGGATCAGCGCCGGCGTGTCGCCGTCGGTGCGCGGCGGCAACGTGATCGCCTTCTGCACGGTGGCGGCGTCGATGCCCTGCCCGGCCAGGAGCTTGACCGCCAGCCCGTCAGGGTTGTCGAACAGCGCCAGCAGCAGATGGTCGGGGGTGATCTCGACGTTGCCCGCCTTATGCGCCCTGTTCTGCGCCGCGACGATCACGTTGCGGGCGCGCGGGGTGAAGCGGCCGAAGCCGGCGTTCGGGTCCAGCGCGCCCGAATCGAAGTCGGGGACCTTGGGCACGAACCGCTTCTGCGCCGCCTGCTTGGTGACGCCCATGCACTTGCCGATGTCGGTCCACGATGCGCCCGAGCGGCGCGCCTGGTCGACGAAGTGGCCGATGAGGTGGTCGGCGATCTCGCCGAGCGATTCGGCCGCGAGCACCGCGTCGGTGAGCTGATCCAGCGGCTCGGAGTGCACGTTCTTGATGACCTCGATGAGGTCGTCGAGTCGGACGGGGTGGGCGATCTTGGCGGGCTCGGTCATGCCGTCAACTCTAGGTTGACGATCCTTTTCCGTCAACCTGTGGTTGACGCCCCGCTGTGGTTTGCTCCCAGGCGCGAGCAGGCGCTCGTGCCCGCAAAAGCCCAGGCGGACTGAGACCTACGCGTCTGCTCGCTCGTCTGCTCGCCGAAATTTGGAGTTTTTGTCCGTGCGGCGGGGGGTATACGGACGCATCCTTTCCAACCTTGACCAACCGATTCAGGGGAGTGCGCGAGCAGTGGCTGGTCACGTCACCGGGCGGAGAATGCCGCCCATCCTGCGAGATGCAATGGCGTTCATCGAGGACAACGCTGACGCCGACATCGGGCTGGAAGATATTGCCGCAGCGGTAAATGTCTCACCGCGCTCGGTGCAATACGCGTTCCGGCGTAACATGGGCACGACGCCGCTGGAGTATCTGCGGCGGGTACGCCTCGATCGGGCACACCGCGATCTGAAGGCGGCCGACCCCGCCAACGACACGGTCACCGCGATCGCGGGACGGTGGGGGTTCAGCCACGCCGGCCGGTTCAGCCTGGCGTACAAGGCGGCGTTCGGCACCGCGCCGAGTCACACACTGCGGGCCCAGCCCGCACGCCCGGCGTAACGATCGGCCCGCGGGGGTCGACAGACCTGTCGAGGGGTCGTTGAGTGCATCGCGACGGATTGAGGCCATCGATTGATGCCGCCGACCCTCCGACATGTGAACGCGGTGCGCTGGAAGCGCTAACCCAAGTCGAGCGTTGTGTAGGGCGTGCCGCAAACGAGTGGACAGGAGTTCACGATGAACACGTTGAAGAAAATCGTCGCGGGCGCGGTGATGGCCGGTGCCCTCGGCGTGGGGGCCCTCGGATTCGGCACCGCGACCGCACAGGCCGACAAGCACTGGGATCCGGTGCCGCCGCCGGGCCACATCGGTCACCTGCCGTTCGTCCCGCCGCCGGGACACATCGCCCATCTGCCGTTCGTGCCGCCGCCCGGCCATTGGGACAAGCCGTGGAAGTGGCTGCCGTAACGCAGATTTCGCGACCGAAATAACAGACGCCGACGACCGGCGCGTCGCAAACCAGAGTTGCGCGCGCCGGTCGTTGCTGTCTGCAGCGGGAACTGCGAACCTGCCTTCTGCACTGCTTAGCCCCTGCTCCATCTGGCGAACGGGGCCGGGGTCAGCCGGCAGCGGCTACCTTGTCGGCACGCCGGAGCCAATCCCGGCACAGACCCGCCGCGGCGCCTACGATCGAATGCCGCATCCGGGAGTTCCGGTGATTGGGGAGTAGTGAAACACCGCGACATCAGCGCCATCGACCGACAGTTGTCATTACTTGCTGCCGTCAGCGCGTCGATCCGTCGGCTGGGCGGCAAACCGTCCACGGATCTCATCGACGAGTTGCTTGACGAGCGAATCGCCTCGCGGCCGACGCGTTCAGGGCTTGCGACCGCGGCCGGCGCTGAAGGCTATGGCGACGCCGATCAGCGCGATGATCGGGCCCAGGATCGACCAGGTGGTGGTGTTGCTCATGGGACTACCCCCCACCACCCCAAATCCCTGTAGCGCGAAGAGCAGCCCGAAGAGGGCGACCACGATGCCGATCACAACCACGATGACGCGTCCCATGGTTGGACAGTAATCGGCTTCGCCCCGACGTCCGCCGCGCCGTCGCGGACGCCGATTCGCTTGCGACAACCGAGGAATGCCCGTCGTTCCGCCTGAATGTGCGCTATGTGCTCACGTCGGCGAGTGAGCAACCGCCTGTGGCGCCCGTGCCAAATTTGCCGTCAAACGATCAGCCAACGGCCGACCAGTCCCCGGACGAGCAGCAGAACGCTCTGACGACGGGCGGCATCGCCTGCGTCGACGGCGTGCGGAAGCTCATCCCTCCCGAAGGGTTGACCCGCCCGGGTCGGCACGACGGCCAGGCTTTCTCAGGACAGTGCCAGGACACAGAATCAGCAAATAAGCTAGTTGCGCTTGCTAAGTAACCTTGGCATTGATTATCGACATTCCAGCGGTGATCGTGTAAAGATATGCGCATGGTAGCGGGAGCTGATCTCCCAACCTGCGCGTCGTTCGCTCTGTATTACGACCCGAGCGTCGTGCCGCTGTTCTTCGCCATCGACGCGTTGCTCGCTTTGGTGGGCTCAATGATCGCGTCGTGGTAGCCCGCTCCCACTGTTATCTACCGTATCTCGTGGAATCTCGCGCGTCGGGGTAACGGGGTGCGCGGACTAGTTTCAAGCGGTGTTGGGTATGTTGCGAACATGACTCGTGCGCCATTTGTAGCTGCAGCCGCCGCCGCACTCGCGCTTTGCGCGGCGCCGACGGCCGGTGCGGCTCCGGGGGATACGCCAGTGCCGAACATGAAAGACGGTGTCGCGCTGGGGACGCCGTGCACGAACACCACTAGGTTTGTCTTCGGCTGGGACGCCAACGGCAACGTGTTGGCCTGCCGCAGCCCGCTGCCCGGTGAGCAATCGCAATGGGTGCCCGGCGGAAAGCTCGTCGGCGTGCGTGCGATCCGCTCCGAGTGCATCCTCGACGTCTACGGCCAGTCGCCGGACTTCCGTCAGCATGTGGCCGCACAGTCGCCGGACGGCTTGCCCTTGTTCTGCGAGTACCCCTGGAACTTCTGGGCGGTGCACCCCGCCGCATAGCGGACGGTTCCCCGGCCGGATGCTCGTCTCGGCCTGCTTGTGTTCGGCCGGATGCTCACCCCCTCCTGCGCTCATTTGTAAATTCCGCGACGCTTTTTGGCGTCCAACCGTCGTCAAATTCACAATTCAGCTCGATGTGGGCGCTGAAAGAGCTTGCAGCACTTTGTAGCTCACTCTTGGTTCAACACTGCTGAGTGAGTTACCCGTCGTAGGGCCGATTGACCGTCGACGGTGTAATCGATTACAGTCTGCCGGCGAGCCCGTTACCTAGACGCACGTAACGGCACCGAGCAAGCACCTATCGATGAGGGGACGTCCGCATGGCAAATCTTGGCTGGCTGGGCACGGGGCGTATGGGCGCGGCGATGGTTGGCCGCCTGCTCGATGCGGGCAACACCGTCGCTGTATGGAACCGCACCGAGGCAAAGACGGTTCCGCTGGCGAAGCGCGGTGCCAAGGTGGTCGCCGAGATCGTCGACCTGTGCGAGGCTGACATCGTTTTCATCATGGTGTCGACGCCACGCGACCTTCATGAGGTCGTGCGCGGGCCAAAAGGCCTGCTGAGCGGCGATCGAAAGCCGTCGGTCATCGTCGATTGCTCAACCGTCTCCGCAGAGGCTTCAGCCGACATCCGCAGAGCCGTCACCGCCGAGGAGGTCGAGTTTCTGGCCGCCCCGATCAGCGGCAACCCGCATGTCGTCGCCGAGGGTCACTCGTGCATTGTCGCCTCAGGACCGCGATCGACGTTCGACAAGGTATTGCAGTACCTGAAGCAGATCGCCGAAGTCGCGGTCCATGCAGGCACGGAAGAACAGAGCCGGTTGGTAAAGCTTTGTCACAACTTGTATTTGGGCATCATCGTCCAGGGACTTGTCGAGGTGATCTCGCTGGCAGAAAAGGGCGGGACATCGCGTGAAGCGTTCTTGGAGTTCCTGAACGCCACCGTGCTGGGATGCGACTGGATGCGCAAGCGGACGCCCGATCTGGTGCAACTTGATTGGACGCCCACGTTCACAACTGAACTGTTGCGCAAGGATTTCGACCTCGGTCTTGCGGCGGCGCGGGAGCTTGAGGTTCCGATGCCCGCGGGTGCCGCCGTGCACCAGCTGATCCAGTCGGCGATCGGTACCGGCCTTCGCGAGGAGGATTTCCTGTCGCTGTACGTGCAGCAGGCGCGATCGGCACACCTGATGCCGCTGGCCGCCGACAGCTGAGTCAGACGCGACTCGACGCGTCGCGGCAAACGGCCGTGGAGGCGCGGGGGATCCACACCGTGGGAATCCTGATCGATTTCGGCTTGACGTCGCCGGCGATCATGTTCATCACCATCCGTGCGGCCTCCGCGCCCATCTTGTAGTGGTCGAAGCCGATGGTGCTCAGTGGGGGATCCATCCGGTCGCAGAACGGCATGTCGTTGAACCCGACCACCGAGATATCCTCGGGGACACGCAGATTGCGCTCCCGAATCGCGCGAATGGCACCCAGGGCCAGAAGGTCGTTGGCCGCGACGATGGCGGTGGGGACGCTGTCGCCTGACTCGAGGAGATCGCGAATCGCCTCATAGCCCGCGCTCTCTGACACCGCAGTCGCCTTCACCACCGGCAATGTCCTGCCGAGTCGCTTGGCGGCCGCTCCCTCGATGTCGCGCAAACGCTCCCAGCCTGTGCTGGTGTGCTGAGGAGCAGCGAGCACGGTGATACCGCTGTGGCCGTCTTTGACGAGTTGGGCCAGCGCCGCTGCGGTTCCGCGGGAGCCTGCGGCCGTGACGCTCGGCACGCGCGTGTCATAGGTACGGCGGTTGAGCAGAACGACGGGGAAATTGCTATCGAACAGCACGCTGGGGCGCCGGTCTTCGAGGTTGGAGGTCGCGATGATGAGCCCGTCGGCTCCTCGCTGGAGGAGGCGGTCGATCGCCTTGTCCGCTTTCGCGGGATCACCACCCGAATTGGCCAGCAGGGAACTGTAATTCGCGTCGTCGAGTAAATCGTCGATGCCGCGCACCATGCGGGGGAAAAGCGGGTTCGCGATGTCCGGCACGACCACGCCAACGATGAGCGATTTGTTGGTCCGCAGCGACCTCGCGGCTTCGTTGGGGCGATAGCCGAGCACCTCAGCAGCGGCCTCGACCGCCCGGCGGGCTTCCGGGCTCACCGCAGAAGCCGTCAACGGGTTGAGCGCGCGAGAAACCGTGGCCACCGAAAAGCCCGACTCGCGCGCGACATCGCTGATGCGGGGAGCATTGCGACGCTTCGGCATTGACCGATGCTAACAGGGCGAACACCTGTTGCGCCGTATGCATTCTCGTTTGCCGTCATAGCGCCAAAGGCACTTCGTGACGGGGTATTGACGTCCCTGTGGCGGTGCGAGTACGGTCCGTAATCGATTACATCGCGACTCAGCTTACTCGCGCAGCCGGTGGTGGGCTCCCTAACGAGGAGGTGAGATGGCCATGGCCGTCGACCAAGCTTTGTCTGCTGCGCTGCTTCGAGACAGTTCCCGTCGTGCGGAGGCGCTCATCGGCTCGATTTCGACGACGCCGCTGACCGCGCACGCGCGCTCGACCTCACTGGGGCGTACAGCATCGCACGCCCAGTCATGGCCGACTGGATGAGCGACCGGCTTATCGAACTCGGCAAGTAGATGCCTCACGAGTGGATTGGACGCACAACCATGAACGACACTGCCGACCACATCGACCTCACGCGATTCGCTGACCGCTTGCGGCTCCGCGCGGTTCGCATGGTCGCCCCACACGGGTTCGGCTACCTGGGACAAGTCCTGTCTTCGGCAGAGCTCCTGGCCGCCCTGTACTGCACGGCCTACCGACCCGACCGCGACAAGCTGGTGTGCTCGCCCGGCCACTACATCATCGGGATGTACGCCGCGGCGGCCGAGATGGGAAGCCTCGGCGAGGCACAACTGGCCACCTACGGCGAGAACGACTCACCGCTGGAAGCGATTGGTACCGAACGTTCCCCAGCCATCGACCTGACGTGCGGGTCGCTGTCGACCGGCTTGTCCGGCGGCGTGGGGTTCGCGCTGGCGAACAGGTTGAAGGGCCGCGACGACAGCCGCGTCTATGTCCTCGTCAGCGACGGCGAACTCGAGGAAGGCCAGGTCTGGGAAGCGGCGATGCTCGCCGGCCATCACCGCCTCAATCAGCTGGTGGTGCTGCTCGATGCCAACGACTCCCAGGTCGACGGGCCGGTGTCCTCGATCACCACCGTCGAACCCATTGCGGCGAAATGGGAATCGTTCGGGTGGAACGCCCACGACGTCGACGGTCACGACGCGGAAGCGGTCGCCAAGGCACTGTCGGCAGCAGCCACCGCCGAGTCACCGACGGTCGTCATCTGCCGCACCTCGACGGCGCAGGGACTGTCCGTGCTTCCCCCCGACGCCGACGGCCACTTCATCAAGCTGCCGCCGCCCCTCGCCGAGGCCGCCATCGGCGAACTGGAGTCGCGCCTGGCCTGAGCCCGCCCCACCCGAGCACGAATTGGAGACTGCATTGCCACACCGCCCTACGCCACCGTCCTTAAGCCCTACGGGCAGGCCCTACTGGATGCGGCGCGAAACCGGGAGGAAATCCTCTGCATCACCGGCGACCTCACCCGACAATGCGAGATCGACCTCTTTCAAGACGCGCTGCCGGAACGCTTCATCCACGGTGGCATGGCCGAAGCCAACATGATGAGCATGGCGGGCGCGCTGTCCCGCGAAGGATTTCTCCCGTTCGTCCACACTTTCGGAGTCTTCGCGACCCGTCGTCCGTTGGACCAGATCATCAATTCCATTGCCTATCCGAAGCTTCCGGTGCGAATCGTCGGTTTCATGCCGGGCATCTCCAGCCCCGGCGGGCCCAGCCACCAGGCGATCGACGACGTCGCGTTGATGCGCGCGATCCCCAACATGACCGTCGTCGATGTCGCCGACGCGGTCGAGATCCGCCAGGCCGTCCCGCAGATCGTCGACGTTCCCGGCCCGGTCTATTTACGGCTCAAACGGGGCGAGATCCCCGTGCTGTTCGAAGACGACCACGAGTTCAGCTTGTCGCAAGCCCAGGTGCTCACCCCGGGAGACGACGTCGCCCTCATCGCCAACGGCATGATGCTCTCCAGTGCGTTGCGCGCGGCCGAACTCCTCGGAGCACACGGCGTCGGCGTCAGCGTGGTCAACGCACCCGTGATCAAACCCCTTGACACACAGACAGTCCAGGAGGTGATCCGCGGTGCTCGCGCAGTAGTGACTGCCGAGAACCACACCATCATCGGGGGACTCGGTTCTGCCGTCGCTGAAGTCATCGCCGAATCGGGCATGGCCCGGCCCCTGCGGCGGATCGGTCTGCGCGACACCTTCGCCGAAGGCGCCAAATCGGCGCCGTTCCTCTTCGAGAAGTACGGACTGTCCACGCAGGACATCGTCGACGCCGCGTGGTCGGTCCTCGGCCGGCAGGAGCCGGCGCCCCGGGTGCCCGAGATCGAAGTGGATGCCGGCGAATATGCGCCGGTCTGATGGCGACGCCCATGCGAGCAAAACCGTCGCCCTTGATTGCATCGATGAAGAGTGGTGGCCCGGGCCGCGAAGGCGGACACGCCGGGAATCTCGAACACTTTGAAACCAAGTCAATCTCTACCGAGTGGTGAAGTAGCAACTAAGGAGTGCCATGTCTTTGCAGAGTTTTCTTGATACACCCGATTTCGATGAGTATTCGGAGCGGTTCAAAGACTTCTTCAAGATGGAACGCTCCGACGACGGGGTCCTCCTCGTCCAAGCGCACACCCTCGGCGGACCGATCCAGCTGAGCGTGCAGAACCACCGCGCGCTCGGTCAGATGCTCAAGACCGTCGGCGCCGACCCGAAGAACGAGATTCTGATTCTCACCGGATCGGGCGAGGAATTCATGATGGATTCCGATCCGGAAGGCTTTGCCCTCGAAGACGAAGACATGACGTACTGGGCTTACGAGTACGCGTACAAGGACGGGCGTATCAACGTCAGCTCGTTGATCAATGACCTGGAAATTCCCACCATCGGCATCATGAACGGAAGCGGCTTCCATTCCGAGATCGTGCTGATGTGCGACATCACGTTATGTGCCGAGGACGCACGGATTTTCGATCTACACTTCGATATCGGCTCGGTTCCCGCCGACGGCATTCACAACTGCTTCCAGGAGTTGCTCGGGGTGAAGCGGGCCGCCTATGCGCTGCTGACCGGTCAGGCGATCGACGCGGCGCAGGCGCTGGAGTGGGGGATGGTAAACGAAGTGCTTCCGCGTGACGAGTTGATCGACCGTGCCCGCACCATCGCCGGCCACATCATGTCCCAGCCGCGCACCACACGCCGCTTGACCACCCAGATCGTCCGGCGCCCGTGGAAGAAGCGCATCACCGATGACCTCGACGGCGGCTTCGGGATTCAGATGTTCGGCCATGTGGCCAAGAAGAAGTCGATTCACGGTAAGGAGCACATCAAATCGACCGTCGACTACGTGCGGGAGGGCCGACGCAACAATTTCGATTGAGCGACCCCCTATGGGGCTGCGGAACCCGATGCGAACGTGATCCGTCGGGGTTCTGCGTCCACCAATGGCGTCGACCGTGGCATGGCGCTTCCGCAACCGGACCTGCTGGCTCCGCGATGACTCGCCGGCTGGGAACTCGTCAACGAGGAGGAGGACCTTTGTGACTAGTCCGAAAACATCGCACGGCAGCGCCGCGGGTCTGGCTGGGCCGGCGACTGGGGAGAATCCCCCTGCGCCGAAAGGGAAGCGGAAGCTGCTCAAGAATGCCACGGTCCTGACCATGGATCCTGACGTCGGTGATCTGGTCGCTGGGGACGTCCTCATCGAGGACAGCACGATCCGAGATGTCGGTCCGGACTTGGGCACTGACGGCGAGGTGATCGACTGCTCGGGCAGCATCGTCATCCCGGGGTTCGTGAACAGTCACATCCACATGTTCCAAACGGCGCTGCGCGGGTACTGGACGGATGCGCTGGCGCCCGACTACTTCGCACAGTCCCGCGAAGGTCCCGACGCGATCTTTCACAAGTACACATCGGACGACGTCTATATCGGCGAGTACGCGGGAGCGCTCGAGTGTCTGAACGCGGGCGTCACCACCGCTGTCGACACCTCCCAATGCTCCTACACCCCAGCCCACACCGACGCCGCCATCCGTGGGCTCCAGGATTCCGGGCTGCGTGCGGTGTATGTGTACTCGCCGACGACCGGTGACAACATCCCGGCCCCCGATTACGCGTACCCACAGGATCTGCACCGCCTGAAAGATGCCCTTGCCGGCGACGGCCTGGTCACTCTTGCTCTGCACAGCCCGATGGACGCCGACAATTGGGCGCTTGCAAGGGAAGTGGGAGTTCCCATCTTCACCCACGTGAACTACACCAAGGGCGGACTGGGGCTCGAAGAACTCGGGCGCGCCGGTGTGATGGGCAGCGACACCACATACATCCACTGCACCTGGCTCGAAGACAGCACCTGGAGGTGGATCGCGGAGACGGGCGGAAAGGTGTCGCTGTCGATCATCGTCGAGCAGACCCTTCAACACGGTTTCGCCGGTCTGCAACCGGCGCTCGATCACGGCCTTCGTCCCAGCTTGGGTACCGACGCCGTCTCAATGGGGCCGACAGATCTCTTCGCGCAGATGAAGGCCGCGTTTGCGTTGCAGCGGAGCCGAATTCAGGAGGCGGGTGCACGCGGTGAGAATGACTTGCCTTCGGTGGTGTCGACGCGCGACATCCTGGAAATGGCCACGATCGGTGGTGCGCATGCCGCGCACCTCGCAGACGTGACGGGGTCGCTCACTCCGGGCAAGGAGGCTGATGTCGTTGTGCTGCGAGCCGACAGGCTCAACGCAGCGCCTCTGAACTCGGCGACCGGCGCTGTCGTGACGCTGCTCGACACGTCGAATGTGTGGACGGTCTTGGTGGGAGGAAACGTCGTGAAATACCAGGGGAGCCTGGTCGACGTCTCCGTACCCGATGTGATCCGACGCGTCCGGGACTCAGCCGACGGTCTCTTCGCGCGCTCGGGTTATCCCCGCGACGTGCTCGGAACGCGCAACCGCCGTTAACAAACCGGGCTCAGGCGGTAGCGATGGATCGAACTCGATCACGTCGGCTCGTGTGGCGCGCTGTGCAGCACGCTCGCGTTGACTCCGCGCGTCGCGCCGTCAGGTGCTCGCGACCGCCGACAGGATGGCGTACGCGACAGGCTTTCCCTTGATGTCGGAGTGGTTCTTGATGAACCGGTCTGCCTTGAGGTTGTGCACGGCGCCGGCATTCCATGTGTATGCGTCTTGCACGTCGAGAAGCTCGCCGAAGCTCGCTTCCGACGTCTTCTGCGCGCCGTTGCGCCCGATTCCACCGTAGGTGTCATTCGCGTCGCCGACGGCGGCGGCGTTCTGCCCAGCGATGCGTGACGCGATCGCATACGCGATTCCAACGGCCTTGTCATTTCCGGTGTGGGTGATCAGGATCGGGCCGGACACGGCGTGGTTGACGATGGCGCTTCGGAAAGCGCCAGCCTTCCCCGGGGTCCATTCGGCTGCGAAACCATAATGAGAGAACGCCGCCTGCAACAGTGTCAGGCTCGCCAGGCTGTTCTCGTGAAGGCTGCTCGCGGCGGCGGTGACCAGTCGGCCGCCGAAGCTGTGTCCGACCAGATGGATGCGTAAACCGTTGCGCTCGGCGAGAATTTGAGTGATCAGCGGTGCCAATCCGCGTTCGCCGACCGTACCCGCACGCGCCTTCATCTCGTAATACGTGACGCCGTTCAGCAGGTTCTTGGCGGCACCGAAGAAGCCGCCCAACGTGCTGAAAAGACCGGCGGCACCACCTTCTCTATCGGGGTCGTCCTCGCCGGCCAAGCCCAGCGCCCCACCCTCAGTCGGCGGTTCCGGTGGCGCGATCTCGGCTGGTATGGAAAGCCTGTCCATTAGTTCTCGCGGCGGGACTTCGAACAGGTCGGTCGTGCCGTCGTCGGGTTCCTGTGCCGACTGGTCGAGCAGCGACAACAAATTGGTGACAAACTTCTCCCGCGCTGATGCCTTGTCCTCGAGATGGGGGACCTCCCGGCTTGCCTTGTCGAGGATGGCCTGGTCGGCGGCTGACGGAAACACTGAACGAAGATCATCGATCGCGCTCTGCACCTCGGCTTGCCCTATCGGAGAGTCTGCCGCGGCAGCGCCGCCCGGGATGAGGTCCTCCTCCGCGAACTTCTTGGATGGCCACAACACTCCCGCGAGTCCGATGGTGCGCTCGGCCAGCCCGGGTATCAAGTTCTCGTCTAGAACGGCTCGGAGTTGCTTCGCGAGGCTGCCGTAGAGCTCGCGGGCTTGGGCCATGTCATTGTTCCAACCGTGCGACATGACGACCAGGTCTGTTATCTCGCCGTCTGCGGCGAGGTTGCGCACGTCGTCGGCCGAACCGACAATCTCTGCGTTCTTGTCGAACTGCACCTCGGCGGCGCGAAGCCCGAATGAGTCGAACATTTTTCGATCCCCAAATCTGATGGTTTAGACGGATTGGATGGCCCGCATGAGGTCGATGAGACCTCTACCCTGGAAGTCGGCAACACGGCCGAGGTCGGTCGCTGTCGAGGTGAAGATGTTCTTCACCTCGGCAGGCTTGCCGATGAACTCGTTACGGATCGACAGGAAAGCGGCGATCACACCGGAGACGTGTGCTGCCGCCATGCTGGTGCCGCTGTCCTCGACGTAGTCAACCGACGCCCCCTCGCCCAATTTGGCTACGATGTCGGCCTTCTTCTGTCCCGCCGCGCACGACAGGATCTTCTCGCCGGGCGCGATGACGTCCGGTTTGGCGCGACCATCACCGGTCGGCCCTTTGGACGAGAAGTACGAGACGCCATACGTGTGGGGCATGTCGCGGTGTGTCGACCCGACTGTGATAGCCGCCTCGGTGTTGCCGGGATCGTTGATCGTCTGCCCTATTCCGGCGGCAACGCCTGCGCCCGAGCGGTTCTTGTAAAAGCCATATCCAGTGTTGCCCGCCGCGACGACGACCACGACACCGGAGTTGACGAGACGGGTCACCTCGACACAGATGGGACTCTGACCGCACGCGAACCAGGTCGGGTCGATCGGATATCCGACCGACAGGTTGATGCCATGGATTTTGAGTTTGTCACCGTAGCTGTTGACTTTCTGAATGTCCTGCAGCGCAGCGATGATCGCCGTGGTGTCACCTCGTCCCTTGTCGTCAAGGACCTTGTAACTGACGAGTTTGCACTTCGGCGCCATGCCAACGAATCGCTCCTTGACCGGCAGCGGCTTGTAGTCCGTGTCGCCGTTCTCGTCGAGTACAGCGCGGATGGCGGCAGGTTTGGCTCGGCCGAATTTCTTGCTGTCCCCGGCTATGACGCCTGCTACGTGTGTTCCGTGGCCGTATGCATCCTGTAGTGCGCTCGTCGCAGTCGCGCCTTCGGTGAAGTCGCGATGTTTCAATTTCAGCGACGGGTCCAGTTCGAGGTTCTTGTGCTCGGCAAAGTGTTTGTGCGTCCCATCGATACCGGAGTCGACGACGGCCCACACTATTTCCGCGCCCTCCGCGGCGAACGTCGTGCGGGCCGCGTTCGCCTTCACCGTCGCCACGGACCGGTTCATCAACGCGGTCACCTCGAAGTCCGGCCAAATCTGGTAGATGGCCCTGTTCTTTGCCACCCGGTCGCGCGCGGCGACGCTTCTGATCGAATCCGCCGTCAGTCGGGCGACCACATACTTTTCGACCGGACGCTCCACGATTCTTTCGCCGGGGTGTGGGCCATTCGCGATGACGTCGTTGACGATGGTACGAACGCGTTCCGCGGCCTCCGCCGGTGTTCCGTAGCCGTTGTGCAGCGCGATCACCACTTTGATCGGCTCGTGAGGCTCGGCCTTCATCTCCTTGAGCAACGGAATTGCGATCACCGTGGAGTTGAGGTCGGCCGGGTCGAATCCCTTGGCGTCGTCGTTTTGATCGGGCATGGCGTCGTCTTCGTCGGCCGGACTCACGCTTTAGCCCCCTTTGCACCGAACCGCACGCGCAATGCGGTGATCTTCGCATGCACGCGGGGATGCAGTTGCTGCAATCGCAATTGTTTTCGGCCCACGCACAGTGCGCCAACGCGCGCCCGCTTTCACCCGTCAATCGCCTGACCGCGTCGCAATAGTGGTTCCCAGCCGTTTCCACACCCGACGTCACCCCGGACGATAGCCACGAGTCCCGTCGGCTCTCGAAAATCGCCACAAGTGTGTGTCTTTGGCGTCGTGACGAACGACGTTCTCGGGTGTCGAGCGATTGCCGGCGATCGGGGTCGACGGGATGGTGCCGCGGGAACCACGCTCGCCGAATAGATGGCCCGCCTCCGCCGTTCGACTCCGGCCGCGGCCATGCTCGATCAGCACGCCGCACAGGGGACGGCGACGAGACGATTGCTGCGAAGCTGTCGGAGATCATCGTCAACGACTAGCGGCGCAGGGTTGCACACGGGTCGTGCCAGGCCTACCGGGGACCACACGTCGTCATCCGACTCACGCAGGCGATATCGCGCGCTGGCGGATCACCAACGGGGGTCGGCTGCCGGTCGTCGCCACCTCGCCAATCGGCCGATGGGAAGGTGCTCGGCGATTACATCGCCTTCAAGGCCGGTGACAGTCTCGCTGACTCGGGCGGTGTTGTCGCGGTCACTGATCGCGAATGTGTAGACCGGTCTGCGAATCGACTCGGGGGGACCACAGAATCACCCGATGCCATTGGTTGGTCGTTTAGATCCCGCCGCCCCAATCTCGGCGGAAACCGCTCTGACCTGCAAAAAGTGTGGTGCGCGATACTGGGATTGAAACCGCCTGAGCAAACTTCCTGTGTAGTTGTTCTACCTGCATTAACAGGCATCTGACCTGCTAATAGGAGAAACAGTACCACCGGACCTACTTGGACTCAATCATCCACAGCTATACACTCATGTGGTGCAAAAGTCGTGCAGCTTTGGATACTGGGGTGAGCACAGTGGCGCGTGAACCTCGCTCCACCCGACGCAAGTTCGGGCGTTTGCGGCAGTTCCGCAGTGGTCGGTGGAAGGCGTCATACACCGGACCCGATGGCCTACTCTACGACGCTCCGCGCACCTTCGGTGCCAAGGAGGACGCCGAGGCGTGGTTGACGGATCGCCGTCGCGAGATCGACCGCGAGCTGTGGAGTCCGCCTGGAACCGAAGAGCAGAAGCAGGCTAAGCGCGCTGCTGATGTGACGTTCAGGGACTACGCGGCGAGGTGGCTGGAGACGCGAACCGTGAAGGGTCGGGCACTTCGGCCGCGGACGCTGGAACACTATGAAGAGATTCTGGAGCGCCACGTCTACCCGACGTTCGGCGCCAAGGCTGTCCGGACGATCACCATGCAACAGGTCGACCGCTGGTATGCCAAAACCCTTGTCGACAAGCCGACTTCTCGTAGTCACGCTTACAGCCTGCTGAAGACGATTCTAGAAACGGCACGGACTCGTGACCGAATCATCGACAGCAACCCTTGCATGATCGTTGGCGCTGCGACCGCATCACGGGTGATCAAACCGCGACCCGCCACCCTGGACCAGCTCAACACCATCGTGACCGAGATGCCCGAGAACCTGCGGCTGATGGTTCTGCTGGCCACATGGACGGCGCTACGGTTCGGCGAACTGGTGGAGTTGCGCCGGAAGGACATCGACCTAGATGAGGATCTGGTGAAGATCCGCCGCCAGGCGGTCCGCGTCGATGAGGGATGGAAGATCGGCGATCCCAAGTCGGACGCTGGTATCCGCGACGTGGCGATCCCGCCGCACATCATCCCCGCTGTTGAGGATCACCTAGCCAAACACGTTGGTAAGCAACAGAACGCCCTAGTGTTCCCCGCCAAGACAGGGGAGCACTTGCAACCGTCAACCCTCTACAGACATTGGTATAAGGCCAGAACGAAGGCGAAGCGCACTGACCTGCGATTCCATGACCTGCGGCATACGGGAGCAGTGCTCGCGGCTCAGTCTGGGGCGACTCTCGCGGAGCTGATGGCCCGACTCGGACACTCAACACCTCAGGCTGCAATGCGGTATCAGCATGCGGCGCAGGGGCGAGACAGAGTCATCGCTGAGGCGCTGTCCAAGCTCGCCAAGGGCCAGGCGTAAGCGTCGGTACTTACAAATGGGGACAACAGGATTCCCAAAATGAGACCCCCTAGTGTGTTCGGATTCGCGGTCACGCTGGCCTAAACTGGACACGACGGCACACGAGAGCGCTCCCCTGTCGTTTCGCCGTCAGAACCTGGCGTAGCCACAAGGGTTACGCCACCTGACCCGAAGAGGGAGCACACTAATGCATGACCTGCCGAAGCTGCCGCCGTGGATCTCGATCCGGAAGGCCGCAGTTTACCTTGACGTTTCCGACAAGACCGTGCGGCGAATGGTCCGGCGCGGCGACCTCAAGGCACGGCGCATCGGCGGCCGACTGATACGCATCGAGCGGGAGTCGCTGCTGGCCCACGGTAGGCCGCTGGGCGCGGGCTACAGGTAAAGAACCGGGGCGCGGCATTGTACGCGACAAATTCCGTAACGTCTATCGTTCTGTAACACGTTCTAGTGTGACGTTGCTCACATACTGTGAGAATGGGGGCTGACCAGCGGGGAATGGCCAGCAAATATTTCTGGCCATTTCTCGCGACCTGCGGAAATGCAAACTAATGGCGCTAGTTAAGTGCTGCGGAATGGCCCTTTTTCTCAATATAGGGTGTTATATTTAGAGCGTAAGAAAAGGGCGAGTACAGCAAATTCGCGAGGAAAGCCCGCCTACTTCAGCATGCAAAAAAATGGCCGACATCGACATTAATCAGCTCCTGGCGGAGATTGCGCGCAGACCGCGCAAGCCGCGACACCGCAAATGTCCACCCCCCCCACCCCACCCCCCCCGTATTTTTGAAACCCAAGAGGACCCCCACCAACCCCAGAAACGGCCCACCCCCCCCGGGACCGGAAAGGGGGACCCCAACGGGAGCCAAAAAAAAAACC
>NZ_PDCP01000048.1 GCF_002553505.1 Mycolicibacterium agri | reverse complement strand
GCGCCCACCCCCACAGGTGGCAGCGCGATGGGTGCGATGCCGATGGGCATGGCGCCGCTGGCCGGCATGATGCGCGGCGGGCAGGGCGAGAACCAAGGCGACAAGGTGGCCGCGGACAAACGGGTCGTGACGCCGCCGGAGCCGCACACCGAGCCAGTCACCGGCAGGGTCACCGACCGGACGGCCGCGGCGGCCGAGGCGGCGCGCACCCGCGCGGAGTCCGACGACACCGACGACTCGTCGCCGCGCGGGCCGGTTTTGCGGCGAATCACGTTGGCGCCGTTACAGGATGACCGGCCGTGACCGGGTTCGACGAGCTGGACGACGCCGCGAAGGTCAAGTACAGCCAGGCCGAACTGGCCGCCACCTACGACCAACTGACGGCCATCCTGGACCGGCTGGCGGCGCTGCGCACCGACGCCACCGACCCCGACGGCGACATCCGCATCCAGCTGGGGCCCGACGGCCGTCTGCTCAGCCTGTACATCGACGAGTCGGTGCCTGGCCGGCTCACCCACCTTGCGCTGGAAGAAAAGCTCAACGATTTGCTCGCCAGGGCCAATGTGGTTGCTCGCGAGTCCTGGAAGGCCAACCGCTGAATGCCGGGGGAAACTTGGCGTCCTGCGGGTCTGAAATTCTCGGTTAGGGTTAGCCAGTGACCACCCGCCCGTTCGTGCCGCCACCGCGCGTGCCACCTCCCGAGGCCGGTGGGGGCAAGATCGCGGTTGAGCCGCCGATCGCCGCGCCGGTTCCGCCGCCCCGCAGCATCTGGGGCATCGTGCTGCCGATCGGCCTCATCGTCGGCGTCGTCGGCTTCATCATCGCGATGTACGTATCCGGCCAGCGCTCGCTGGCTACCGGCTTTGCTATCTTCCCGCTGATCATGCTGATGAGCATGGGCGGCATGCTGTTCCGCGGCCGCGGCGCCGCCCAGAAGATGCCGTGGAGCCAGCTCGAGCAGTACCGCCGCGAATACTTCGCTCGCCTCGACGAGGTCCGCGAGGAGGTCCAGGAAGCCGCCCGCAAGCAGTGGGAGCATCGCAGGCACAGTCACTGGGCGCCGTCGGAACTCGTCAGCGTCGCTGGCTCGCCGCGGATGTGGGAGCGGCGGCCGGGCGATCCCGAGTTCGGCGTGGTCCGGCTCGGCACCGGCCGCGTCGAGCTTGCGATGACGATCGACAAGCCGCAGATCGCGGCCGCCTCCAAGATCGAACCCGCGACCGGGCACGCGCTGCGCAAGTTCCTGCTCCAACAGCGCCACGTGCGCGGCATGGCCAGGGTGGTGTGGCTGGAGCGAAACCCCGGAATTGCGCTGGTCGGCGAGATCGATTGCGATGAGCGCTCGCGCGAGGAGCCGACGGCCACCGTGCGCGGCGTCGCCAGGTCGATGATCTGCCAGCTGGCCGCCTTCCACAGCCCGGCCGATCTGCAGATCATGATCGTGACGTCGGCACCGGACCGCTGGGACTGGGCGAAGTGGCTGCCGCACTGCCAGCACACCGAGGCTCGCGACGGCTGCGGCGAACGTCGCCTGGTGTTCAGCTCGCCGGCCGACCTCGAGGCGTTCGCCGGCGATGAGCTGCTCGACCGCAAGGAGTGGACGCCGCCGGCCAGCGGCCTGCACGGCGGACCCGACCCGTCGGCGCCGCCGCTGTGGGTCATCTTCGACGACAACTGCGGCTCCGCCGAGGACTGGGCGGGTGTGACCGGCAAGCGCGGCGTCGGCCGGGTGTGCTTTGTGCGGCTGGCGCCGCAACTGAGCGGCGGCGCGGAAGCGGCGGCGGCGTCGCATCGCGGGGTCGGCTTCGATCCCGAGACGACCTATCGGCTGGAGGGCGGCGTGCTGCGCAAGCGCGTGGGGGCGGGATATCGGTGACGCTGCCTGACGAACTCGACGATGCGTTCTACGCCGTCGCCGACACGATGAGCATCGCCGAGGCCGAACGTTTCGCGCGCGCGATGGCGCCGTGGCGGCCGGTCGGCTCGGCCACCACCGTCAGCAACGACGGTGGTCCGGCTCGAGACCTGTTGGAAATCTTGGGCATTCGCGATGCCCGCAAGTTGGACGTGGATCGGCTGTGGTCGGCACGGCGCACCCAGAACCGGTTGTGGATGCGGTTCCCGATCGGCTTGGACCCGACGGGCGAGGTCGTCGAGTTGGACCTCAAGGAGACCTCGCAGTACGGCATGGGCATGCACTCGGTGCTGATCGGGTTCTCCGGCTCCGGTAAGTCCGAGACGATCATCACCGAGGTCACCTCGCTGGCGCTGACTCATTCACCCGAGACGGTCAACGTCGCGTTCCTGGACTGGAAGATGAAGTCGGCAGGCATTGTGCTGGAACGCTTTCCGCACGTGGTGGCAAGCGTCAGCAACCTCGGCGACGAGATGCATCTGGTCGAGCGCATGCTCGAGGCGCTGGAGGGCGAACTCGACCGGCGCGGCGCGCTGTGCGCGGCGACCAACTGCAAAGACCTCAACGTCTACAACGAGAAGCGGATGGTCGACCCGTCGCTGGAGCCGGTGCCCGGCCTGGTGGTGATCATCGACGAGTACCAGGAGTTGTTCCGCAGCGAGTTGGGCAGCCAATTCGTCGACCTGTGCTGGCGGATCGTCCGGCAGGGCCGGTCGCTACACGTCTTCCTGCAGCTGGCCGGCCAGACCGTCGACAGCCACCGATTGATGAAGATCCGCAGCCTGATCGGGTTCTTCATGGCGCTGCGCACCGGCACCGAGGAGGACTCGCGCGAGGCCATCGGCTCGCCGATCGCCGCGCATCTACCCGAAAAGGGCAAGGAGGGCACGGGATATCTGCGCGAAGGCATGCGCCCGCCGCGTGAGTTCCGCGCCTTCTACTCGTCGCCGCCGTTCGTGCCGCCGCCCGAGGACGGCGGACCGGCTCCCGTGGCCGCCGCGGGCACCTGGTTCACGCCGCGCACCTTCACCGCGACCGAAATGCCCGACGAGGACGGCCTTCTCGCGCCGCCGGAGACCAACGGGCAGGAACCCGTGCCCGTCCCTGAGCAGGCGCCGACGCCGTTGGCGCCGGGCGAATTGCCGCCGACACTGGTCGACACCATCGTCGACTCGTTGCAGGCCACGGGCGCCCGCCCGCCGCGGCAACTGTGGCTGCCACCGCTCGAGCAGTCCGCCACGGCCGACGAGCTGGTCCGGCTGGCGCGCGGCAAGCCGTGGGCCGTCGACTACGGCAAGAACCCCGGGCTGGCGTTCCCGGTCGGCATCGAGGACCGGCCCCGCCAGCACCGTCAAGACGTGCACTTCCTGAATCTGTTGGGCGCCAACGGTTTAGTGATCGGCGCACCCCAGTCGGGGGTGACCACCACGCTGGCGACGATGATGACCACCGCAGCGCTGATGTACCGGCCCGAGCGGGTGCAGTTCTACTGCGTGGCCGCCGGTGGCCCGAGCCTCGCGGCGGTCAACGGGTTGCCGCACGTGGCGGGTCTGGCGCCGGCGGTGGACCGCGAAGGCGTCGGCCGCATCATCGCGTCGGTGCAGGGCATCGTCGCCGAGCGCGAGGCCGTGTTCGCCAAGACTGGCCTTGACATGGACGAGGTGCGGCGGCGCAAGTTCAGCGACAAGCCCGAGCCGGTCCCGGTCGCCGGCGGTGACGTCATCCTCGTCATCGACGGCTGGGCGACCTTCGCCGCCGAGTACCCGCAATACGTCGATCACATCGTCGCGCTGGCGCGCAGCCTGAGTTATGGCGTGCACGTGGTGATTTCGCACACCAGCTACCTGCAGGGCTTCAAGCAGGCGCTCAAGCCGCTGGCGACCGAGCGCATCGAGTTGCGGCTGACCGACCCGGGCGACTCGGAGATGGACCGCCAGCTCGCCAAGAAGGTGCCGCGCAACGCGCCGGGCCGCGGCCTGACGAAGGCGGGCATGCACCTGCTGATCGGCGTGCCCGAACTGGCCGAACGACCCGCGTCCGCGGCCACCGATGCGACGACCCCGGCCGGCCGCGTCGCCACCCGCGACATCGGCCCGCTGATCGCGCAGGTGTCGGGCATCCAGAAGGCGGCCACGGTGAGTCGGCTGCCCGAGTCGGTGCCGTTCGAGGAGGTGCTGCGGCTGGCGCAGCCGGTCGACCGTCGCAGCCTTGTCCCGTTCGGGCTGTCGGAAACCGACTTGGGCCCGGCCTATCTCGACATCGCCGACCACCCACATGCGGTCGCCGTCGGCGCGCCGCGGTCGGGTCGGACGAACTTCCTGCGGGTGCTGTGCCGGGCGATCACCTCGCTCTACCGGCCGGAGGAGGCCCAGATCCTGGTGCTCGATCCGCGCCGCACGCTGCTCGGCGTGGTGCAGGGCCCGCACCTGCGCGACTACGCCTACACCCAGAGCGCGATCCGGGAAGCGATCCGCGTTCTCGTTGCTGAACTCGAGACGCGGCAGCCTCCTCCTGGCACCACGCAGGAGGAGATGATGACGAAGACGTTCTGGTCGGGGCCGCAGATCTTCGTCGTCATCGACGACGCAGGCGTGTGGCCGACAATGGACAACCCGCTCATGGGTCTGGCCCCGCACATCGAAGGCGCGCGGGACACCGGGCTGCACGTCTTTGCGGCCACCGCGGTGGCGAACTGGAACCAGGTGGCGATCGGCAGCTCGGTACTTGGCAAACTCCGCGGGTCGCTTTCGCCGATCCTGATCTTGGACGGCCGACGCGACGCCGGCAAGATCGCCGCTGATATTTACGCCGAGCCTCAGCGGCCTGGCAAAGCGATTTACTACACAAGATCAGCCACAACAGGCGCATTGATCGGCTGGAGCGATCCCCCGGCACCGCCGTCCCCGGCAGGTCCGCAAACATAGGCGTACAGTGGGGGCGATCTGCAAATTGGTGTCAGGGAGTAGTCCGAATCAGCCTTAGACTGCAAACAGCAGCTACGTCAGTCGGGAGTGAACATGCTGATTAACGTCGATCCGGCGATCCTGGCCGCGGCGGCCAGTTCCGAAACGGGCGGCGCCGCGATGATGGCCGGCGCACAGGCCGCAGCAGCGGGCCCGATCTCGGCGGTCGTGCCACCAGGCGCCGACGACGTTTCGGTGCGCGCCGCGGCCGCGCTCGTCGCGCGGGGCGCCGCCACCACGGGCATCCTCGCCGAGTACGTCGCGATGCGGCAATTGTTCGCTGGCGCGATCGGCACCAGCGGCGTGACCTACTCCGCGGTGGAGGGCATCAACGCCGCGGCGACCACCATCGGAGGGGCCTAGCCGTCGATGGCTGGCCAATGGAGCGCGTTCCCCCCAGAGGTGAACGCCGGTCAGTTGATGGCTGGTGACCAGGGCGCCAGCCTCGCCACCGCAGCCGCCGCGTACGAGGCGCTCGCCGCGGCGCTGATGGCCGAAGCGGCACAGATGGGAGCCACTGCGGGCACCACCGCGGCCACCGGCTTCATCGGCGCGGGCGGTGCGGCGATGATGGCGACCGCGATTCCGTATGTCGCCGCGCTCGAAGCGCTCGCCGGCTGGGTGCAGCAGTCCGCGGCCGCTGCGGCGGGCATCGAGCAGGCCTACATGACGGCCAAGGCCGCGATGATCCCGGTGCCGGCGTGCACCACCAATCGCACCACCCAGGCCGGGCTGGTCGCGACGAACATCATCGGCCAGAACACCCCCGCGATCATCGGACTCGACACCGAGTACTTCGCCCACTTCTGGACCAACAACGCCGCCCACATGGGCGGCTACGAGGCGATCGTCACGCCGATCCTGGTCTCACTCGGCATTCCGCCGCCACCCGCCCCGCTGACCGCCAACCCCGCAGGCCCGGCAGGCCAGGCCGCCGCGATCGCCGAGGCCGCCGCCCACGGCGGGGTCAGCGCCGCGATGTCGCAGAGCCTCAACGGCGTCAACGAGGCCGCGGGCGCCGTGCAACCGACCGCCCAGACCGCCGCGGCCGCACCGGCGAGCGCCAGCCAGTCGCTGGCGTCGTTCGGCCCCCAGGCGTTGGGGCAACTCGGCCAGCTGCCGCAGATCCTGATGCAGCCGCTGGGCCAGTTCCCCCAAATGCTCGGCCAGTTCCCGCAGATGGCGATGGGCATGCTCGGGCCGCTGACCAGCGGCATGAACTCCGGCGGGCTGGCCGGATTGGAGAAGGCGGCGGGCGATCCGGCCGCCCTGGCGGCCACGACCAGCACCGACGCCGTCCGCGGCGGTGGCGGCGGAGGTGGTTACGGCGGCGGCATCGCCGGCGCCCACGGCGTCATGTCCAGCTACACCCGACCTACGGGAAGCTTCAACGCCCCGGGACCGCCCAAACTGCCTACGGGGTGGGCACCTGCCGCCGAGGTGCCCGAGGCGGCGACGTCGGCGCGGCCCAGCAGCACCGGCGGCACCGGCGGCCTGTACGGTGCGCCGCCACCGCACATGGCGCGAGACGACCGGTCCAAGGAGGGCCCTGCAGAGGGCCGGACCATGCAGTTGACCGTTGGTCCCCGGACCGGGAGGGAGGTTTAGCCCAGAAATTGGTGCAAAGACCACCGTCCGCAGCTGCATAGGCTCGAAGCAATCGGCCGAGCCGGCAGAACTAGAAGAAAGAGAAATTCGTGGCAGACAACATTCTTGTCGGCGCAGACAAATTGCGCGCCGTCGCAACGCAACTCGATCATCTTCGCGAGCAGGCGCAGGGGACGCTGCAGAACTATCTCGGGGCTTCCCACGACATTCACGGTGGCGGCGGCTGGCAGGGTATGGCGGCCATGGCCAACGTCAACACCGCCGAAGAGATTCACAACGCGCAGATGAAGCTCAATACCCAATGGGGAGAACTGATTCAGGCGCTGCGCGCCGCAGCCGATCACTACCAGACTCAGGAAGAGTCGGCACGGGCCGCGGTCCAGAACGTCGCCCAATCGATGTGATCTGAAAGGACTTGAGACATGGACATGTTCGAATACAACCCGGCGGCGATTCCGGACTACGTGCAGACCGTTGCCACCGCCAGCGCCCAGCTCGAGGACGTCCGCGCGCAGGCCCAGAACGCGCTGGCCAGTGTCCGGGAGGAGTTCCAGGGCGGCGGCGGTATGTCGTTCGAGCAGGCGCAGATGCTCATCAACTCCGGCATCGACGCCGGCAAGGAGGTCATCATGCGGCACTCCAGCGCAGTCGACACCGCGCTGACCGACATGATCGGCACCGACGCCGCAGCAGCGAAGTCGTTCGGGTTCGGCGGCTGAACACGGCCGTACCGCGTAGGCAGGGGAGGCCGACCGCTGTGTTGGCCTCCCCTGCTCCATGCAAGCCCACGTAGGAAGGTAGTGATGGCGGACCTGACGACGACTCCGTCGGGCATCTGGGTGCTGCAGGCCCTTCTCGGCGTCGAGCAGATGCCCACCGTGCTGCGGTTGCGGCCCTTTGTGCCGTCGGTGGACGGTGACGGAACGGTCGCCACCACACACGGCCAGGTCCCGTTGTCGCAGACCGCCGAATACGCCTCGCTCGTCGCGGCAGGCGTCATCGACGAGCGCGGCCAGGTCGCCGAAGCGGTGCGCGACTGGATGGCCGTGGTGGGCCGCCCGCAGCGCGAGGTCACCGTGGTGATCCGCAGGCCCAAACCACTCGACACCGCCGTCGGAGAGAACCAAGAAGCACCTCAGTTGGTCGAGGAGCGCGCGTTGTCGATCTGTCAGCGGGAGCGCTGGCTGGCGATGATCGCGCGCAGCGGCGACGAGATCGTGCTGGCCCCCGTCGGTGAGGCCGCCCGCGCCGACGCTCAGGTCGAATTGATTTGTGACACAGTGCTTCACGCGTTCTCCGCCGGCTCGCCAGCGCCGATCGCCGGCTTCAACCTGCCCAGCGCCGCGCTGGAGAGGGCGTTGGTGGACACCGTCGGCGAGGACCGTGCCGTCGTCGCGTCGGCGCTGACGCGGCTGGGCCTGTCCCCCGATCAGGTCGCGGTGATGGCGGCGGCCGCCCGGTTGGACGAGTCGGCGATGGCCGTGGTGGCGGTGATCGACCACGGCATCAAGATGGCCGTGCACCCCGACGTGATCTCGGTGATCGACTCCGAACTCGGCCGCATCACGATTAGCTACACGACCGGTCCGGACGGCACTCGATGGACGAGCGTCTGGCCCACCTCGCCCGAAGCTCTGCGGCACGACCTGTCCAACTTGCTCAACGCCGCGAAAGCGCCCGCGTAGCGCTGCGCACCGGCAGCAAACACCCACCACACGCCGATGAACGACTTCTCCCCGCCCCGAAACCGCACCTCGACGGGTCCCGACCCGCAAGTAAGGTATTGAGTCATGGCTTTGAACCTGGCCAGCGGACTTCAGGTGTCGGCGCACTTCTTCTGGAACCGGCGAAACGCCGCGGCGCTGTCGCACCACGGTGTGCGGATGGAATTCGACCCGGTGCAGCGCCAGCGCGCATCGCTGATTCTCGGTTTCGTCTTCGCTTTGCTCGCCGTCGCGTTGATGTTCGTGCTGTCCTGGTTCAAGCCTGCGGGCCAGGTGGGTCAGTCGACGATCCTGGCGGACCGCGACACCGGCGCGATCTTCGTCCTCGTCGACGGCAGGCTGCATCCCGCCGTGAATCTGGTCAGCGCCAGGCTGATCGCCGGGCAGGCAAACAACCCGACCTTCGTGAAGGCCAACGAGCTGGCCAAGTACCCGCAGGGCCCGTCGGTCGGCATCGCGGGCGCACCGACGACCATGCCGGTGCGCACCTCCGACAGCTCGCAGTGGGCCGTCTGCGACACCGCCCCCGACAACCCCAACGCGGCGCCGCTGGTCACAGCGATCGGCGGGCCACTGTCGGTCGGGCCGCGCACGCAGCCACTGCAGCCGCCGAAAGCGGTGCTGGCCCAGCACGACGACAAGACCTTCGTCATCTGGAACGGCCAGCGCTCGCAGATCGACCTGTCGAACAAGGCGGTGGCGCTGGCGCTCGGCGTCGACACCGACGCCCCGCCGCCAGTGAAGATCTCCACGCCGCTGTTCGACGCGCTGCCCGCGACCGAACCGTTGAACACCCCCGTCATCCCGGGTGCGGGTGGGCCGTCGCAGTTCAACGTGGCGCCCGACGCCGTCGTCGGCTCCGTCCTGTCCGTGCGCGACCTGCAGACCGACGCCAACAAGTTCTATGTGCTGCTGCGCAATGGGGTGCAGCCCATCTCGCCGTTCGTGGCGACGCTGCTGCGGTCGGCGAACTCGTTCGGCGACGAGGTTCCCATCGTGGTCGCGCCCGACCGGCTGGCCAGCGTGCCCGTCGTCGACACCCTCCCGGTCGACTACTACCCCACCACCCGGCTCGACCTCGTCGACACCAAGGCCAACCCGGTGACCTGCCTGAGCTGGTCCAAGGGGTCGACCGACCGGTCCGCGGAATCCGTGGTGCTGTCCGGCAAGGGCCTGCCCATCCCGATCGGCTCCGACGACCGGCTGCTTCGGTTGGTGAAGAACGACCGTACGCCGGAGAGTATCGAGGCCGACCAGGTATATATGTCTGCGGGCGCAACCAACCTGGTGATGACTACCGGAGCGGCGCCGGACGCCACCAGCCGCGAATCCATGTGGTGGATCAGCGACCAGGGCGTGCGGTACGGAATCTCCCTGGACAACGAGACGTTGCGGGCGCTCGGCATTTCTCCGCCCATGGCGCGGCAGGCGCCATGGCCGCTGATCCGAGTGTTCGCCCCTGGACCTGCGCTCAGTCGCACCGACGCGATGACGCAGCACGACACCTTGGCGAGTCCCGCGGAAGCGGCCCCGCTGACCCAACCGCAGCAATGAGGACTCCGATGATCGAAGGATTGACGCCGTGACCGAACGCGATGACTTTCTGCGGGAACACCTTTCGCCGCCTGCAGACGCCGACGAACCCGCGGGGAGGTCGGCCGAGGCGACGCCGCCGCAGCACGACGTGGCGCCGCGGAACATAGCCGAGAACGGGCGGGTCCCCGGTTCAGGGGTGCCCGACGAAGGCCGACCGGCCGACGACGGCGTCCCACGATCGCCGGAGGAGCCCGCTCGGCCGCCAACCCCGGACCGGCCGCAGTGGCCGTCGGACCGCGCCAACACCGGACCGCAACGCATCCCGCCGAGCGGCTTCCGGCAGGGCCCGCCGCCGGTGCGCCCCACCGACGCGGCTGCCCCCGGTCGACAGACCGACCCGATCGTGCCCGCGCGCCCCGACGCCAGGCCGCGCGATGCCGCCGACTCGGCGCGGGTGATGCCGCCGACCGCCTCACGACCGGGCGCGCCGGGTTGGCAGCAGGAACCGCCGCGCGAACGGGGGCCGCGCCCGGCAGGCCAGGACTGGGCACCGCAACCGGCGTCGGCGCCGAACTGGGCCGCCGCGCCCGCGGCCGCGCCGCCGGCCACCGGCTACTCCTATGTGGACAGCATCCGCACCAGCGAGCTGGTGCCCACCAAGAAGGTGCCGCCCCGCAAAGGTTGGCGAAAGGTCATCTACCGCAGCACTTTCAGCCTGATCAACCTGGGCCCGTCGCCCGACGAGCAGCGGCTGGCCGAACTGGAGAACAAGATCCGCTCGCTGCTGCGCGGCCATTACAAGATCGGCGTGTTCGGCAAGGGCGGCGTCGGCAAGACGACCGTCGCGGCCAGCGTCGGCTCGATCTTCGCCGAGTACCGCCAGGACGACCGCGTGGTGGCCATCGACGCCGACACCGCGTTCGGGAAGCTGGGCAGCCGCATCGACCCGAACGCCGCCGGCTCGTACTGGGAGTTGGCCGCCGACGAACATCTCGACACGTTCGCCGACGTGCGCAGCCGGGTGGGCAACAACTCGGCGGGCCTGTTCGTGCTCGCGGGTGAGGCCAGCACCGCCCGGCGGCGGGTGCTCGACCCGGCCATCTACCGCGAGGCGACGTCGCGGCTGGACCGGCACTTCACGATCTCCATCGTTGACTGCGGTTCGACGATGGACTCGCCGATCGCGCAGGAGGTGCTGCGCGACCTGGACGCGCTGATCGTGGTGTCCTCGCCGTGGGTGGACGGTGCCTCGGCGGCGGGTCAGACGATGGAGTGGCTGGCCAACCGCGGTTACACCGGTCTGCTGCACCGCACTGTCGTGGTGCTCAACGACTCCGACGGCCACGCCGACAAACGCACCCGGTCGATTCTGGTGCAGCAGTTCGCAAGTCGCGGCCAGGTGGTCGTCGAGGTGCCGTTCGACTCGCACCTGCGGCCCGGTGGCGTCATCGACGTGCAATCGGAGATGTCGCCGGTGACGCGGCGGCGGTTCATCGAGATCACCGCCGCGATCGCCGAGCACTTCGCGTCCACCACCGACGGGCCGAGGGACCGCCGGTGACGACCGTCCGCGAACCGGCCCCCGCCGCGCCGACCACCCGCACCGCGACTCCGGTCGAGGTGCCACCGTCGTGCCGGGTGTCGATCCTTGCCGGCGAATCCCACCAGATCGATCTCGTGTTGCCCGCCGCGGTGCCGCTGAACACGTTGGTCGACCCGACCGTCACCGCGATCAACAAAGTGCTACGCGGTCGCGGTGCTCCCGAATTACCCTCGGTACCTTATGAATTCGCGCGCGCAGCGGGCATGACGGCGTTGGCGGCCGACGTCTCGCTGTCCGGTCACAACATCGTCGACGGCGACGTGCTGGCGCTGGTGCCCGTGGGTAAGGCCGAACGCTACGGCCCAGTGGTCGAAAACGTCTCGACCGCGCTGGCGCAGTACGCCTCCGAGCACTTCGTCAGGGTGACCGCCGAAACCGCGCTGGCGGTCGCCGCGGTGATCATCGGCGGTGCGCTCGGCGTGGCGGGCATGCTGCTGTGGCGGCTGCGCTGGGCCCACGAGAGCGCGCTGCTGGTACCGATCCTGTTCGCCGCCACCGCAATCTGTTTGATCGGAACCGTCGCGGTCGGCGCACGTCTGCGCGCGGGTCGCGTCATCACCGAGGGCGCGGCGTGGGCTGCGTTGGCCGCCGCCGTGCTGGCTGCCGCCACCGTTCCGCCGGGCGGTTCGCCGGGAGCGCCGCACGCGTTCCTGGCCGCGGCCACCGCGCTGGCGGGGGCGTGGCTGATGGTGCGCTTCACCGGCCGCTACTGGTCGGCCGCGGCTGCCATCATCAGCGCGGGCTTCGGCGCGGCCGCGGTCGCGCTGGTCCGCATGTTCTGGGACGTGCCAGGGCCGCGCGTCGCGGTGGCCGTGTTGATCGGCGTGCTGGTCGCCGTCTCCGCGGCCCCCGCGGTGGCGCTGCGGATGGCGAACGTGCCGCGGCAGACGTTCGGTTCCATCACCGGCCGCGACATCTTCGCCCGTGCGCCGGGCCAACCCGAGGACACCGTGTCGCCGGTCGAGGACGGCCCGCCGTCGGACGTCACGCTGACCGGTGAACAGGTCGCCGCCGCGGCGCGCAAGTCCAACACCGTGCTGACCGGTGTGCTGCTCGGCGTCGCCGCCGTCGCGATACCCGCGTCCTGGGTGGCTGTCAGCCCCGACGGCGAGCGCGAGTGGGCGCAGCTGGTGGTGCTCGGCGCCGTCGCCGCCATACTCATATTGCGCGCCAGAGCATTTCGCGATCGACGCCACGCGATCATCCTGGTCGGCACGGCCGTCGCCGGGATGATCGGCGCCGCCGCCAAATACGGCTTGCACGCCCCAGCGACCGACACCGCCTCCGCGTTGATCACCGGTGGCATCGCCGTCGGCATCGCACTGCTCGGACTGCTCGCGGCCACCATCGTTCCGCCGCGGGTGTTCTCGCCGCCGGTCCGCAAAGTCGTCGAGTACACCGAATACATCCTGTTGGCCTTGGTGATTCCGTTCGCCGCGTGGGCGCTCGGCATCCTCGCATACGTCCGCTACCACTGATGTCGCGGCTGACGCGCGGGGCGCGGACCACATCTGCGGCGGCGGCGGCCGTCCTGCTGTTCGGCGTCAACGTGATGCTGCCGGGGGCCGCGGTCGCCATCCAACCTCCCGGCGTCGACCCCGCCGCGCTGCCGCCGGACGACACTCCCGGGCCGGACCAGGAGATGAAGCAGCAGAACACCTGCGCCGACCCGGTCACCGTGGCCAACCCCGACGTGACGCAACCGGCGCCGGGCAACGTCATGCTCGACGTCAGCAGGGCGTGGAAATACTCCACCGGCGCGGGCGTGACGGTCGGCCTCATCGACACCGGCGTCACGCCCAATCCCCGCTTCCCCGCGCTCTACGCCGGCGGCGACTACGTGATGGGCGACGCGAACGGCGGCCTGTTCGACTGCGATTCGCACGGGACCGTCGTGGCGTCGATCATCGCCGCGCAGCCGTCCGACCCGGCCGCCAAGCCGCCGCCGATGCCGCCAGGTGTCGCGGCGCCGCCACCGCCGCCCGGCGTGCCCGCATCGCCGTTTCCCACCACACCGCCACCGCCGCCGCCGAAACCGAGCACGGTGACGGTCACCGCGCCACCGCCACCGCCGCCCGAACCACCGCCACCCGAGGAACCCGTAGCGCCTGCCGCCGGGCCAGGCGATGGAGAGGTGGCGCCCGTGCCGCCGCCCCCGCCCGGCACGCCCGACGGCATCGTCGGCGTCGCGCCCGACGCGTCGCTGATCTCGGTGCGGCAGTCGTCGTCGGCGTTCGGTCCGGCCCGGCCGCAGCCAGGCGACAACGACGAAATCCGCCGCAAGGCAGGCGATATCGCGACCTTGGCCCGCGCTGTTGTGCACCTGGCGAACCTCGGCGTCAAGGTGATGAACATTTCGGTGACGGCGTGCATCAACGCCGCGCAGCCCATCGACCAGGCCGCGCTGGGTGCGGCGATCCGCTACGCCGCCGTCGACAAGGACATCGTGGTGGTGGCCGCGGCGGGCAACGAGGGTGAAGAGTCCGCCTGCGGGCAGAACCCGGTGTTCAACCCGTTGCGGCCCGACGACCCGCGCGACTGGCAGGACGTGTCCACCATCGTGACGCCCGCGTGGTATTCGGACTACGTCCTCGCGGTCGGGGCGGTGTCGCCCGACGGGCAGCCGCTGCCGCAGAGCATCGCGGGACCGTGGGTGGGCGTCGCAGCGCCCGGCCTCGAGGTGATGGGCCTGTCCAGCGTGAACGGCGCACCGATCAACGCGCTTCCCGGTCGCGAGCCGGGCAAGGCGGTTCCGTTGTCGGGCACCAGCTTTGCCACCGCCTACGTGTCCGGGGTGGCCGCCCTGGTGCGTGCCAAATACCCGGAGTTGTCCGCGCACCAGGTGATCCGGCGTATCACCGAGACCGCGCACAACCCGCCGCGCGGCGTCGACAACAAGGTGGGCTACGGCGTCGTCGACCCGGTCGCCGCGCTGACATTCGATGTGCCGCCGGGCGATCGGCTGCCGCCCGAGCATCTGACGACGCTGCTGCACGTGCCCGAGCCGCCCCCGCCACCGGACTTGCGTCCGCGCAACACCGCGCTGATCGGCGCGGCCGTTGTGGTGGCGCTGGCGGGTGCGGTGGCGGCGACCGCGGCGATCCGAAGGAGGCGACCGTGAAGGCGCGCACCGTCGGGGTCAACGCGACGATTCCCGCCGTGGTGGGCGTCGAGGTCGCGGTGCTGGCCGCGCTGCTGATCTTCCCGCCCGGCCGCATGTCGTGGTGGCCGACGGTGGCGGTGGGCGTGGTCGCAGCCCTCGCGCTGATGCTGACGATCTACCGGCGCAACGCGATTCGTTGGCTGGTCGACCGGTTCCGCTGGCGGCGACGCAGGCGCCGCACGGGTTCCGCCGGTGCGGCGGTCGACATCCCCCACGGCGCGGCGCTGTACGGGGTACGGGTGTCGGACCGGTTCGACGGCGAGGCCATCACGATGGTCGAGGTCACCGGACAGGCGTATTCGCCGACGCTGCTGACGGGTTCGGCGACCGCGCTGACGCCCAATCGGTTGCCGCTGGACGCGGTGACCGAGCTGCTGGACCAACCCGGCGGCATCCGGCTGGCCGGCATCGACATCGTGTCCAGCGGCCTGCGGGTGCGCCGCGGCACCGGCTACCCGCCGCTGTATTCCACCCTGCTGGCCGACCGTCCCGCAGCCGGTCAGCGCCGCACCTATATGATCATCCGGCTCGATATCGCGAAATCCGTTGCGGGACTGGTTTACCGGTCGACAGTGGGTGCTGCGGCCGCGGCGGCGACGGAGCGGATCGTCAACGCCTTGCTGCAGCGTGGTGTGCGGGCGAATGCGCTGACCGCCAAGGAACTCGACGCCGCGCTGGCCGAATTGAGCGGCGGCCTCGCGGAGGTGCCGGACGATGCTCCCGTCGACGACGTCCCCGCCGGTATTCCGCGAACCCCGAAGCCGCTGGCGCCCACCGAGTCATGGAAGTCGATCGAGGCCCATCCGGGCTACCTCACGTCGTACTACTTCTCGCCGGAGGACATCACCACCAACACGCTCAACCAGATGTGGGCGTTGCGGTCCGACGCTGTGGTGCAGACGATTTCGCTGTTCAAGAAGCGCAGCCCGACCGATGGCCGGACGTGGGTGTCGGCGCTGGTGCGGGTGAACGACCCGCAGGCGCCGACCCGGCCGCCGACGCTGTACCTCAATCCGCTGCCCGGTTACCAGGGCCCGGCGGCGACGCGTTCGGCGCCGCTGCCACGCCGCTTCGACGCGATGCCGGCCCGGCCGTTGGACGCCGCGCCGCTGGAGGTGCCGGTCGGCTCGTCGGGTGTGCTGATCGGCACGACACAGCGCGGCGACCTGTTGCTGCTGTCGCTGACCGATCCCGACCAGGCCACCCGGATCGCGCTGCATACCGGGATGTCGTATGCCTGCCAACTGTTGGTACGCGCGGCGGCGGTCGGCGAACGCATCGCGATCTACACCGACAAGCCGGCGCGCTGGCGCCAACTGGAGCAGCCGTTGATCGCGGTGGTCGACCGCAGGCATCCCCCGGAGTTCGTGCCGTCGATCATCGTCAGCGACCGCGTCGGCGGGCCGCCGCCGGCCGGATTGGCGTCGACGGTGGTGACGATCGGCGATACCGGGGACGCGCCGACGCCCGATATGTCGTTCACTCAGATCTCGCCGTCGACGGTCCGGATCGCCACGGCGGCGTTCACGACCGACGTACAGATCGCTACGTTCAAGGCCGAGCAGCCGTTCCTGGGGGCGGCGGGCCAGATCGCGTAAGGAGACAGGAGACAGGTTGACCACCGCAACCGACCAGCGCCGCGCGTTCGACGCCGCGACGGACAGCTTCAGGGCTGGGGACACCCGCACCGCATTGGCGGGTTTCGTCGCGATCACGTCCGCGCAGCCGACGATGTCGGACGCGTGGCTGGGCCGGATCGCGTGCGGTGATCACGCGATCGATGTGCTCGAAGCGGCGCACCGAAATTCGCGATCGCTGTATCGAGAGACCCGCCGCATCGGTTTGGTCGACGGCGATCTGCACGCCCGCGTCGACGCCCCGCTGTACGTCACGATGCCGGTGTGGTCGCGCGCGACGATCGCGCTGGCGTATGCGACCGCGCTGATCTCCGAGCGTCGGTTCGCCGAGGCCGTCGACGTGCTCGAGGACCCGATCGTGTCGGGCGACGCCATGGCCGCGCAGTGGACGCAGTTCATCGCTGCGGCCACCTACCATTTGGCGCAGCGGTGGCCGGATGTGTTGCGGCTCACCGCGAAATCGCCTCCCGCGCATGCCACTCACGTCGTCGACGACCTGACCGCAGCCGTCGACACGCTGGCCGCGGCGGCCGCCGCCAGCATCGGGCAGTTCCAGACCGCGCTGGACCGCGCCAGCACGGTCAAGACGAAGAATCAGTACATCGCCGCCGACGCGGCGCTGACGAAGGGCTGGTGCCTGCGCGAGCTCGGCCAGGAAGAGGCGGCGCGGGCGTCGTTCGAGCAGGCCACCAACAACGGTGTGTTGCTGGAGGCCGCGGCGCAGGCGCTGGGCAATCCGGGCTACCGGCTGATCGTCACCGACGCCGAGACCATCGCCACCCGCACCGATCCGTGGGATCCGAGCACCGAGACCTCCAGGGAGCAGCGCGCCGCCGCGGCGTTGGAGGAGCAGAAGGACGCGGTGCTGGCCGAGGCGCAGCGCAAGCTCGACGAACTCATCGGCCTTTCCGGGCCTAAGGAGCAGATCACGGTGTGGCGCACCGAGATTCAAATCGACCAGATTCTCGCCGCGCGCGGCGAAGAGACGTCGATGACCAACGAGAACCACATGGTGCTGGAGGGCCCGCCGGGCACCGCGAAGACGTCGTTCGCCCGTATCGCCGCGGAGTTCCTGTTCGGCCTCGGCAAGATCGAGCGCCCCTCCGTCGTCGAGGTCACCGAGGAAGATCTGGTTGTCGGCTACATCTCGCAGACCGCGGCGCGCATGAAGGAAGTCTGCGAATCAGCGCTCGGCGGCGTGCTTTTCATCGACGAGGCCTATCGGTTGGCACCCGAGCACGAAGGGCACTCGTTCGGCAAGGACGCGATCAACACGCTTCTGAAGTACATGGAGGATTACCGCGACCGGCTGGTGGTCATCGTGGCGGGCTATCCGAAGGAGATGCGCCGCTTCATGCAGGCCAACCCGGGGCTGGCGTCGCGCTTTCACCTGACGCTGACGTTCACCAGCTACACCCCCGACGAGATCGTCGAGATCGGCCAGTTGATCGCACGCAAGGAGAAGATCGCGATCGCCGAGACGGCATGGCCGCTGCTGCACGCGGAGGCCGCGCGGCTGCGCGACACCCCGATCGAGCAGGGCACCGCGCTGGACACTGCGGGCAACGGCCGCTTCGCGCGCAAGGTCATCGTGCACTGCAAGCACGAGCGGGCCCGCCGGTTGAGCAGCACGCCGCCGCAACTGCTGGCGCAGGCCCCCGATACGGATCTGGTGGTCAACGACGACGATATGCGCCGCGCAATCGCGGCGGCCCTGGCCACCAACTAATTCCCCCCATAACGGCGAGCGGGCGTGTCTGCAGGCGACACGCCGTGTAAATCCCCTACAACACGCACGCTCGCAACCGGAACAGCGGGCGCGTCGGAATAGCGGGCCGATGATGCCCGTTAAACCTTCCGACGGTGCCGGGCATGCCCCGGGCCCCACCCAGAACCGTCGCTTCGAGCGACCACTTGCCGAGAGGCGCTATGGCGGCACCGTCCCCTCTTCCTTGCAAGTCCGCTCGCGAGTACTCGCGCGGGTTCCCTCGCGAGCGGTAAAGGCGTCACCACGTGTCGACGAAGCGGCCTGACGGCCCGCAGTCGACGTGCGCGGTCGCTGTCGTCAACGTCTCGGCGATGATGCGTCGCGTATCGGCGGGATCGATCACGTCGTCGATCTCGAACAACGCGGCGGCGTTGAGCGCCTTGGCGTTTTCCTGCGCCGCGGCGGTGGCCTGCCGCACGCGTTCCTCGCGCTCGTTCTCGTCGGCGATCGCTTCCAGTTCCCTGCGCAGCCCGAGCCGCACCGCGCCCTCGAGGCCCATCGGCCCGAGGTGTGCGCCAGGCCACGCGACGGTCAGCACGGGCTCGTGCAGGCTGCCGCCGGTCATCGCCTGTGCGCCAAGGCCATAGCCGCGCCGCAGTATGACGGCGACCAGCGGCACACGCATGGCGGCGCCGGCGACCAGCATCCGTGATGCGCGTCGCACCAATGCTTCGGCCTCCGCCGTCGGGCCGACCATGTAGCCAGGGCAGTCGATCAACGAGACGACGGGAATCCCGTAGCAGTCGCACAGTTGCAGGAAGCGCGCCGCCTTGTCGGCGGCCGGTGCGGTGATCGCGCCCGCCATGTATCGGGTGTCGTTGGCGATGATGCCTACAGCACGCCCCTCGATGCGGGCGAACGCAGTGACCATCTCGCGGGCGAACCGCGGCCGCAGTATTGTCACCGAATCGTCGTCGGCCAGCGTTCTGATGACGGGGCCGACGTCATAGGCGCGCCGGTCACGTTCGGGAATCATTGTGCGCAACGAGGTTTGGTCGCCGCCTTCGCCCGGCGGCGTCGAACCCTGGAAGTAGCTCAACAGCCGCTTTGTGACGGCGACGGCCTCGGGCTCGTCGGCAACGACTACGTCGACGACGCCGTTCGCGTCCTGCATCGAGATCGGTCCGACCTCATCGGGGTGCACGTCGCCGAGCCCGCCGCCGGCGATCATCGCGGGCCCGCCCATGCCGATCGACGTTTCCTGCGTGGCCACGATCAGGTCCGACGCGCCGGCGATCACGGCATTGCCCGCAAAACAACGCCCCTTGACGATCGCAATCCGCGGCACGACACCCGACAGCTGCGCCCACAGCTTGAAGGCGCGCGTCTCCAGCGACGACACCGTCGGGAAATCGGTATCGCCTGGCCGACCGCCGCCGCCCTCGGCGAAGAACACCGTCGGCAGCCGCATCCGCTCGATCAGGTCGAATAGCCGGTCCTTCTTGCGGTGCCCGAGATAGCCCTGGGTGCCCGCCAGCACGGTGTAGTCGTAGGACAGCACCGCGCAAGCGCTGCGCGCGGGACCGAACAGTGCGCCGTTGATGCGCGCGGTGCCCGCGACCAGTCCGTCGGCGGGCGTGCGCGCGATGAGGTCGTCGAGGTCTCGGCGGAATCGCTGGGCAGCGATCGTGAATCGGCCGTACTCGACGAACGAGCCCGGGTCGACGAGGTCGTCGATGTTCTCTCGCGCGGTGCGCCCGTTCGCCGCATGCCTGCGCGAGACGGCGTCGGGCCTGGCGGCGTCCTCGGTCAGGGCGCGCCGACGCAGCAGCTCGGCATGGTCGTCGCGAATCGCGTCGTCGCTCATGGACGCCGATGCTAACAACGCCGCGTGAGCTGCCTCACCATTTAGTTTGCGCCCTAACTATTAGCCTACGATTGACTTTGTGGCCGTCGTTGACCAGGAAGTTGATCCGCTCGCGCTCGAGCGTCAGGTGTGTTTCGCGCTTGCCATCACCAACCGCGCCGTGCTTGCCATCTACCGGCCGCTGCTCGAACCGCTGCAGCTGACCCACCCCCAGTACCTGGTGATGCTCGCGCTGTGGGACCACCACCGCGCGGGCCATGAACGGCGTTGACGGTCAAACAGATCGCCGCCTCGCTGCAGCTCGATTCGGCCACCCTGTCGCCGATGCTCAAGCGGCTGGAAGCGCTCGGGTACATCACCCGCACCAGATCCGCGACCGACGAACGCGCCACCGACGTGCAGCTGACCCGGGCCGGTATCCAGCTGCGGCGCCGCGCGCTGAAGATCCCGCCCGCAGTGATCGAGCGGCTCGGCGTCGACCTGGACGAACTTGAGCACCTGCACGCGGTGCTGACGCGGATCAACGCCGCCGCGCTGGCCGCAGGGGCACTCGACAACGGAAAGGATTCCTCGTGACAAAGCGCGCGACCAAGCCAGCCAAGCCGAAGAGGCCCCCGGCCCTGCAGTACATCGGCTACGTCTTCGGGCGCAGGCTGCCCGACGAGTACCGCGACTGGGTACGCAACGACCTCGCGGGCGAGGGCGCCGTCCGGCGGCACATGTTCCGCTACGCCATCCCGCCGCTTCTCGTGTTGGCGCCGTTCTGGCTGCTGCCCGCATCGCTGTATGTGCATCTCGAGATGACGGCGCCGATCTACATCTGGGCTCTGCTGATCTCGCTGGCGCTGAACAAGGTGTGGCGTCGGCACCGGCTCGCGCAACACGGTCTAGACCCGAACGTGGCCGACGAACTCGCTCGCCGGAAGAACGCCCGCATGCACGCGGCCTATATCGCCAAGTACGGGCCGCGTCCGGAAGAGGCGCGCTGGCAGGCCAACAGCAGCCCGTTCTAGGAGTTATCCACAGGCCCCTCGCGCAGGGGCAAAAGTGTCGGGCGGCGGGCTTAGCGTGCGGACATGACTAACTGGATCAACACCGTTAGCCGCGACCACGTCGAACGTGCGGTTCGCGGCCGCTTCACGCAAGCCAATCACGGCAAGCCACACATGTTGCGCAAGATGGCCCGCGGCGACTGGATTGTGTTCTACTCGCCGCGCACCGAATACCCGAAAGGTGAGCCGCTGCAGGCGTTCACCGCCATCGGTCAGATCGTCGACGACGAGCCCTACCAGGACGAGACGTCGCCGGATCTTCAGCCGTGGCGGCGCAGCGTCGACTTCCTGCCCTGCACCGAGACGCCGATCAAACCGCTGCTCGAGGAGCTCGACTTCATCGAGGACAAACAGCGGTGGGGCTACAAGTTTCGGTTCGGGGTGTTCCGGATCGACGATCACGACCTTGAGGTGATCCGCAAGGCGATGACGGAATAGCGGTTACTGTGAGCTGGTGAGCAATACCGATATCGCGCCCGCCGAAGTGGACTGCGCGGCATCGGCATTCACCGGCGTGCTGCACCCACGCGAAGTGCCGCTGGGCGGCCCGCGCGCCATCCGGGTGCGCCGCACGCTACCCCAGCGGGACCGGTCGCTGATCGGGGCGTGGTGCTTCGCCGACCACTACGGCCCGCACGACGTGCACGACGGCGTCGGCATGGACGTGCCGCCGCACCCGCACACCGGCCTGCAGACCGTCAGCTGGCTCTTCGACGGTGAGGTCGAGCACCGCGACAGCGCGGGTGTCCACGCCTACGTCCGGCCCGGCGAGCTGAACCTGATGACGGCCGGCGCCGGCATCTGCCACTCCGAGGTGTCCACCGCGGCGACGACGGTGCTGCACGGCGTGCAACTCTGGGTCGCCCTGCCCGACGCCGACCGCGACACCGGCCGCGACTTCGCGCACTACACGCCCGAACCCGTTTCGGTGCCCGGCGCGACGCTGCGGGTGTTCCTCGGCCAACTTGCGGGTAGCCGATCCCCCGTGCACACGTTCACGCCGCTGCTGGGCGCCCAGGTCGATATCGACCCGGGTGCACAGGTGGACCTCGGCGTGGATCCGACGTTCGAGCACGGGGTGCTGCTCGACCAGGGCCACCTCGAGGTGGCGGGCAGCGCCATCGACGTCGCTGACCTGGCCTATCAGGGCACCGGCGGCGTCACCCTGACGCTGCGCAATCCCGGCGCCCAACCGGCCCGCGCGATACTGCTCGGCGGCCCGCCGTTCGAGGAGCAGTTGGTGATGTGGTGGAACTTCGTCGGGCGCAGTCATGACGACATCGCCACCTACCGCCGATTGTGGGAGGCGCACGATGGCCGCTTCGGCGCCGTCGACGGTTACCGAGGCGCCGTCGACCGGTTGCCCGCACCCCCGCTGCCGAACGCCACGCTGCGACCGCGACCCAACCCGAAGGGACTGTCATGACCCAAGCCGACAAGACCGGCGCACCCACCACCGTGCAGGCCGAGGACGGCCACTACACCATCTCGGTGGAAGGCAAAGAGGTCGGCAAGGCCGAATTCTCCGACCGCGACGGCCAGCGGGTCTTCACCCACACCGAGGTGGACTCCGACTACGAAGGCCGCGGGCTGGCAACGATTCTCATCGCCGAGGCGCTGGCGCAGACGCGCGACGCGGGCCTGCGGATCGTCGCGCAGTGCCCGATGGTGGCCAACTACGTCGGCAAGCACGACGAGTTCGCCGACGTCGTCGACAAGGCCTGATCATTAGGTCAGCTATCGTCCTTCTCGATGACGATAGCTGACCAGGCGTTCTTTACACACGACGGCGACGCGCTCATACCCACCCCGATCGCGCGCGGCCCCTGGGGCGACACCATCAGCGGCATGATGGTCGGCGGCCTGCTGGGCCGCGCGGTCGAACAGTGCGGCGGCGACTCCGACCTGCAGCCCGCACGCCTGACCGTCGACCTGCTGCGGCCGGTGTCGATCGCCGCCCCGGTGCGCGTCGACGCCGCCGTCGAGCGAGACGGCAAGCGGATCCGCTTGGTGGATGCCCGCATGTGGCAGAACGACGTCGTCGTCGCCCGCGCCAGCGGTCTGTACCTGCGCCGCGGCGAGCAACCCACCGACGCGGCGTGGACGCTGCCGATCGAGATGCCGCCGCTTCCGGCCGAGGCGCAGCAGCCGAGCGGTGACTTCACCATGGAAATGTGGGCCTACAGCGCCAATTCGGGGACGACCGCGCCGAGTACGGACCTCAGCGAATGGCGCAACGGCGGCCAGAAGTACGCATGGGTTCGCGACATGAAAGCCCTCGTCGACGGTGAACCTCTCACCCCGTTCGTCCGCGTCGCCATGGCCGGGGACGTCACCAGCTCGTTAACCCATTTCAGCGCAGGCGGTCTGAACTACATCAACGCCGACTACACCGTGACGCTGAGCAGGCTGCCCGACGGTGAGCACATCGGCCTGGCCGCGCTGACGCACTACAGCCACGCCGGAGTCGCGACCGGAACCGCGACGCTGTTCGACCACCAAGGGCCGATCGGCACCGGGGTCGCGACGGCCTTGGCGAATCCCGGCTTTCGTCCACCGAGACGCTAGCTCGCTAGCGCGGCTGCAGGATGAACACCGGAATGTCGCGGTCGGTCCAGGACTGGTAGGTGTCGAAGTCGGCGTAGGCCTCGACGAGCTTCGGCCACAACCGCTGCTTCTCTTCCTTGCTGGCCAGCGCCGCACGCACCGGCCGCCGCTCGCGGCCGATCTCGATGTGCACGTCAGGGTCGGCGAGCAGGTTGTAGTACCACTGCGGGTTCTCGTCACGGCCGCCCATCGACGCCACGATGACGACGTTGTCGCCCTCGGTGATGTACACCAGCGGCGAGGTGAACAGCTTGCCGGACTTGCGGCCGCGGTGTTCGAGCAGAAGCGTCGGCACCGGCTTCTTCGCGCCCGCGCCGATGCGCCAGTTCGCGCCGATCTTGCCGCCGCTGCGCCGGTACAGCCAGGCGTGCGCGCGGCCCGCGTACCGCATCATCGTCTTGACGTACCGCGCGTTGAGTTGCTTGGGCTTCTTGTTGACGTCCACGCGGTCAACCTAGGTATTGGGCGGTGCTTCCCGCGACCGGCATCGGGTCCATGCCGAGTTTGCGGTGATCCCAGCTGCGGGTGCGGCTCGGCACCACCCGCACGCAGATGCGCTTGTGCATCATCTGTTCGACGAACGGGCGCATCTCGTCGGTGTAGGGCCCCGTGTAGCGCTCCCACACGCTTTTGCCAACGCGCAGAGAGGTTTCCGGGTCGTCGTATATCTCGGCGTGCCCGTCGATGGACACCCCGCGCAGCGTGTCGTAGCTCTGTCCGTCTTCGATCATCACCGTGATGATCGGGTTGCGGCGCAGGTTCACCGCCTTCTGCGACTTCGCCTTCGTCTCGAACCAGATCTCGCCGTCGAGAACGGCGTACCACATCGCGACCAGGTGTGGTCGCCCGTCCGGCAGCACGGTGGCCATGGTCGCGGTGCGGCTGCGTTCGACGAATTCGGCGATCTCCTCGTCCGACATGACGATCTTCGCTCGCTCGTTCTTGCCCACGAGACGAATACTCTCAGGCCCGCACCGGGTCGACCGCCACCGGTATCCCGTTCAGTGCCCCATTGCCCGACGGCTCGTCGATGAACGTGGGCGGCGACAGCACGTTGGTGTTCACCCCTGGTGACCCGTTGGCGATGGTCAGCCTGGTGCCGTCCTTGCCGTGGCCCCAGCCGTGCGGCATCGACACCACGCCGGGCTTGATTGCATCGGTCACCTCGACGGGCACCTCGATCTGCCCTCCGGCTGAGGTCACCGTGACCAGATCACCGGTCCGCACGTCGCGGCGCTGCGCGTCGTCGATGTGCATCAACAACGTGCACCTGTTTCCTGTGCTCCTCGCGTGCGCACTGTTTCCTGTGCTCCTCGCGTGCGCACTGTTTCCTGTGCTCCTCGCGTGCGCACTGTCCGTACCCTTCATCAGCGCCGCCACGTTGTGCAGCCACGAGTTGTTCGACCGCAGATGCCGCCGACTCACCAGCACCAGCTCGTCGGGCGCCCTGTTCAGCCGTGCCGCCAGCCGCGGCAGGTCGTCGAGCAGATACTGCGGCGCCAGGCGGATCTTGCGGTCGGAGGTGCCCAGCACCGACGGCACCTGCGGGATCATCGGCCCGAAGTTGATGCCGTTGGGTTGGGCCTTGAGCTTCTCCAGCGTCAGGCCGTCGGGGTTCTCCCCGTAGCGGTCGCCGAAAGGCCCTGTGCGCAAGGTGAAGTCCAGAATCCGCTCCGGCCCGCCGCGATCGTAGAGCGCGCGCAGCGTGGCCCCGTCGAACCCCTTCGTGAACGCCATGTAGTCGAAGAAGCCGTCGTCGATCGCCGCGACGTCGACGTCCTCGGCCGGCGTGCCGGTGCACAGCCCGGTCAACCGGATGAGGATCTCCCACTCCTCCGGCGCATCCGGGTCGGGCCGTTCGAACACGGGCGGCGAGTAGTTGGCGATGCTGTTGATCGCGAAGTTGAGGATCAGGTCGTCGTGGTGCGGCTGCTCCAGCGGTGATGGCCCGGGCAGGATCACGTCGGCGTGGCGGGTGGTTTCGTTGAGCCACAGGTCGACGGCGATCATCGCGTCGAGGCTCGGCAGCACCTCGTCGAGCTTGTGCCCGGCGGGCGTGGACAGCACCGGATTGCCCGCGACGGTGATCAGCGCCCTGATCTGGCCCTCGCCCGGTGTCGCGATCTCCTCGGCCAGACACGACACCGGCACCTGGCCCAGCACTTCCTTCGCACCGCGCACCCGGGTGCGGAACCGACCGAACTCCGGCGCGCCGTCCTCCAGTCCCGGGATCGGCTGCACGGTGACCGACCACGCCGCGGCCCGCGGGAACATGGCGCCGCCCTCGACGTCGAAATGTCCGGACAGGATGTTGACGACGTCGACGAGCCAGCTGGCCAGGCTGCCGAATTCCTGGTTACACGTGCCGATCCGGCCGTAGACCACCGCCCGCGCCGTGCCGGCCAGTTCGCGGGCCAACCCGCGGATGCGTCCGGCGTCGATCCCGGTGACGCCCGCGACGCGCTCCGGCGGCCAGTCGGCGGCCACCGCCCGCATCCGGTCGAGCCCGTCGACGTGCGGACCGACGGCGCCGAGGTCGACGAGATCCTCCGCGAACAAGGTGTGCGCGACCGCCAGCAGCAGCGCGGCGTCGGTGCCAGGAGTGATCGGCAGCCATTCGTCGGCGCGGGCGGCCGTCGCGGTGCGCACCGGGTCGATCACAATCACCTTGCCGCGCTTGCGGATTCCGTCGATGATGCCCGTCACGTCCGGCGCGGCCAGCAGTGACCCCTGCGACGCCGCGGGGTTCGCGCCCATCACGACGAGCAGGTCGGTGCGTTCGATGTCGGGCACCGGGAACGTCCACCACCCGCCGTACATCAGATGCGAAGACAGGTTTTTCGGCCACTGATCGACGGTGCCCGGCGAGTAGCTGATCGGAATGCCCGACATGCCGAGCAGCACACCGGTGTAGCGGCCCAGCGAGAACGAGTGCGCCAGCGGATTGCCCGTGTAGCAGGTGACCGCGCAGATGCCGTACCTCTCGATAACGGGGGCCAGCAGTTCGGTGCAACGCCGGAACGCGGCGTCCCAGCTGACCTCCTGCCACTGTCCGTCGACCTTGATCATCGGGCGCCGGATTCGGTCCGGGTCGTGGTGCAATTCGCCGAGCGTCGCGCCCTTCGGACAGATGTGTCCGCGGCTCCAGGTGTCGTCGCGGTTGCCGCGGATGCTGGCGACCTTGCCGTCTTCGACCTGAATCTCCAAGCCGCACATGGCTTCACACAATGGACAGGTGTAGAGGTGACGCCCATCCTGACCTGTGGCGGCCAGCGGCTTGTACAGTCCCGCGGTCATGCTCGCCTCCTCGCGATTGCCGTGACACACTGTAACGACAAATCCGGACCGAGGGAATGCGACGTGACAACTCCGCGACACCGCAGACAGGGCTCGCGCCGCGACCCCGCGATCGACGCGGCGGTGCTGGCGGCCACGCGCACGCTGCTCGTCGAGCGCGGATATGCGGCGACCACGATCGACCTGATCGCCGCGACGGCGGGGGTGAGCAGGCCCGCGCTCTACCGGCGGTGGAGCAGCAAGGCGCAACTGGTGCACGAGGCGGTGTTCCCCGACCTCGGCCCCGAGCCGCCGAAAGACGATTTCGAAGCTGAGATCGCCCGGCTCTGCACCGGCGCCATCCGCATGTATCGCGATCCTGCTGTGCGCGAAGCCATTCCGGGACTCCTGGCCGACCTGCGCGCCGACCGCAAGCAGCGCCAGGTGATCAGCGATCGGCTCGAAGCCGCGGCCCGCAGTCAACTGGCCGCCAAGGTCGACGACGCCGCCGCACGAGGCGTGGCGCGCAGGGGCATCTCCGCCGACACACTGATGGACATGATCGCCGGCGGCGCCTGGTACGCGGTATGCGTGAGGCACGTGAAGAACACCGACCGCGCGGCGAAGGAGTTGACCGATCTCGTCTTACACGGTGTGCTGAGCAAGTAGCTCGCGGACGAGAGGAGCACCAATATCCTGCGAGACATCAGAGAGCTGACCAACGATCCCGAGGCGTACGCGGCCGAGCTCCGCCGCCGCTGGGGTGGGCTGTTGAGCTACCGCTACATCGGCCGGTTCCACGCCTCGATGGACAACGGCGAACCCGACGAAACCGTCACGCTGCGCCGTGACATGCGCAACCCGACCGGCGGGCTGCTGCTGGCCGTGCTGGGCATCGCCTCCCCCGACAGCGGCGGCGTCTCCGACCTGGAAGCCGTGCCCAACCCGGTCATCTGGTCAGGGCAGATCCTCGACCCCGGCCGCGACGTCCAGCGCATCGAGATCAACACCGAGGTGCTCAAGCAGGGCAGTCAGATGGCCTACAGCCGCTCGACCATCGTCGACGCCGACCACCCCGAACGGGTGCTGGCGTTGACCGAGGGGCAGGGCGTCAGCATCGGCGTGCCGCCCGAGGGGCTGCAGAAGATGGACCACGTCCCGCTCGAGATCGTCGACTCCCCCGAACTGCCGCCCTTGTGGCAGGCGTTCGGCGGTTCCCGTCGCCCCGACGGCCACTGGGCGCTGCCCGAGCTGTCCGCGGAGGTGGCCTCCCCCGACGCGGCGCTGCACATCGGCCCGCAGTTCGTCATCCTCGAGACGACCGCGCTCGACGCTGCGGGCAACGCCGTCGGCACCGACCGCCTGCAGGGCACCTCGGGGCACGTGATGTTCCTGGCGCGCGGCAAGGTCGGCCCGTTCCGCGTCGAGGCCCAACCGCTCGTCGGCGCCGACGGCACCGTCGGCGTGCGCGCCACATTGCACGACGAGGGCAACGGCGACAAGGCGATCACCGCGGCGTCGTACGTCTTCCGCTACTGAATCAAGGTCGTTTGTGAATCCCGCGACGCACATGCGCCGAAAACCGTCGCCAGATGCACAAAGGCGGTGAACCTAGGACGCTACGGCCCGAGCGTTGCACCGGGGCGCGGCATGTTCTGCACGAAACCGATGCAGGTGCCGAGATGTTTGCCCGGAATGCACGGCACGCCGTTGACACTCGGATAGCTGCCGTAGCCGCCGCTGCACTGCCCGGTGAACGGATCGGCGAACTGACCGCTGACGCATGCGGCCGCCTGACCGGCGGTGACGAGAGGCGCGGCGAGAAAGAGCGCACCGCAGGCGCCGGCGAGAAGGATCCGCAGTGAGCGCACCGAAACGGCCATCGTCGTCACGCTTTCGTCGTCGTTGACCGCGAGCCTACTGCGCAGGCCGCGATCTCGTACAGCACGCTGCAGCAGCGGTTTTCCCGAAATTCCTGACGCACTCGCAACCGAGTGCTTGTCTAGGTAAGTGACCTCGGCGACGGCGCCGGACACGGGTTTGGTCAGACCCGTGAATCTCGCGCTGGCCACATGGGTCTCGGCGATCAACTTCTGGGCCTGGAACATGATCGGGCCGCTGTCGACCACCTATGCGGGCGATCTGAGGCTGTCCAGCACGGAGGCCTCGATCCTGGTCGCGACGCCCATCCTCGTCGGCGCGATCGGCCGCGTCGCCGTCGGCGCGCTGACCGACCGCTACGGCGGCCGCGTCATGTTCATCGCAATCTCGCTGGCATCGATCCCGCCGGTGCTGGCCGTCGGGGCCGCAGGCGCGGCAGGGTCCTACCCGATGCTGGTGGTCTTCGGCTTCTTCCTCGGCATCGCGGGCACGATCTTCGCCGTCGGCATCCCGTTCGCCAACAACTGGTACGAGCCGGCCCGACGCGGGTTCGCCACCGGTGTGTTCGGCATGGGCATGGTCGGTACCGCGCTGTCGGCGTTCTTCACGCCGCGCTTCGTGCGGTGGTTCGGCCTGTTTCCCGCCCACATCATCGTGGCCGCGGCCCTGGCCGCGACGGCGGTGCTGTGCATCGTCGTGATGCGCAACTCCCCCGAGTTCACGCCGAACACCGATCCAGTGGTGCCGAAGCTCAAGGCCGCCGCCAAACTCGGCGTGACGTGGGAGATGTCGGCGCTGTACGCGATCGTGTTCGGCGGCTTCGTCGCGTTCAGCAACTACCTGCCGACCTACATCAAGCACATCTACGGCTTCTCCCCCGTCGACGCCGGCGCCCGCACGGCCGCTTTCGCGTTGGCGGCCGTGTTGGCCCGTCCGGTCGGCGGCGCGCTGTCGGACCGCATCGCGCCGAAGTATGTGGTGCTCGCATCGTTCGCGGGCACGGCCTTGATGGCGTTCATCGCGGTGTTTCAGCCGCCGCCCGATGTGTGGTCGGCGGCGACGTTCATCACGCTGGCCGTCTTCCTCGGTGTCGGCACCGGCGGCGTGTTCGCGTGGGTGGCCCGCCGCGCCCCGGCCAAGTCGGTCGGCTCCGTCACCGGAATCGTCGCCGCCGCAGGCGGATTGGGCGGCTACTTCCCGCCGCTGGTGATGGGCGCGACGTACAACGCCGCCGACAACAACTACACGATCGGGCTGCTGTTGCTGGTGGCGACGGCGCTGCTGGCGTTCTTCTACACCGCGATACGGCTGCATGCCCACGAACCCCAACCGAAGGAGGCGTCGACGTGACCAGTCCTGCGCGCATCGGCGGCCCGATCGAGGAGCTGCTCGAGCGCAGCGGACGGTTCTTCACCCCCGGCGAGTTCTCCGCCGACCTCCGCACCGTCACCCGCCGCGGCGGCCGCGACGGCGACGTGTTCTACCGCGACCGGTGGAGCCACGACAAAGTGGTGCGCTCCACGCACGGGGTGAACTGCACCGGGTCGTGCTCGTGGAAGATCTACGTCAAGGACGGCATCATCACCTGGGAGACGCAGGAGACCGACTACCCGTCCGTCGGCCCGGACCGCCCGGAGTACGAACCCCGCGGTTGTCCCCGCGGCGCCGCGTTCTCCTGGTACACCTACTCCCCCACCCGGGTTCGCTACCCGTACGCCCGCGGCCTGCTGGTCGAGATGTACCGGGAAGCCAAGGCCCGGCTTGGCGATCCGGTGCTGGCGTGGGCCGACATTCAGAGCGGTCCGGAGCGCCGCCGCCGCTATCAGCGCGCCCGCGGCAAGGGTGGCCTGGTGCGGGTGAGCTGGGCCGAGGCCACCGAGATGATCGCCGCCGCGCACGTGCACACGATCAAGACCTACGGGCCGGACCGCGTCGCAGGCTTCTCGCCGATTCCGGCCATGTCGATGGTCAGCCACGCCGCCGGGTCGCGGTTCGTGGAGTTGATCGGCGGGGCGATGACGTCGTTCTACGACTGGTACGCCGACCTGCCGGTGGCCTCGCCGCAGGTGTTCGGCGACCAGACCGACGTGCCCGAGTCCGGCGACTGGTGGGACGCCACGTATCTGATGATGTGGGGTTCCAACGTCCCGGTCACCCGCACGCCCGACGCGCATTGGATGGTCGAGGTCCGCTACCGCGGCACCAAGGTCGTCTCGGTCAGCCCCGACTACGCCGACAACACCAAGTTCGCCGACGAGTGGATGCCGTGCGCGGCAGGCGCCGACGGCGCGCTGGCGATGGCGATGGGCCACGTCATCCTCTCTGAATGCTTTGTGCACCAACGGGTCCCGTTCTTCGTCGACTACGTGCGCAGTTACACCGACCTGCCGTTCCTGGTGAAGCTGGAGCAGCGCGACGGCGCGTTGGTGCCTGGCAAGAACCTCACCGCCGCCGATCTCGGCCACACGACAGAGAACGCCGCCTTCAAACCGGTTCTGCTCGACGGCAAAACCGACGACGTGGCCGTGCCGCACGGATCGCTGGGGTTCCGCTTCGGTGACGACGGCGTCGGCAAGTGGAATCTGGACCTCGGCGGGCTGACCCCCGCGTTGACCGTCGCGCGCCACGAGGCCGGCGGCGAGACGGCGCTGATCCAGTTGCCGCGCTTCGACACCGCCGACGGTCACGGCGAGGTACTCGCCCGCGGTGTGCCGGTGCGGCGGGTCGGCGAGCACCTGGTGTGCACGGTGTTCGACCTGATGCTGGCGCACTACGGCGTGGCCCGCCCCGGCCTGCCCGGCGACTGGCCGACCGGATACGACGACGCCACCCACCCCTACACCCCGGCGTGGCAGGAGCCGATCACCGGGGTGGCGGCCGCACAGGCCGAACGCATCGCCAAGGAATTCGCCCGCAACGCAGAGGAATCCGGCGGCCGCTCGATGATCATCATGGGCGCAGGCATCTGCCAGTGGTTCCACGGCGACGCGACCTACCGCGCCGTCCTGGCGCTGCTGCTGTTGACCGGCTCGATGGGTCGAAACGGCGGCGGCTGGGCCCATTACGTCGGTCAGGAGAAGTGCCGACCGGTCACCGGCTGGGCGACGATGGCGATGGCCACCGACTGGTCACGTCCACCGCGGCAGATGGCAGGCACCTCGTACTGGTATGCGCACACCGACCAGTGGCGCTACGACGGCTACCGGGCCGACGCCTTGGCCAGCCCGCTGGGCCGCGGCCGGTTCCGCAACAAGCACACGATGGACGTGCTCGCGTCGGCGGCCGCGATGGGCTGGAGCCCGTTCTACCCGCAGTTCGACCGCTCCAGCCTCGACGTCGCCGACGAGGCGCTCGCCGCGGGCCGCGACAAGTCGGAGATAGGAGCTTACGTCGCAGAGCAATTGGCGTCCGGCAAGCTGAAGCTCGCCGTCACTGATCCCGACGATCCGGCGAACTGGCCGCGGGTGTTGAACATCTGGCGGGCGAACCTGCTGGGCTCGTCGAGCAAGGGCAACGAGTACTTCCTGCGCCACCTGCTCGGCACCGACAGCAACCTGCAGGCGAAGCCGACTGCCGAGGGCCTGCGACCCAACGACGTGACCTGGCGCGACGAGATTCCCGAGGGCAAGCTCGATCTGCTGATGTCGATCGACTTCCGGATGACGTCGACGACGCTGCTGTCGGACGTCGTGCTGCCCGCCGCGACCTGGTACGAGAAGGCGGACCTGTCCAGCACCGACATGCACCCCTACGTGCACGCGTTCACCCCCGCGATCGACCCACCGTGGGAAACCCATTCCGACTTCGAGGCTTTCGGCGCGATAGCGCGCGCGTTCAGCGCACTGGCGAAGAACCACCTGGGCGTTCGCACCGACATCGTCGTCGGCGCGCTGCAGCACGACACGCCGCAGGCGATGGCCTATCCCCATGGCAGCGAGAACGATTGGCGTACTTCGGCTGCGGTCCCGGTGCCGGGCAAGACAATGGGCCCGGTGGCGGTGGTCGAACGCGACTACACCGCGATCGCCGACAAATGGGCAACGCTCGGCCCGCTGGTCGAGCAACTCGGCGTGACGACGAAGGCCGTCACCACCCATCCTGAACGTGAGGTGGGCGAGCTCGCCGCCAAATTCGGGGTGGCGAAATCCGGTCCGGCGCAAGGCCGCCCGGCCATCACCACCGACGAGCGGATGGCCGACGTGATCCTGGCGCTGTCGGGCACCTCCAACGGCCGCCTCGCCGTCGAGGGCTTTCGGGAATTGGAGAAACGCACCGGCCGCCACCTGGTGCACCTGGCCGAAGGCAGCGAGGAGCGCCGCATCACCTACGCCGACGCCGCAGCCCGGCCCGTGCCGGTGATCACCAGCCCGGAGTGGTCGGGCAGCGAGACCGGCGGGCGCCGCTATGCGCCGTTCACAGTGAACATCGAGGAACTCAAGCCTTTTCACACGTTGACCGGCCGCATGCACTTCTACCTCGACCACGACTGGCTGGAGGAACTCGGCGAGCAGCTGCCGACGTACCGTCCGCCGCTGGACATGCAGCGGCTGTTCGGTGAACCGCAGGTCGGTGACGCCCGCGACGGGATCGGGCTGACGGTGCGCTACCTGACGCCGCACTCGAAGTGGTCGATTCACTCCGAGTATCAGGACAACCTGCTGATGCTGTCGCTGTCGCGGGGCGGCCCGACGATGTGGATGAGTCCGGCCGACGCGGCGAAAATCGATGTCCGCGACAATGATTGGGTCGAGGCGGTCAACCGCAACGGCGTGCTGGTGTGCCGGGCGATCGTGTCGCACCGGATGCCCGAGGGCGTGGTGTTCGTCTACCACGTCCAGGAGCGCACCATCGACGTGCCGCTGTCGGAGACCACGGGCCTGCGTGGCGGCATCCACAACACGCTGACCCGGCTGTTGATCAAGCCCAGCCATCTGGCCGGTGGATACGCGCAGAACGCGTTCGCCTTCAACTATCTCGGACCGACCGGCAATCAGCGCGACGAGGTGACGGTGGTGCGCCGCCGCAGCCAGGAGGTGACCTACCAGTGAAGGTCATGGCCCAGATGGCGATGGTGATGAACCTCGACAAGTGCATCGGCTGCCACACCTGTTCGGTGACCTGCAAGCAGGCGTGGACCAACCGGGCCGGCACCGAGTACGTGTGGTTCAACAACGTGGAAACCCGTCCCGGGCAGGGCTATCCGCGCACCTACGAGGACCAGGAGCGGTGGCACGGCGGCTGGATTCGCGATCGCAAGGGACGGCTGCGGCTGCGCGACGGCGGTCGCCTGCACAAGCTGCTGCGGATCTTCGCCAACCCGATGCTGCCCAGCATCGACGACTACTACGAGCCGTGGACCTACGACTACGAGAACCTCACCTCCGCCCCGCTCGGCGAGCACATGCCGGTGGCGCCGCCGCGCAGCCTGATCAGCGGCGAGCCGATGAAGGTGTCGTGGTCGGCGAACTGGGACGACGACCTGGGCGGCTCGCCGGAGATCGTGCCCGGCGACCCCGTGTTGAAGAAGGTCAACGAGCAGGTCCGCCTGGAACTCGAGCAGACGTTCATGTTCTACCTGCCGCGGATCTGCGAGCACTGCCTCAACCCGTCGTGCGTGGCGTCATGCCCGTCGGGCGCGATGTACAAGCGCACCGAGGACGGCATCGTGCTGGTCGACCAGGACCGGTGCCGCGGCTGGCGGATGTGCGTGTCCGGCTGCCCCTACAAGAAGGTGTACTTCAACCACAAGACCGGCAAGGCCGAGAAGTGCACGCTGTGCTATCCGCGCATCGAGGTGGGCATGCCGACGGTGTGCTCGGAAACCTGCGTCGGGCGGCTGCGCTACCTCGGCCTGGTGTTCTACGACGTCGACCGGGTGCTCGAGGCCGCGTCGGTGCCGGACGACACCGACCTGTACGAGGCGCACCGGCAGATCCTGCTCGACCCGACCGATCCGCAGGTGATTGCGGGTGCCCGCGCCGAAGGCATCTCCGACGAGTGGATCGAGGCCGCGCAGCGCTCCCCGGTGTACGCGCTGATCAACACCTACCGGGTGGCGCTGCCGCTGCATCCGGAATTCCGCACCGTGCCGATGGTCTGGTACATCCCGCCGCTGTCCCCGGTGGTCGACGCGGTCAGCCGCGACGGGCACGACGGCGAAGACCTGAGCAACCTGTTCGGCGCGCTGGAGGCGCTGCGCATCCCGATCCAGTACCTCGCCGAACTGTTCACCGCAGGCGACACCGCCGTTGTGGAAGCGGTTCTGCGCCGGCTTGCCGCGATGCGCTCCTACATGCGCGACATCAACCTGGGCCGCGAAACCCAACCGCACATCCCGGAAGCGGTCGGCATGACCGAAGAGCAGATCTACGAGATGTACCGGCTGCTGGCGTTGGCGAAATACGAAGAGCGCTATGTCATTCCGACGGCCTACAACGTCGCCCCGCACGACGTGGAGGAGCCCGGTTGCTCGTTGGATTTCGACGGCGGCCCCGGCATGTACGAGTCCGGACCGTTCGGTGAGGCCAGCGGCGGCCCTGTGCCGGTGGCAGTGGAGACCTTCCATGCGCTGCGGCAACGCCAGACGCACGGCGGGATGGCCGCCAACGAATCGCACCCGTCGCGGGTCAACCTGCTCAACTGGGACGGCCGCGGCACCCCCGCGGGCATGTTCCCGCAGAACGGAGACGGTCGATGAGGCTGCGCTCGCGCACCCGGCCCGACCTGCAGGACAGGCTGGTGTGGCAGTGCGCGTCGCTGCTGCTGAGTTATCCGCACGCCGACCGGCTGGACACCGCCGCGGAATTGCTGTCGCACGTGAAAGCGCCAGCAGCCGAGGACCTTTCAGCAACGCTGGCCGCTGTGCGCCGGCTGGACCCGCTGCGAGCCACGCAGAACTACGTCGATACCTTCGACATGCGGCGAGCCACCACCATGTATCTGACGTACTGGACCGCAGGCGACACCCGCAACCGCGGGGCGGCGATGCTGGCGTTCGTCCGGGCCTACCGCGCCGCCGGGACCGCGCCTCCCGCCGGCGAAGCACCCGACCATCTGCCGGTGGTGCTGGAGTTCGCCGCCACCGTCGACCCGGCGCTCGGTCGTCGCCTGCTGGTTGAGCACCGGGTACCGATCGACGTGCTTCACAAGGCACTCGCCGACGCGGATTCGCCGTATGCGCATGCCGTCGCCGCGGTGCTGGCGACGCTGCCTGCCGGCACTGACACCGACGCATCACGCGTACGGCGTCTGCTGGCCAGCGGTCCGCCGGCCGAAGCCGTCGGCTTACAACCGTTCACACTGACCGTGCCGCCGCGGCGCGCACACGGAGGTTGAGATGACCGGCTTGGAGATCTACTGGGACGTGGCGCCTTACGTGGCGCTGGTCGTGCTGGCGCTGGGCACCTGGTGGCGATACCGCTACGACAAGTTCGGCTGGACGACGCGGTCGTCGCAGCTGTACGAGTCACGGCTGCTGAGAATCGGCAGCCCGATGTTCCACTTCGGCATTCTGGTCGTCATCGTCGGCCACATCATCGGCCTGGTGATCCCGGAATCCTGGACCAACGCAATGGGCTTGAGCGAACACGCCTACCACGTTCAGGCGCTGGTGCTCGGCGGGATCGCCGGAGTCACCACACTGGCAGGCATCGCGCTGCTGGTGTACCGCCGCCGCACCACCGGGCCGGTGTTCATGGCGACCACGCTCAACGACAAGGTGATGTACGCCGTGCTTGTGATGGCGATCCTCGCGGGCCTGGCGTGCACGCTGATCGGCGCCACACCGGTGGGCGCGGAGCACGACTACCGCCAGACCGTGTCGCCGTGGTTCCGGTCGATCTGGATACTGCAGCCGCGCGGCGATCTGATGGCGCAGGCGCCGGCGTGGTTCCACATCCACGTCACGATCGCGCTCGTGCTGTTCTGCCTGTGGCCCTTCACCCGCCTCGTGCACGTATTCAGCGCGCCGGTGGCCTATCTGTTCCGGCCCTACATCGTCTACCGCAGCCGCGACGACAGCAAGGAACTGGTCGGCTCGCACCCGCGCCGCCGCGGCTGGTGAGGCGTCACGTTCGCGCCCGCCTCAGCGCGCCGAACGGCACGATGAAATACACCGCGATCGCCAGGTAGCCGAACACCGCCACCAGCGGAAGGAACAACCCCGTCGCGATCAACACCAGGTAGCCGGCCAGCCCCGGCGTCAGCCTCTTCGTGATAAGGCGGACATCCTCGTCGGCCACATCTGGCCGAATCAGCCTCTGCCGCACGGCATATCGCCACAAGACCGACACCACCAGCGCCACCAGAAGCAGGTTCAGGCCGTAGATCGTCGCCGCCACCCGCCGCGAATCGACGTCGCCGATGTAGTCGGCCAGCAGCCGCGTCGGGAACGGCAGCGCCGAGACGACCATCAGCAGCAGCAGATTCACCCGGATCAAGGCGGGCGTCGCGCGGTCGAGGCACTCGGTGATCACCGAGTGCACCAGCCACACCGCGCCGATCGTCGAGAAGCTCACCAGGTAGGCCAGATACGACGGCCACTCGTCGGCCACCGCACCCAGCAGATCGTCGCCCGACCCGTCGGGCACACCGATGTCGAGCACCAGCAGCGTGATAGCGATCGCGAATACGCCGTCGCTGAACATCCATTCGGGTCGTCCGGAGTCCGAAAGACCGTGCCGACTCGGGCCTCGCCGCCGCCACGCACGCGATCTTTCCACCGCCGCCGAACGAGCAGGCCGAATCTGCCGGGCCACACAAAGAAAAAGGGACCCCGCAAAGAAAAAGGGACCTATGTCTCTACTGCGGCGGTCATTGACCACGAAGAGTGGAGACATGGAGCAGTTGACGACGCTGGATGCGGGATTCCTCGAGGCCGAAGACTCCGACCCGCACGTCAGCCTTGCCATCGGTGCCGTCGCGGTGCTGGCCGGGCCGATGCCCGACTTCGACTCGCTGGCCGCCGACCTGGCCGACCGCATCCGTGCGGTGCCGCGGTTCAGGCAGGTGCTGCACACCCAGCCGCTCGACCTCGGTGCTCCACGGTGGGCGGACGACGACGCGTTCGACGTCTTTCATCATGTGCGGCGCGCGGCCCTGCCGAGGCCAGGCGACGACGAGGCGCTGTTCCGCTGGGTTGCCGAGGTGATGGAGCGCCGGCTGGATCGCGAACGCCCGCTCTGGGAATGCTGGGTCGTCGACGGGCTCGTGCATCACCGTTGGGCGATCTTGATGAAAGTCCACCACTGCATCGCCGACGGGGTCGCCGCGACAAGGCTGCTCACTCAGCTGGCCGACGACCGCGGCGGCGAGATATTCGGCACCGGAATCCACCCGGCCCGGCCGAGGCGTTCTGCGTCGCGGCTGCCGGCGCTCCCCCTCAACCCGATCGACTGGGTGAGCTTGGCGTGGCGGACGTCTCGGGGGGTGACGTCGGCTGCGACACAAGTCGTCCAGGGTGCACTCGAACTGGTCGATGGCCTGCTGCGTCCCGCTGCCGCGTCGTCGTTGACCGGCCCGGTGACCGACATGCGGCGCTTCGCCGCCGTCGAGGTCTCGTTGTCCGACGTCGAACGGATCGGCGCCCGATTCGGGGTGACCGTCAATGACGTTGCGCTAGCGGCCATTACGGACAGCTACCGAACGATGCTATTGCAACGCGGCGAGAGCCTGGCACCGAACTCACTGCGGACGCTGGTGCCGGTGTCGGTGCGGTCGAGCGATGCGACCGGGAAGACCGACAACCGCGTATCGGTGATGCTGCCGTACCTCCCCGTCGACAAGGCCGACCCGGTCGAGCAGTTGAAGAAGGTGCACGCCCGGCTCACCAAGGCCAAAGGCAGCGGCCAGCGGCAGGCGGGCAACGTGCTGCTCGCGGCCGCCAACGCTCTGCCCTTCCCCCTCACCGCGTGGACCGTGCGGGCGCTGACCCGGCTGCCGCAGCGCGGAATCGTCACGCTGGCGACGAACGTGCCCGGACCCCGCAGGCGGATACGCATCGCGGGGCGGGAGGTCGTGCGACTGCTGCCGGTTCCGCCGCTGGCGCTGCAACTGCGGACCGGCATCGCGATCCTGAGCTACGCCGATCACCTGGCTTTCGGCATCATCGGCGACTACGACGCCGCACCTGACGTCGAGGAAATAGCCGGCGGCATCCGCCGGGCAATCACCCGTTTGACCGGATTGGCGTCGGGCCATTGGCGTTCTACTCCGGTCGGCACTCTGGCACTGGTACAGGGAGGATGACGATGACCAAAGGCCAACCGCTCGACGAGCTCAATCGCCGACAGTGCCTCGATCTGCTGGCCACGGTGCGGGTCGGTCGCCTGGTCTTCACCGAAGACGCGCTGCCCGCCGTGCAGCCGGTGAACTTCCGACTGTGGCACGACGACGTGGTGATCCGCGTGGCCGGTGGACCGAAGCTGGCCGCCGCGACGCGCAATCAGGTGGTGGCGTTCGAGGCCGACGAGCTCGACCCCGACCTGCGTAACGGCTGGAGTGTCGTGGTCATCGGGCATGCCGAGCCGGTCACCGACATCGACCACCTGGTCGAAGTGGCCGGAACGTTCGTCGAGCCGTGGGTCGAAGGGCGTCGCGACCACTTCGTGCGGATCCGCACCGAGAGGATCACCGGCCGCCGCTTCCGGGAGCGCGGAGTCCCGCAGTATCACGGCGTCGCGGACAGCACCGTGCAGTCCTGACCGCCCGGGATTGACATTGCGCCCTTGGCGAAGAAGAACGAGAGGTGTGCGCCGTAGGCGCAAAGTCAACGGGTTGGCGCACTACAGCGCCAGTACAGAGCGCTAAAGGACGCTCATTGGTGTGCGGTACGTTTCAGCTGTTCAGAGTGCCCTTTGCGAAATCGGTTCCAGCGGTTTTCTGCGGAATCTCCAGCGATTTATCCGGCGCACGCAGCGCGTACTGGATGACACTGCGGTGCGGGCTGATGAGGCCAGCCACCGGCTCCTTGTGCGAGTTCCGCGCCGATGCAGGGTCGCGGATCTGCCGCGGGAGACGGCGCTGTCGGCGACCTTCCCTTGACAGGTAATTTTTGGCCGGGATTTATCTGGCGCCTCGGACATGCCGCAGCGGGCCGACGCGATGTTCGCACGGCCCGCTTCGGTTGAATCTCGTCAGGTCAGGGGCGGTGTCTTTGCGGGTTCGTGTCCGAGGTGGTGGCGAAGTTGGCGCCAACGGACGTCGATGGATTCTTCGCGGGCCCGGCGTGACCGGTAGGTCTTCTGGATGCGGTGATTGGTGCTGGCCACGGCGAGCGCCAACAGAAGCTTGACCATGGGTTCGCGTCGGGGCCCCCACTTGAGATCGACCAGCTTGGTGACGTGGGCCGACTTCAGGATGCTAAAGGTCTGCTCCGTTCGAGCGCGGGCTGCCTCGAAGTACAGCGTGTGTTCCCAACTCCCGCCGACCGGTCCCCATTGCGCCTTGCTGAGCTGACTGGGTGTCAGGGTGACGGTGACGATCGACTGGGCGCAGCATTGCCGGTCGCCTGCGTGCCAAGTCGGCGTCGCCGTCGGGGCGCCGAAGGCTGCACGCGTCATTGAAGCCGGTTTGAGTGGGCATCGGACCCGCAGCTGCACCGCCGGGCAGACTTGCTCCACCTTGACGTCGAACCGTGGTTCGACCCCCAGGGGTGGGCGTCCGCGTGGTCGGCTAAGTCTCGGTCGGGAGTTCAGCCCCATCAGGAAGGGCAGGACACCGGCCAGGCGGCGGTCGTGGGCCTCCCACCCATCATCTTTGAGCAGGTCTCGGGTCTTGGGCATGTGGTGCTGGGCAAGCAGTTCGGCGGCGGCCGGGCAGTAGAACGAGCCGGCGAACTGGATGGGTCCCGGCGGCGTGTCTGCGGTGGTGCCGGGTGGGTTGGCCGAGGTGTCGGTGAGTGTCCAGTGCTGGGGGTACCGCACGACGGCGGTGTACTGCTGGTCGAGCATGAGGCGTGCGAAGCCCTTCTTCGGGTTGTAGCCCATGTCGACTGTGAGGCGGGGCAGGCGTGCTCGTCCCGCTCGTCGAGTGTCGAGGCCGTTTCGTTTGGCGTGAGTGATGGCGACGGCGAGCCCGTCGGTGCTGCCAGAGGTGGGTGGATGGACGTCCATCCCGATGATGACGGGGGCCACGGCATGAAGTTGGTCGGGTGGTCCGATGCGTATGACGGCGGTCAGTCCGATGCCGAAGCCTCGCTTTCCGCCGCCGCTGGCGTCTTGGTGCACAGTGGTGGAGTGTTTGTCGCGGGAGTAGTAGCTGCCGAAGTATGCGGCCGCGCGGTGTTTGTCGGATCTGATCCCCAGCCCTGCTGAGGGACCGGCGAGATCGAAGATCGTCTCCTCGGCCACGATGTCACCGACGGCGTCTTGAGGCTTCGGATCGATGATGGACCCGAAGACGATGCGGTTAATGACCGTGCGCAAGCGTTCGGCGGCTTCCAGGCTGGCTGCGCGTTGTTCGGTGCTGCGGTGGGCGATGATGCGTCGGTGTTCGGCGTTGGTGATTCGTCGTGCGGGTTGGTCGGGGCTGGGATCGAGTGGGGCGAGGCGGCGGTTGAGCCAGGCGACGAAGCGTGTTCGCTCGCGGCGTTGCTCGGCGCGGTCGGCGAAGATGCGGGAGGTGTCTTGTCCAGCCATGCCGACTTCGGCGAGTTGTCGCGAGGTGAGGTCGCCGATGGCTTGCTGGATGGCTTTGTAGGTCGGGGTTCGCCCGAGCATCAGCAGTCCCAGGGCGGCGACCAGGACGGCGGAGATGGTGTAAGCAATGCCGTTGCAGTTCTGTCCGCCGGTGCCGCGGTGCTGGTCATGGAAGTCGTCGATCATCTCGGCCGCCTTCGATCGTTCGATGATGACTTTCGCTTCACGAAAGAGGTTGTCTGACAGTCGGTATGAGTTCTCGAAGTCGGTGATCACGGTTCAGCTTTCCGTCATGAGCGCGATCGCACGATGAAGGCCGTAGGTGGGTAGTTGATCCCGTTGGTCTGCGAGGACTTGGACGTCGACCACGTCGGCGAGTTGCAGAAGCAGTGCTGCTGGGACGCGTTCGGCGAGATCGAGGATCCACCGGTTGCGCAGCGCGGCGGCGTTGATGTTTCCGTGACTGCGAGCGCGGAGTTGCTCACCGATGCGGTCGGTCGCGTTGCGTTCCACTTGTCCCTTCGCCGCCGGCAACAGGTAGTCAGATCCTTTGCTGTGCGCAAGATCCAAGAGGCGGCGGGAAATGTCTGAATCGGTGACCGGGACGAGCCTGGTTCCGCCAGCTGTGTTGCGCAGTCGCACGATGGCGAGTTCTCGGCCGTCGATGGTCTCACTTGTGATGGAGGTGCCCCGCAGGACTTTGAAGTCGGGCGGGCGCGCGCCGGCCCCGTAACAGAGGTCCAGCAGGAGCATAAGGCGTCGTCGAAGCCATTGAGGCAGCGTCGGAGCCAGGGCGTACCAATCACGAATGTCCTGTGCCGATGCCGCGGCGATTCTCTTTGTCCGCGGGGCCGGCAGGGTGCGTGCCTCGGGGTACTCCCGGGGGTGCACAAGTCGGCCGGCGTCATACAGGATCCATCTGATGGTGCGCATGGACCGGTTGGTCCGCCTCATCGCAACATCCATGAGATACCGGTCGACGTTGGCCCGGCGCAACGCAGTTCGGTAATCGAAAGTGCCGACCCGTTCGGCCTCAAATGCCAGATACCGCGCGAGATGCGCAGCCGAAATTCGGTCGGTGGACAGCGCAAAACCGCGGAGACGACACCACAGGCGTTTGGCCGATTCCAGTGCGGGTCCAACGTAGCGCGGATCAACGCCCCTAATCGCGAGGTCCGTCAAAACTCGATAACGCTCTTCGTCGACGTCGTGGTGAAACGGCGCAAGCACATGACGTTGACTGTCAGCTCCATGGCGGGCGGTGCCGGCTGGCTTCGCCGGCTTCGGGTCTTCGGCGGAGGAGGCCATGGCTCCGTGGCGGCCCATCAGCACACGCTCCGCGACACACCGGTACACCCGTTGACATGCGTATGCGAACACGATGAAATGAACAAAGTTCCTCCTTAAAGGGATCTGCCGAGGTTCCGAGAGAACGAGGTCGCCGCGATTTGCGGCGGACGGAGAGCCGGGTTGCCGCCCGGCTTTTCCCGTTTCTTGAGGGATCTCCGACGAAAAGTGCCTTATATCAACAGTTTCGGGTAGTTCTTCCTCCTCACTTTGTGGGTGCTCAGCTGGATGGCAGGCGCTAGTCAGGCCACGCGCGGTCTAGCTGGGCAGGTCCGTAGCGTCGATACCGCGGCCATCGTGGCCAATCTGGATTAGGCGTGAACCGGCCTCGGACAAAGAGACATCCCAGTGCTGGGCACTCTCGTAGATCATCTCGGCGACATGAGGTGGCAGTCGCAGCTCGACCCGGATCCGCTCCCGCAACCTGGTTTGAGGTCTATCCATTGCCCGCCTCCGGTCAATTGCCGGTAGAGCACCGGCATGGCCTGAAGCTAAACCGTTACTTGAGGCAGTTGCGGTAGCCGGGATCTGCGCGTGTCTAGGCATCTATCCAGTCCGGAGCAGCCGTGGCACGCGCCAATTTCCCTCTGGTGGAAAGGTTCCCATCACAGGAAAGCCCGCAGCAGCCTGACGTGCAGTGGAGCCGGAAGGTGTCAGTTACGAAATGCAACACCGGCCACCACAACACAAGCGGGACTTGGAACTTCAGATCCCATCGATGTCATCAAACTGTGTCGCAGATCACACTTTCGGTCAGTCAGATTGTGCGACATTGGTTTTCCGCGGAAAACCGCGGCGCACCCGGCTATACCGTTGGACGGAGACCTGGTCGGATTCACATTCACATCGACACCGGCGGCTCAAGATTAACCAACGGGACCAAGGAGCGTGTCCGTGACCCCGTCGGCGAAACAAAATCGTCGAAAAGGCAGAGTCGTCCTGGCGGCACGTCGCAACACTGAGCTCGAAGGGTCAAGGAGATTCTCAATGACGTTGTCAAGCGGCCGCAGCAGTAGTTGTGGGCTGGTAGACGGCGTGGTCGCGGAGCATTGCCC